>NZ_JCAXEF010000004.1:0-365662 GCF_059758765.1 Pseudarthrobacter sp. GQ63
CAGCTTCTCCAGGATCAGCTCCCGGACACGGGCGGCGTCGGCCTGGCCGCGGGTGGCCTTCATGACTCCGCCCACGATGGCGCCGACGGCCTGGACCTTGCCGCCGCGGATCTTGTCCGCGACGCCGGGCTGGGCAGCCAGCGCGGCATCGATGGCTTCAAGCAGGGGCCCGTCGTCGGAGACCACGGCCAGGCCGCGCTTCTCCACGATGTCCGCGGGGGTACCCTCGCCGGCCAGGACGCCGTCCAGGACCTCCGTGGCCATCTTGTTGTTGATCTTTCCCTCTTCCACCATGCGTGCGAGCTCCACGATGGTGGCGGGCTGGACGCCGAGCTGGCCGGGATCGACGTCGGCGTTCTTCGCACGCCCCACGATCTCGCCCATCCACCACTTGCGGGCCACGGAGGCCGAGGCCCCGGCAGCAATGGTCTCCTCGATCTCGTCCATGACGCCGGCGTTCACCACATCGCGGAACTCGAGGTCCGAGTAGCCCCAGTCAGCCTGCAGGCGCTTCCGGCGGGCGGCCGGCGGCTCGGGCAGGGTGGCACGCAGCTCCTCAACCCATTCACGCGACGCCACCACGGGAACCAGGTCCGGCTCCGGGAAATAGCGGTAGTCGTCGGCGTCGGACTTGGGCCGGCCGGACGTGGTGGTGCGGGTGTCCTCATGCCAGTGGCGGGTTTCCTGGACCACCGGGTTGCCGGCGTCCAGGACGGCGGCGTGGCGCTGGATCTCGTAGCGGACGGCGTGTTCGACGGCGCGCAGCGAGTTCACGTTCTTGGTTTCGGACCGGATGCCGAACCTTTCGCGGCCGTGCGGGCGCAGCGACACGTTCGCGTCGCAGCGAACGTTGCCGCGTTCCATCTTGGCGTCCGAAACACCCAGGTTCTTCACGATCTCCCGGACCGCAGCCACGTAGGCCTTGGCCAGCTCGGGTGCCCGGGAGCCTGCCCCCTCAATGGGCTTGGTGACGATTTCCACCAGCGGGACGCCGGCGCGGTTGTAGTCCACCAGGGAGAAGTCGGCGCCGTGGATGCGGCCGGTGGCGCCGCCCATGTGGGTCAGCTTTCCAGCGTCCTCCTCCATGTGGGCGCGCTCGATCTCCACCCGGAACACGGTGCCGTCGGACAGTTCGATGTCCAGGTAGCCGTCGTATGCGATGGGTTCGTCGTACTGGGATGTCTGGAAGTTCTTGGGAGTGTCCGGGTAGAAGTAGTTCTTCCGGGCAAACCGGCAGCTCTCGGCGATCTTGCAGTTGAGCGCCAGGCCGATCTTGATGGAGGACTCCACCGCGGTTTTGTTCACCACGGGCAGTACGCCGGGCATGCCGAGGTCCACCTCGTTGACGTTGGTGTTGGGCTCGTCGCCGAAGACGTTGGGCGCGGAGGAGAACATCTTGGTCTTGGTGTTGAGTTCCACGTGGACCTCGAACCCCAGGACGGGATCGTACTTCTCCATGGCTTCTTCGAAGCTCAGGATTGCCTCTGTGTTCATTACTTTGCCTCCTGGCTTCCAACAAGGGTTTCGACGGGCCCGGCGGCGGCAAGCTCGGGCGCCTGCGCCAGCAGCGGTCCGCCCCACTTGGCCTCCAGCAGCGATTCGAGCACGGCGCCCACGCGGTACAGGCGGGCGTCCTCGCGGGCCGGTGCCAGCAGCTGGATGCCCACGGGGAGGCCGTCTTCGTCCGCCAGGCCGCCGGGCAGGGACAGGCCGGGCACACCTGCCAGGTTGGCAGGAATGGTGGCGACGTCGTTGAGGTACATGGCCAGCGGATCGTCCAGCTTTTCGCCGAGGCGGAAGGCCGTGGTGGGGGCGGTGGGCGAAATCAGCACGTCCGCCACGGTGAAGGCGGCATCGAAGTCGCGCTGCACCAGGGTGCGGACCTTCTGGGCCGAGCCGTAGTAGGCGTCGTAGTAGCCGGCGCTCAGCGCGTAGGTGCCCAGGATGATGCGGCGCTTCACCTCGTCACCGAAGCCGGCGGCACGGGTAGCACCCATGACGCGTTCGATGGTCATGGGACCGTCTTCGGGGAGGACGCGCAGGCCGTACCGGACGCCGTCGAACTTGGCGAGGTTGGAGGAGGCCTCGGAGGGCATGATCAGGTAGTAGGCGCCCAGGGCGTACTGGAAGTTGGGGCAGGAAACCTCAACGATTTCGGCGCCGGCTTCCTTGAGGAGCTCCAGGGAGTCATTGAAGCGGTTTTCGACGCCCGCCTGGTAGCCCTCGCCGTGCAGCTCCTTGATGATGCCGATCCGCATGCCCTCAACGTTGCCTGTCTTCGCTGCGGCCACGAGATCGGCCAGCGGGTCCGGGAGCGAAGTGGAGTCGCGGGGATCGTGCCCGCCGATGACCTGATGCAGGAGCGCGGAGTCCAGGACGGTCCGGGACACGGGGCCGATCTGGTCCAGCGAGGACGCCATGGCGATGGCGCCGTACCGGGACACGCTGCCGTACGTGGGCTTCACGCCCACCGTGCCGGTGACGGCTCCGGGCTGGCGGATGGAGCCGCCGGTGTCCGTGCCCAGCGCGAGGGGCGCCTCGAACGCCGCGACGGCTGCCGCGGACCCGCCGCCGGAACCGCCGGGGATCCGGTCCAGGTCCCACGGGTTGCGGGTGGGGCCGAAGGCGGAGTGCTCGGTGGAGGAGCCCATGGCGAACTCGTCAAGGTTGGTCTTGCCCAGGATGGGCATCTTCGCGGCGCGCAGGCGCTCCACCACGGTGGCGTCGTACGGGCTGTGCCAGCCCTCGAGGATTTTGGAGCCGGCCGTGGTGGGCTGGCCAACGGTGACGATGAGGTCCTTGACGGCGATAGGGACGCCGGCCAGGACGTGCAGCGCCTCAGCTTCGGCGCCGCCGGCGGCGCGGATGGCGTCCACCTCGGCGGCGACGGCCAGCGCCTCTTCGGCATTGACATGCAGGAAGGCGTTGACGCCGCGTTCCCCGCCGTCAACCTCCGCGATCCGGTCCAGGTAGGCCTGGGTGACCTCGACGGAGGTCACCTCGCCAGCTGCCAGCTTTTCCGCGAGCCGTGAGGCTGAGAGGCGGATCAGTGTGTTGGTGTCAGTCATGGGTTATGCCTCATCCAGGATTGCCGGGACCTTGAAACGGTTGTCGTCGGAGTCCGGTGCGCCGGAGAGCGCCTGTTCCGCGGTGAAGGTGTGGCCCACAACGTCTTCGCGGAACACGTTGCTCAGCGGAATGGGGTGTGAGGTGGCCGGGACGTCGTCCCCGGCGGCCTGACTGACGGATTTGACCGAATCAACGATGACGGCGAGTTCTCCGGCCATCCTGTCCAGCTCTTGGTCACTCATCTCAATGTGAGCGAGCCGCGCGAGATGCGCGACGTCGTCACGGTTGATCGCAGCCATGGATCTCCCCTGCAAAGTTCGAATTGATTTCCGATCCATTCTAGTGGGGAAACAATGATGCCCGTCTGACATCCCCCAGCGGGCGTCAGACGGGCACCTTGATGCCGGGTTCCGCCAACGTGTGGCGGCAGCACGGCAGCTATAGACTAACCGATTCCGATGGCTCCGGTCAGCATGCCGATTCCCAGCATGACCAGGGACACCACGGCACTGCGCCAGAGGACCTTCTTGTGGTGGTCGCCCAGGTCAACCTTGGCCAGCGAAACCAGCAGCAGGATGGCGGGAACCAGCGGGCTCTGCATGTGGAACGGCTGGCCGGTGATGGAGGCGCGGGCCATCTCGGCGGCGCTGATTCCGTAGTGGCCGGCCGTCTCGCTCAGGACGGGCAGCACACCGAAGTAGAAGGCGTCGTTGCTCATGAAGAACGTCATGGGGATGCTCAGGACACCGGTGATGACGGCCATGAGCGGGCCCATGCTGGAGGGGATGATCTGCACCAGCCACGCTGACATGGCTTCCACCATGCCGGTGCCGGTCAGGACGCCGGTCAGGACTGCGGCGGCCATGACCATGCTGACGACGGCGACAACAGACGGTGCGTGGGCCACGATCTGCGCGGCCTGGTCCTTGACCTTGGGGAAATTGACCAGCAGGGCGATGGCGGAACCCACCATGAAGACGTACGGCAGGGGCACGAGGTCCGCGATGAGCATACCCATGACGGCGACCGTGAGGCCCAGGTTGAACCACTGCAGCTTGGGACGCAGGGTGCTGCGGTTGGGGTCCAGGGCGGTGTCCGCCATGGCGCTGTCGTGTTCGTCCACCAAGTCCTCGGTGCGTTCCAGGACGGCAACGGATGAGCCGTCCGTGGAGACGCCGCCGACGGCGGGGGCTGCTCCGCCGGGGTTGGCCGCCTTGGGTCCGCGGCCGGCGCCTGAACCACTGGCACCACCGGAAGGGTGCGTGCCGCCGTCGAACGCCTCAGCGGTAAAGGGCTCTGCCGTGGACGGCACTGACCAGATCTCCGGCTGGGTTGCCCGGAGGCGGTTGCGCTCCTGCAGGCCGAGCAGCCAGGCGAAGGCGAAGACGACGACGATGCCGGCCAGGAGGGACGGGATCATTGGGACGAAGACGTCGTTGACGTCGATGTTCAGGGCGCTGGCGGCGCGGGCGGTGGGGCCGCCCCACGGCACGATGTTCATGGTGCCGTTGGCCAGGCCGGCCACGCAGGTGAGGACCACGGGGCTCATCTTCAGCCGGAGGTAGATGGGCAGCATGGCCGCCGTGGTGAGGATGAAGGTGGTGGAGCCGTCACCGTCGAGGGATACGGCAGCTGCGAGGACGGCGGTTCCCAGGACCACCTTGGCGGGGTCGTTGCCGAGCTTGCGGAGGATGAACCGGACCAGGGGGTCGAACAGCCCGACGTCGATCATCAGGCCGAAGTAGATGATGGCAAACATCAGCAGGGCTGCGGTTGAGGTCATGGACTTCATGGACTCCATGACCATGTCGCCAATGCCAAGGCCTGCACCGGCGAAGAGGCCAAAAACGGTGGGGACGATGATCAACGCCAGCACTGGCGTCAACTTCTTCGTCATGATCAGCACCATGAATACCGCGATCATTGCGAATCCAAGTAATACCAGCACGGCCGGCTCCTTACTATGTGAACAGCGGCACAGCGGTGTGACGCGTGCTACAGACTGTAGGGTGGCGGCCGTCACGGCCGTGCCTTTGGCTCAATTGATTGGCATACTGCTTATTGGGAGCATTTTGCTCATTGTGCTCACGGCTGCTGGTGTCCACGGTTGCCCGCCCTAATCAAGGAGGATCATGCAGCGTTCCGTGCCCCGCCGGCCGTTGCGGTTCTCCACCCAGACCCTCCTGCTCCAGTTGTCCGTGGTGCTGCTGGTGGTCCTGTTCAGCGCCGCTGTACACGCCTGGCTCACCTACGACAGGGTTGGCAGCGAGGCTGAGAACCAGGCCCTGACGCTGGCGCGGACGGTGGCCTCGGACGCCTCGGTGCGGGCTGACGTGCTGGCGATCAGCCAGCAGCCCGGCACTCCCCCGCCTGCCGAGCTCGCGGCGGGGCCGCTGATGGAAGCGGCCGAAGCGGCACGGACCCGGACCGGCGCCCTGTTCGTGGTGATCACGGACGAGACCGGACTGCGGCTTGCCCACCCGGACCCGGAGCGCCTGGGCGAAAAGGTCAGCACCGACCCGTCCGAGGCCCTGGCCGGCCGGGAGGTCACCACCCGGAACACGGGAACACTGGGGCCCTCCGCCGGGGCGAAGGTTCCGGTCTATGCGCCGGACAGCACCACCGTGGTGGGCGAGGTCAGCGTGGGCTACTCCATGGAAACGGTGGGCCAGAGCGTGGCGCGGGATATCGGCCCCGTTGCCCTCACCGCAGCCGGCGCGCTGCTGGCGGGCGTGCTGGGTTCGTTCCTGCTGCGCCGCCGGCTGACGCGGGTCACCCTGGGGCTGGAACCCGAGGAGATCAGCACGCTGGTCCACGACCAGGTGGCGGTCCTCCAGGGCGTGGACGATGGCGTGGTTGGCGTCTCCGCCGACGGGCGGATCACCGTGTTCAACGCGGCCGCCCAACGGCTGCTGGAACTGCCGGACCTGGCCGGCAGCCGCTGGGAGGATGCTCCGGTGCCGGACCAGGTGAAGTCCCTCACCCGTGCAGGCTCCAATAGCCCCGGCGCGGTTGAGCTGGTGGCCGGCGGGCGGGTGCTGGTGGCCAACGCCCGCAAGGCCCTGCACCGGCGCGAGGACCTCGGCTGGGTGGTGATGCTCCGGGACCGCACGGAACTCCAGCAGCTCACCCGGCAGCTGGATGCTGTCGGAACCATATCCACGGCGCTGCGGGCCCAGCGCCACGAGTTCGCCAACCAGCTGCACACCATAGCCGGGTTCATGAGCATCGGCCAGCACCAGCAGGCCCGGGAGTACCTGGCACGGCTGGCAGCCACCGGGCCGCTGAAATTCCCGGTGGACCAGGCCGAGCTGCTCCAGGACCCGTACCTGCAGGCCTTTGTGGGTGCGAAGGGCGTCGAGGCGGACGAGCGCGGGGTGGCCCTGCGGATCGGCCCCGAGACCCTGGTCCGCGGGCAGGTGGCGGAGGCCCAGGACGTCACCACAGTGCTCGGCAACCTGATCGACAACGCGGTCAACGCCGCGGTGGCAGGCTCCGCCACGGACCGCTGGGTGGAGCTGGAGGTGCTGGACGAGCCGGACGATGACGGCGGCACGCTGCACATCGTCGTCGCCGACTCGGGTGACGGGCTGGCAGAGGGAACGGACCCGGAGGCGATCTTCGCGGAAGGCTTCAGCACGGCGTCCGGACCGCTGGCCCGGAACGGCAGCGGCGGCCAGGGGTTTGGGCTGGCCCTGGCGCGCCAGCTGGCCCGGCGGCGCGGCGGGGACGTCAGAGTCCTGGAGCCTGGCAGTCCGGGCGGACCAGGCGCAGTATTCATGGCCACCCTGCCGGGGACCACGGCAGGGACGGCGGGCAGGACAAGCACAGGGACAGCCGGAAAGGATACCCATGCCTGAAGATTTTCGGGTGCTGATCGTGGACGACGACTTCCACGTGGCCAAGCTCCACGCCGCCTACGTGGATTCCGTGGCGGGATTCATGGCGCTGGCACCAGTGGGCACCGCGTCGCTGGCGCTGCAGTCCATCCACAGCCTGAGGCCGGACCTGGTGCTGCTTGACGTCTACCTGCCGGACGCGTCCGGACTGGACCTGCTCCAGCAGCTGGACGTGGACACCATCATGCTGACAGCAGCCTCCGATGCCGTTTCCGTCCGGGTGGCCTTCCGCCGCGGCGCGCTGGGCTACCTCCTGAAGCCTTTTACGTCGGAAGCCCTCTCCCAGCAGCTGCGCTCGTATGCCCGGTACCGCCGCCTGCTGGCGCAGCCCGGGGCTCTGGACCAGGAGGCGGTGGAGCGCGCCAAGCGCGCCCTGATCCCGGGCGACGTCACGCCGTCGTCAAAACCCCGCTCGGCCACCGAGGCGGCAGTGCTGGAATCCCTGGTACCCGGCGAGCAGTACTCGGCCGCCGAAGTGGCCGGGCGGGTGGGGGTTTCGCGCGCCACCGCGCAGCGGTACCTGTCCTCCCTGGCGGACGACGGCGCCGTGGACATCCAGCTGCGGTACGGAACGACGGGGAGGCCGGAGCACCGCTACGGCCTCCCCGCCACGTGAGCCGGTGCTCCTAGTTGCTGCCCTTCTGCGCCACGAGCTCGATCTCCACGAGCATCTTGGGGTCCAGGAACGGCAGGACGTGCACCAGTGACAGGGTGGGGCGGATGTCGCCGAAGACCTCGCCGTGGGCCCGGCCTGCGTCTTCCCACTTGCTGATGTCCGTGAGGTAGAGCTTGGACTGGACGACGTCCTCGAAACCGAAGCCGGCGTCAGCGAGGACTGTGCCGAGTTTCTGCAGGATGTACTGGGTCTGGGTGTAGAAATCGTCCCCGACGATTCCGTCCTCGCCGCTGGCCGCGGTGGCGGAGATGTAGAGGGTGTTGTCCACCTGGACGGCCCGTGAGTAGCCGAGGGTCTGTTCCCAGACGGAGCCGGTGCCGAAGGTTTTGCGCATGGTGGGCCTTTCAGTGCTGGAGGGGGTTCGGCACCACTGTAGGGCTGCTACACGTCGAGGCGGTAAACCAGCAGTTTTATGTCAGTTCCGGGGACCAGCCAGTCACGTTCGGGCACCCGGCGGAAGCCCGTCTTGCGGTAGAGGCCATGGGCGCTTTCCCAGGTCTGTCCGGTGGTGAGGGCCACAGCCTTGATGCCGTCCAGCTGCCTGGCATACTCCAGGATGGCGTCCACCATGACCCTGCCCGCGCCGCTGCGCTGGACCACCGGGTCCACCACCAGCATGCGGAACTCGAGCTCGTCTTCAAGGGCGATGTCCGCGTACGGCTCCCCTGCCCGCGCCAGTGTCACCGAACCGACAACCTGGCCGTCCCGTTCGGCCACCCAGATGGTGGCGTGTCCGGCCCGCAGCGCCACGTCCTGGACTTTGCGCATGTAGGGGTGGTCGGCGTCCTCGAAGTAGCCCGCGGCGAGGTAGGAATCACGCGTAATGCGGGCAACGGCGTCGTAATCTGCTTCGACGGCGGGACGGACTGTTATCTGCGGCTGCACCCGTCAATGGTAGTGGTACTGGCCGGTAGCACCTGGCCAACCTGCGCTTTTCGTGAGCGAACTATCAGAGCGGAAATTTGCCCGAAAGCTCCAGGCCGCCGGCGCAGGTCCAGGCCTCCAGGCGGTCGGCGTCCGTAGGCCCGCCCTCCAGCGGGCTGGCCAGGCGCGGCCGCCGGACCCAGCAGCCGGCTTCCTCTGCAATGAGCGCACCTGCCGAGAAATCGTGCTCGTTGAGGCCACGCTCTCCATACGCATCGTGGGTCCCGTCGGCCACGAGGCACAGGTCCAGGGCGGCGGATCCCAGGCGCCGGACATCGGCGAAGCCGTCCATCAGTCCGGCCAGGAAAACGGCCTGCTCGGCCCGGACCCCGGGATCGTAGCTGAACCCGGTGGCCAGGATCTGGCCCTTCCGGCCCGGGACGGGACCCTCCAGCCGGGTCACCCTCCCCGCTTCCTCCAGCCAGGCGCCCTCGCCGCGTGCGGCGTAGTAGACGCGGCCCAGCGCAGGGGCATTGACGACGCCGGCCAGCCAGGCGCCGTCGGCATCGGCGACTGCCACGGAGGTGGCGTAGTAGACGATGTTGCGGATGAAGTTGGTGGTGCCGTCCAGCGGGTCGATGGACCAGCGGTAGCCGGTGGGTTCGGCCGGCCTGGTGGTGCCGTGTTCCTCGCCGGTGATGGCGTCCCCCGGGCGGGCCGCTGTGATGACGTCCCGGACGGCGTGCTCGGCCGCGACGTCGAACGCCGTGACCCAGTCGCCGGCGTCGCCCTTGTTGCTGGCCTGCAGGGCCTCTGCGTTGCGGCCGGCCAGCACCGCGGCTCCCGCCGCCGCTGCAGCCTTGGCCACCTCCAGCAGGTCTGTAGGACTGGTCATGCCGTTACCTCCGCGTCAGTGTGTTCTGCCGGGGCCGCAGGCTCAGGCCCCTCTACTTCAGCCCCAACCTCCAGTTCAGCCCCGCCCTCCAGTGCTGCCGGCCCGCCGGCCAGGAGCTTGCGGAAACCGTCCTCGTCCAGCACGGGGACACCCAGCTGCTCGGCCTTGTCCAGCTTGGTACCGGCGCTTTCACCGGCCACCAGGTAGCTGGTGTTCTTGGAGACGGAACCGGCCGCCTTGCCGCCCCGGACCAGGATGGCTTCCTTGGCCTCATCCCGGCTGAAGTTCGGCAGCGAGCCGGTGACTACCACCGTCAGTCCTTCGAGCGTGCGGGGCATGGAGTCGTCGCGTTCGTCCGCCATCCGGACCCCCGCGGCCGCCCAGCGGTCCACGATCTCCTGGTGCCAGTCCTCCGCGAACCATTCCTTCAGTGCCGCAGCGATGGTGGGGCCTACGCCGTCGACGTGCGCCAGGTCCTCCTCCGACGCCTGGCGGATGGCGTCCATGGTGCTGAAGGCGGTTGCCAGAGCACGGGATGCCCGCGGGCCCACGTGCCGGATGGACAGCGCAACCAGCACCCGCCAAAGCGGCTGGGCCTTGGCCTTCTCCAATTCCTTGAAGAGTTTTTCCGTGGTGGCCGTGGGCTTGGACGGTGACTTGGCCGTGCCCTTGCTGTAGAAGTAGGGCACCAGCTCGTATTCGCCCGTCGGGACGCCTTTGGACCGCTTCTCCCGCCGGATGCGGACGCCGGCCAGGTCCTCGCGGGTGAGGTCGAACAGCGCGGCTTCGGAGGTGAGCGGTGGAACTTCCGGCTCGGCCGGCTGGGTCAGCGCAATGGCGGCTTCCCAGCCGAGGGCCTCGATGTCGAAGGCTCCCCGGCCGGCCAGGTGGAACACGCGCTCGCGCAGCTGGGACGGGCAGGACTTCGCATTAGGGCAGCGGATGTCCACGTCGCCCTCCTTGGCCGGAGCCAGCGGTGTACCGCAGGAGGGGCATTCGGTGGGCATCACAAAATCCCGCACCGGCGGGTCCTGCTGGTCGCGGAGGGCAAGGACCGGGCCCACGATCTCGGGAATCACGTCGCCCGCCTTGCGCAGGACCACGATGTCTCCGATCTTCACGCCCTTGGCCTTGACCACGTCCTGGTTGTGCAGGGTGGCCATTTCCACGGTTGAACCTGCTACCTTGACCGGTTCCATCATGCCGAAGGGCGTCACGCGGCCGGTGCGGCCCACGTTCACCAGGATGTCGAGCAGCTTGGTGTGCACTTCCTCGGGCGGATATTTGTAGGCCACCGCCCAGCGCGGGACCCTGGTGGTGTAGCCAAGTGCCCGCTGGGTGGCGAAGTCGTCCACCTTGATGACGATGCCGTCGATCTCATGCAGCAGCTTGTGGCGCTGGTCCCCGTAGCGCTTGATGAAGTCCAGGACTTCTCCGACGCTTTTGAGCACCTCGGAGTAGGGGCTGACAGGGAGGCCCCATTCCATCAGCAGGGCGTAGGTCTCGGACTGGCTGCGCGCCTGCAGCCCTTCGCGGGCGCCGATGCCGTGGACGAACATCTTGAGCGGGCGCTTGGCTGTTTCAGCGGGGTCCTTCTGGCGGAGCGAGCCGGCTGCAGCGTTGCGGGGGTTGGCCAGGGGCGCCTTGCCGGCTTCAATCAGTGCTTCATTGAATTCGGCGAAAGCCTTGGACGGGATAAAGACTTCCCCGCGGATTTCCATCTCGGCCGGAAAATCCCCGCCTTGGAGCTGCTGCGGGATTTCCTTGATGGTGAGGACGTTGTGCGTGATGTCTTCACCGGTGGTGCCGTCCCCGCGGGTGGCTGCGCGGACCAGCTTCCCGTCACGGTACAGGAGGTTGACGGCCAGGCCGTCGATCTTGAGCTCCGTCAGCCAGGCCGCGGCAGGGGTGCCGTCGCCGAGCTTGCCGATGCCGGTCTCGGCCTTGGCGAGCCAGGCCTCCAGTTCGTCAAGGGAAAAAACATCCTCGAGGCTGTACATCCGCTGCAGGTGCTCCACGGGCTCGAACGCGGCGGAGACTTCCCCGCCCACCTCCTGGGTTGGCGAGTCGTTCGCCACCAGTTCGGGGTGGAGCGCCTCGATCTCCTCCAGGCGCCGAAAGAGGTCATCGAATTCGGCATCGGAGACCAGCGGCGCATCTTCCTGGTAATACGCGAACCGGTACTTCCTGACCAGGTCCACCAGGTTCTCGTATTCCTCACGGACGGATTCGGTGGGGACGGCCTCAGCTTCCTTTGGTGTCCCGCCGGTGCTTGTTCCGGCACCGGGAGTCCGGTGCGGAGACATCGAGGCGGTCTTTTCTGCGGGGCCTGGTCCTGTAGTCACAGACCTATCTTGCCTCACCGCCCGTCAGTGTGCCCGGAACCGGCTCCTGCCCCACCAGGCGAAAGCCAGCCCGGCGGTGCCCACCAGCAGGACGCCGGCCGTGATGGTCAGGGGGTCCGGCCCTTCCGGTCCCGGACCGCCGGCGGGGGCAACGGCCGCGGCCTGGGTTGGCCTGGCCGGCCTGGTGACGGGTTTGGTCCAGTTCGATTCGGTGGAGGCAGTGGCCGAAAACGTGGTGCCGGGTTCCGTATGCGTCGCTTCCGGGGTGGCGGATCCGCCAGGCGAGTCCTCCGTGGGGGCAGGTGCCGCAGGAACGATGGACTCGGCGGGCGGGGGTGCCGGAGAGGAGGCCGCAATTGGCTGGGACGTCGCCGGGGGCGCCGGCTCAGGGCCACCTGGCTGGCCGGGCGGCTCGTCGGGTCCCTTTGGTTTGTCCGCCCGGCCTTCGCCGGGTTTGTTTCGGTGGGCTCCGGCGGACAGGCTGCCCCGCACGAGGGGCTGGTGATGGTGGTTGCCGTGGGGTCCGGAGTTTCCGCCGCTGCGGCCCCGGCCGCGGACAGGCTTACCGCGAGCGCCAGGACGGCGGCCGACGCCGTCGCCGGGACAGCGCGGAGTGCTGGGAAGGACGGGGACATTCGCTACCTTTCGATGCGCGCAGTCCCCCCACTGCGGCTTTCTGGTGTCCCCGGTAGTTTTCTATACCTCGACGAAGGGCCGCAAGTCCACCGGACCTGCGGCCCTCCACGCGCGCGATGCGTCAGACCCTGTTTTCAGGGGGCAGTGCCACCTGGATTTTCCGGGCCTTGCCGCGGCCCACCACGTAGCCGCGGCCCGGGATGAAGTCCGGGCTGACACGGCCCAGCGAGGTGTTCAGCAGGCTCTCGCCTTCGATGTCGCCGGGATTCAGCAGCAGCCCGCGCCGGCCGGATTTGAACGGCTGGGCAAGGGACCAGGCAGAGGACCAGGTGGAGGTTTCGGATTCCCCCACCACCCACTGGTCAGCCTTGATGGATGCCGTCACCAGTTGGGCCACTCCCGATTCCGCCAGGGTGTCGGTGAACTCTGTGAGGCCTTCGATGAAGATGCCCAGAGCCCCGGGATTCCCGGAGGAGTGTTCAACCAGGTCCTCCACCACCTCGGCGAGGTCGTCCGCGCCCACGATGGACCGGTTCCAGATGGGCAGGGACGCGACGGCGGAGCGCCGGGATCCTACGTAGACCAGCTCCGTGTCCGGGCTGGACCGGCGCAGGGCATAGGCGAGTGTCACCAGGGCGACGGTGCGGCCTGCACCCGGGGGGCCGGCAAGGAGCAGCGGTCCCCTGGCCAGGATCTCGGCGGGCTGCAGGGTTTCGTCGTCAACGCCAATGACCGGAAGGCCCTGGCTGCCGGCGGGCAGGACCTCCAGGTCCACCTGTTCCGGAAGCCTCTCGATGACAGGGGCGGCGTCCAGCCCCTGGCGCTGCATGGCTTCACTGAGCTTGTGGACCTCGCGGGCCTGCAGCGCCAGGTTGGAGTTCCCGCCGAGGACTGCCAGCTGGACTTCGAGCCCGTCCAGGAGTCCGCGTCCGGGAGGTGAGGCGGCGTTGAGGACGTCCCGGGGCACGTCCAGGGAAATGTAGTCATCCTCGGAGGACAGCCGCAGGACCAGGCGGCGCTGGATGGAAGCGAGCAGTGACGCGGGCACGGCGTTCGGCCTGTCACCGGTGACCACCAGGTGGATGCCGACGGCGCGGCCGTCAGTGGCCAGCTGGAGGAAGATGTCCCACAGGGCGGACAGCCTGCTGTGTTCGTAGGCCTCACGGAACGCGGACATGCCGTCCACCAGCACGAAGATGCGCTTTTCGTCGGGCCTGTTGGCCAGCTTGCGGTACTCGACGATGGTGGCGGCGCGGACTTCCGCGTACCGGGCGGAGCGCTGCTCCGCGATGTCCCTCAGCAGGCGCAGCAGGCGCCCGACGCGTTCCACGTCGTCGCCGTTGATGATGCCGCCCACGTGGGGAAGCTCTTCCAGCATCCTCAGCCCGGAGGAGCCGCAGTCGATGCCGTAGACATGCACCGGCCCTCCGCGCGGTGTGATGGCCGCGGCAATGGCGATGCCGCGCAGCGCTGCGGACTTTCCTGACCCGCCGGTGCCGTAGATGGCCATGTTCCCGTCCTTGTCCGGTTCGTAGAACACGGTGGGCTGGGACTGGCGGGCGGGGTCGTCGGCAACGCCGAGGAGGAGCTGTTCGTCCGTGCGGGGGTTGGGCAGCCTGGAAAAGTCGTAGGTCTTGGCCAGTTCGTCCAGCCAGGGCTTGCGCGGGGCATGGATGGACAGCGTGTCGGCGGCCCGGACGATGGTTGCGGTCATCCGTGCGATGTCGTTGGGGCCTGTGGGCTCTGCTGCCTCGGGTTTCTCCGGTGCCGGTGCTTCCCAGCTGGGCCCCGAGCCGAAGGCCATCTCGACAACGTCGATCTGCGGCCGCTGCGGCTTCTCCGTGGTCCAGCCGCCCGCGTAGCCGGTCTGGAAGCCCTGGATCCGGCCGGGGCCCGTCTTCGCGGCGCCGCGGCCGGGGATGGAGGGATCAAAGTACGCGGCGTCCGGCACGCCCAGGATGTCCGTGGCGTCATCCTCATCAGCCATCCGCAGGGCCACCCGCAGGTTGGTGTTGGCGCGCAGGCTGTCCTTGATGACGCCTGCCGGGCGCTGGGTGGCCAGGATGAGGTGCAGCCCCAGGGACCGTCCGCGGGCTGCCACGTCCACAACACCGTCCACGAATTCAGGCACCTCGCTGGCCAGCGCGGCAAACTCGTCGACGACGATCACCAGGTAGGGCGGCGCGTCCGGGTCGGCCTCGCGCTGCAGTGCCAGCAGGTCCTTGGCCTTCTTCCGGTTCAGCAGGTGCTCCCGGTAGTGGAGTTCGGCGCGCAGCGAGGTCAGGGCCCGCCGGACCAGGTGCGGCGAAAGGTCTGTCACCAGGCCCACGGTATGGGGCAGGTTGATGCAGTCGGCGAAGGCGGCCCCGCCCTTGTAGTCCACGAACAGGAAGCTGACCCGGTCCGGGCTGTAGGCGGCGGCCATTCCCATCACCCAGGATTGCAGGAATTCGGATTTGCCTGCGCCCGTGGTGCCGCCCACCAGGGCGTGCGGCCCCTCGTTCTTCAGGTCAAGGTACAGCGGTTCTATGCCTTTGGAGCCCACCAGGGCACGCAGGGTGCCGTTGTCCTTGCGGTTGGCCACGGCGCTCGCGTGCACTGAGTTGTTTTCCGTCCAGCGTTCGGCGACGGACTGGGGGTTGTCCAGGAAGTCCTTGCCGATCAGGGTGGCATAGGACACGGCCCGCGGAAGGTCGGAGTCGTCGTTCACAGGTTTGCCCACATCCATGACGGGCGCCAGCATCCGGGCCAGCTGGGCGGCCAGCTCCGCGTCAACGCTTTCGCAGCTGACCGGGTACGTGTGCCTGCCCAGGCGGACCTGCCCCGTGGTGGTGCCATGGTCGCCGTCCACCACCATGAAGTCGCGGCAGGCTGCGGGAAGCGACTGGATGTCGGTGGCAACCCAGATCACGTGGACGCCGGAGTCGGGGCCGCGCTCTGCGAGCCGGGTGAGCCGGCCTCGGTCCACCGGGGCGTCGTCCTCCACGATGACCAGCACGGCCGGAAGCACCGGTTCCGGCACCTCCTGCTTGGCGGGGTCCAGTTCCGGCCGGAGGTCGGCGCCGGTGCGTTTGGCCGCCGCCTCCCGGGCGTCAAGGAGGTCCTCGAGCCGGGCCAGGAGCGATGCCCCACCGGCTGAGCCAGCCGCCAGGTGGTCGCCGGCGAGGGGGCTGTGCCCCGAGCCCACGTGGGGAAGCCACTGCAGCCAGTTCCACCGTTCCCGGGACTGGGCTGACGTGATGGCCGCGAGGACCACCTCCGCGGGCGAGTGGAGCCCCACGAGCTGCAGCACCATGCCGCGGGCCACGTCATCCACCAGGCCGCGGGCACCGGCAATGCCCAGGGATCCGGAGCTCCGCAGCTGCGAGACAACGGGAACGCCCTCAATGTCGCGGAACTGCTTCAGGCAGTCCTGGATTTCCCGGGCGTACTGGACTTCGGTGTCGTTGTTCTGCGGTTCCTCAAGGAGGACCCGCGAGGGTGCGGTGCCCAGGCCGAACCGAAGGCCAAGGAACCAGCGGTGTTCCGGACGGTGGGTCCACAGCAGCGGACCCAGTTTGTAGATGGCGTCAACGGTGTCGCTGACGGACGGTGCCTCCTGCAGGCGGACGGCGCGTTCCACCTGCTGCAGTTCGGTGAGGTCGTGGCGGAAATCGGCCATGGAGGCGCGGAACTGCTTGAGCTGTTCCTTCTGCTGGCGCCTGGTCCGCATCTTCTGGTCCACGTAATGGCCCACGACGAACAGCGGCATCATCAGCATGAACAGCACCGAGAGCGGGTTGCCGGTCACGGCGAAGATCACGGCGCCCATCAGCAGCGGGGTGATCATCATGATGTAGGGGAACGGGTTGTCCTCGGGCCGTTTGGGCCCGGACGGGACCACGCGCTTTGGCTCCTCGAAGCGGGGAACCACCCGGGGTGAACGGTTGAAGCTGACCAGGGGCGACGTCGGGGCTGCCGCGTGGTTGTGCCCCAGCGGCACCACGGTCACGGTGGTGTCGCCCAAGGTGACCGTGTCCGAGGAATTAAGGGTGGCCCGGGTGACCGGAAGCCCGTCCATCAGGAGCCCGTTGGCGGAGTTGGTGTCCACGATTTCCACGCCGTCGCCCACCGTGATCCGGGCGTGCCGCTTGGACGTCAGGGGGTCCGAGAGGCGGATGTCCACGTCACGGTCCCGGCCGATGTAGCTGGTGCCGGTGGGCAGCGAAAACTCGCGGCCGGCGTCGGGCCCGGAAAGAACCCGGAGGGTGGCCGCTGCGGGACCGCGGCCGGCGCCGGGCACGTCGAACTGCGTGCTGACCTGTGCCAGTGACACCACGGAGCCGGGGCGCAGGCCGGACTCCAGGAGGTTGTCGGTCCGGGTGAGCATGTTTCCGCTCAGGCCCGCGCCCACGAAGGCTTCCTCGATCCGCAGGGAGAGGTTGTCCGGGGCCGGGGTGCCCTTGCGGCCCGGGTCCGCGGCCCAGAGCACGGCAGCGGTATCGGCCACGGTGGCCAGGCCGTCCACTGTGACGGCCAGGTCCTTGGACTCGGCAGGATCCCGGCGAAGGGTCAGGCGGATCCTCATCCTTCGTCCACGCCCCTCATCTTCTCCAGCAGGTACAGGTCCTCAGGGGTCACCAGGTGCGACGTCACGGCGTGCTCAACCAGCCTGGCACGGCGGTTGGTGGCTAGTTTGCCGCCGCCCCCGCGCAGGCCCACCACCCCCACGCGGTCGAGTTTGTCGCAGACGTTGTCCAGCTTCCGGTTGAAGCGGGTCAGGGCCCAGCCCAGAGTCTTGGCGGCCGCGGCCGAGGAGGGAATGGCGCTGAAGCCGGTTCCTTCCCGCCGGAGCATGGGTTCGGCGAGCGCCACGATGAGGGCTTTCTGGGAGTCTGTAAACACCACCGGGCCGATGGTGGTGTCACCGTTGCTGTCGCCCTCGCGTGACTCATGCCGGAAAGACGGGGTCCTCAGGTGCACCGCGAACTCGTAGGTGGTGGGACCGGCGGTAAAGATAATGTTCGTGTGGCTGAAGACCAGCGGGATCCGGGCGCCCGGTGACAGCCAGGCCTGCATTCCGCCGGAGGCATCCGCCACCGTGGCCGAGAGCATGCTGCCCACGTTGCTGAGCCACCAGATCCCGTCGTAGCGGGCCACCTGCAGGAACTGCCGGTGCAGGTAGGGGTTGTCATCGACTTCAAGGTCGCCTTCGCGTCCGATGTTGAAGACGTCCTCGTCCGATGGCTCGTACCACTCACCACAGAAATCTATTGCTAGATCCCCCATTTTCTGTGCCTCCTCGTTGGGCAAAATTTCACCGGGCTAACTTTTCGTTGGACAACCTGCCGTTCGACAACCTGTCGTGCGGCCATATGGTGCGTTTCGTCGTCGTAATGCTGCTGGGATGGTCCGCGGCTCAGGAGCCGGTGCACCCGATGGAGCTTTCCTCCATCGGGGAGAACGCGCCGTCAGAGCGCACGATCATGACCTGGATGCAGGTCTCCCCCGACGGATTCGCCGTCAACTTGACCGGCGGCTGGTCGATGGACTGGTATTCGCCGCCGCCACCTATGGTGTAGACCCGCCATTTGTAGGTGTCTCCCTCTTTGGGCTGCGGGTTCACCCAGGTGAAGGAGGCGTTGCCGTCCCCTGCCGCTGTCCCGGTGAGGCCTTCCACGTCCGGCACGGTTCCGTTGTCCAGCGCATCGGCCGGCGGCCTGCTGGCCTGCTGGGTCTCTACCGCCGCGGGTTTTTCGGGCGAGGCGTTGGCCACCACCAGGCCCACCACCGCAGTGAGGGCCAACAGGGTGCCGCCCGAGATTGCCAGCCAGAGGTTGCGCCGGCCGTGGTCGAGAGCCGGAGCCGCAGCAGCCGGCTCCTTCACCCTTGCCGGCCGGTGGACGGTGGTGTCCGCGGCGTCAGCGCCTGAGCCAAGGCGGCTTTCAGGCAGCGTGCCCTCGTCCTGGGCTGCACCGGCGCTGCCGCCGGAACCGCGCAGGACTGTGGCGTCCGCCCACTCCTGCGGCTGCGGCGCAGGGGCTGGTGCCGGCTGGGAGCCCGCGGAAGCCGTCGGGGTAAAGCGCGACGGCGGAGCCTCCGCTGCGGGGCCCTGGCCGTTACTGCTTTGGTTGCCAGCGCCGTGGCCAACACCGCTTTGACTGCCGCCGGCTTGGGGCCACGTGCGTGCCGGAAAGGTGGGGGCGCTGCCGGTCCGTTCCGGATCGATCGCCGCGATGCTCCGGACCCGCGTCTCCTCGACGCCGTCGTCCGGCTGGCTGTCCTCGTGGTGCGGCTCCTCCAGCACTTCAAAGGGTGTGACGGAGAGGTTGAGTTCCGCCTGGATGCGCTGCAGGGCCAGGGCGAAGGCGTGCGCTGAGGAGTATCGGGACTGCGGCGACTTTGCCATGGCCGTGGAGAGGGCCAGTTCCAGGGATTCGGGGACGTCCGCGCGGCCCAGGCGCGGCACCGGCGTGTTGCTGATCCGGCTGATCAGCTCCCGCTGCGAGTTGTCCGCCCCGGGCATCACAAAGGGCGACCGGCCGGCCAGCAGGGTGTAGAGCGTGGCACCGAGGGCCCACACATCCACCATGACCCCGTCCACCGCGCCGTCGGTGAACTGCTCGGGCGGGGACCAGGGGATGGACATTCCTGAGTCGTCGTCGGCGTCCCCGGCGAGCGTGCCGGAGATGCCAAAGTCGGTAAGGGCGGGACGGTTGTAGTCCGTGACCAGGATGTTGGCAGGCTTGATGTCGCGGTGGGCGATGCCGGCACGGTGGGCGGTTTCGACGGCGGAGGCCACCTGGATGCCGACGGCCAGGACTTCATCCACGCTGAACCGCTGCCTGCGGTACCGGACGTCCAGGCTGGGCCTGGAGCAGTACTCCATCGCCAGGTACGAGTGGCCGTCGTCGGTCACTTCCGCTTCGAAGATCGTCACGATGTACGGATGCGAGGACAGCTGGGCCATCAGGTTCGCCTCGGATTCGAACCTGCGGCGGGCACCCTCCGTCTTCAGGTCCGAGAGCAGCACCTTGACTGCAACCTTGCGGCGCGGCCTGTCCTGTTCGTACAGGTAGACGTCGGAGAAACCGCCGGAGCCCAGCAGGCTGATATAGGTGAACCCCTGGATGCGGGGAGGCGGCGCGACGGGCCGTTTGGAACTCAAGGAATCTCCTCAAAACGCAGCGAGATGTTGTCGCCCAGCTCAGCGATGTCACCGTCCAGCAGGATGGCCATCTCGTTCTGTGCCAGGCGGCGGGGAGACTGGCCTTCACGCACCAGGACGGTACCGTTCGTGGCCTTGAGGTCGCACAGCATGACGTGCCAGCCCTCCAGCCGGACCTCCACATGGGACCGCGAGATGTCACCTTCGGGGCTTGGAACCTGAACCAGCCTGGGCATGACGCCGCCCTGGACCCGGGACACGGACGGCTGCCGTCCGATGATCAGCGACTGGTCGAGGTCCAGGAGTTCCCCGGTGGACACACGCACCCTGCCCAGCCGGGGGCGCGGCACCTGGACGGCGTCCGGGAGCAGCCCCGCCCCGCACGCGGCGCACTGCGCCCGGGTGGGCGGGTTGGCATGGCCCTGGCGGCAGACCCGGGCCAGGACGGTGGGCCCGGCCGCCGGATCCTCCGCAACCGGTGTGGCGGGCTGTCCGGCTGACGTGGGGATGCTGCTCTTCATGACCGTCTGGCCGTCGTGGTCAGTGTCGACGGCGGCGCTGCCAGCATGGGGCTGCTGCGCGGCAGCGGCCGGCGCGGCCACGACCGCCCGTGGCCCAGCGCCGGTTTGCGGGACATTCGCCTGCGGGACATGGATCTGCGGGGCGCTGCCCTGCGGGGCGGGTACCTGCGGGGCGCTGCCCTGCACGGCGGCGTCCGCACCCTTCTTCCACGGAACGGAGTCAATGAGCCCCCCTGCAGGGGCGGGAGATGCAGCGGGCACGTGAGAAGCAAGGGGCAGCGGAGAAGCAGGGGCTGCCGGCGGCCCTGCCGCGGGCATCGGGGCCGGCGTCGGGAGTTCCTGTCCGTCAGGCTGTGCGTTAACTGGGGGATCTGCCGGCTCCTCCCCGTCGGGAGGTCCGTCGATTTCCGCCTCGCCGTCGTCCCGTACTGCCGCGTCCTCGATGCTCCGCACAACGGTCCTCTCCCAGAGGTGGTCGTAGGAGCTCGTGTGGTCGCTGGCGGGGGCTGCCCGCCCGGCGGGAAGTACCGGCTCACCGGGAGCGGATTCTGCCGGGTGGACGTCCGCCTGACGTACCTCCGAGGAGATAATTTCTGACGGCGCGGAGCCGTCAGCTGAAGCACCGTGAGAGTCGGAATCCGCGCCGGAGTCCGGACCGGAACCTGTCACGGCAACGTGCGCGTTGCCGTCTTCCTGCTCCAGGTCGCCGTCCTGGTCCTCCTGATCGCCGTCGTCGGCCAGCAGGCCGTCGTCGGCCAGCAGGTCGTCGTCGGCCAGCAGGTCGTCGTCGGCCAGCAGGTCGTTGTCGGCCAGCAGGTCGTCGTCGAGCACGCCGACAACGGTCTCGGCCGAGGCACCGTGTTCCGGCGCGACGGTCTCCACTGAGGCAGCGCGGTCCGGGACGATGGTCATCTCTGCCGAGGCATCAGCATCGGGCGCGGCGTCCCGGACGTCAGCGATGCCCGCGGAGTCCACCACAACCGAGGCCGGAGCGGCTCCGGAAGGTCCAAGTTCCGGCTGGCGCGGGGCCAGCACGAACGCCAGGGACTGCAGCAGGACAACACCCTCCCCCAGCGGCAGTTCCTGCTGCCCTGCCGAGCCGGCAGCCGGAATGGCCAGCCGGCATGCGCCCGGCAGGGCGAACCGGCGCTCGTTCCAGGTGGTGACGTCCCGGCCGTCGAGCTCCACGCGCCCGTCGGGCAGCTCCACCGCGAGGTCGAGGTCGCCGCGGAGGAAGACCCGCAAGGGACCGGTGGCCTCGAGGATGCCGAAGGACGGTATCTGCGCCAGCGATCCTCCCGAGCTGCTGGTCACCGCGTGGAGTACTTCGTGGACTTCGGGACCGGTGCCCAGCAGGTCCCACACCGCACCAGCCAGTGCCGGCGGAGAATCCGGGCCCAGGATGACGGCCGTGCTCCCACGGACGATTCCCAGCCAGGTGCCCGGAACGTAGCTAGTGCCGGTCATCGGAAGGCTCCCCGTCCTGGTGCGCGGCTGCTTGGCTGCCGGTTTGGGGCGCAGCCTGCGCCGCCTCTGCCTTCTGTCCCTGTTCGGCCTGGGCCTTCTGTGCCGCCTGCAACCGTGGCAGCGTGTCTTCATCCACCACATCAGGGTCGCGCCGAGGTGCGGTGGTGGCGGCACCGGCGTCGTTCAGGACATTCCTGGCATCCACCACGATCACCGTGATGTTGTCGCTCCCCCCGCTCCGGAGCGCGGCCTGGATCAGGGCATCGGCGGCTTCCTGGGGGTCACCCACCGTGCTGAGGATGCGGAGGATGTGCTCGTCCGTCAGCTCGCCGGTGAGGCCGTCCGAGCAGACCAGGACCCGGTCGCCTTCCTCCACGGGAAGCAGCCAGTAGTCGGCCTCGGTCTCGTCTCCCGTGCCAAGCGCGCGGGTCACCACGTGGCGGCGCGGGTGGACGGTGGCCTGTGCCGCGGTGATCTCCCCCGCGTCCACGAGTTCCTGCACCTCGGAGTGGTCCACGCTGATCTGGACAAACCGTCCCTGGCTAAGGCGGTACGTGCGGGAATCGCCGATGTTCATGACCAGCCAGTAGGGCATGCCCATCTGTTCCACCACCACGGCACCGGCCAGGGTGGTTCCGGCCCGCGCCCCGGTGGCCTCGCGGATGGAGGTGTCCGCCTGGACCAGGTACTGCTGCAAGACGGCTGCGGTGACGGTCCGTTCACCTGTGGCGAGCTGCGGGATGGCAGCGAGGGCACGGACGCACATGCCGCTCGCCACTTCGCCTGCTTCATGGCCTCCCATCCCGTCTGCCACGGCGAACACAGGATCGGAGGCGATGTAGGAATCCTCGTTCAACTCCCGGCGGAGTCCCCGGTCTGTCCCGTAGCCGTAGCTCAGGCTGAGGCCCGGCTGGAAGGTGGAGGGAACGCTGGCGGGCTGTTGGTTCATGCCTGTCCTAGGTAAAAGGTCCGGTCTCCGAAGTGGACACTGGATCCCGGGATAACAAAAGTGGGGACCCCCGGCGCGAGCGGCGTCCTGGCGCCGTTGGGGGTGGTCACGGCGCTGCCGTTCGTGGAGTTCCGGTCCGTCACCCAGATCCCCGCGCCATCGGTCAGCAGGTGGAGGTGCGTCTTGGAGATGGAGCGGCCGGGATCGTCGACGGCGAGGAGCTGGGCATGCTGTTCGCCCGCCTGGCCCACGGGGTTGCGGCCCACCAGGACGCTCCGGTCCAGCTGGAAGTCGCGGCCGTCGTCCAGCCGGATCCGCAGCACAGCGACGGGCGCCGGACCGCCTGCGCCCGGCCGCACCTGGGTGCGTTCGACGTCGTCGTCCACGTGGTGCTGCGTGCCCTGCCCGCCCTGGACAGGAAGGGACGGGGCAGCAGGCATAGAAACGCCGCCGGAAACAGGTTGGCCAGCCGGCGGCGCGAAGGACGCCGGCGCGGCGTAGGGCGTGGTCTGCGACGGCGGCGTCGGGGCGGACGGCGTCGGGGCAGGCGCGGACGCCGCCACGGGGCCGGGCTGCGCCGGGGCTGCCGGGGGGCCTGCCACCGGGGAGAGCACCTGCTGGACCGGGGGAAGGTCCAGCGGCGCGAAGCTGTAAGGGCCCTGGATGCCGCCGGTGGTGATGGGGTTCCGGCCTGCCTTCACATCGAAAACCAGGGCCTTGGCTGCTTTGTCGTGCCAGCCGCGCAGGCCGCTGTTCTTGTCCCAGTGGTTGGAGACCACCACCAGCACGGCCCAGGCAGCGCCCGCAAACACCAGCGGCGCAAGGATGAACAGGGCGGGCTCAAACCACCGGAAGACCACCACCAGGATGGCCGCCAGCAGTGCCAGGATGATCCCGGCACCGGTGATAAGTCCCCGGAGGAACACAGTACCGGCGCCCGGCGCATAGCCGTCGTTGTCCGCGCTGCGGATGCCCATGAGCAGGTTCCCGGGGGTCTTGCCCGTCCTGGCTTCGATCCCCATGACAGTAAAAAGGTACACAGCCGTCAGCGCCAGGCCGATGCCGCCGGACAGCACCAGCGACGCCGTGTCATAGGTGATGAACTGGCCGCTGCGGCTACGCGTGATCCCGGCAAAGCCGATGGCGAACGTCACCACCAGGACGGCCAGCGGAGGCAGCCAGTCAATGACGGCAGCGCCAAGCCGCTTGCCGGCCGTAGCCGGGGCAAGCTGAAGGTTCACTCCCATACCCGTTCCTCCCCCTGGGACGGCCCCCGACTGCGCGGTGGAACCGCCGGCGCTCCCCCGCCCGGTGCCTGCGTTGAGTGGATCCGCGGCCTGGGCAGCCGGGGATCTTTGTACTACCGGGATAGTACCGGGAATACCCGTTCCGTGGGCAGCCGGAGCCCCGGGCAACTGTTCGCTGCCCGGGGCTCCGCCGGGCAGCAGGGTGCGGGTGCTGCGCGCCGCCCGGTTGGGCAGGGGCGCCCCGCAGGACGTGCAGAAAGCCGCCCCCGCGCGGATGGACTGCCGGCAGCGGGGGCAGGCCTGAAGGTCCGCCGTCACGGTGCCGCGGGTCCCTGCTGGGGAGGTTCCGGCGTCGTGCGGTCCTGCTCCGCAGTCCCTTCCGCAGTATTCCCCTGCGGCTCATTCCCCCGCGGCGCCGTCCCACCCGGACCTGTGGCCGCCGGTCCCGTACGACGGCGGGACGCCGGGTTGAGTGCCTTGAGGGACGGAAGTGCCAGCGGGCCCCGCAGGGCCAGGGCGTTGCGCGCATCGGCCATGAGCGACCGCGGCGAGAACCTCGCCTGCTGCCGGCGCCAGAAGCCGGCCGTCGAGGTCATCTCTTGCAGGGAGCTGTCCACGATGGTCCAGTACTCGCGCACCTCGTCCTCACTTGGCTGGCCCGCGCCGAAGATGGACGCGTCCGCGCGCCTTGCCAGCAGTGTGGTGGTGCTGCCCGCGGCGGGGAACGCTTCGGCAAGGACCGCAGCGCTTTCGCGGCGGGTGGCCCGGGAGTCAACGGCGGCACCCATGTCGGTGGCCAGGCTGACCACCTCGCTCCAGCCGCCTCCCACCCGCTGCGCAGGGTGGCCTTCGCTGAACCGCGACTTCCGCCGCCGGGATTTCAGCAGGGCAATCAGCAGCAGCGGCAGCGCAAGGACGGCCAGCGGGATCAGGGCGATTCCCAGGGCGCCCAGCAGGGCGCCCCAGAAGAGCCAGGGGTTGTTCTTCTTCTCATCCGCATCCAGCGCGTCGGGTGACGAGTCCGGGGGGAGGTCCGCCGGCTCCTGCGGCGGGGGCGGCGGCTGCAGCACCTGCGGTTTGGGCTTGGACTTGTTTTCCGGGTCCGGCGGGATGGGGATGTTGTCCTTGGGCGGCGTGGGATCGAAGCTCACCCAGCCCACCCGTTCGAACGCCACTTCAACCCATGCGTGGACGTTCTTGCCGGTGATCCTGACCTCGCCCGCACCGTTCTCGGGGCTGGTGGGCTCAGGGTAGAAGCCCATCACCACGCGGGACGGGATGCCGAGGTGGCGCAGCATCAGGGACATGGCCACGGCGTACTGCTCGTCGTCGCCGAGCATCTGCTTGGCCGTGAGGAGGTTCCTGATCCGGGCGGATCCGTGGCCGGAGACGCTGGGCAGCTGGCCCTCGCTGACCAGCCCGTTGCTGAAGGCCCCGGTCTTCTGGAAATGGGCCTCAAGCTGGCGGACCCTGTCGATGGGCGTGGGCGCGTCGGAGGAGAGGTCGTTGGCCTGTGATCCCACCACCGGCGGCACTTCCACGGCGTCGGGAAGGGACAGCTTCGCGAAGTCGTACTGCGCCAGCTGCCCGTGTTCCAGCTTGACGGGGTCCGAGACCTGCACCCGGTAGGAGTCGCCGCGGGACAATCCGTTGGTGGTGACGGCGGTGTCGGTGCCGGAGTTGAAGTAGAGGCCGGATGCCGCGGCAGAAGCGGTGTCGTCGAAGCTCAGCCCGGTGGTCTTGCGGCCGCCGGGGACAAAGAAGCCCTGGTAGTCCTCAACGGTGATGTTGATGGCGTAGTCGTTGGTGGGAACAACGCCGGAGGTATCGGCCAGGGTGTTGATCGATTCGGTGTCTCCCACCTTGCTGAAGTTGCCGGAGCCGTTGGGGTCCATCGTGTAGTTGGTGCCGTTGAAGGAATCCAGGGCACCCAGCCGGACGCGGCCGTCGCGGGGCAGGCCCTGGACCACGAACAGGGTGTCGTCCTTCTTGTCCTTGACGAAGGTCCGGAAGCTGGCGAGGGGTGTGATGTAGTCCTTGGGATCGAACGGCGGGACCACGACGTTCCGGAGGACCTTCCGGTCGTTGCCCGCCGTGACCAGGGGTGCGGCGAGCGCGGTGACGGCCACGCTGACGGCGATGACGCCGGCGGCCATTCCCAGCCGGCGGAGCCTGGCGCGCTGCGCAGTGGCGGTATCTGTCTGCGGGTTGTTGACGGAAACCTTCCGGGTGGAGTTCTTCCGGAGCGCGTCCCTGCGGAAGGTGGCCCAGCCGATCCCCAGCACGGTAAGGCCAATGCCGCGTTCCACGGTAAGGAAGGCGGCGTTGGTGCTGAAGGCGATGCCGGTGACGAACAGGACCAGCACCGGCAGGAGCGGGAAGTAGGGGCTACGAAGCCGCCAGGTCAGGATGGCGGCCACCAGCGCGGTGATCATGGAGCTCAGGAACGGAACGATCAGCACACCGCCCGCGGTGCCCACGGGGACGCCGACCGTCAGCATGTCCTTCCAGGCGAACACGATCCCCAGCAGGAGGATGCGGAGCGAGTCCAGGGTGGGGACGAAGCCGGCGATGGCGGAATCCGGAACCGCCAGCAGGGTACCGAAGACCAGGTAGGCGCCCAGGGCCAGTGCCGTGGTGATGAGCAGCCCGAGGCGCAGGTGTGCGTTCAAGGCGCCCAGGGCCAGCCCCAGGAAGATTCCGCCGAAGCCGGACAGCAGGTAGTAGGGGTCGCCGCCGAAACTGAGCCCGAACCCGAGCAGGCCCAGCCCCAGCAGCACCGTCAGTGCGCCGGCGTCGAGCACAAAGTGCCAGAACGGCTGCCCGTTGGCAAAGGCGGAGTCTGCCTGGTCCCGGGGTGCGGTGCGGATGGTGCGCGGCTGTGCGGTGCGGGTTTGGTTGGCGCGGGGGCGCGTGCTGCGCGGGCGCAGGCCTTCCGTGGAGGTCATGCTGCGGCCTTTCTCAGCACAATGGCCAGGTCAGTCAGGTCTCCGAGCGTCAGCACTGTGAGGTCTGCGATGTTCGCCCGCGTGGGAGAGGCGCCGGCCTCGACCCGGACGGCGAGGCTGCGGACGCCCGGAGGCACGGAAGCGGCGGCGGAACGCAGCTGCGTGGCGGTCACGTGGCTGCCCACCACAAAAAACACCACGGAGGCGTTGGGAACAGTGTCGGCCAGGGTCCTGGCAAGGTCGACGGCGGTCCGGCGCATGGGCGCGCCGATGATCCTTGTCATGTCGTCCAGCAGGTTCCGCCCGGTTTCGCAGCGCAGCGGGCCTTTCTGGGTGAGGACGTCCAGCTCACGCTGCTCGCGGATGGCCTGCCTGCCGATGGAGGCGGCGGCGGAGACGGCCATCTCGAACTCGGTTTCCGAGGCGTACTCGTCAGTGTTGATGGACAGCGAAATGGCCAGGTGGGCGCGGCGGGTTTCCTCGAACTGGCGCACCATGAGCTTGTTGGTCCGTGCCGTTGTTTTCCAGTGGATGTGCCGCCGGTCATCCCCCGGCACGTAGTCGCGCAGCGCATGGAAGGACACGTCCGCGCTGGAGAGGTCCGTGGTGGGCATGCCTTCGAGGTCCCGGATGAATCCGGCCGCCGAACCGGCCAGGGCCACTGTGCGCGGGTGGACGAACAGGTCCTCCGGTTCGGTCCACAGGACCTGGCGGCGCAAAAGGTGCAGGGGGTCTGCCCGGACCGACCTGACGGGGCCGACGACGATCACGGCACGGCGCGCGGTGGGAATGGTGAAGAGGTCCTCGTGGACCTGCTGCGGCTTCATCCGCGGCAGGTGGAACACGGCGGTGGCGCTGCCCACCGGCAATTCCAGGGCGGCGGGCAACAGCGGCCGGGCAGAGGTGTTGGACACCGCGATGCTGCCAACGGCGCTGTCCCCCACCGCCACGCGGGTCCGGGCCAGGTCAAGGACCACGCCATAGGACGACCGGCCCAGGACGAACCCCACCGCGATCACGAACATGACGAACGCGGCGATGGCCGCGGCCTTCGCCTCCTGCCAGCCAAACGCCTGCCCTGTTGCCCAGAGCAGGATGGCGGCAGCGAGGACTGACCAGCCCAGGACGCTGACCACTGACAGCACGGGCCAGGCGTACGTCAGCCAGGCTCGACGGACGGCACGCCAGGCGGGGGCCGATGCCATGGCTGCGGTGTTCCTTGCCTCGGCCCAGACGGCTGAGGGGTGCAGGGCGCCGGGACTGCCGTTCCTGGCGAAGGGTTGTTTCAGACGCTCCGTGAGCCGGGTCAACGGGGTGCCGCTGGACATATGTGTGCCTTCGTTGTTGCGTGGAAGTGGTGGGGTCCTGGCCGGGGCGTCAGGCGTTGGTGCGCTGCTGGGGAGCCGCGATGTCCGCCAGGATCCGCGTCAGCACTGCCTCGGCGGTTGCTCCGGAGAACTCCGCTTCGGGGTCCATGACAAAGCGGTGGGTCCACACCACGGGAGCCAGTTCCTTGATGTCGTCCGGGAGGACGAAGTTGCGGCCCTGCCCGGCTGCCCAGACCTTGGCCGCCCGGACCATGGCCAGGGCACCGCGCACCGAGACGCCCAGCCGGGTTTCAGGGGCACTGCGGGTCTCCTCGCAGAGCCTGGAGATGTACTCCAGCACGGCGGTGTCCACGTGCACGGTGGCCGCCAGGTCTGCCATGTCTGCCACGGCCTGGGTGGTGATGACGGCGGACAGTTCCTGGGACCGGTCCTTGAGGTTGGAGCCGCCCAGCAGCCGGACGGTGGAGGCGTGGTCCGGGTAGCCGATGGAGGTCTTGATCAGGAAGCGGTCCAGCTGCGCCTCGGGCAGGCGGTAGGTGCCGGCCTGCTCGATGGGGTTCTGCGTGGCCATGACCATGAACGGCCGTCCGGCTTCATAGGTGACGCCGTCCACCGTGACCCGGGATTCCTCCATGACCTCCAACAGGGCCGACTGGGTCTTCGGCGAGGCACGGTTGATCTCGTCCGCGAGGACGATGTTGTTGAAGATCGGGCCCTTGTGGAACTCGAACTTCTGCGTCTTCTGGTCGTAGATGGTCACGCCGGTGACATCCGAGGGCAGCAGGTCGGGGGTGAACTGGATGCGGTTGTTGGAGCCCTGCACGGTGGCGGCCAGGGCCCTGGCCAGGGAGGTCTTGCCGGTGCCGGGGGCGTCCTCGAACAGCACGTGGCCCTCGGCCAGCATGGCCGTGAAGGTGAGCCGGATGACGTGTTCCTTGCCCAGCACGGCCTGTCCCACGTTGGCAACGAGCTTCTCGAACGTGTCTGCAAACCAGGCGGCCTGCTCGGGGGTCATGGTCATGAAATGTTCTTTCTCTCGGGCTTGGGAATGATGGCGGGTCAGCGTTTGGGCATTCTGTCCGGCGGGTTGCAGCCGAGCGAGACGGTATCGCACCGGGCATAGTTGCCGGCTGCTTCCCCGGTGGAGAGGTGGTACCAGATGCCGCTGGGGTTGTTCGAGGTCTTGTACCAGACCACGTAGAAATCCGCCTGGGCAACCCGTCCCGAATTGAACCAGATGCCGGGGCTGATGCATTGGTCGGGGTTCGTGTTCCTGTAGCTGTCCGTACCGTACCGCGGCTCCGTGCATGTCCGGACGGGAGCGGTGACACTCCAGGAACTGGGCGGCGGCGGAGTCGGGTCGGCACCGGACCTGGACGTCACAGGTCCGCCAATTGCACCGTTGACGGCTGTCACGGCACGCACGCGAAGCTGGCGGGGCTGGTCCCAGCCGCCCGCGGACCGGTCGTACTTCGTGGCCTTGCCTACGTTGATCCAGCCGCCTCCCTCGTAGCTGACCTCGTAATGGCTCAGGGGCCGGCCGTTAGTGTTGGGGTTGTTCCAGGTCCAGTGGACGTCGCCGTCGCCCTTGGCGGACGTGCCGCCATCGATATTGGGCGCGTTCGCAGGTCCGTAGGGGTTGCCGGCGCCAATCGCCTGTGCATCACCCGAGATGTTGTTCCTGGTGGACGTGGCAATGATGTTGATGGTGATGTTCTGTCCGTTGGGCAGGCCGTTGATGTTGCCGCCAGGCGCGTTGATCGGCCCGGACTGCCCGGTTGATGCGCGGTAGGAGTAGGCAATCTCACTGGCGGTGGAGCCGTTGCGCTGGGCCTCGGTGAGCGGCGTGAACGTGACCTGGAGCTGACCGCTGTTCCCGGTGTCGGCGACGGTACCGCCGCTGACCTGCCCGGGCTTCCCGGAAGCCCGAATGGCGGCCGACGGGGCGCTCGTCCCGCTGGTACCCGCCTTGTTCGTGGCGGACACCGTGAAGGTGTAGTTCGTTTCCGAGTTGTCCACGGTCACGTTCTGCGACGTACCGGTGACTTGCTGGCTGGCCACGACGGCACCGCCCTGGAGGGTGGTCAGGGTGTAGGCCGAGATGGCGTCGCCGTTGTTGTTAGGCGCCGTCCAGCTCACCTTCAGCTGGCTTTGCGAACCCACGGAACCCGCCTGCGCCGCAGATGGTGCAGCAGGGGTGGCCGGGACTCCGGCAGGCACTTCGGCTGCCGAGTACGGGCTCCATTCGGACGGTTCCTTGGCATCATTGCGCGCCAGGACCCGGACTTTGTAGGAGACGCCGTTCTGCAGTCCCTTCCAGACGTAGCTGACCGCTGCCAGGTTCTGGATCTGGGCGTTCTGCCCGGCCGGAGGGGGTGAGATCTCCAGGTCGTAGGACTTCACCGGCGAGCCCTTGCTTGCAGGGGCGGACCAGTTGATGGACAGCTCCTTGTCGCCGAACTTCATCGACGGCGCCAGCGGGGTATCGGGCTTCACGTCAGGGCGCACCTCGGCAGAGGCAGGCGACCGGTCCGATTCACCAAACTCGTTGGTGGCCGAGACCTGGAAGTGGTACTTGGTGTTGTTGACCAGCCCGTTGAGCGTGCAGGTGTTGGCGGGGCAGTCCTGCTGGAATCCGCCCTCGCCGTACACGGTGTACTTGGTGATGGGTGAGCCGCGGTCCGCGGGCGCCGTCCAGTTCAGGAGGGCCGTCTGGTCCCCTACGCTCTGCGCCTGCGGGGTGGTGGGCGCCTGGGGCTTGTCCTTGACGGTGAGGCGGACACGGGCTGTTGCCTGGCGCGACGGATCCTCCGTTTTGTCCGCCACGGTGTAGGACACCACCATGGTGCCGGTGAAGCCCGGCGCAGGCGTGACGGTGATGGAATCGCCGTTGACGTCCACGTTGCCGCTGCCGGTTTCCGCGGCGGCCGCAATGATCTTCAGCGCGGTCTCCGGGAACGGGTTGGCGTCGTTGGCCAGCACATTGACCGTCACGGGTTTGCCCGCGGCAACGTTGTCCTGCACGTCGTCGTTGGCCACCGGCTTCGGCCGGTTGGAGGCGGTCACCTTCAGCTGGTAGGTGGCGGTGGCTTCGAGCCCGCGGGGATCCTTCGCCTTGACCTGGACGGCCGAGGTGGTTCCTGAGCCGCTTGAGTCGGCCGCGGAGACCTTGAGGGTCCTGCCGTCGATGCTCGCGTTGAATCCGGCGGGCGCTCCGCCCACCAGTTCGTACTTCATCTTTTCGACGTCGTCGGCGTCCGGGTCCGAGGTCAGCTTGCCCAGGTCGGTGCTGGCGGAGTCGCCCTTGGGCACGTCGACGTTTGCGCCCAGGAGTTCCGGCGGATTGTTCTTGTTGGGGTCGGGCAGGACCTTGGTGCGGATGCTGAGGGTGGACTTGAGGCCTTCCGGGTCGTCCGGGCCGGTCCCGTCCGTGACCTCGAAGGTGAGCGAGCCGGGACCCACATAGTCGGTTCCTGCCGTGTACTTCAGGCCCGTGCCGTCGCCGATGACGGGGTCGCCGCCGTCGGCGCCGATGAGCTTGATGCGGTCGGTCTGGGTGAGCCGCGGCGAGCGGCCTTCACGCACCTTGACCCACTCGTCGAGGTCAACGTCCACGGACTGTCCGGCGACGACCTCGATGACTTCGTCCTTGGCCAGGGTGGGCACCTGCTGACCAAGGCCGGGCACCCAGATCACCGCCGTCGACTGCTGGCCGTCAACATCCTCCACGTTGTAAGGGATGAGCTGCGGCTGCTCCGTCAGGTCGACAATCATGGTGCCGTCTGCGCCCGGCCGGGCGGTGGTGGCCTCGGTGCTGACCTTGAGGTTTTCCCCGACGCCGTCGGGGTCCTCGTCGTTCTTCAGGACGGGGACATCCACGGCGGTCTTCCCCATGGTCTGGGCGGAGGTGACCCGGTCATCACGGGCGACGGGCGCCTTAAGGGGCACCTCGTTGTCCACCACCACGCGGATGGTGGCCTGTGCGGTAGCGTCCCGGTCGTCGGCGATGGTGTAGCGGACGTTGACGGTTCCGGCTTCTTCCGGCGCCAGCAGGATGATCCGGCCGCTGGTTTTGCTTACCGTGGCCTGCAGCGCGGGGTCGGCTTCGATGCCGTCGCTGAGGATGCGGATGAGGTCACCGTCGGGGTCGGTGTCGTTGCCGGTGGCGTCCACGGCGATCTGGCGGCCCGGGCGGACCCGGACCTCGTCGTCCACGGGAGTAGGTTTCTGGTTGACCTCACCGCGCGGCGCAATGCCCACGGTGACGGTGCCCGTGTTGACGGCGCCCTGCCGGTCCACCACCTTGTAGCGGAACGTGTCGGTTCCGGCGCCGTCACCGGCAGCCGTAAAGTCGATGAAGTTGCTGCCCACGGCAGCCGTTCCCATCGACGGCGTACTGTCGATGCCGGTCAGCTGGACCGAATCGCCGTCCGGATCGATGCCGTCCAGCGGTACGGGAATGCGCACCGTGCCGGCGGCCACCACACGGGCGGTGAGGTTGCGCGGCTGCGGGCGCGAGTTTTCGGCGCCTTCGAGCGGAAGGATGTGGATGGTCACCGCGGCGGCGCTCTTCTGGCCCTGCGGGTCCACGGCGTTATAGATGGCACGGACCGTCTTGGGCTGCGGGCCGGCGATGAACCTCAGGGTGTTCTCGGAGACGAAGCTCTTTCCGTCCACGGGATCCACGCCCTGCGGCAGGACAGGATCCACCGTGAGTTCCTGGCCCTGCGGGTGGGTGTCGTTCTCGAGGACGGGGATGGTGACGACGTCGTTGACCCGGACGTTGACCTCGTCCGGTTTGGGCTGGGGTGCTTCCACAACGGCGGGCGCAGGGACGGGGACCACGGAGACGCTGCCCGTGGCGGCCTTCTTCCCGTTGGACATGGTGTATTCGAAGAGGATCGGGTCCTTGGTGCCCAGGATGTCGGTGATGCGCAGGACACCATGGTTGATCACGCTGACGGACGCGGTCGAGTTTTCGGGCAGTTTCACGGACTGCAGCACCAGGACGCCACCGGAGGGGTCGGAGTCATTGGCCAGCGGGTCCAGCAGCACGCTGCCGCCGGTGGGCATGAGCGCCACGTCATGGACGGCGACGGGGTCACCGGCCTCATCTCCGGATTCCACGTCAACGCGGATGAGCCCCTGGCTGCTTTGCGGGCCGTTGCTGGCGATGTACGTCAGGTAGACCGGGCCGGGGGTGGTGCTGCGGAACGTGAACGTGCCGCCGTCGGTCACGGGACCCAGCTCGGCGGGGCCGTTGGCCTCCACCTGTGCCAACCGGAGGGCGCCGCCGTTGGGGTCCACGTCGTTCTTCAGCGGTGAGATGACCAGGTCCTGGCCCACCACGGCAGTGACGTGGTCGGCGTTGACCACCGGTGCCAGGGCTCCCGGCGGTTGGACGTTGACCACGACTTTCCCGGTGACGGTGTCCCGGCCGTCCCAGATGGTGACCTCCACGGTCTTCTTGCCGGCTGTCGCGCCGGAGTCCTGGAAGGTGAGCAGGCCGTCACGGCGGACCTTCACCTGGTCCTGGTCGTTGTCCGCCTTGGCGTCGAGGAGCACCAGGTCGTCGCCGTCGGGATCGATCCAGTCCGTGAGGATGTTCTGGCTGACTGTCTTGCCCTGTTCCACCAGCATGGTGGTGGTGTTGTCGCCGCGCTTGAACTGCGGAGGTTTGTTCTCGTCGGGCCCAACCACGCTGAGCGTGACCTGCCCGCCGGCGGACAGGCCTCGGCCGTCGGAGGCGCTGTAGCTGAACGTTTCGGTGCCGGGTTTCGCGTCGGCGGGAACGGAGATCTGGAAGGCGGTGCCGCCGTAGATATTTTGGAGGCTTCCGGCCTGGGGTCCTGAGTCCCCCACAGCTGCGGTGAGCACGTCGCCATCGGGGTCCGAATCGTTGTCCAGGACGCTGAGGATGGTGGTGCGGCCGGGGCGCACGCCGACGGCGTCGGGCTTCGTTTCCGGCGGACGGTTGGGTTTGGTGCGGTCCGGGAGGACGTTAATGGTGTTGTTGTCCGCGGACTCCTGGTCCTGTTCGTCGGACTCGTTCTTGGGCGGGACGACGTCGTCCCAGTTGTTGACCAGTTGCATGTTCTGGTTGACCAGCCACACGTTGCCGGAGTTCACGTCGTTCAGGACCACCAGGTCACGGTTCACCCGGAAAACATACGACGGCGAGGCGCTCGCCTTGGGCACGTCCACGTTCTTGTCATCGCCATCGTTCACGCAGTCCCGAACATACTTGTTCGCCCCCGACCACGCCGCATGCACACACCCGCCCAGCTGGACAGGGGCAGCCGGCACACCCTCGCCGTCGAACGTCACCGTCTTGGCCGTGGACCCGTCCAGCGGCTGCTTCAGCAGCGCCTTGGGCGTCGAAACCGCCACAAAATCACTGCCCGGCCCGCCCTGCTGCAATTTCGCATCCCGCGCGTTCTCCACCTGGAGCCGCTTCCCGCCGGGCAGGAACAACCTCCCCGCCGCCGCATCAAGAAGCACAGGCTTATCCCCCACCACCGTGATCTGGAGGTCCCCCGCACCTTTAAGGTCCGCCCAGGTCTCAGTCTCCGAGGACGTTACTTCCCCGTTGGCGTCAACACCGGTAACCGTCACCGCACCGGACTTGGGATCCGCCGAATAGATCCGGTCGTCCTCCCCCACCGCCGAGACAATGCCCTCCGAGCCCACCATGACGGGCTCGGAGGCTTCCTCGTCAAAACCGTTGACCGTGGACGGAGACACCGCCCACACCTTGCCTGACGCTGCGTCGGTCACCGAGATCACCTCGGATCCGAAACTCACATCCGCGGACCCCGGCAGCTGCTTGTCCCCGCCCAGCCGCATGTTCGCCGGCGAAACCTGGTTCAACGTTGACCCGGTCTCGTCATCAACGAACACATCCCCCGCGTCCTGCAGGATGTCGAACGTCGTGGACGCCGGCGTCACCGCCCCGTCAAGGACCCGGGAAGGATAATTCAACCGGCCTACTGCGTTCTTGGACTTGGACACCACCCACACGCCGCCGTCGTTCAATTCCACCTCGGTGGTTTTGAACCCCGGATACAGAATTGCCCCCGTCACCACAACAGCAACAGCGGCACTGAAAGCAGTGCCCGTCACCATTTTTTTGTGGCGCCGATTCAGTCCAAGTTTCCCCAGCAGACTTGTCACAGCTTGATATCCCCTGAAATTACCGCTGCCGCAGGCAGCTGCCCGGCCGGGACTCGCCCGGACCTTGATGTTGTGCTGCTCCTGGCAGGAAGCAGCTGAGACCCGACAAAAATAAGGACACCCGGCCACGCGTGGCGCCGAGTGCCGGCAAGATAGCTTGCCCGGTGGCAAGCATACCCACGGCCACATCTGGCCGCGATGGGGAGCCCTGCCCACGGCAGTGCTCCGTCCTTTGCCGCCGCACCGACTATATCGTGATTGACCAACAACTGGAGAAACTATTTTGGGCTTGTCATTCCGGCTGAAGAATCAGGCGTCCTAGTCCAGCACAAGCCCCTTGCCAAGCCCCCGCTCCAAACGCACCGGGCGGATCTCGCCGAAGCCGCGGACGTTTTCGGGCGGCTGTGGCTCCAGCACGAACCGTTCATCGTGCTCCAGGGCCGAGGCCGTCATCGAGTCCACCAGCACAGTCCCGGGGTCGGCCAGGGTGGTAAGCCGGGCCGCCAGGTTCACCGTGGGACCGTAGATGTCACCAAGCCTGGACAGGATCCTTCCCCACACCATGGCCACCCGCGCTTCGGGAAGGATTTCGTCCTCCGTGAAGGCCTGGGCCAGGGCAAGGGAGATCTCAGCGCCGGCAGCGGGGGTTTCCGCGATGTACAGGACTTCGTCCCCCACCGTTTTCACCAGCCTGCCGCCGCCTACGGAGATGATTTCCGCGCACTTGTTCTCGAAGCGCTGGACCAGCCGGGCGAGGGTTTTTTCGTTCATGCGCCGGGACAGGCTGGTGTAGGAGACCAGGTCCGCAAAACCGACGGCTCGTGCCAGCGGCAGCGGCGCGTCGTCCTCGTCGCCTTCCCGGCCTTCCTCGCTGGCCTGGAGCCCGGCCTCCGCCCGGACGGCGAGCCGCTGCACGCCGGCGTTGAGCTGGCGCCGCCAGGAGTACACCAGTACTTCTTCGAGGGCGTCCACCAGCGCGGGCAGTTCGTTGACCAGCCGCTTGCGCGCCACGGCGTCCGTGACACCCTGCTCGTGGACCATGTCCTCCACCAGGGCTTCGATCTGCCACACCACCATCCGGTCCGTCATCTGCCCGATGGAGCGTGTGACGGAGATGGCGGCCTCCTCCGTCAGCTTGCCGGAGCGCACCAGGTCCACCACGGTGGAGAGGGCGGCCTGGTCCCGCTCGGTGAAGGCGACGTCCTCGTCGCCGAAGTTGGGAAAGCCCAGGGCGCGCCACAGCTTGCGGGCGGACAGCAGGGACAACCCTGCGCCGGCGGCCACTTCACGACGGCGGAGCTTGCGTTCGCCGCCGAGCAGCCGGGCTTCCAGCGCCTTCATGGCGAGCCGTTCGGCTGACATGGTGCCCGTGGCGGGGTGGGCGTCCATCGCGGGCGGGGGCGTGATGGAGTCCGCGCGTTCCTGCTGGTCCTCATCGTTCATCCCGTCCACCTTCTCTCAGTTCCCATGGCAATGCTCCGGCAGGGTAATCCAGCGCCCCGCCGGACTGGCCGTCGCGTTCGTCGGGCAGTTCCTCGAGGGCGTCAAGGATGAAATCCCGGAACCTGGCAACCTCCGGCACGTCCCGGAAAGTCACTACGCCCTGGTACCCGGTTTCCAAGGATATATTCCCCGAGCGCAACAGGCGCTGGAGTACCGACTCGTGGACAGTCAGGTGGCGCACCGATGCAAGGTTTACTTGCTGGTCCTGCCGCCGCACCAGGCCGGACCTGGAGATGAGCCTCCGGCTGGTGAGCGTATACCGGGTGCCCTGCCACCGCAGCAGCCGGGGCAGGCAGTAACCCAGCCAGACGCCGGCCGCGGCCAGGATGCATCCGGCCACCAGCGCCGGCGTCCACCGCGCCTCGAGGCCGGGGATGACCCTCACCGCTTCCCCGCGGACCACCCATGCGGCAGCAAAGGCGGCAAGTGCCGGTGAGAGTATGAAGGCTGCGGCTGCCCCCGCCAGCTTCCTCGGCTGCGGGCGGGTAGTGACTATCACCTGCTCGCCCGGGACGAGGTCTTTACGCATATCCGCCCTGGCCGGATTCATCCGGGGAGGTCCACGGACGCAGGTGCACCACATCGCCGGCGGTCACCACGTGCTCGCGGGACTCCCGGTCAACCACCAGCAGTGAGCCGTACTCGTCGAGCCGGGATGCGTGGCCAATGATCTCGTGGTCGCCGGGGAGCTGCGCCCGCACCTGTTTTCCCAGCGTCGTCATGACGGCCTCCACCCGCTTATGCAGCGACGGGCCGCCGGCCAGGCCCGCTGCGGGGTCGCCGTCGGCATTGCAGAAGCTGCGGTAGAGCACGGCAAAGTGCGAGAGGTAGCTCTTCAGCAACTCGGTCCGGTCCGCTGTCCGCGGCGCTTCCAGGACCACGGACGTGGCGGTGGGCACGGGGAGCTCCTCCTCCCGGAGGGTGACGTTCAGGCCGGTTCCGAGGATGACGGGCGGCACCGAGCCGTCCACCATGGGACCCAGCTGGGCCAGGATTCCGGCGATTTTCTTTCCGCGCACCAGGACGTCGTTGGGCCACTTCAGCTCCGCGGGGAGGCCGGCCGTCTCCAGCAGGGTTTCGCGCAGCGCCAGGGCTCCGATGAGGGACAGCCAGGAATAGCTTTGGGTGGGGAGCGGCCTGCCTTCCGCGTTCGCGGGCCTCAGGACCACCGAAACGGAGACGGAACTTAGGGGCGGCGCCTCCCAGTGCCTGTCCAGGCGTCCCCGGGCCGCCGTCTGGTATTCCGCCGTCAGCACCGACATGTCCGGCCACGCCGAGGGCTCCACGGTCACCGACCGGAGCAGGTCCGCGTTGGTGGACCCGGTGGAGTCCACCACCTCGAGCCGTGCGATGCCGGTGGCGGACAGGAAGTCCTGGTCCGCGAGGTCGCTCCGGTTCAGCGGCGTACCGGGGGCATGTGCGTCATCCATACCTAAACTCTACCGACCCGGCCCGGCCCCGGCTGCCCGCAGCCGGTGCACCCTGCGGGACCGGCGGAGGGCCGGGTTACAGGAAAATGTCCGGCGCCAGGCGGTCTTCCGGAGCCCCCAGGCTGTACGGCCGGAAATCAGTGACTCCAGCAGCCGTGAGCACTGCCTCGTCCGTGTAGAAATTCCCGCTGGGCCGGCCGCCGCTTTCCAGGTTGCTGCCGGTGAGCACGGCGTGGGCCGCGTCCGCCATGATCTCCGGGCCGCGCGCTGCCTGGGCAATGCTCTCCCCGTGGGGCATGTTCCTGATGGCCGCCGTATCAATCAGGGTGCACGGCCACAGCGAATTCACCCGGATACCGTCCGCCTTCAGTTCCTCGGCGAGCCCAAGGGTCGTCAGGCTCATGCCGTACTTGGCCATGGTGTAGGCCAGGTGTTTTCCCGCCCAGTGGGGATCGAGGTTCAGGGGAGGCGAGAGTGTGAGGATGTGGGCACTGTCCGATGACCGCAGCGCCGGCAGCGCCAGCTTGGACAGCAGGAACGTCCCGCGGACATTGATGTCCTGCATGAGGTCGTACTTTTTCATGTCCACGTCATCGGTGCGGGAGAGGTCGATGGCGGACGCGTTGTTGATGACGGCATCGATTCCGCCAAAGTTCTCCACCGCCGAGGAGACCGCGCGGGCCACATCGTCATCGTTGCGGACATCCCCCACCAGGGGCAGGGCCTGCCCGCCGGCGTCTTCGATCTCCCGGGCGGCGGTGTAGACGGTCCCGGCGAGTTTGGGATGCGGCTCTCCGGTCTTGGCCATCAGGACGATATTGGCGCCGTCCCGGGCCGCCCGGAGGGCAATCGCCAGGCCGATGCCGCGGCTTCCGCCGGAGATCACGAGGGTCCGTCCGCGGAGGGAGGAGGCGGCCCGGTAGGGGCCTGCGGGGGCGTGCAAAGCATCATTGCTCGAAGTCATGGCACCACTCTAACCCAGCTAAGTTACCGGCGAGTAACATGACATTGCTGGTGATCGCGGCGCAGAAAATTGTAGGTTCCCTACAGCTGCGGCGGCCGGACGCGTCACTAGACTTGCCAGCAGGGTTCGTCTTTTGTGTGGAAGCTACTTAAACCCTGCACAACGGCCGGCCAGCAACTCAGCACCACAGAATCAATCTGCTACAGAGCCGGAGACACTTGATGAGCCACGATCTGACAACGACAGCGGGAAAAATCGCCGATTTCCGCGACCGCCAGGCGCGTGCCGAACAGCCCTCCGGCCCTGAAGCCATCGAAAAGCAGCATGCGCGGGGCAAGAACACCGCCCGGGAGCGCATCGGCCTCCTGCTGGATGAAGACTCCTTCGTGGAGTTCGACGCCCTGGCCGTGCACCGCTCCACCGCGTTCGGCATGGAGAAGAAGAAGCCGCTGGGCGACGGCCTGGTTTCCGGCTACGGCACCGTGGACGGCCGCCTGGTGGCCGTGTACAGCCAGGACTTCTCCGTCTATGGCGGCTCGCTCAGCCAGGTCAACGGCGAAAAAATCGTCAAGGTGCAGGAGTTTGCGCTGCGCAACGGCTGCCCCGTCGTCGGCATCCTTGACGGCGGCGGAGCCCGCATCCAGGAAGGCGTGGCCTCCCTGGCGATGTTCGCGGACATCTTCCGCAACAACGTCCACGCCTCCGGCGTCGTCCCGCAGATCTCCCTGATCATGGGCCCCTCAGCCGGCGGTGCCGCCTACTCCCCCGCCCTCACCGACTACGTGGTGATGGTGGACAAGACCTCCCACATGTTCATCACCGGCCCGGACGTCATCAAGACGGTGACCGGCGAGGATGTTGACATGGAAACCCTCGGCGGCGCCCGGCAGCACAACGCCACTACAGGAACGTCCACCTACCTCGCCTCCGACGAAGGGGATGCCATCGAGTTCGTCCGCGAACTTCTGGACTTCCTGCCGTCCAACAACCTGTCCGAGGCGCCCGTCCTGGAGCACACGCAGGAGCTGGAACTCGACGACGACGACCTCGCCCTGGATGCGCTCATCCCCGACTCCGCCAACCAGCCCTACGACATGCGCACGGTGGTTGAGCAGATCGTGGACGACGGACACTTCCTGGAAATGCAGGCCCTGTACGCGCCTAACGTCATGATCGGCTACGGCCGGGTGGAAGGCCACACGGTGGGCATCGTTGCCAACCAGCCCCTGCAGTTCGCCGGCACCCTGGACATCGCGGCGTCGGAAAAGGCGGCCCGGTTCGTCCGGCACTGCGACGCGTTCAACATTCCCATCATTACCCTGGTGGACGTCCCCGGCTTCCTGCCCGGCAAGGACCAGGAATTCCAGGGCATCATCCGCCGCGGCGCCAAGCTCCTGTACGCCTACGCCGAGGCCACCGTTCCCAAGCTCACCGTGATCACCCGCAAGGCCTATGGCGGTGCCTACATCGTGATGGGCTCCAAGAAGCTCGGCGCCGACCTGAACCTGGCCTGGCCCACCGCCCAGATCGGCGTCATGGGCGCCCAGGGCGCCGTCAACATCCTGTACCGGCGCGACCTCGCCGCAGTGGCAGAGTCCGGCGGCGACGTCGAGGCACGGCGCGCCGAGGTGATCCGGCAGTACGAGGAGGAGCTCCTTAACCCCTACCAGGCGGCGGAACTCGGGTACGTTGACGCCGTCATCGCCCCCTCCGAAACCCGCCTGCAGATCATCAGGGGCCTGCGCGCCCTGCGCGACAAGCGCGCCAGCCTCCCCACCAAGAAGCATGGGAACATCCCGCTGTGACCCCCACCGAGCCTGCTGACGACAGCAATGCACCCGCCATGCCCCTGCTCTCAGTGGTGAAGGGGCAGCCGACAGCCGAGGAGCTGGCGGCGCTGACCGCCGTCGTACTCTCCCTTGGCGGCGTCCAGCACACCGGGACGGACAAGCCGCCGGTCCGGCACTGGGTCCGCCGCCAGCGGCTGAGGCTGGATCCCACCCCGGGTCCCGGCGCGTGGAAGCGGAGCCGCGGCTAGCGGGACTGGCCGCACGCTCCGGCGGCGTGGGCCTGTTCGGAAAAGCCGCAGCGCCGTTAGTCTCTGAGGGTGATTACAGACACCTCTCCTGCCGCCCGCCCGCATACCCGCATCGACGCCGTCGCAGATGACTACACCGACACCCTGATCAGGCTTAATCCGTCCTTCGCCACCACCCTCGGCGTTCCCGGGCACGAAACCGAATACCAGGACTTCTCCCCCGCGGGCATCGCCGAATTCGCCGAGGCCGCACGCAAGGCGCTGACCGACCTCGAGGGCCTCGTGCCGGAGGACGATGTTGACGCCGTCACACTCGACGCCATGCAGGAGCGGCTGGGCCTGCAGCTGCTGATCCACGCCTCGGGCTGGGATTACGCCGACCTGAACAACATCGCCTCCCCGGCTCAGGACATCCGCGCCATCTTCGACCTCATGCCAACGGAGACCGTGCAGGACTGGCAGCACATTGCCGGCCGCGCGTCCAACGTTCCCGCAGCCATCGCCGGCTACACCGAATCCCTGCGCCAGGCGAAGGACGCCGGCCGGATCGCCGCGGTGCGCCAGGTCAGGATCGTCATTGAGCAGGTCACGAAGTACGCCGCCGGGGACGGCTTCTTTGCGAAGCTCGCGGCAGGGGCAGCCACGGCCGCCGGGCCGCTGCCCGCCGCCGTCCAGGAAGAGCTCGACGCCGGCGCTGCCGCCGCCCGGGCAGCGTACAGCGGGCTGGCGGAGTTCCTCCGCGCGGAGCTGCTGCCCGCCGCGCCCGAGAAGGACGCCGTGGGCAGGGCGCGCTACGCCCTCGCCTCCCGCTCGTTCCTTGGCGCGACGGTTGACCTGGAAGAGACCTACGCCTGGGGCGTGGAGGAACTGGACAGGCTCATCGCACGGCAGGAACAGGTGGCGGACACCATCAAGGCCGGCGCCACCATCGCCGAGGCCAAGGAGATCCTGAACAACGACCCCGCGCGCCAGCTGAAAGGAAAGGAGGCGCTGAGGGAATGGATGCAGGAGCTTTCAGACAAAGCCGTGGCCGAACTCGCCGGCGTCCACTTCGACATCCCGGACGTCATGAAGAAGCTGGAATGCCTGATCGCGCCCACCGACGAAGGGGGCATCTACTACACCGGCCCCTCGGATGACTTCAGCCGCCCCGGCCGCATGTGGTGGTCCGTCCCCGCCGGCGAGGACACCTTCACCACCTGGGCCGAAACCACCACCGTCTACCACGAGGGCGTGCCGGGCCACCACCTCCAGGTGGCCACCGCCACCTACCGCCGCGAACTGCTGAACAAATGGCGGCGCAACGTCTGCTGGACCTCCGGCCACGGCGAAGGCTGGGCGCTGTATGCCGAAAACCTCATGCAGGAACTCGGCTACCTGAACGATCCCGGCGACCACATGGGCATGCTGGACATGCAGCGGATGCGGGCCGCCCGCGTGGTGTTCGACATCGGCGTCCACCTTGAACTGGAGGTCCCCGAGCGCTGGGGCACCGGCACGTGGACCCCGGACAAAGGCTATGAATTCCTGAAGGAGAACCTGCCCATCAGCGAAGGACAACTCAACTTCGAGTTCACGCGCTACCTGGGCTGGCCGGGCCAGGCGCCGTCCTACAAGGTGGGCCAGCGGCTCTGGGAACAAATCCGCGCGGAACTCGAGGCACGCCCCGGGTTCGACCTCAAAGAGTTCCACACAAGGGCACTCAACATCGGCTCCGTAGGACTGGACACGCTCCGGCGGGCGCTGCTTTCTTAGCTCTGAGTTCGCGGCCCCAAGGGGCCCGTCCTCGGCGCGCTGCTCCTTCGTCGCTCTGACGCGCGCTGCCGGACGGGCCCCTCGTTGCCGCCGCTGCGCGAGATGTTAAGCACACCCGGACCGGGAATACTTAACATAAAGGGCTAAAACCCTTGTCCCACAGGGATTTTTGGCTTCTGTGGAAACTTGGGGGGCGTAATATTTCTCAATGTTCGTTCGCCGTGGTATGCGGGGTGGCCCTAGCGTATTCGGGTGAGCACTCAGACAAGCACCCCCTCTCCCGCAGGAAAGACCGGCTTCCAGCTGCCCAAATGGGCTGGCTCGTTCGGCTTCCAGATCATCGCCGCCCTCATCGTGGGGCTCGGCCTCGGCCTGCTGGCCAAGTACACCGGCAGCACCAAGGCCAGCCCCAACGCCCTTGGCGCCACGCTGCAGACCATCGGCTCCAGCTACGTGTCGCTGCTGCAGACCGCCGTCGTACCCCTGATCTTCACCGCAGTAGTCAGCTCCATCTCGAACCTGCGCCAGGTCTCCAACGCCGCCAAGCTCGCCTGGAACACCCTGCTGTGGTTCGCCATCACGTCCCTGATCGCCGTGCTGATCGGCATCGGCTTGGGTGTCCTGCTGCAGCCCGGTGCCAACACCGGCATCTCAGAGGAAGCCAAGTACTCCGGCAAGTCCGGCGACTGGTGGGCCTTCCTGGTGGGCCTCTTCCCCAAGAACTTCCTGGGACTCGGCGCCAGCTCCACCGTTGCAGAATCCGGCGCGGTCACCACCTCCGTCAGCTTCAACGTGCTCCAGATCCTCGTGATCGCCATCGCCGTCGGTGTTGCCGCGCTCAAGGTGGGCATGGCTGCCGAACCCTTTCTGAGCCTGAACGCTTCGGCGCTGGCCGTCATCCAGAAGGTGCTGTGGTGGATCATCCGCATCGCCCCGCTGGGCACCGTGGGCCTCATCGGCAACGCCGTTGCCGTCTACGGCTGGGACACCATCGGTTCCCTGGGCAAGTTCACCTTCGCCATCTACGTGGGCCTGGCCCTGGTCATCTTCGCGGTGTACCCCATCCTGGTCCGCGCCCACGGCCTCTCGGTCAAGCAGTACTTCTCGGGCGTGTGGCCCGCCGTCCAGCTCGCCTTCGTCTCCCGCTCCTCCGTGGGCACCCTGCCGCTGACCCAGCGCGTCACCGAGCGCAGCCTGGGCGTCCCCCGCGCCTACGCCTCCTTTGCCGTGCCGCTGGGAGCCACCACCAAGATGGACGGCTGCGCCGCAATCTACCCCGCGATCTCAGCCATCTTCGTGGCCCAGTTCTTCGGCATCCAGCTGGACTTCACCCAGTACCTGCTGATCGCCCTGGTTTCCGTGCTTGGTTCCGCGGCCACGGCCGGCACCACCGGCGCCGTGGTGATGCTTACGCTGACGCTGTCCACGCTGGGACTGCCGCTGGCCGGCGTCGGACTGCTCCTGGCCATCGATCCGATCCTGGACATGGGCCGCACCGCGGTCAACGTGGCCGGCCAGGCCCTAGTTCCCACCATTGTGGCCAAGCGCCAGGGCATCCTGGACGAGCAGCTGTACAACGCGCCCCGCAACGGCACGCCGTTTGTCGACGACAGCTTCGACGCTGACGCCGCTCCCCAGGACGGCACCACCACGGACACCGCTCCGCGCCACCTGGAGGATGCGAAGGCCTAAGGGCCCCTGCTCACCCACCACGAAGAAGTCCCCGGGAACCAACCGTTCCCGGGGACTTCTTTCTGTGTGAAGCGCCAACTCTGTCTCAGGCGCTACCCAGCAGGAGTGAGGCCAGGCGTGCGGTCAGTGCCCGCCGCCGATCACGCCGCTCTCCACCGCCTTCGTGACGGCATCCGCCTCGACCTGGGTCAGTTTTCCGTCCGCAACGGCCTGGTCCAGCCGGACCTTCAGGCCCGCCGCCTTCTCTGCCTGCCGTTCGCTGCGGAGCTCCTCCAGCGCCGTGGTGACCGTGGATTCCTCGATGCCGAGCGATTCAGCCAGCGACTTCGCAAGGGCGGCCTCGCGGGTAGCTGCATCAGGCTTCTCCCCCTCCGCCGGAGGACCGGCGGGCTTGTTGGCCTCGCGGAAGGCCTGCAGGGCCTCGGTCACCTTTGCTTCCTCAACGCCCAGCTTCTCCGCCAGTGCTGACGCCTGGGCAATTCCACGCTCACCGCCCCGGCCGCCGTGTTTGCCCATGCCGCCGCCGGGCGCGGTGCTGGCGCTGGCGTCTGCAGAGGCACTCGAGCTCGCGCTGGGGGTGGGTGTCGTGGTGGCGGAGGCCATGCCGGCAACGCCGATTCCGGCGCCAAGGGCCAGCGCCGTGGCTGACAGGCCGAGGGTCATTTTCTTTGTGCGTGACATTTCTTGTCTCCTGGTACTGCCGTCCGGGACGGCTGCTGATCCTTAGTCCTTTTCGGGACATTTCCAGCATCGGCAAGTAACTCATGGAAGAGCTGTTGGGAACCTTTCATTCTGCTGTGAAAGTAAGTTGCCCAGAGTGCAAACTTGCACGTAGTGTAAAAGCGTGACAGTTTCCGCAGACCCCACCCCGCCGGAAGCCTCCGGGCAACCTGGCGACCAGCCATCCGCGCCGACATCCCGGCGGGAGCTGAACAAAGCCGCCACCCGGCAGGCCATTACAGACGCCGCTCTGACCCTCCTGCGCAGCAGCGGGCCCGGGAACTTCACCGTGGAGGACATCGCAGACGCCGCCGGAATTTCACGCCGGACCTTCTTCAACTACTTCGGCAGCACCGACGCCGCACTGGCCTCCGTCACCCACGGCTTCCTGGACAACGCCATCCAGCAGTTCAAACTCCGGCCCGCGGACGAGCCCGTCCTCCAGTCCGCCCAAGAGGCACTGATGGCCCTTGCGGACCCGATGACGGTGGCCCCGCTGGCCGAACTGTTCACACTGACCCAGCAGAGCAGCCTGATGTCCCACTCCGAACTGGAAGCCTGGGACCACTGCCGGGAACAGATCACCGCAGTGGCCCGCAACCGTGCGTCCGCCACACCCGGTGCAGCGGACGAGCTCTACCTCCGCGCCCTGGCGGGGTCGGTGATTTCCTGCGGCAAGGCCGCCATGGAGGTCTGGTTTTCCCGCCGCGGCGCCGACCTCTCACCGGCTTCCCTCGCGGAGCTCAGGCAGCTCCTGATAGACGCCATGGCCCTGCTCGGTTCCGGTTTCACCACGGGCGGCACGCCCGCCCCCTCATCCTCAGCCTCCCGTTCCTCCTGATCAGATCGGTCCCCTCACATGGCACTGTTCCTTTACCGCCTGGGCAAGTTCTCCTACCGCCGGCGCTGGCTGGTCATTTCCCTCTGGCTTGCCGCCCTGCTGGCCGTTGGCGGCGCCGCCGCAGCGTTCCACGGCACGCTGTCCAACAACTTCCAGATTCCCGGCACGGAGACGCAGCGGATCGCCGACAAGCTGAAGGAAGAGCTTCCCTCAGCATCCGGAGGCACCGCCACCATCGTTTTTGAGGCGCCCGACGCCGGCTTTACCACCGAAAGCCGGACCGCCGTCACGGATGCGCTCAAGAAGCTTGAGTCCGTTCCGGACGTCCGCGGCACCGTGAATCCCTTCGCCACGCAGGCCCAGGTTGACCAGGCAGGGCAGGCCATCACCGACGGCGAGCAGCAGCTTGCCGCGGGCCAGGCCCAACTGGACGCCTCCCGCGCCCAGGTGGAAGCCGGCCAGGCACAGCTGGCCGCAGCAGAGCAGCAGCTTTCGGCAGCCGGCGCCCCTGCCGCGCTCATCGAGGCCCAGCTCGGCCAGCAAAAGGCGGCACTGGCCGAGGGCCAGGCAAGGCTTGAGGCCGGCGCGCGGGAGCTGGACACCAGCAAGGCAAAGCTCGAGCTCGGCAAGCGCCAGGCAGAAGCGTCCTCGGCCATTCGGTTCGTGTCCGAAGACGGCCGCGCCGCCGTCGCCCAGGTCCAGTTCAACACCTCCATCAACGGCCTGAGCCCCGAGGTCCGCCAGCAAGTCCAGGACATCGCCCACGAGACGTCCGGCGCCGGCGTCACCGCCTACGCCAGCAAGGAAATCACCGAGGACATCTCGGAACTCTTCGGCGCCGCTGAGATCATCGGCATTGCGGTGGCGGCCCTGGTCCTGATCCTGATGCTGGGCACCTTGGTTGCCGCCGGACTGCCGCTGCTGATGGCCGTGGTGGGCGTCGGCGTGGGGGTCGGCATCACGTTCGCCCTGTCCGGCCTCTTCGACATGAGCTCCATCTCCCCCATGCTGGCCCTCATGCTGGGCCTGGCCGTGGGCATCGATTACTCCCTGTTCATCGTCAACCGCCACCGGACGCAGCTGCTGGCCGGGATGGACCCGGAGGAATCCGTGGCGCGGGCCACTGGCACCTCCGGCAACGCCGTGGTTTTCGCCGGCCTGACCGTGATCATCGCCCTCGCCGCACTGGTGGTGCCGGGCCTGCCGTTCCTCACCGTCATGGGCCTCGCCGCGGCCGGCACCGTTGCCGTGGCCGTCCTGGTGGCAATCACCCTGACGCCCGCCATGCTGTCCCTGATCGGCCGGCGCATCATCTCCCGGCGGGCCTGGGCCAAAGCCGATGCCCACAACGCGGAGCCCGGCCACGAAGCAGCAGATGAGGCCAGGGACCGCGAGCGCAGCACCCGTGGCTGGGGCGGCCTGGTCACCCGCCACCCCATCCTGGCCCTCCTGGCCGGCGTGCTCCTCCTGGGCACCCTCGCGCTGCCAGCCACCCAGCTGCAGCTCGCACTGCCCGACGGCGGCTCCGAACCCGTGGACTCCGAGGCCTACCAGGCGTACGACCTCACGGCCCGCAGCTTCGGCGAGGGCGTCACCGGCCCCATCGTCGCCGTGGGCGAGTTCCCGGCCGGCCTCGACGAGGCCCAGGCACAGACCCTGCAGTACGACGTGGCCGACAAGCTCCGCGCCGTGGACAATGTGGTGGCCGCCGTGCCGGTCGCCCTCAGCGAGGACCGCCGGACCGCAGTCTTCCAGGTCATCCCCGAGGAAGGCCCGGCCAGCGCCAGCACCGTCAACGTGGTGTCCAAGCTCCGCGGCCTCAATGATGACATCCAGTCCGAGCACGGGGTGGCGATGGGCCTGACCGGCCAGACGGCCGGCAACATCGACGTCTCCACCAAGCTGGGTGACGCCCTGCCGCCCTACCTGGCGATCGTCGTCGGACTTTCCCTGATCCTGCTGCTGCTGGTCTTCCGCTCCATCGTGGTGCCGCTGCTGGCCACGGGGGGTTTCCTCCTCTCGCTCGCCGCAGCCTTCGGCGCCGTGGTGGCTGTCTACCAGTGGGGCTGGCTCGGCGGCGTGTTCGACGTCGCCAACCCCGGCGCCGTGCTGAGCTTCCTGCCCATCATCCTGATCGGTGTGCTGTTTGGCCTGGCCATGGACTACCAGGTGTTCATCGCCTCGGGCATGCGGGAGGCCTACATGCACGGTTCCACCGCCAAGGAGGCCGTCCGGGTGGGCTTCCGCCACGCGGCAGCTGTGGTGACCGCCGCCGCGATCATCATGGTCAGTGTTTTTGCGGGCTTCATCTTCAGCCACCTCACCATGGTCCGGCCGCTGGGCTTCGCGATGGCGTTCGGCGTGCTCCTGGACGCCTTCGTGGTGCGCATGACCATCGTCCCGGCCGTAATGTACCTGCTGGGTGAAAAATCCTGGTGGCTGCCCCGGTGGCTGGACCGGATCCTGCCTGACGTGGACGTGGAGGGCGCCAAGCTCAACCGGTCCGAGGCGGCACCGGTTCCCGGGGAACTGGTCCACCAGGCCGGGCCGGTCAATTAGGCTGGATTTGTGGTCCGCCTGATTCTTGCATCCCAGTCCCCCGCCCGCACCAAGCTCCTGGCCGAGGCCGGCATCCGGCACTCCATCCTGGTGTCCGACGTGGACGAAGACGCCGTCCAGGCCCGCTACGGCGTCACCGATCCGCACGACACCGCCCTGCTGCTGGCCAGGGCCAAGGCCGAGGCGGTGGCTGCGCTGCCGGAAGCTGAGGGCGCGCTGGTGCTGGGCTGCGACTCTGTGTTCGAGTTCGACGGCGAGGCGCACGGCAAGCCGTACACCGCCGAGATCGCCCGCGAGCGCATGCTGCGGATGAGCGGCAACACCGGGGTGCTGCATACGGGCCATTGGCTGGTGGACTGCCGGGACACACATTCCGACGACGACGGCGAAGGTACCGGTACCGGCGCCACCCTCGGGACGGTGGCCTCGGCCGAGGTCGCCTTCCTGGAGATGGACCCGGCAGAAATCGACGCCTACATCGCCACGGGCGAGCCGCTGCACTGTGCCGGCTCCTTCACCATCGACGGCCTGGGCGGGGCGTTCATCCGGAAGGTCGACGGCGACCCGCACGCCGTCGTCGGGCTTTCCGTCTCCACCCTCCGCAGCCTCCTTGCCGCCGCGAACGTGCGCATCACCGACCTCTGGCGCGGCTGACGGTTCCTGCAGCGCCCGCAACAAAAGCGCCGCAATTAGCAGGGTCTTGTAGCTTCCCTACAAAGCTTGACCCGTTTACACGCGGATTCCGCAAGTAATATCGGCGGAACCCTCAAAACCGCGCTAGGCTCCCTGAAGGAAAGAAGGAGACGCCTTGTCAGCAAATTTGGAGCAGTCCGCAGGAACCACGCAGTCGACCCTCACAAAGGTGCTGATCGCCAACCGCGGTGAGATCGCCGTCCGCATCATCCGGGCCGCCCGCGACGAAGGCATCGCCTCAGTGGCCGTCTATGCGGACCCGGACCGCGACGCCCTGCACGTCCGCCTCGCTGACGAGGCCTACGCCCTGGGCGGCAACACCGCGGCCGAGTCCTACCTGGTCATGGACAAGATCATCGACGCCGCCCGCCAGTCCGGCGCCGACGCCATCCACCCCGGCTATGGCTTCCTGGCCGAAAATGCCGAGTTCGCCGCGAAGGTGATCGCCGCCGGCATCACCTGGATCGGCCCCTCCCCCGAAGCCATCTCCGCCCTCGGCGACAAGGTCCAGGCCCGCCACATCGCGGAAAAGGTCGGCGCCCCGCAGGTCCCCGGCACCGCCGACCCGGTGGAATCCGCCGAGGAAATCCTCGAGTTCGTGGACCGGCACGGCCTGCCCGTGGCCATCAAGGCTGCGTTTGGCGGCGGCGGGCGCGGCATCAAGGTGGCCCGCACCCGCGAGGAAATCCCCGAGCTCTTCGAATCCGCCGTGCGCGAGGCCACCGCTGCCTTCGGCCGCGGCGAGTGCTTCATCGAGCGCTTCCTGGACGCTCCCCGGCACGTCGAGACTCAGTGCCTGGCGGACGCCCACGGCAACGTCGTGGTGGTTTCCACCCGCGACTGCTCGCTCCAGCGCCGCAACCAGAAGCTCGTCGAAGAAGCCCCGGCGCCGTTCCTCACCGAAGATCAGAACCGCCGGCTCTACGAGTCCTCCAAGGCGATCCTCAAGGAGGCAGGCTACCTGGGCGCCGGCACCTGCGAATTCCTGGTGGGACAGGACGGCACCATCTCCTTCCTGGAAGTGAACACCCGCCTTCAGGTGGAGCACTGCGTGTCCGAGGAAGTCACCGGCATCGACCTGGTGCGCGAGCAGTTCCGGCTGGCCCGCGGCGAAGAGCTCGGCTACGGCGACCCCGAGGTGCGCGGGCACTCCTTCGAGTTCCGCATCACCGGCGAGGACCCGGGCCGCAACTTCATGCCGGCGCCCGGCACCGTGCGCGTGCTGAAGAACCCCACCGGCCCGGGAGTCCGCATCGACTCAGGCATCGAGCAGGGTGACGAGATCAGCGGCAACTTCGACTCCATGCTCTCCAAGCTGATCGTCACCGGAGCCACCCGTCCCCAGGCCCTGCAGCGTGCCCGCCGCGCGCTTGAGGAAATGGTGGTGGAGGGCATCCCCACGGTTATCCCGTTCGACCTCGCGGTGGTGTCCGATCCTGCGTTCGCCCCGGCCGAGGGCCCGTTCACGGTCCACACCCGGTGGATCGAAACAGAATTCGTCAACAACCTTCCGGCCTGGACGCCCGAGGGCTCCGCCGACGCGGACGGCGCGGCCGACGACCGCCAGCGCGTGGTGGTCGAAGTGGGCGGCAAGCGCCTGGAAGTGGTCCTGCCCGCATCCCTGGGTTCCCTGGGAACGGGAGGGGCGGCGGCCGCGAAGCCGGCAAAGTCGAAGAAGCGCTCCCGCTCCGGCGGTCCTGCAGCGGCCACCGGCAATGCCCTGACCTCCCCCATGCAGGGAACCATCGTCAAGGTGGCTGTTGCCAACGGCGACGTCGTCTCCGAGGGCGACCTGGTGGTGGTCCTCGAGGCGATGAAGATGGAGCAGCCCCTGACGGCGCACCGCTCCGGAATCGTCATCGGGCTGGAGGCGTCCTCCGGTGAAACAGTGTCTGCCGGCGCCATCATCGCCATGATCGAAGACCAGTAAGCGCCGGAGGCACCCATGCTCGCACCCAGTTTCCAGGAAGAAGTGGGCAGGTACCACCTGGCCGTCCCCGAAATCACCCGGGGCAATCCCGAGCCCGTCAAGGAACTCTATTCTCGGCTGGACGACGTCACGCTGGCCAACCCCTTTGGCGGGATCGCCCGCGGCTGGGCGCAGGTGGAGGCGAGGCTGGACCAGGCTGCCCGGCAGTTCCAGGACGGCCAGATGCTGGGGTTCGACACCATCACGTCCTACACCGCACGGGACACCGCCTACCTGGTGGAGACCGAACACTTCCAGGCCCGACTGGACGGTGCGGCTGTCGCCGAGGAGTTCGCCCTCCGGGTGACCAGCATCTTCCGGCGCGAGGAAGGCTACTGGAAGCTCGTGCACCGGCATGCGGACCCTGCCGCGCGCCCGCAGTCGCGCCGCTCCCTCACCCAGCCCCCGGCCTAGCTGACAGCTCCGGCCCAAACCGGCACACTTAGCAGATGCTGCCTTTCCTGCTCCTGGCCTCCCGGGCCGAGGACGCTGCCGCCGACGACGAATACGACGCCTACCTGCGCTATGGCGGCCTCGAAGAGCGGGAACTGCGCCGGGTCAGGCTCGAGGCTGCCCCGCTGCCGGACCTGGACCTCGCGGACTACTCGGGGGTCATTGTTGGCGGAAGCCCCTTCACCTCGAGCGATCCGGCGGAAGAGAAATCAGCCGTCCAGCAGCGGGTGGAACGTGAACTGTCCGGGCTGCTGGATAGGCTGGTGGCCCGGGATTTCCCGTTCCTGGGCGCCTGCTACGGCGTTGGCACCCTCGGCACGCACCAGGGCGCCCTCATCGACAGGACCTATGGTGAACCGCTGGGCGGAGTGGAGATAGAACTCACGGACGCGGGACTCGAGGACCCGGTCCTGAAGGGGATGCCGCGCACCTTTACCGCCTTCACCGGCCACAAGGAGGCCTGCACCGCCCTGCCGCCGCACGCCGTGCTGCTTGCGCGCTCCGAAGCCTGCCCGGTGCACATGTTCCGCATCCGGACGAACCTGTACGCCACGCAGTTCCACCCCGAACTGGACGTGGACGGCCTTATCACCCGCATCGACATCTACCGCCACGCCGGCTACTTCCCGCCGGAATCGGCTGAGGACCTGATGGAGAACGCCCGGCAGTTCACCGTCACCGAACCCATGAAGGTGCTGCGGAACTTCGTGGACCGCTACGCCCGATGACACCGCGGGCGGCCCCGAAGCGCCGCCGTCGTGCGTTCCTGCCCGCCTGCTCCGGCCCTGGACGCAAAAGTGCCCGGCGCACTCCCCTGTTGACGGGGAACGCACCGGGCACCGCAGCCACGAACCGGGCTGGAACGTACAGTCCGTTTTCCTAGGCCACGTTGTTCTCGTAGTCCAGGTCGCGGGTTTCCTTGCTCACGAACAGGGCAATGAGCGTCAGAACGGCCATGGAGGTCAGGTAGACGCCCACCAGCACGGGGCTGCCGTCCGCGAGTTCCCACAGCGCGACGGCGATGAACGGGGCCACCGCTGCGCCCAGGATGCTGGAGAAGTTGTAGCTCACTGCCGACCCCGTGTACCGGACGTTGGTGGGGAACAGTTCGGGCAGTAGCGCGCCCATCGGCCCGAACGTCAGGCCCATCAGGGAGAACCCGATCACCAGCAGCGCCATGGTGCCAACGAACCCGCCGCTGAACAGCGGGACGAACAGCAGGCCGAAGACGAAGATTCCGCCGGTGACGGCCAGGAGCATCTTGCGGCGGCCGTACTTCTCGGCCAGCGGTCCGGAGACGAGGGTGAAGATGCCGAAGAAGACGACGCCGGCAATCAGCATCCACAGGAAGTCGTTGCGGGTGTAGCCCAGGCCGGGGACGAACGCCGCGGCGGCCGCTTCCGACATCGGCTTTCCGGCCTTTTCAGCCGCGGCCCTGGCAGCGTCCAGCGTGGCGGGACGGGTGCCGTAGGTGAGGGTAAATGTGGTCATCAGGTAGAAGAGCACATACGTGGCGAGCATGATGAACGTGCCAAGGATGAGCTGGCGCCAGCTGGTCTTGAACACCCGGCCCAGCGGCAGCTTGGCCACCTCGTTGGACTCGATCACCTTGGTGAAGGCAGGAGTTTCGATCAGCTTCAGGCGGACGTACAGTCCGATGATCACCATGACGGCGCTGAGCAGGAACGGCACGCGCCAGCCCCACGCCTGGAAGTCCGCCGGAGAAAGCGCGTAGCTGAACACCAGGAAGATGACGTTGGCGATGATGAAGCCGATGGGGGCGCCCAGCTGCGGGAAGGTCCCGTAGATGGCGCGCTTGTTGGCCGGGGCATTCTCCGTGGCCAGCAGCGCGGCGCCGCTCCATTCACCACCCAGGGCCAGGCCCTGGGCAAAACGCATGACCACCAGCAGGGCCGGAGCCCAGAACTCCCAGCCCGGAACCAGTGCGGTGGGCAGGCAGCCGATCAGGAAGGTCGCAATACCCATGGTCAGGAGGGATGCCACCAGGGTGCCCTTGCGGCCGAACTTGTCGCCGAAATGGCCAAAGACGATCGAGCCGAGGGGGCGGGCGATAAACGCCACGCCGAACACGGCAAACGAGCTCAGGAGCTGGGTGGTTTCGTTCTGGTTGGGGAAGAACAGCTGCGGGAAAACGAGCACCGCGGCGGTGGCGTAGACGTAGAAGTCGTAGAACTCAACCGTGGTGCCGATCAGGCTGGCAACGATCACGCGTCCGCGTGAGTTCACCGGCTGGGACCCGGACACCGTGGAGGTATGGGTGGATGACATAGGTAAACGCTTTCGTGAGGACCGGCCGGACCCGGGGTAAGGGAACGGCTCGAAATAATCAGAGTTCAATATTAGTTCCCTCCGTCCAGTCAATGGACGAAAGGTCCAGCATGCGGACCTGTGGGGTGTGTCTCATTGTGTGGTCCACGCCGCCCGCCTCACACCCGGCGAGGTGTGCCGATAGGCAAATGTCACAGCGCGTTAACACTTGGCGTCCGTCCACGAAACGCGGCTTCCCTACCTTGGAGGAACAACATCCCCCAGAAGGAGGTACCCCGTGACTGTTGACCGCACCGCCGATGCCGGCACCGGAAGTTCCGTTGATCTCGAAGACTCCGCATTGCCCGGAACCGCCGCATCCGCCAGCGCACAGCCCGGCCCTACCCGCACCACAGACGCCCCCGCCCTTGAACACCGCCCCGGCCGCTGGATCGCCAACTGGGACGCCGAGAACAAGGAACAGTGGGAAACCGCAGGCCGCTCCATTGCACGCCGCAACCTGAACTGGTCAATCTTCGCCGAATTCCTCGGCTTTGTCGTATGGCAGCTCTGGTCCATCGTGGTGGTCCAGCTCCCCGCAGCCGGCTTCAACTTCTCCACCTCCGAAATATTCTGGCTGATCTCCATGCCCAGCCTGGTGGGTGCCACGCTGCGCATCCCTTACACCTTCATGGTCCCCCGCTTCGGCGGCCGCAACTGGACCATCGTGTCCGCCCTGCTGCTCCTGATTCCCTCCATCGGCCTGGCCCTGTGTGTCTCCAACCCGGAAACCCCGTTCGGCGTCATGCTCCTGGTGGCCGCCCTGGCAGGCTTCGGCGGCGGCAACTTCGCCAGCTCCATGGCCAACATCACCTTCTTCTACCCCGCCCGCGAAAAGGGCTGGGCCCTGGGCCTGAACGCCGCCGGCGGCAACATGGGTGCCGCCGTCGCACAGCTGGCCGTTCCGATTGCCATCACCCTCCTCGCCGTCGGCACGGTCAACCTGCCCCTGGCGGGCTGGATGTGGGTCCCGTTCATCCTGATCGCCGCCTTCGGCGCCTGGAAGTACATGGACAACCTCACCAGCGCCAAGGGTGACGTGGCAGGCTCAATCGCAGCGCTGAAGGAACCGCACCTGTGGATCATGGCGCTGCTCTACATCGGCACGTTCGGCTCCTTCATCGGCTTCGCCGGTGTCTTCCCCAAGCTGATCAAGGACTACTTCCCGGCTTTCTCCTCCATCGGGGTGGGCACCGTGGCACTGTCGCTGGCCTTCCTCGGCCCGCTGGTGGGCTCCCTGGCCCGCCCGTACGGCGGGCGCATGGCTGACCGGATGGGCGGGGCCCGGATGACCGTGGCCGCCTTCGCCTCCATGGCCGTCATCACCCTCACCATGATCTGGACCCTGCCGCTGAAGAACTTCTGGCTCTTCCTTGTCCTCTTCCTGATGCTCTTCACCGCCAGCGGCTTCGGCAACGGTGCAACCTACCGGATGATCCCCATCATCTTTGCCACCAACAGCCGCGCTGCCCGGAACGGTGCCAGCTCGGTGGCCACCCAGCGCCTCGCTTCCTCCGCCCTGGGCCTCATCTCCGCCATCGGCGCCTACGGCGGGTTCGTGATCCCGCAGGTGCTCAACGCCTCCAACTCGGCCAGCGGCTCCTACACCCCCGCTTTCTACGGCTTCGTCGGGGCGTACGTCCTGATGCTGGTGGTGTGCTGGGCCTGCTACATCCGCAACGCCAACCGAAATGCGATGGGACACGTCTAACATGACCAAAAGCGCCGACACGCACTGCCCTTACTGCGCCCTGCAGTGCGCCATGACGCTCACGTCTCCCACGGCACTGACCCCGGCTTCCCGGCCGGGGTCAGTCCCCGTGCCGGGAACTGTTGCCCCCGGAATCCCCCTGGCCGCACCCCTTGAAGTCAGCGGCCGGGACTTCCCCACCAACCGCGGCGGCCTCTGCCGCAAGGGCTGGACCTCCCCCTCCCTCCTGAACCACCCCGGGCGGATCACGGAGCCGCTCCTGAAGGGCTCCGACGGCGTCCACCGGCCCATCAGCTGGAACCAGGCCCTGGACCTCGCCGTGTCTGCCGTGAAGGACGCCCGCGCCCGGTACGGTGCCGACGCCGTCGGCGTGTTCGGCGGTGGCGGCCTCACCAATGAAAAGGCCTACATGCTGGGGAAGTTCGCCCGGCTCGCCCTGGGCACCTCCCGCATCGACTACAACGGCCGGTTCTGCATGTCCTCGGCCGCGGCGGCCGGGATGCGGGCTTTCGGCGTTGACCGCGGGCTCCCCTTTCCCCTCGAAGCGCTGGACACCGCCAGCACCATCCTGATGCTCGGCTCCAACGTCGCCGAAACCATGCCGCCGTTCGTGCAGCACCTCAAGGGAACCCGCGACGCCGGCGGGCTGATCGTGGTGGATCCGCGCCGTTCCGCCACGGCCGCCTTCACGGCCGACGGCGGCGGCCTCCACCTCCAGCCCCTGCCGGGCACCGACCTGACCCTCCTCCTGGGCATCTCCCACGTGGTCATCCACGAGAACCTGGTGGACACCGCGTACCTGGCTGACCGCACGTCCGGCTACAACGCCGTAGCCCGCAGCGTCAACTCCTTCTGGCCCGAACGGGTGCAGTCCCTCACCGGCGTCCCGGCTGAACTTGTCCGCGAAACGGCCCGCCGGCTGGCCCGAGGCGCACGCGACGGCGGCAGCTACATCCTCACCGGCCGCGGCGTGGAACAGCACGTGGACGGTACCGACACTGCCACGGCAGCGATCAACCTGAGCCTCCTGCTGGGCCTGCCAGGCTCGGCCCGGAGCGGCTACGGCACCCTCACCGGCCAGGGCAACGGCCAGGGCGGACGTGAGCACGGCCAGAAGGCCGACCAGCTCCCCGGCTACCGCAAGATCACCGATCCCGCCGCCCGCGCCCACGTGGCGAAAGTCTGGGGCGTGGAGGAGGACCTCATTCCCGGGCCGGGCCTGCCGGCCGTGCAGCTGTTGAAGTCGCTGGGCAAGCCCGACGGCGTCCGCTGCCTTTTTGTCCACGCCTCCAACATCGCCGTGGCCTCCCCCGACGCCAACACCGTGATCGCAGGGCTCCGGAGCCTGGACTTCCTGATGGTCTGCGACTTCTTTATGTCCGAGACGGCCGCTGAGGCGGACCTCATCCTTCCCGTCCTGCAGTGGGCGGAGGAAGAGGGCACCCTGACCAACCTCGAAGGCCGCGTGCTGCGCCGCCGCCGGGCCCTCACTCCGCCGGCCGGCGCCCGCAGTGAACTGTGGATCATGGCGCAGCTGGCCGAAGCCCTTGACGCCCCCTCCACCTACAGCGAGGACCCCGAGACCGTGTTCGAGGAACTCCGCCTTGCCTCTGCCGGCGGACTGGCGGACTACTCCGGAATCGACTACGCCATGCTGGATCGCGGCGAAGCCGCCTACTGGCCCTACCCCGCCGGCAGCCAGGGAACACCGCGGCTGTTCCAGGACCGGTTCGCGCACCCGGACGGCAAAGCCGTGATGACCCCGGTGACGCCGCGCCGCCGTCGTACTCCTGCCGGACCACCTGCAGGGGATGGCACCGCCGCGAAAACCATGACCCTCATCACCGGCCGCCTCCTGGAGCACTACCAGTCCGGGGCGCAGACCCGGCGCGTGTCGGAGCTGCTGGCGGCGCAGCCGGAAGCGAAGGTGCAGATCCATCCGGCGGCTGCGGCATCGATGGGCATCACCGAGGGGGCGCTCGTGTCCGTGACCAATGAGCGCGGCGAGGTGCAGTGCAGGGCCCAGCTCAGCACCGCCATCCGTCCCGAAACCATCTTCCTGCCGTTCCACTTCCCCGAACTCGAGAGTGCGAACCGCCTCACGGAAGCGGCCACAGACCCCATCTCCGGGATGCCGGAGTTCAAATTCAACACCGTATGGGTCCGGCCCGTAGCCGCGCCCCTTTCCACCAACGTGCTTCAAACGACGGAGGCCTCATGAGCGAGCAGATTGTCATTGTGGGATTCGGCCCAGTGGCGTCCCGGCTGGTTGACGAACTCCTGCCTGCCGTCCGCAGCGGCAAGGTGGGCCTGACAGTGGTGGGCGAGGAAGCTGAGGCAGCCTACAACCGCGTGCTCGTGGCCGATCTCGGCGTGGGCAGGACCACCGCCGAGGCCCTGGCCCTCTCAGACGCCGCGGAGCTGACCGCCCAGGGCGCCGACATCCGCCTGGGCGTCCGGGTGAAGCGTGTGGACCGGGCCCGGCAACAGGTCCTCCTGTCCGACGGCGGTGCCGTCCACTACGACCGCCTGGTCTTTGCCACGGGGTCGCGCCCGGTCATTCCCAACCTGACCGGCATCAACCCCGACCCCACCCACCCTGTCCTCCCCGCCGGCGTCACCGCCCTTCGCGACATCCGCGACGCCGAGGCGCTGCGGCGGGCCGTGACCGGCGGCAAGCGGGTGGTGGTCCTGGGCGGCGGCGTCCTGGGCCTGGAGACCGCCCTGGCCGCAGCGGAAGAAGGAGCCACCGTCACGGTGGTCCACAACGGCCCGCATCCGCTGGGACGCACCATCGACCGCGGCGGCGGCTCCGTACTGGCGGCGAGCCTGCGCCGCTGCGGCGTGCGCATGGCCGGCAACGCGCGCTCCACGGGCGTGGAGCACAACGCGCCCGACGGCGGCTTCTCTGCGCTGCTGCTCGACGACGGGTCCGCGATCGACGGCGACCTCCTGGTGCTCTCCTGCGGCGTCCGCCCCCGCACTGAGCTCGCCGAGGGCTGCGGGCTCTCCACGTCCGCGGGCATCCTGGTGGACCACAAACTCCGCGCGCACCACGAGCCGCACATCTTTGCCATCGGTGACTGCGCCGAGGTGCGCTGCCCGGATCCGGACTGCGCACCCTGCCGCAACGCCAAGGGGCCCTCCGGCCTGGTGGGGCCGGGCTGGCGGCAGGCCGAGTGGCTGGCCGGGTACCTGACCCTGCTGGCGGACGGCGGGGAGGACGTCGCCCTGCTGCCGGCGCTCCCGGCGGAGCAGCCGGGCGTGATCGTCCTGAAGGCGCGCGGCATGAACATGGCCGTGGCCGGCGACAATTCCGCAGAACCCTGGGACGAGGACGCCCTTGCTGCCGGCGCGGTGAACGGGCGCCCGCGCCTCCAGGTTTCCCAGTGGGCGGACCCGGAACACGGCCGCTACGTCAAAATGACCACCCGCGGCGGCGTCCTGGAGGGCCTGGTGGCGGTGGGCATGCCCCGCACGGCGGCCGAGCTGGTGGGGCTGTTCGAACGCGGCGCGGAACTTCCGGCTGACCGGTCCCTGCTGCTGCGCCTCGACGGGCCGGACCAGCTGCCGGGCACGGGTGCCGCCGATCCCGCGGGCACCGTCTGCCGGTGCGCCGGAGTCAGTGGAGCCGCCATCCAGGGCGCCGTTGAGGAGGGCTGCTCCACGGTGCCCGAGGTGTCCAAGGCAACGCGTGCCGGAACCGGCTGCGGCGGCTGCCATGAGGACATCAAGGGGCTTATCGAAAAACACTTCCGGGCGGTCCAGGCCGCCTGACTAGGAAGCGGGGACCACGGGAACGCCGAGCGGGGTGCCGTTGCCCCAGCCGGCGTCCACTGCTGCCTGTGCGAGCGCACGGGCCATCGCATCGCCGTCGGGAGCGGGAGCGCCGTTCATGGGCGCGGAGGTGACGTACGGCATTTCGAGCGTCTCGTCGCCCCGGACAGCTGTGAGGACAACGTTCGCGGAGGCGCCCCCGGCCTCGCCCCGGAAGTAGCCGGTCCACTGCAGGCAGGCGAAGTCACCGATTCCGGTGACGGGTGAGCAGTCGGGCGCCGACTTCGCTGTGGAGATGTCCTGCGACGAGGCGGGCGAGGTGAGTGCCACCGACAGGGCCGTGATGCCTCCGTCCATGGACTTGCTCGAATACGTGCAGAGATAGGCCTTGCTTCCGGGCGGCCTGTCACTGCTGTTCTGGCCTGCAGGCATGATCCCGGGTACGACTTTCGCGGCAATTTCAGGAGTGATGAGGTCGCAGGCAGGGCTGGTCCCACCGGTGGAGGGGCTGGGTGCAGGCTCCGGAGTGTTTTGGTTCCCGGGCTGCGAACACCCGCCAAGAAGAGCGGACGCAGCAAGGAACAGGACGGGTACGGCTGCCGGGGTTCTCACTTGTTGACGCCAGGAGGAGATCCCGGAACCCCGGCCAGGAAGTCCTCGGCGAAGCGCTTCACGCCGTCCCACTCGGTGTAGACGTAGTCGCGGGACGTGTCCAGGTCCTGGGAGCCCCTGTCCTTGGCGATCTTCTTCATCATCTGGCGTTTCAGGAAGTTGTAGTGGGTGTACATCAGCGCACCGGAGAACATCGCTACATGGCGGGGGTGCCAGCCGGTCTCCTCCTCGAACTTTTCCACGTAGCCCTCCGCACTGGCTTCATCCCCTTGGGCGGCAAGGCTGACAGAGACCAGGGCGGACGGCAAACGATCAAGTTCGCTGCGGTTCTTGCGGACAAAGTCCGCAACGTAGCCCTCGTGCTTGCCAATATGCACCGACGCCGCCACGATGACGGCGTCCTGCCCGTCCGGAATGCCGTCCGGAGCCTGTTTGAGGTCCGCGGTTTCAGCGTGGTGCCCGTGCGCCCGGATCACATCGGCGATGTACTCCGCTATGTGGGCCGTCTGCCCTTCAACGCTGCCGTAGGCAATGTAAATAGAAGCCATGCTTCACTGTGCCTGCAGGGTGCGGTGGAGCAGTAGGGCACAACGTCCCCGGTACGCACAAACTCAGGCCGGGGCCTTGGGAATGAGGATCCAGAGCACGATGTAGGCCAGTTCGCCGACCCCCACCAGGCCAAAGATCACGAAGCCCAACCGGACCAAGAATTTTGGAAGCCCGAAACGGGCGGCCAGGGCTGCGCACACCCCGCCAATGATTTTGCCGCTGCGCGGCCTCACGAGTGCTGTTGACATTTCTTCCGCCTACCCTTCCGATGGCTGGTGCAGGGACGGCCGGGAAAATCCGCTGATGGAATTCCCGGCCGTTCCTTTGAGGAGTCTATGCACGCGGCACGGAGTGGTCCAGACTCACGAGCCCCTGGAAGCCGGTGGATTCCTACGCGTCCCTACAGGTGGACGTGCAGGCGGCGGGCCGCCTCCGAAATGGAGCCGCTGAGGGACGGGTAGACGGTGAAGGTGCTGGCGACGTCGTCCACGTGCAGCTTTTGCTTCACCGCGATGGAGATGGGGAAGATCAGCTCCGAGGCGTTAGGCCCCACGACCACCCCGCCGATCACGGTTCCGGAGCCCTTCCGGGCAAAGATCTTCACGAAGCCGTCGCGGTGGTTCCGCATCTTGGCGCGGGCGTTGCTGCGCAGCGAGAGCTTGATAATGTCGCCCTGGTATTTGCCCGAATCGATCTCAGCTTCCGAGACGCCTACGTTCGCGATTTCCGGTGACGTGAAGATGTTCGAGGCCACCTGGTGCAGTTTGAGCGGGGTGACGGTGTCGCCCATGAAGTGCGCCACCGCGATGCGGCCCTGCATGGCCGCCACGGAAGCCAGCGGCAGCACGCCGGTGCAGTCACCGGCGGCATAGATGTTGGGAGCCGAGGTGCGTGATACGCCGTCCACCTTGATGTGGCCGCTTTCGCTGACCGCCACGCCGGCCTCTTCCAGGCCGATCCCTGCGGTGTTGGGGATGGAGCCCAGGCACAGCAGGCAGTGGCTGCCGGTCACCTTGGAACCGTCGCTGAGGGTGACCACCACGCCGTCGTCCGTCCGCTCCACGGTCTCGGCACGGGAGCGCGAGAGGACCCGGACGCCGCGGCGTTCGAAGACTTCCTCCAGTACTACTGCCGCGTCCACGTCGGATCCGGGAAGCACCCTGTCACGGCTGGAAATAAGCGTGACCTTGGATCCCAGTCCGTTGTAAGCGGAGGCGAATTCGGCCCCGGTAACACCGGAACCCACCACAATCAGTTCTTCGGGCAGCTCATCGAGGTCATAGATCTGCGTCCAGTTGAGGATCCGTTCGCCGTCCGGCCGTGCCGTGGGAAGCTCGCGCGGATGGGCGCCCACGGCGAGCAGGATGGTGTCCGCCTCGACGGTTTCGGTGCCGTCAGCGGTGAGGACTTCAATGGTCCGGTCATCCAGCAGCCGGCCGGACCCGGTGATGATCCGCACGCCCAGGTTCTCCAGGCCGTCATGGATGTCCTTGGACTGGCTGCGGGCCAGGTTCAGCAAACGGTCGTTGATGTGCTTGAGGTCGGCGCGCATCACGGGCACAAAGTCGCCCCCGTCGACGTCGAACTTCACTCCCAGCTCGCCCGCCTCCCCCACGCGGGTCATCAGGTCCGCGGTGGCGATCAGGGTCTTGGAGGGGACGACGTCGGTCAGCACGGCCGATCCGCCCAGTCCTGCGCGCTCGATGATGGTGACCTGCGCCCCCAGCGAGGCGGCCACCATGGCGGCTTCGTACCCGCCCGGACCACCTCCCAGGATTGCGATCCGGGGGGAACTGAAATCTGGATGCGTAGTCACAAACAATCATTCTCCTGCAACTCCCCCGCACGGCCAAAGAAAACGGTCTCTCACGAAAACCGGCCCAGGGTGGGCGGCGTGACGGACGGCAGGATAGCTTGTACCAGTGAGTACAACTGACTTCCTGAACACCGATCCCTTTGCCGCCGCGAGTGCCGCAGCCGACTACATCGCCGAGGAAACCGGCGTGGACAGCCACGACGTCGCCCTGGTTCTTGGCTCCGGCTGGGGCGAGGCAGCCGACCTGATCGGAGATACCACCGCCACCCTGTCCGCCGACGAGGTCCCCGGTTTCCACGCCCCGGCGGTGGAAGGGCACGTGGGCACCATCCGCTCGGTCCTGACCACGGGCGGCAAGCGGGCACTGGTGCTGGGTGCAAGGACGCACTACTACGAAGGCAAGGGCGTGCGCGCGGTGGTGCACGGCATCCGCACCGCGGCAGCCGCCGGCTGCAAAACCCTGGTGCTGACCAACGGCTGCGGCGGGCTGCAGGAAAACTGGACCCCGGGCACCCCGGTGCTGATCAGCGACCACATCAACCTCACCGCCGCCTCGCCGCTGGAGGGCGCCACGTTCGTGGACCTGACGGATCTCTATTCGGCCCGGATCCGCGGCCTGGCCCGCGAGGTCGACGCCACCCTGGAAGAGGGCATCTACGCCCAGTTCCCCGGCCCCCACTACGAGACGCCCGCCGAGGTGCAGTACGCCAAGCGCATCGGGGCCGACCTGGTGGGCATGTCCACGGCGCTGGAGGCCATCGCGGGGCGGCACGCGGGAATGGAGGTGTTCGGCATCTCGCTGGTCACCAACCTTGCCGCCGGCATCAGCCCCCAGCCGTTGAGCCACAAGGAGGTCATCGAGTCCGGGCAGGCTGCCGGACCGCGGATTTCGAAGCTGCTGGCAGAGATCATCGGCCGGCTCTGACCAGCGGCGCGGTCACGCGCGGCGCCCCTGCCAAGGGCATTTCGCGGCCGGGGTTGGAAGAAGTGGCGGGCCAATAACGATAGCGTTAGGCCCATGACGTCTTCCGATGCCGAAATCCGCCTGCTCAATGATGCCCGCGCGTGGGCTGCCCAAGACCCGGATCCGGTGACGTCGACCTCCCTCCTCGAGCTCATCGGGCAGGTGGAGAACGGCGTTCCGGCAGCCCGCCAGGAACTCGAGGACAGCTTCCGCGGGACGCTGCAGTTCGGCACGGCAGGGCTCCGGGCGGCCCTGGGTCCGGGCCCGAACCGGATGAACCGGGTGGTGGTGCGCCGGGCCGCCGCAGGCCTGGCGGACTTCCTGCTCTCGGCGGTGGGCGAGTCATCGCCGGGAACCCGGCCTCGCGCCGTCGTCGGCTACGACGCCCGGCACAACTCGGACATCTTTGCCGAGGAAACTGCAGCAATTTTCACGGCAGCCGGGATAGAGACGTTCCTGATGCCTTCGGCGCTGCCCACTCCCCTGCTGGCCTTCGCCGTCAGGGCGCTGGAGTGCGACGGCGGGGTCATGGTGACCGCCAGCCACAACCCGCCGCAGGACAACGGGTACAAGGTGTACCTGGGCCGCCATGCCGTTCCGGAGAACGGCAACGGCGCACAGATCGTCGCCCCATACGACGCCGCCATCGCCGCCCGCATCAACGCGGTGGGACCGCTGGACTCGATCGCCCTTGCCCCCTCCGGCTGGACCGTCCTGGACGGGTCCCTTGCAGCCGACTACGAACGCTCCACGGCCGCGCTGACCATGCCCGCCGAGTTCCCTGCCCGTGACCTCAGCATCGTCCTGACTCCCCTGCACGGCGTGGGCGGCGGGACCGCGCTGGCGGTGTTGAACGCCGCAGGTTTCAAGGACATCACCTTGGTAGCGGAGCAGGCCGAGCCGGACCCGGATTTTCCCACCGTCAGCTTTCCCAACCCGGAAGAACCCGGCGCCCTCGACCTGGCACTGGAGTCCGCCGAACGGCTGGGGGCAGACATAGTGATTGCCAACGATCCCGACGCCGACAGGGCGGCCGTTGCGGCAAAAGACCCTGACACCGGCGCTTGGCGGATGCTCCGCGGGGACGAGGTGGGGGCGCTCCTGGGAGCGCACGTTGCCGCCCGGATCGCCGCGGGCAAGGCAAAGGACGACGGCGGCGCGGAAGAAGGTGCCCAGGGAGTGTTCGCGAACTCGATCGTGTCCTCCCGGCTGCTGGCCCGCATCGCCACAGCAGCCGGTTATGCCCACCAGGAGACGCTGACCGGGTTCAAGTGGATTTCCCGGGTTCCCGGACTGGTGTACGGCTACGAGGAAGCCCTGGGCTACTGTGTGGCGCCGGATCTGGTGCGGGACAAGGACGGGATCTCGGCTGCACTGCTGATCGCGGAACTCGCCGCGGCCGCCAAGGCTGACGGCAAGACCGTCTTTGACACCCTGGACGAGCTCTACCTGCAGCACGGCCTGCACGCCAGCGACCAGCTCAGCATCAGGGTTGCGGACCTGGGGCTCCTGGACGCGATGATGAACCGGCTCAGGGTCTCCCCGCCGGAAACGTTCGGATCATCCGCTGTTGAGGTGTACACGGACCTGGCCCAGGGCAGCGACCAGCTGCCGCCCACGGACGGGCTGCTGTACGTCACCAGGGACCTGACGCGCGTGATCATCCGTCCGAGCGGCACCGAGCCCAAGCTCAAGTGCTACCTCGAAGTAATCCAGCACGTGGGTTCCGCCGCGGAACTGCCGGCCGCCCGGCAGTCGGTACGGGCGGCGCTGGACGACGTGCTCCGCGACGTCAGCGAAGCGCTGGGGCTCTAGCCGCTACAGCTCAACCTCGACCGTGCCGTCGCTGATGCGGGTGCGGAAGGTGGCGATGGCCAGGCCGGGCGTGCTGAAGCATTCACCGGTTTCAAGGTCGTAGACCTCTTTGTGCAGCGGCGAGGCGATGGTGGGGCGCTCGCCGCGTGAGCCCAGGATCCCGCGCGCCATGACGTGTGCTCCCGTGGCAGGGTCCTCGTGCGCTACCGCGAAAACCTCGGTGGCGCCGGTGCGGAAGAGGGCAATCTGGCGTCCCGCAACCAGGGCTGCCTCGCCCCAGGCGATCTCCAGGTCCTCCACCGGGCACACGCTGTGCCAGCCGCCCGTGATCCCGGATACCGCCTCGTCAAGGCCGGCTTCGAGTGCCCCAAGTTCCAGTGTTGCCGTCATGTCCGGCTCCTCTCCCTGTGCGGGTAATCCTTGTCAGTGGGCCGCCTTTGCAGCCGTGAACCACGCTAGGCTGCGGGTGTTTCAGAGGCGTGCAGTGAATGTGTCCGGCGCGTAAAAGACACCTCACACGGCCGGAAATGCGTTCGTGATGCAGAAGTTAAGTTGACGAAACAATTGGGAAACTGAAGCGAAACTGCGTCTCCCTAGTCTGGATGGACAGCTCGACAGAGAAGGCTGCAGTTCCACTGCGGCCCATGCGAAAGGCCATCAGTGACCGAACAGACTTCAAGCACAGAGACTCCGCGCCGCATCGTCGTCGCCGGCGGCGGCCCCGCGGCCCACCGTTTTGCGGACGCAATGCATGCCCGTGGCCTCGATGGCTGGCATGTCACGGTCCTCACTGAGGAAGCCCACCTGCCCTACGACCGCGTTGCCCTCTCCAAGGCCCTCACGGACAAAGACGTGGACCTTACGCTGGGAACTGCAGCCATGTGGGACCACCCGTCCCTGGAGCTCAAGACCGGCGAGCGGGTCATCAAGATCAACGCCGAAGCCAAGACCGTGGCGACGGCTGCCGGCAACACCTTCGAATACGACGAGCTGGTGGTGGCCACCGGCTCGAACGCCGCACGCCTGCCCATCCCGGGCGCCGAACACACGCACGTCTACCGCACCCTCGAAGACGTATGGGCCATCAATGAGGCCATCGCCGGGCTGAAGGAGAAGCTGGGCCGCAAGGTCAACGCAGTCACCATCGGCGGCGGCCTCCTTGGCCTCGAATCCGCCGCCGGCACGGAGCAGCTGGGCGCCAACCCGATCGTCATCGACGGATCGCAGTGGCTGATGGCCACGCAGCTGGACGAAGGCGCCGGCCAGGCCATGGGACGGCTCATCAAGGCGAAGGGCTTCGAAGTCCACGGCGGCGTCTTCCCGTCGGAAGTCCTGTCCGACGACGACGGCCAGGTCACCGGCGTCCTCATGGCGGACGGCCGCATCATCGAAGCAGACATGGTCATTGTGGCCATCGGCGTCCGGCCCCGTGACGAACTCTTCCGCGCCGCCGAGGGCGAGGAACAGGTATTCAGCCTGGGTCCCCGCGGCGGCGTGGTCATCAACGACTACTGCGAAACCGAAGTGCCCGGCATCTGGGCCATCGGCGAGGTAGCCAACTTCGGCGGCATGTGCCTGGGCCTGGTTGCCCCCGCCAACACCATGGCGGAGATTGTGGCCGACCGGCTGCACGGCGGCGACGCCACGTTCCCCGGCTTCGACACTGCCACCAAGCTCAAGCTGTCCGGCGTGGACGTGGCCAGTTTCGGCGACGCGTTCGCCAAAACCGAACACGCCCTCGAAATCGTGTATGCCGACCCCGCCCGCGGCGTGTACCAGAAGATCGTCACCACAGACGATGCCAAGACCCTGCTGGGCGGCATCTTCGTGGGCGACGCCTCACCGTACATGAGCCTCCGCCCGCTCCTCGGCCGCGAACTTCCCGCCGAACCCGGAGCGTTCCTCACCGCGGCAGGCGGCGGCGAAGCCCCCGAAACGGAACTTCCGGACGACGCCACCCTCTGCTCCTGCAACAACGTCACCGCCGGCAGTATCCGCGACGCCATCAACGGCTGCGGCGCCTGCGAGGGCAACGCCCCCGTCCAGGAACTGGGTGAGCTGAAGGGCTGCACCCGCGCCGGCACCCAGTGCGGTTCCTGCGTGCCGATGCTCAAGAAGCTGCTGGAAACCGAACTCACCAAGTCCGGCGTCGAAGTCTCCAAGGCCCTCTGCGAGCACATCGAGCTGTCCCGCCAGGAACTCTTCGACGCCATCCGCGTCCTGGAACTCACCTCCTTCGAAGAGATCATGGCCAAGTACGGCACCGGCGCAGGCTGCGACATCTGCAAGCCCACCATCGCAAACATCCTGGCCAGCCAGAACAGCGCCTACGTGCTGGACGCCGGCCGCGGCACCCTGCAGGACACCAACGACCGCGCCCTGGCCAACATGCAGAAGGACGGCACCTACTCCGTTGTCCCCCGCATCGCCGGCGGCGAAATCACCCCCAAGAAGCTCGGCGTGATCGCCGCCGTCGCCGAAAAGTACAACCTGTACACCAAGATCACCGGCGGCCAGCGGATCGACATGTTCGGTGCCCGCCTGGAGCAGCTGCCGGAAATCTGGAAGGAGCTGGTGGACGCCGGCTTCGAATCCGGCCAGGCCTACGGCAAGAGCCTTCGTACCGTGAAGTCCTGCGTCGGCTCCACCTGGTGCCGCTTCGGCGTCCAGGACTCGGTGGCCATGGCCATCCAGCTGGAACTGCGCTACCGCGGCCTGCGGAGCCCGCACAAGCTCAAGATGGGCGTCTCCGGCTGCGCCCGGGAATGCGCCGAGGCCCGCGGCAAGGACGTGGGCGTCATTGCCACCGCGGACGGCTGGAACCTGTACGTCGGCGGCAACGGCGGCGCAACGCCCGCCCACGCCCAGCTGCTCGCCAAGGACCTCGACGGCGAAACGCTGATCAGGTACATCGACCGCTACTTCATGTACTACATCCGCACCGCAGACCGGCTGCAGCGCACTGCGCGGTGGCAGGAAGAGCTCGACGGCGGCATCAAGCACGTTGAGGACGTGGTGGTCAAGGACACCCTGGGCATCGCCGCGGACCTCGAGGCGGCCATGGCCAAGCACGTGGATACCTACATCGACGAGTGGGCTGACACCCTGAAGGACCCCGAGCGGCTGCGCCGCTTCCGCTCCTTCGTCAACGCACCCGACCAGAAGGACGACTCCATTACCTTCGTCCCGGACGAGCGCGGCCAGATGCGCCCGGCAACGGCGGAGGAAAAAGGGAAAGTCCTCATCGGGGCTTCCATCCCGGTCCGGTCAAACAACGAGAACGAGGTATAGGCATGCAGCTCAGCATTGATCTCACCGGCCGTGAAGTACTGGTGACGGGTTCGGAGCACGCTGCCCGCCAGGCGGTCCGCCGCTACGAAGCCGCCGGCGCCGTCGTCTACCGCCTCAGCACTCCGCAGGGCGCGGCGCACGACGGCCCGCTGCCCGAACGTCCCTTCCTGGTTGCAGCTGTGGAGGACGGACAGCCCGGCTGGGACTCCCTCCTTGGCCGGTGCCGGGACACGGGCATTCCGGTCGCTGTGGAGCCGGCTGCCGGCGCCCCGGGCCACGTCACCCTGGTGGGCGGCGGCCCGGGCACCACCGATCTCCTCACCGTCGCCGCCGTCAAGGCCCTCCGCGACGCCGACGTGGTGTTCTACGACCGGCTCGCCCCGTACCAGGAACTCCCCTCTCTCACCTCGGCCAAACTCGTGGACGTGGGCAAGAAGCCCGGCCACCACAAGGTAAGCCAGGGCGACATTGAGAAGCTCATGGTAGAAAGCGCCCTGGCCGGCAACAACGTGGTCCGCCTCAAGGGCGGAGACCCGTATGTCTTCGGCCGCGGCGGAGAGGAAGTTGCCGCCTGCGTGGCCGCCGGCGTCAAGGTCCGCGTCATCTCCGGCGTCACCAGCGCTATTTCCGTCCCGGCTGCCGCGGGCATCCCCGTTACCCACCGCGAAGTCAGCCACATGTTCACCGTGGTGTCCGGCCACGCCCCGCTGACCGAGAAGGAGCACCAGCACCTTGCCGGCCTCGGCGGGACCATCGTGGTGCTAATGGGCATCGGAACGCTCCACCAGCTCGCTGCCGGACTCCGCCGGGCCGGAATGCGGGCTGACATGCCCATGGCCGTGGTGGAGCGCGGCTACCGCCCCGGCCAGCGCACCACCATCGCGGACCTGGGCACCATCGCCTCCGCCGCCGCCGGGTGCAGCAACCCCGCCGTGCTGGTCATCGGTGAGGTGGTTCGCGTGGCTGAGGCCAACCGCGGGCATGCCGAGGCCGCAGCCGACCTGGACAGGCTGGCGGCCTCGCTGCTGGGTTCGTGAAAGGATTGACCCCCATGACTGCACTTGCACCGGCCGAACCACCGCAGGTCGAACGAACGCCTGAAGAAGCACCTGACGCCGCAGAGGCTCCACTGGAGGGTTTCCGCATCGGTGTCACCTCGCACCGGCGGTCCCAGGACCTGATCGAGGCGCTGGAACGCCGCGGAGCGGAAGTGCTGCACGCCCCCGCCCTGAAAATCGCACCCGTGCAGGAGGACATGCGGGTCATCGAGGACACCCGTGCCATCATCGCGGCGCGGCCGGACCTCTGCATCGCCACCACCGCCTACGGGATGCGGCGCTGGTGCGAGGCCGCGGATTCCTTCGGTATTGGCGAGCAGCTACTTGAAACCCTGGGCGCCTGCCGGATGTTCGTCCGCGGACCCAAGGCCCGCGGTGCGGTGCGCGCCGCCGGCCTCGCCGACGTCGGAATCAGCAGCGATGAAACCACCGCAACACTGGTGGACATGCTGCTGGCCGAGGGCGTGCGCGGCAAGACCGTTGCCGTGCAGCTGCACGGCTACACCGATGTGCGGCAGCTGGAACGCCTGCGCATGTCCGGCGCCACCGTCCTGACAGTCACGCCGTACCGTTGGGTGAAGCCCGACGGCGAGGACCGGCTCCCCCGGCTCATCGAGGCTGCCTGCAGCGGGAACCTGGACGTCCTCACCTTCACCAGCGCACCCGCGGTGGATGCCATGTGGAGCACCGCCCACGAAATGGGCGTCTACAAGCAGCTGATCGAGAGCCTGAAGACCAACGTCACCACGGCGGTGGTGGGCCCGGTCACGGCGCAGCCCCTGCTGGATGCCGGCGTGACCCCGCTGATCCCGGAACGGTTCCGGATGGGTGCACTGATCCGTCTGGTGTGCGAGCACCTCGCGCTCAACCACGTGCGCCGGCTGGACACCAGGTCCGGCAACATCGAGCTGCGCGGCCGCAGCCTGCGCATCAACGGGCAGCCGGTGGAACTCGCCCCTGCACCGCTGCTGCTCCTGCGGGCCCTGCTCGGTGCCGGCGGCGCGGTCCTGTCCCGGGAATCGCTGTCCGATCTGCTGGAACTCCGCGGTTCCGTCCACGCCCTGGACATGACCGTCAGCCGTCTCCGCTCTTCGCTGCCTGACGGCCGCCTGGTGGAAACGGTGGTGAAGCGCGGCTACCGTATCCGCGTCTAGGAACCGGGACGGACAGCACCACAGGGCAAATGTGTCGGTCAACTGGCGAATGAGAGGCAGGTCACGGGTTCTGTTACCGGCCGGTAAACACTGGCGAACACCGGGCCTTTAAACAGCAACTGCCGGGAAACACGCCGGAAAAGGCACGGGCCTACGCTGGGTTCCATCACGAAGTTCCGGCCGTTTCCGGCCGCCAGCGAAAGGGCCAGCACATGTCCGCTCCGGCACCCTCCCCATCCACCTCCGCCGCCACCCGCATAGTCATCGCGGGGGCCGGTCCTGCCGCCCAGGCGCTTGTCAGCCAGCTGGACCGGGCCCGTTTCACCGGCACCATCACCGTGCTGAGCAATCGGGACGACACCCCGGAGGAACTGCTGGAGCTGGCGCTGCTGCCGCAGGTCTCGGTCCGGTTCGGCCAGCCGGCAAGCCACATCGACGCCGTCAACCGCACCGTGGCTACCGCGGACGGCATGGAATTCGCCTACGACCAACTGGTCATCGCCACCGGATCGGCACCCGTGGCCAGCCCGGTGGAAGGGGCGGACGCGTGCCTGAGCTACTCCACCATTGACGATGCCGCCCGGATCGGGGAGGCCGTCAGCGAGGTAGCCAGGAAGCTGGGCCGCCGCCCCCTGGGCATCTTGGTGGGCAACGGCACGGCGGCCGGCCAGGCTGAGGCCGTGCTCCGCGCCCAGGGGGTCCGCCCGATCCGCACCACGGCCCGCCCGGCCGCCGTCGTTCCCGGTACGTCCGCGTCCGGCCTGGCTGCGTCCGCGGTGATCTTCGAGGACGGCAGCAGCATGAACGGGGACCTGGTGGTCCTGGCGGAGGAGCGGGTCTCACGGGACGGACTGGCCGCCTCCGCCGGCCTGCGGACCGCCCCCAGCGGAGGGATTGTCATCACCCAGGACTTCCGGACGTCGGTCCCCGGCATCTGGGCCCTCGGTGATGCCGCAGCGTTCGACGGCGTCCGGCTGGGCCTGCTGGTTGCTGCGGCTTCCGCTGCGGGCGCCTGCGCCACCCAGCTGCTGACCGCGGCCTCGGCTGACTCGGGCGCCGTCCCGCTGCAGGCCGCGGCCTGACCGGAGGCCGCCCGTCCTCAGGCAGGCGCAGATCCGGGCTGTGGCAAGATGGTTCCGAAACGAGTCATGGGCGTTACAACGCCCGGCCCACAGGCCCCTGGAGAGGACCATCATGAGCAACGAAGCCACCCCTTCCGTTCAGACCACAGCCACCGGCGCCGCAGGTTCCGGCAGCATAGCGTCCTACATCGACCACACGCTGCTGAAGCCTGAGGCTGGGGAAACCGACGTCCTCCAGGTGTGCGCGGAAGCGGCGGAATACGGTTTCAAGTCCGTCTGCGTCAACCCCATCTGGGTCAAGACCGTCAAGACCGCGCTGAGGGGCACCGGCGTCCTCACGTGTTCGGTGGTGGGGTTCCCCCTCGGTGCCACACCGACCGACGTCAAGACCTTCGAAGCCCGCGGCGCGGTGCTGGACGGGGCCGATGAAGTGGACATGGTCATCAACATCGCCGCTGCCCGGGCCGGGGACAAGGGCGCGCTCATCGAGGACATCTCCTCCGTGGCTGAGGCAGTGCACGCCAGCGGTGCGATCCTGAAGGTCATTATCGAAACCGCGCTGCTCACCGACAGCCAGAAGGTCACGGCCTGCGAGGCAGCCGTGGAGGCCGGAGCGGACTTCGTGAAGACCTCCACCGGGTTCAACGGCGGGGGTGCAACAGCGGAGGACATCGCCCTGATGCGCGCCACGGTGGGGCCCGGCCTGGGCGTCAAGGCCTCCGGCGGGGTACGGTCCCTTGCTGATGCGCAGGCTATGATTGCAGCAGGTGCAACACGTATTGGTGCCAGCTCCGGAATTGCCATTGTCAAGGGTGAACAGGGTTCATCGTCGTACTGACGGCACCGGAAGCCGCCACAGATTGAGCCCCGCGGGGCCGAGGAGGAACTATGTCCAGCAAGATCACGGCGTCCAGCCAGGGCTCATCTGCCCAGGAAGGGACCATCCAGACCCCGCAGAACGAGAACAAGCTCGGCACGAGCATCCTCCTTTTTGTGGTCATGATCGCGCTGTTCCTGGGATCCGTGTACTCCCTCTCCTTCCTGACGCTGGACAACCCCTGGCCCATGGCAGTGTGCCTTGGGCTGTTTGCCCTGGCCTTCTGGATTCCGCAGAGCATCCTGGGACGCTCGGACTCCGCCGGCGAACACTAAGCCCAACCACGTAGCGCCAAGTGTCGTTATGAAGCGCCAAAACGACACTTAGTGCTACCAAGTTGGGATAATGAAACGCAAAGAACCCTTGGACTTGAACGGTCCAAGGGTTCTTTGTGTTTCAGCTTCAGAACCAGATGCGCCCCCACGCCACCGCGGCATCGGCCGCGCGGCCCCAGTGAGCGTTGGCCAAGGACCAGGCGGCTGCGCTCAGGCCCACCATGGCGTAGGCGCTCACCGGGATCAGGACAAGCCACTCGCGTTTTGATCCGGCCCGTCCCAGCAGCGGGAGGGACAGCGCACCGTTGGGCCGCCACACCTGGCGCAGCAGCGGCACCCGGCGCAGGGGTTTGGGCGGCCTGACCACCAGGGGCCACAACAAAGGAACACCGCCGGTGGTGACCAGGTCCCCCACGATATGGACCACAACGCCCGTCAGCATGGATACCGGAAGCCAGGTCCACTGGTCCGGCGCGAACCAGGTGACCAGCCCCGCCATGGTCAGCGCGAAGATCCAGTTGCTGATGAACCCCGCCTTCGGGAACAGCTTCAAGGCCTTGGCCGCAATGTTGATCATGAACATGCACAGCAGCCCGGCGCCCACGGACAGCAGGCCCCAGTCCGTCTGCAACTGGACCTGCCCCGCCAGCGTGGCCAGCAGGACAAAGAAAGCCGCCCCAAGGACGGAGTGCGTCCCCTGGCGGTGCCCGCCGCTGGCATTTTCAATCCCGACGGCAATCACGTTGGACAGCGGCGGCAGGGAATTCGCTACTGTGCTGTGCCGGTGGTCCCAGTCGCACACCAGGGCTGTTCCCGCCGTCGCCATTCCGCCGATCAAAATCCCGGTGGCATCCAGCGGGTACCAGCCCAGCGTGTAGGGGCCTGTCGAGGCAATAGCCACCCACGCCGCGGCTCCCGACGCGGCGTGGTGTCCTCCCATCATGCGGCTATCCGCTGACTGCCGGGGCGGCGAGCGGCGCGTCGGAGAAGATGTTGCGGATGACCCCGTTGGCCCATTCCAGGATTTCGGCATCCTGCAGGTCACGCCCGCCGATCCTTGCCGTCTTCGGCTTGGGAACCAGCACGGCATCGAGAGCCGGCTTGGACTGGGACCCCGGATACATCCGGTTCAGCCGCATGACCTTGGATTCCGGAAGAGTGGCCGGCGAGAACTTGATGAAGTTGCCCTGCAGGGCAACATCGGACAGGCCGGCCTCACGGGCGCCCACGCGGAAGCGGGCCACGGACACAAGGTTCTGGGCCGGAAGCGGCGGCTCTCCGTACCGGTCCACCAGTTCCGCCAGGACCTCGTCGATGGCCTCGTTGGTGAGCGCAGCCGCGAGCTTGCGGTACGCCTCCAGGCGCAGCCGCTCCCCCGGCACGTAGTCGTGCGGAAGGTGGGCGTTCACCGGCAGTTCGATCTTCATTTCTGCCGCCTTTTCCTCGGCCTCGCCGCGGAAGTCCGCCACGGCCTCGCCCACAAGGCGGATGTACAGATCGAATCCGACACCTTGGATGTGGCCGGACTGCTCACCGCCCAGCAGGTTGCCGGCACCACGGATCTCCAGGTCCTTCATGGCCAGCTGCATTCCCGCGCCGAGCTCGTTGTGCGTGGCCACGGCCTTGAGCCGCTCCAGGGCCACCTCGCCCAGCGGCTTCTCCGACGGGTAGAGGAAGTAGGCGTAGGCGCGTTCCCGGCCGCGGCCCACGCGGCCGCGGAGCTGGTGCAGCTGGGATAGTCCGTACTTGTCCGCACCGTCCACGATCAAGGTGTTGGCGTTGGAGATGTCCAGCCCCGTTTCGATGATGGTGGTGCACACCAGGACGTCAAAGCGCTTCTCCCAGAAGTCCACGATGATCTGTTCCAGGCGGCTTTCGGACATCTTGCCGTGCGCCACCTCGACCCGGGCCTCGGGCACCAGCTCGCGGATCTTGGCGGCCGTCCGTTCTATGGTGGACACCCGGTTGTGGACGAAGAACACCTGGCCTTCGCGCATCAGCTCGCGGCGGATGGCGGCGGAGGTCTGCTTGTCTGTGTAGGGGCCCACGTATGTCAGGACCGGGTGCCGTTCCTCCGGCGGCGTGGCCAGGGTGGAGGTTTCCCGGATGCCGGTGAGGGACATCTCCAGCGTGCGCGGGATGGGGGTTGCGCTCATGGCGAGCACGTCCACGTTGGTGCGCATCTTCTTGAGCGCTTCCTTGTGCTCCACGCCGAACCGCTGTTCCTCGTCCACGATCACCAGGCCAAGGTCCTTGAACTCGAAATCCTTCGACAGGAGCCGGTGCGTGCCGATCACCACGTCCACGGTGCCGTTCTTGACGCCCTCCGCCGTTTCCTTGGCCTCCTTGGACGCCTGGAAACGGGACAGCGGCTTCACGCGCAGGGGGAAGCCGGAGAACCGTTCGGTGAATGTTTCGTAGTGCTGCTGGGCCAGCAACGTGGTGGGCACCAGCACGGCCACCTGCTTGCCGTCCTGGACTGCCTTGAACGCGGCCCGCACGGCGATCTCCGTCTTGCCGTAGCCCACGTCACCGGAGACCAGCCGGTCCATGGGGATCTCACGCTCCATGTCCGCCTTGACCTCGTTGATGGTGGTCAGCTGGTCCGGCGTCTCCACGTAGGGGAAGGCTTCCTCGAGTTCCCGCTGCCAGGGGGTGTCCGGGCCGAACGCGTGCCCGCGGGACGCCATCCGGGCAGAGTACAGCCGGATGAGCTCCCCGGCGATCTCCTTGACGGCCTTGCGCGCCTTGGACTTGGTGCTGGCCCAGTCCGCGCCGCCCATCTTGCTCAGGACGGGGGTGTCGCCGCCCACGTAGCGGGTCACTTGGTCCAGCTGGTCCGTGGGAACGAACAGCCTGTCCCCCGGCGCGCCGCGCTTGGACGGGGCGTACTCCAGCACCAGGTACTCGCGCACCCCGACTGTATCCTTCGAGCCGCCGACGGTGATCTTGCGTTGGATCAGTTCCACGAACTTGCCTATGCCGTGCTGCTCATGGACCACGTGGTCGCCCGCCACGAGCTGCAGCGGGTCCACGGCATTGCGGCGTTTGGAGGGCATGCGGCGCATGTCCTTGGTGGATCCGGCGGAGGTACGGCCCAACAGGTCGGCTTCGGTGAGCAGGCCCAGTTTGAGCCCGTCCAGGACAAAACCGCGTCCGACGGCGGCAGTGGTCACCTCGATGATGCCCGCCTGGGGCTCGTGGTCCAGGCTGTCCACCCTGGCGCAGGGGATGTCGTTCTCATGGAACAGCTCTGCCAGGCGCTGGGCAGGTCCGGGGCCTTCAGTGGCGACGACGATCCGCCACTGGTCCCGGACGTGGGAACCGATGAATTCCATCATCTCGGCCACATCGCCCTGGTAGCCCCGCGGTTCCCGGGCATGCAGGTTCAGGACGTCAATATCCGGGAGCAGTTCCTCGTCCTGCGCCAACGACGTGATGGACCACCATGAGACCCCGTGGTCCAGGGCGGAGCTGCGCGTTTCTGCCAGGGACCGGAAGCTCGCGGAGTGCAGTGCGGCACTGGCTTGGGAGCTCAGGTCCAAAGGTGCCGTCCCGCCGTCGGACGCCGTGGACCAGGCGGCCTCGAGGAATTCCTCATTGGTAGCGGCGAGGTCGTGGGCACGGGTGCGGACTTTCTCGGGTTCGATGACCACCGAGATGGAGCCTGCGGGCAGCTGTTCCACGAACGGGACCATGGCGTCTACCAGCACGGGTGCCAGGGATTCCATGCCCTCCACGGCGATTCCGCCGGCGATCTTCTCAAGCATGTCTGCCGCTGCCGGGAGCTGCGCCTTGAGGGTGGCTGCCCGGGACATCACGGACGGGGTGATAAGGATTTCGCGGCAGGGCGGGGCGTGCAGCTCGGTGGGGTGGTGCAGTCCGGGCGAGGACAGCGAGCGCTGGTCTGCCACGGCGAACCAGCGCATCTGGTCCACTTCGTCGCCAAAGAATTCCACGCGGATGGGGTGGTCTTCGGTGGGCGGAAAGACGTCGATGATCCCGCCGCGGACAGCAAATTCACCGCGGTGCGTCACCATGTCCACCCGGGCGTAGGCGGCGTCGGAGAGGCTCCGCACCACCTCGGTGAAGGGCCGTTCCTGGCCCACCTTCAAGGTGACCGGGACCAGCTCGCCAAGGCCCGCAACCACCGGCTGGACCACGGCGCGGACGGGAGCCACCACAATCCGGAGCGGGCCCGCCGCCGACGTTTCCGGATGCGCCAGGCGGCGAAGCACGGAGAGCCGCCGGCCGACGGTGTCCGAACGGGGCGAGAGGCGCTCGTGGGGCAGGGTCTCCCAGCTGGGAAACTCGGCCACGCAGTCCGCCGGCAGGTAGGCCCGCAGCGCCGCCGTCAGGTCCTCGGCCTCCCGCCCTGTAGCGGTGACGGCCAGGACCACACCGGACCCGCCGTCGTCGTGCCCTGCGCCGGCGGCTATGCCGTCCGCCATTTCGGCCAGAAGCACAGCCCGCAGCCCGGCGGGTGCGCTGATCTGGTAATCCTGGCCGCGGACCGCGAACCCGCGGGCAGCCTCGGCGCGGACGCGCGCGAAGGTCTGGTCCGCGGCGAGTGCGCGGCGGAGTCCGTCCAGGGACGGACCGTGAGTGGACGGGCCGGGAAGGCTCATGGCAGAAGCTCCTGTGGTGTTACGGAAAAAGCAGGCAACGCGAAAACCCGAAATTCGCTGCGAATCCCGGGTAAACCCAGCCTACCGCGCAGCTCCGACAATGCGTGCTGGTACAGGACCAGCGCGCTGGCACAGGGCTGGCGCCCTGGCGCGGGACTAGGCTGGGCAGGGACGGCCGAGTCCGGCAGTTGATGCCGGCAGCAGTCTACGAAAGCAGCCGTCCAGACCGCGGGCCGCTCCGAATGGCCTGTGGACGATAAGGAGCCACCATGACTGAAACCAGCAGCACCCCGCGTACCTCCAGGACTGTCCTGGTAACGGGAGCCACCGGCTACATCGGGGGCCGGCTTGTGCCCAAGCTCCTGGAGGCCGGCCACACGGTGAAGGTCCTGGTGCGCTCCCCGGACAAGATTGCAGGAGTGCCGTGGCGGGACCAGGTGGAGGTCGTGGAAAGCAGCCTTGACGACGGCGGGGCGCTCCGGAAGGCGCTGGACGGCGTCGACGTCTTCTACTACCTGGTGCATTCCATGGCGGCCGGGTCAGGGTTTGAAGCCAAGGAGCAGTCCATGGCGCGGACGGCTGCGGAGGCCGCTGCGGCCGCGGGAGTCGGCAGGATTGTCTACCTCGGCGGGCTGCACCCCACGGGGGTCGAACTGTCCACCCACATGCGCTCCCGCGAAGCGGTGGGGAAAGTCTTCCTTGACAGCCCGGTGGACGCCATCGTGTTCCAGGCCGGTGTGGTGATCGGCTCAGGCTCGGCGTCCTTCGAAATGATCCGCCACCTCTCCGAGACGCTGCCGCTGATGCCGGCACCCAGCTGGGTCCGCAACCGGATCGAAGCCATCGCGGTGCGGGACGTCCTGTACTACCTTGTCTCGGCGGCGTCCCTTGAGGGGCCGATCAACCGCACGTTCGACATCGGCTGCCGGCAGGTCCTCACCTATGCCGGGATGATGAAGGAATACGCGGCCGAAGCCGGGCTCCCCTACCGGGTGGTGCTGGCGCTGCCCGTCCCGGCGCCCAAGCTTGCCGGCATGTGGGTTGCCCTGACCACCCCCATCCCGTTATCCATGGCCGTACCGCTGGTCCAGTCGCTCCAGCACGATGCCGTGTCCGACGAGCACGACATCGACCAGTACATCCCGCAGCCCGAGGGAGGACTGACCACCTACCGCACCGCCGTCGCCCTGGCCCTCGGCAAGGAACGCGACGGCCAGGTGCAAACAACGTGGGCCAATGCCGGGGCTGCTTCCGATCCCCTGCCCAGCGACCCCGAGTGGGCCGGGCACAAGGTCTACATCGACGAGCGGACCTTCCACGGCGACGTAGACCCTGCCCACGTGTGGACAGTGATCGAAGGCATAGGCGGACGGAACGGCTGGTACTCCCTCCCCTTGGCATGGCAGGTGCGCGGCTGGCTGGACAAGCTGACGGGGGGCGCCGGGCTCTTGCGCGGGCGGCGGCATCCCCACACCCTGGCCACCGGGGAGGTTGTTGACTGGTGGCGTGTGGAACGGATCGACCGCGGGAAGCTGCTGCGGCTGCGGGCCGAGATGCGGGCTCCGGGGCGTGCCTGGCTGGAGCTCTCCGTGGAGCCTGACGGAGCCGGGAGCCGCTACCGCCAGCGTGCCATCTTCTTCCCCAAGGGGCTCAGCGGAAGGCTGTACTGGCTGGCCGTGCTTCCCTTCCACAGCCTGATCTTCCCGGCCATGGCACGGAACATCACCACCGCCGCCCAAAAGATCGCGGATGCGGAGCACGCAGAGCAAAGCCCGTAGGATGTGTGGAGTTAAAACCGTTCCGCACGTCCCAGGAGGACACATGGCCCTGAGCGCAACCACCACCCTTCCGCACTCCGTCGACAACGTGGCAGCTGTCCTGGTGAACGAGGATTTCCAGCGCCACGTCAGCCAGCTCGTGGGCGGCTCACTGGAGTCGTTCACCGTGGACGGAGACGTTGCCGGAGCCTTCAGCGCCACTTCCGTGCGGACCCTGCCCACCACCCGCCTCCCCGAGTTTGCCCGGAAGTTCGTGGGTGAGCACCTCAAGGTCACCCAGGTGGAAAACTGGGACGCCCCAGCTGCGGACGGCTCCCGCCAGAGCAACATCTCGCTGAAGATTGCCGGCGCACCCGTTGACGTCACCGCCGTGCAGCGGCTCGTGGCTGCCGAGGGCGGCACCCGTGTTGAGCTTGAAGGCGCAGTAAAGTCCTCGGTGCCGTTCCTTGGCGGGAAGATCGCCGACGCTGCGGAGCCGATGGTGGCCAAGGCCTTGAACCTCCAGGCCAAGCAGGCGCAGGCCTGGCTGGAAAGCCACTAACCCGTGGAACTGCCCGTTTTCGCCTCACTGGTCCTCATCATTGCGGGAGTCTGGTCCCTGGTGGTCTGGCCGCAGTTCCTGCGCCGGGTCATGAAGGATCCGCGTGCCCGGAACTCGGCCGGGAAAGCCACCAAGTTCCTTACCGTCCATGTGGTGCTGGTCAGCATCTCCATGGTGTTGGGCGCCGCCACTGCCGTCATCGGCATCATGGCGATGGCCGGCTGAGCGGGCCTGCCGGCAGTAACCGCACTGCACTCATAAAGTGCATGATGGAAGGCCCTCGTCCCGTCTGAACTGGTCCCCGAAAGTTGGACTCGTAATGTACGAGGTCCCACTCTAGTGGGGAGTGGTCGGATCTTCACGGAAAGGCTCCGTCCCTGCGGGACGGAGCCTTTTGGCTTATTTGGCTATAGCGCGACTGATAAGACGATCAAAACTGCGAAGACTCCAATCAGCGCCCATGTCTGAAGCAAGAGTCGTTTGCGGTTGGCTCGATCCACTTTCGTTGTTCGGTACAAGAGAACGAAACAAACGACCCCAACGACCAATGCGAGTACGGCCCATAACCACCACGTGTCCATGCTTGAGCCTAACGGCCAGGTCAATGCAACGGTCGGAAGACGAACCCACACGGCTACCTGGCTCCGTAAGCCTTCGAAAATGGTGGTGTTACATCACAGGCTTATGCGGCGAGGGCCTGAGCACGATACTGTACCGGGCTCAAGCCCTTGAGCTTGGTGGATATTCGTTCGGTGTTGTACCAGCGGATGTATTCGTGCAGTGCTGCCGTTAGGGCTTCCGTGCTGAGGAAGCGGACACGGTGGAAGAGTTCTTCCTTGAGGTGTCCGAAGAAGTTTTCCATCACGGCGTTGTCGTAGCAGTTGGCTTTGCGGGACATTGATTGGACCGCGCCGGCGTGCGCCAAAAGGGTGCGCCACGAGACGTGCTGGTACTGGAACCCCTGGTCCGAATGCACGAGTGGTTGCTGCCCGGGCTCCAAGCATTCCAAGGCTGCACGCAGTGAATTGTTAGTCAGATCCAGGTTCGGGGATGTGCTGATGCTGTGGGAGATAATCTGCCGGTCGAAGAGGTCCATGACAGGCGAGAGGTAGAGCTTGCGGTCTCCGACACTGAACTCTGTCACGTCAGTTACCCACTTCTGGTTGGGTGCAGTGGCGTCAAACTTCCTGTTCAGGAGGTTCGGTGCAATGGCGCCGGCTTCGCCTTGGTAGGAGTTGTAGCGCTTCCTGCGCCGGACCTTGCAGAACAGGCCGAGTGTCCGCATCAACTTCAGCACGGTCTTTTTTGCAACTGCCCAGCCGAGATTGAGCAGTTCACTGTGCACACGCCGGTGCCCGTATCGGCCATGGTTCTTCTTGAAGATGTCCCTGATGGAGGCCTTGAGCTCCTCTTGTGGGTCAGGGGCTTGAAGGCGCGCCTGGTGATAGAAAAACGTGGATCGTGCAAGGCCTGAGACCTGAAGAAGAAGCGGAAGCGGGAAGTCAGCCTTGAGGGCGATGAGGGCCTGGACCTTCACCTTTGTTTTGGAGCCCCCAAGGCTCGCAATTTTCCCAGATACGCGACCTCGGCCCGCAGGCGCTCGTTCTCCCGCCGTAGCCGTTCTAGCTCGGATACTTCGGCAGGCGGCGGGGAGCCGGGCTTCCGGGGTCTGCCCTTCGGCTTTGGGCGTAAGGCGTCCACGCCTTCACGACGGTAGGTACGCACCCACGACTTGAGTAGCACGGCTGATGATAAGCCGGCCTCTTCCGCCAGGTCCGGCGCGGTCTCGCCCGCGAGGAACCGTTGCACCAGGGCGAGCTTGAATTCGAACGTGTACGACTGAGCAGGCTTCGTCACCAGCGCACCTTGACCATGGATCCTCCACCGCCGATACAGCCTCTTAACAGGCCCACGAGACTCACGAGACATACCCAGCATGGTGGCTGTCGCCGTGTAAGCAAGGCCTTTCTCGAACCACGCTACAGCCGTTGCGCGCTGATCGGCCGACAAAGAACTACTTGAACGCAAAACTGCTCCCCGGAAGTCGAAACTGAATTTTCAGTCCAACTTTCGGGGAGCAGTTCAGTCCGGAGGAGGGCCTTTTGTTGTTCCAGGGAACCCCGAGGGGGGACTCCGGGCTCAGGCGGCCTGGTTGAGTGCGTCCTCCGCGGCAACCCAGGAAATCATGGCGCACTTGACCCGGGCCGCATAGCGGGCAACGCCTTCGAACGCCGCAGCGTCCCCCAGCAGGTCAGGATCCGCGGAGACCTTCCCGCGTGAGCGCAGGACTTCGCGGAAGCTGTCAATGGCCTGGTGCAGCTCCGCCACCGTCATGCCCTCGGCCAGTTCACTGAGCACCGATGCGGACGCCATGGAGATGGAGCAGCCCGCCCCGTCCCACGAAACCTGGGCCACTTTTCCGTCCTCGACGGCGACCCTCAGGGTGACTTCGTCCCCGCACACCGGGTTGAGCTGGTGCGACTGGCCGGTGTTCGCGCCCTCAGGCGCCACTGTTCCTGCAAGGCCGCTGCCGTGCCGGGCCTTGGAATGGTCCAGGATGATCTGCTGGTACAGCTGGTCAAGGCTCATGGTGTTACCTTTGGTCTTCCCTGCTAGGCGCGGAAATAGGCCCGCACGCCGGCGACGGCATCCAGGAACTGGTCGACGTCGTGCGTTGTGTTGTACAGGTAGGCGCTAGCCCTGGTGGTGGCCGTCAATCCCAGCCGGCGATGCAGGGGCTGGGCGCAGTGGTGGCCAACGCGCACGGCAATTCCCTTCGAGTCAAGGAACTGCCCCACGTCATGGGCATGGACACCCTCGACATCGAAGGCGGCAAGACCGATCCGTTCCTCTCCGGCGGCCGGACCCAGGACCCGGATCCCCGGGATGGACTCCAGTCCGGCAACCATGCGTTGGCCGAGCCCGGCTTCCCACTGGTGGATCCGGTCCAGGCCCGTTTCCGTCAGGTAGTTCGCCGCTGCGGCGAGCGCCACGGCCTGGGAAATCCTCTGGGTACCGGCCTCGAAGCGCTGGGGGGCGGGAAGGTATTCAGCCCGTTCCATGGTGACGGTGGTGATCATGGAGCCGCCAGTGAGGAAGGGCGGCAGGATGTCCAGCAGTTCCTGCTTCCCGTACAGCACCCCGATTCCTGTGGGGGCAAGCATCTTATGGCCGGAGAAGACAGCAAAGTCGACATCGAGTCCCTTGACGTCCAGGGGCAGGTGCGGGGCAGACTGGCACGCGTCCAGGACCACCAGCGCGCCGGCTTTCCGGGCCAGCCCGACAAGCTCCGCGACGGGGTTGATGGTCCCCAGGACATTTGAAGCATGGGTGAACGCCAGCACCCGGGTCCGGCTCCCGATGATGCCACCGGCCAGGTCCATGCGGAGTGATCCGGCGTCGTCGATGGGGATGTAGCGCAGGGTGGCGCCGGTGCGGAACGCCAGTTCCTGCCAGGGGATCAGGTTGGCGTGGTGCTCCATTTCCGTCACCACAATTTCATCGCCCGGGTTCAGGGCAAGCTCTTTGAGCCCTGCGTCACCCCGGCCCTGGGCAGCCCACAAGCCTGCATTGGACAAGGCATAGCTGATCAGGTTCAGGCCCTCGGTGGCGTTCGAGGTCCAGATGGTTTCCGCGTAGTCAGCGCCGATGAAGTCAGCAATGGTCTGCCGGGCATCCTCGAACACCTCGGTGGCCTCCACGGCGAGATGGTGAGCGCCACGGTGCACCGCAGCATTGCGCTGCTCATAGAATTCCTGCTCGGCTTCAATGACGCTCAGGGGGTTCTGGGAGGTGGCCCCGGAATCGAGGTAGACCAGCGGCCGGCCATTGACCAGCTGGTTCAGGACCGGAAAGTCATTGCGGATGCGGAGGACCTCGGCGTTATCCATGACCGGCAGGGCGCGCTCCAGCGTGGGCGGCGTTGATACTACGGCCAAGACGTACTCCTTGAGATGCCAACCATGACACTCAATTGTCCCACAGCACGGCTGTGGCGGCCGCCCGGGAAGGGCAGCCGCCACGTCCGCTCCGGGCTTCAGCCCCGCGGATTGGAGGGCCGGCGACGGCTGGGGGGAGAGTCTCGGTCTCAGAAGACTCTGACGTCGCCGGCCCCGTCTGGCCCGGTCACCGTGACCGGAAGCTTGCGAGACCTTGAACTTCTCAGGCTGGGTTCGCGGCCTGTGTACCGGCCGCTTCCTTCACCTCCTTAAGTAAAGCCTGCGGGGCCCCGACGTACACGAGTAGGCAGTACTCGAATTCCATGACCGGGTACTACCGGGACCGGGGGCTGATACCCGGTAGGCATGCTTCAAACCGTGGGCGGGCGCCACAAGCAAACACGGAAAGGGCAGGAGGACACCGGGCTGCGTCCACTTGAGCAGCATGGAGGCGTCGATGTCCGGGTGCCGGCTACTTGGGAAGTGCCGAGTCCAGCTCGTCCCGGCTGCGTACGCCCAGCTTCACGTAAGTGCGGTACAGGTGCCCCTCCACTGTCCTGACGGAGACCATCAGGCGCTGGGCGATCTCGCGGTCCGTGAGGCCCTGTACGGCGAGCTCAACGATGTCCTGTTCACGGCGGGTGAGATGGACCGCGGGTGCCGCCGCAATGAACCGGCCTTCCCGGAACCGCTCGCCGAGTTCGTGGTCACACTTCTCGCGCTGGGCGACCGCCTGCCTGGACCGCCGCCGCTCCCCTGCCTGGTCCAGTACCGTGCTGGCGCGGGCATAGGCCTCACGGGCAAGGTTGACGAAGCCGGAGTCCTCCAGCGCCGCGGCAGTTTCCATCAGGGTATCCCCGTCAGCGGCCTCCCAGTCGGCGGCCAGCTTCAGCAGTGCCGCAGCCCAGCGGCCTTCCACGGCGCGGGCCGCGTTATGCACCATGGGGATCACCGAGGCATCGCCCAGGTCCCAGCACAGCGACAGGAGCTCCAGCAAAGTGCCGGCCCGTGACGAGGCCTCCGTCGTGGTCACCAGGGTGTGCAGCGCCGCGAGGCCCTTGCCGTCGCGGGCCAGGTACTCTGAGGCGGCGGCACCGTAGGCGTCTGCCAGGAATTCATGGGCGGGGCCTCCTGCCACCGCGTCTTTGCAGTCCTGCTCCAGCCGCTTTGCCTGGGCGGTGTCGCCGAGCCGTGCGGCGACGTAGAAGCCGAGGGCCGAACCGAAGCGGAACAGCTGCAGTGGATCGCTGAGCCTGAGGGCTTCCACCGCAGGCAGCAACAGCTGGTAGGCCCGTTCCATCCGGCCTTGCCGCAGCATCGAATAGCCGCGCAGCACCTGCAGGCTGCCGTTGAACGTCCCGGTTCCGGCCGCATGTCCTGCCGCATAGTTTTCGAGTTCCCGCTCGGCGGATTCCCACTCGCCCATGGCAAGGTAGTCGATGACCAGCCGCCCCAGGACGAACTCGGAGTAGAAGAACACGTCGTCTTCCAGCGTCGGCAGCTCGGACGCGGCAAGGAGCGCGGAGTCGAGACCTTCCGAGGCCCGTCCGGCCGAGGCAAGGGCGTGCGCCAGCAGCGCCTCGCCGATGGCTTTCAAAGGCTCGCCGGCGTTTCCCGTGGAGCTGCGGTTCCTGATATCCGCCACACGGCTGCACAGCGCCTGCACATTGACGTCCGCACCGGACTGGAGCAGCTGCAACAGCTCTTCCTGCCCCGTCCGTGTTGCTTCCGGCAACACTTGGTGGCGCTCCCGCACCTCCTCCGCCAGGTCAGCCAAAGGGCGGCCAGTCGCCTGGTGGGCTGAGGTCCACAGCAGCAGGACCGAGATGCCGTGGGGGTCTTCGGCCAGCTGCAGCCAGCTGCCGTCAAGCAGTGCGGCAGCTTCTGCGTAGGTGCCCTCGTTATACAGGGCGCGCGCCTGCACGGCGTGCGCAAGGTGGACAAGCCCAGGGTCCTGCACCTTGGCAGCGATGGACCGGGCGCTGTGGTTCCGGAAGCGGGCCAGTGCCTCGCGTGCGGCGTCCAGCATGTCGGCGTCGGACACCCGCAGGCCGCATTCAAGGGACCATTCCACAAACCGCAGCCGGCCTTCCCCGCGGAGGCTTGAAGGGTCCTGGTGCTCCCGGATTTTCTCCAGAAGCTGCAGGCTTCGGGACACGGAAATGGTGTTCCTGATGGCCTTTGCGAACAGCCCGTTCCAGATGGTGAGTTCGGAGGGGACGCCGGAGTTTTCGACGACCATCTGCTGGTCCAGCAAGGAGCGGACAACTGCCGCCCCGCAAATGTCTTCGATCACTTTCCGGCCCACGGGTCCGGCTAGTGCGATGAATTTCAGGGCTTCCTGTTCCTCCGCCCGCCTCCGGAGGTGATCCTTGGTGACCACGGCCGTGAGGCGCACCCCGTCCGTTGGCAAGGAGCCCAGCAGGACCCAGATTCCGTTCCGTTTGGCCAGTACCCCGGACTCCGCGGCGTCATGCAGCAGGGCATCCAGGACGCGCGGGTTGCCTCCGGAGGCGCTCCAGACGGCGTCCACGGTGGCGTCAGGGACGGTGCCGTCCAGGACGTGGGCGAGGACTTCTTCGATCTGTTCCCGGTTCAGCGGGCGCAGGTCCACGCGTTCGGCCAGGCCGTCGTACCAGAGCTGGTCCAGCGGCTGTGGCAGGCCTGGCCGCGGCCTCGCCGCCGCCACCACGGTTGCCCAACCTGCTGAAATCAGCTCCGCCACCACGCCGGCGGAATCCTCGTCCAGGTAGTGCGCATCATCAACGATGAGCAGGACGGGCGCCCCGTTGCCTGCTTTCACTTCCTCGAAATAGCTCCACATGGACCGCAGGACGGCGACAGGAGAGACCGAATCCTCGGCGGTCAGGTCACCGGTGAATGGAGTCAGGACACCGAAAGGGACCGCAGCGAGGGCGGTACTGCCATGCATCTGCAGCACATTCATTTCCCCGGTAAGACGCTCGGAAATGGCCTCAGTGAGGGAGGATTTTCCAATGCCGGGGCCAGCCATAATAAAAACAGCCTGGCTGGCGCGGTTCCGGACAATGTTGCAGATCCGGTCCAGCGGCTCTTTCCGCCCCGTGAGGAAACGCTGCGCGGTGTTGGGCTTGTGCACGTTAGACGAGTCCAGTCAGATCACCCCTGGAAGTAACGCCGAGTTTGGTGAAGACCTGGTAGAGGTGGCCTTCCACGGTGCGGACTGAGACGCCCATCTCCAGGGCGATGTCACGGTTCGAAGCGCCGCGTCCTGCCAGCCGGGCAATCTGGCGTTCCCGGCTGGTCAGCAGCGGGCTTCCGCTGCTGGGCACGATGGGAAGGTTGGCCACGGTGGCAGCCAGGATATCGAGCCGGGCCTGGGCTGTCCGTGCCGTGAGCGAGTCGCCGTCCTGGCGTGCGAAATCCACGGCAAGGGCCATGCACCGTGCCTCCACGGCATCCAGCTCCAGGGTGGCGGCAAGCTCGCCGCCCGCGAGGAGGGTCTTGGCGTCCTTGGTCCTGGTGCCGACGGCGATCAGCCGGGAGATCTCTGCCAACGGACCCTGGCGGTGGCCCGCAATCTCCTCCAGCAGGCGGAAGTCCGCGTCGCTGCCGTTCACGGTGGCCGCGAGAAGGTTGATCCCGGCCAGGGTGAAGCGCCCTGCCTCCATGTCCCTGCGGGCGGACTGCTTGAGCCCGGCAACAGCGTCGGGATCGCCCAGCCAGCGGCCCGCCACGAGGGCACAGAATTCCGCCATGCTCCCGGCAATGAAGCTGGAGTTTCCGGACGTCCTCTGAAGCTTGCCCAGGTATTTGCGTGCCTGTGCGGCATTGCCGGTCTGGGCATGGGCAAGTGCAATGGCTGCGTACGCGCAGCGGAGTGCCGCCTGGACGGGTTGGAGCTCCAGCTGTGCTGCCGCGGAGATCAGGGGGTCCAAGGCAGCGGCGCCACGGCCCGAATAGACATAGGCGATGCCGGCCGCAAGCTCCGTCGCGGCGCTCCGGAAGGGAAGGCTGTGCGGTTCGTCCGTGGCCTGCGGACCCAGGAGGTCGATGCACCGCCGCCACTGCCCCGCGGTCAGCAGCACCAGATAGGCCTCCTTGGTGTACCGTTCGCGCAGGCCGACGATATGGGAGGCGTCACTGATCTGGCCTCCCAGCTGCCGCATAACGCTGAGCGCATCCATTTCCCGCCCTGTCAAGGCCAGGGCGGTCATCAGCAGGATAGCTGCATTCATACGGTGCCCGGTATCCGGATTCACAGCCGGATCCGAGGCTTTTTCAAGGGCCGGGATGATGGCGGCGTAGTCGCCCACGAAGGCCCGGTATTCGAACTCGCTCAGCGCCACGCGGTTGGCCGCCGCAGCAGCAGGCTCAGGCCACGCCGTGCGGCCCGGCGCCTGCTCAAGGCGCTGCCGGGCTTTCGCAAGCAGGTCCGGCACCTTGGCAGCTGCTTCCGGAAGCCACATCATGACGTGTGACTTGGCGGCTATGACGTGGGAGTACTCCTCAACATCGAGGCCGTCAAGCTCAGGCTGCGAGATGTCATCAAGTGCGGCCATGGCCTGGACGGGCATGTCCAGCTGGAGGTAGGCGGCGGCTTTCTGGCGCTGGCCGGCCACCCATTCCCTGTCCGTCCGGCGAAGCATCTCCGCGTAGGTCAGGGCGAACCGTGGGTCGAACAGCTGGACGGCAGCGTCGGCTGCCGCGAGTGCAAGGGCGGGACTCAGGTCCGCCTCGCACTCGTGGGTCCAGGCGGCGAAAGCCATCAGTTCCTCAACCGTCATCCCGCCGGGATCGGGTTCCGTGCCGCCCAGGAGCACGCTCCGCAGCTCCCTGCGCCGGGCTATGCTCAGCCAGGTGCGAACCACATCCCCAATGTACTTTTCGCGCAACGACACCCAGCGGTGGTCTGAGGCGTCGATCTCCAGCAACCCGCCGTCTTCCATGTCCGCCACAACTTCGGCGCTGTAGATGGCAGTAAGCCTTGAGAGTTCCACCCGGCGCGCGCAGGACAGCATCTCGATGACTTCCCGGGTTTCGGGCGTCTCCCTGGACCAGCGGGAGCGGACGATGTCGTCGAGGCTGGCCGCGCCATCGAGCACCACTTTGTCCCGCAGCGTCCAGACGGAGTCGGACAGGACGAGGTTCCCGGACAGCTGCTGTTCGGTGACGAGCGCCTTCAGCAACAGCGGGTTGCCGCCCACCATGTGGTGGTAGGTGCCCACCAGGGATGCCGACACCCGGTGGCCCAGGAGGGACAACAGGACCTGGCGGGTCTGCAGCTCGTTGAGGTTGCTGAGCCGGACTTCAGCGAGGCGCCGGTCCGTCAGCAGCCAGTGGAAGTCCGCCGGCAGGTCACTGATCTTAGGCGCCACGGCAATGATCTTCGCCGTGCCGGTCAGGAGTACGTTCAGCAGTACCCCCGCGCTCATCTCGTCAATGCTTCCGCAGGTGTCCAGGGTGATCACGCAGGGGCGGCCGGCCGCATCGCTGCGGATCAGGGAGGTGATGCCGCGCAGTATTGCCGTGGGAGAGCCCATGTAGGCCTGCGGAAGCCGTGCGAGGAGGAAGGAAAGGCAGCCGTACGGCGTGGTGGAACCGGCCGGACCGCTGCGGAGTTGCAGCGACCACACGTCCGGGCCCAGGTCCATGACCGCTGCCCGGGCCAGCGAGGACTTCCCCACGCCGCGTCCCCCGGTGATCACCACGCCGAGGGAATCGGCGCTGGTGAGGGCCGTGCGGACCGATTCGAGGTTTGCGCCGCGGGCAGGGGCAGACCACAGCTGGCCCTCCCGCTTGCCGGAGGCATCCCTGTTCAGCCCAACGTCGTGGGGTGTTGACCCACGTCCCCAGCTGAGTGGCTCGATTGACATGAACTTTTCCCCTACATCCCCGCGATAGCGGGATGTAGCCCCATTGCTCCCCCGCATAGGAAGAAGACTACCCCGGTGCACAGACAACGAGACAGGGCAAAGGGCCTTTAAGTTTTCATGTTGCTAGCGTTCGGACTTCGCGGGGTGGAACTTCTGCTGCGCCGCGGTCAGGCCATCACGGACCAGGATCTCCACTGCGTCCGCTGATTCGTCCAGCAGGAAGGGGAGTTCCTTGAGCTCGGCAGTACCGAAGTCGCGCAGGACATAGTCGGCCGTTTCCATGCGCCCGGGCGGCCGTCCCACCCCTACCCTGACGCGGAGGTAGTCCTTGGTGGCCAAGGCCTTGGAGATGTCCCGCAGCCCGTTGTGGCCGCCCTCTCCCCCGCCGATCTTGAGCTTTACCGTATTAAACGGGATGTCGATTTCGTCATGGACTGCCACCACATGGTCAGGGGCGATGCCGTAGAAGTTTGCCAGCGCGGCAGCAGGGCCGCCGGAAACATTCATGTAGCTCATCGGTTTTGCCAGCACCACGCGTGGTCCGCCAATGCCCAGGCGTCCTTCGAGCACCTGGGCGCGGGCCTTGTGGCTCTTGAAACCGGCACCCATCCGGCCGGCGAGTTCGTCGAGCACCATCTGGCCGACATTGTGCCTGTTGCCTTGGTACTGAGCTCCCGGGTTTCCGAGGCCAATAATGAGCCAGGTATCAGTCATGAATCAATCCTAGGGTGGGGGGTTTGCCGCGCCCGGCGCCGGTGAAACGCACTAGACATGCCAATGGCCGGACCCCCACAGGGATCCGGCCACAGGCGGGGAATGCGGCTGATTACTCGGCTGCTGCTTCCTCGGAGGCTGCAGTAGCCTCTTCGGTGCCCTCGCCAGCTTCTTCTTCGGCGATCTCGATAGCTTCCGAGATGTTCACCACGAGCGCCTCGGCGTCGGTGAGCAGGACGGAGCCCTTCGGCAGCACCAGGTCGGAAGCGTGGATGTGCTCGCCGGCGGCGCGGCCTTCGATGCTGACCTCAACGGATTCCGGCAGGTGGGTGGCCTCGGCCTCGAGGGACACGACAGTGAGCTCGAGGTTGTGCACGGTGCCGGGTGCGGTTTCGCCGGAAACGTGGACGGCAACGTCAACCGTGACCTTTTCGCCCTGGCGGACGGTCAGGAGGTCGATGTGCTCGATGATCTGCTTGATGGGATCGCGCTGGACGTCCTTCACCAGGGCCAGGTGGCCTTCGCCGTTGATGTCCAAGGACAGCAGGGCGTTGGCGGTGCGGACGGCCAGGGTGGTGGCCTTCGCCGGCAGGGTGATGTGGATGGGGTCTGCGCCGTGGCCGTAGATGACGGCGGGGATGAGGTTGGCCATCCGCGCGCGGCGGGCGTAGCCCTTGCCGAATTCGGTGCGTACTTCTGCTGCGAGCTTCTGCTCAGACATGGAAATCTCCTTGAAACTAAACGGTGTTCAGCAAGGGCAGAGGTCTGTCGCGACCTTCAACGCCAGGCGGCCGGAGCCGTGCCCATCTTGAAGGGAGATTCAGACCCAGTCGATAACGGAGACCTGCACTCCGGTGACCGCGTGAACGGTGACCGGCGCTCTCCCTCGCCAAGGTATCGCTGACAATCCTACCAGCGCCGGTCTCGTTTACTGAAAACGGGACCGGCGCCGCGGCGGGCCTGCCTTAGGCGTTGCCGTCGAAGAGGCTGGTGACCGAGCCGTCGTCGAAGACCTCACGAACGGCCCGGGCGATCAACGGCGCGATGGAGAGCACGGTCAGCTGGGGGAACCGCTGGGATCCGGTGAGCGGAAGGGTGTTGGTGACCACTACCTCGCGGGCGCCGGACTCCGAGAGGCGCTTGGCGGCGGGATCGGAGAAGACCGCGTGGGTGGCCGCGATGATGACGTCCTTTGCCCCGGCGTTCTTCAGCACCTGGACGGCACCGGAAATGGTTCCGCCGGTGTCAATCATGTCGTCGATCAGGACGCAGGTGCGGCCCTCGATCTGGCCCACCACCGTCTTGGAAACAGCCTGGTTGGGCACGGTGAGGTCCCGCATCTTGTGCACGAACGCGAGCGGTGCGCCGCCCAGCCGCTCTGCCCACTGCTCCGCCACCCGGACGCGTCCGGTGTCCGGGGAGACAACGGTGACGTTCTCGGCGTCCACCCGGGTGCGGATGTAGTCGGCGAGGAGCGGGATGGCCATGAGGTGGTCCACCGGGCCGTCGAAGAAGCCCTGGATCTGCGAGGTGTGCAGGTCCACGCTCATGATGCGGTCCGCGCCTGCCGTCTTGTACAGGTCCGCAACCAGCCGGGCGGAGATGGGTTCGCGGCCGCGTCCCTTCTTGTCCTGGCGGGCGTAGGGATAGAACGGCGAGACCACCGTGATGCGCTTGGCGGAGGCGCGCTTCAGCGAATCGATCATGATCAGCTGTTCCATCAGCCAGTTGTTCAGCGGTGCCGGGTGGGCCTGGATGACGAAGGCATCGGTGCCGCGGACGCTCTCGCCGGCGCGGACGTAGATCTCGCCGTTGGCGAAGTCGTATGCGTCCACCGGCAGCAGCTCGGTACCCAGTTCCTTGGCGATTTCCCGGGCCAGCTCGGGGTGGGCCCGCCCGGTGGCGAGCACCAGCTTCTTTTCGCCGCGCGCCGTAATTTCGCTCATGGTTGGTTGCCCTCTTCTGTAGATGCCGGGGTACTTGAGGAATCTTTGGTGGCTGCCTGGGCCAGTTCAGCGGAGCGGGTTCCGGGGCGGTTCGCCGCCACCCACCCCTCGGTGTTGCGCTGCGCTGCAACGGTCAGCACGAGCGCTCCCGCGGGCACGTCCTTGCGGATCACCGCGCCGGCGCCGCTGTAGGCGCCGTCCCCCACGGTGACCGGGGCAACGAAGACTGTGTTGGAACCCGTGCGGACGCCCGAGCCGATGACCGTGCGGTGCTTCTTCTCGCCGTCGTAATTCGCCGTGATGTTGCCGCAGCCGATGTTGGTGTCCTCGCCGATTTCGGCGTCTCCGGCGTACCCGAGGTGGGACAGCTTGGAGCCGCGGCCGATGGTCACATTCTTGGTTTCGTAGAAGGCGCCGATCTTGCCGGCCTCACCCAGCACCGTGCCGGGGCGAAGGTAGGTGAAGGGCCCGACGGCGGCCCGGGCGCCGATGACGGCCCCGGAACCATGGGTGCGGGTCACCGTGGCGCCCTCGCCGATGGTGACGTCCGTCAGGGTGGTATCAGGTCCGACGACGGCGTCCCTCGCCACGGTGGTGGTGCCGTGAAGCTGCGTGTTGGGAAGGATGCGGACATCCTCGTCCAGGGTCACCGATGAGTCGATCCAGGTGGTGGCGGGGTCGACGACCGTGACGCCGGCACGCATCCAGGCCTCCACGGTGCGGCGGTTCAGCTCGGCGCCCAGGGCGGAGAGCTGGACGCGGTCGTTGGCGCCTTCCACCTGCCAGCGGTCAGCAGTGACGACGGCGGCCACCCGGCCGCCCGACTCGCGGGCCAGGCCCAGGACGTCTGTCAGGTACTTCTCGCCCTGTGAATTATCGGTGGTCACGTGGGCCAGGGCGTCACGGAGGACTGCTGCGTCGAAGGCGTAAATGCCGGAATTGACCTCCCGGATGAGCCGCTCTGCCTCGGAGGAGTCCTTGTGCTCCCGGATGCCGGTGACCGTTCCATCCTCCCCGCGGAGGATCCTGCCGTAGCCGGTGGCGTCGTCCAGGACGGCGGTCAGCACGGTCACCGCGTTGGCCTCGCGCTCGTGGGTGGCCACGAGTTCCGCAAGCAGTTCACCGGAGAGCAGCGGCACGTCACCGTAGGTCACCACCACGGTGCCCGTCAGGTGCTGGTCGGCGTCGAGGGCCTGGAGGGCCACTTCCACGGCACGGCCGGTGCCCGGGATGTCGTCCTGGTCCACGATCACGGCCGCCGGATCCACGTCCGCGAGGTGGCGTGCCACCAGGTCGCGTTCATGGCGGACCACGATGGCCAACTGGCGGGGGTTGACGCTGCGGGCCGCCAGCAGGGCATGGCCCACCATGGACCTGCCGCCGATCTCATGCAAAATCTTGGGGGTACGCGACTTCATCCGGGTACCGGCGCCTGCCGCCAGGACGATTACTGCGGCCGGGCCGGTGTTCTCGGGGATCACGTACGGGCTCTCCTTGCTTGGTTACGCTGGCGCTGACGGTGGCCGGCCGAAGTGCGGGCGGCACCGAATGTCATCCTACTGAACGCTCCACGCGCAGCAGTTCCGCCCATAGGATTCGAACCTATACTCCACGGCTCCAAAGGCCGGGGTGCTGCCATTACACCAGAGCGGACCGTGCCGTGGCGCGCGGCCGGGCACAAGTAGTTATTTTGCCACGGGTTAGAGGCGCTGCGCGACACGGGACGGTCACTCCGGCCTAACCCTCCGGTTTCGCGTCCCGCGGTCCGCCCGCCGTCGCGCTGCAGGCCTGCCCGCGACCGGTGGTGCATGATGGAAATGTGAGCAACAACCCTCCGCGGACACGCATGACCGGCCTGCAGCGGCGGAGCCAGCTGATCGACGTCGGACGCGGACTTTTCGCGGCCAGGGGCCTTGACGGGACCACCATCGAGGAAATCGCGGCGTGCGCCGGGGTGTCCAAGCCGGTGATCTACGAGCACTTCGGTTCCAAGGAAGGCCTGTACACCCAGGTGGTGGACCACGAGTTCCGGCTCCTCCTCGACGCCATCAACGCCGCGCTGACCGAGGAGGCGAAACCGAGGGTCCTGGTGGAACGGGCCGCCCTCGCACTGCTGACCTACATCGAGGACCGCACGGAAGGGTTCCGGATCCTGATGCGGGACGCACCGCCGTCGCAGCCTGAGGGGGCCTTCTCCACGCTGCTCTCCCACGTCACCGCCCGCGTTGAGCACATCCTCTCCGACGAATTCTCCCGCCGCGGCCTCAGTGGCGAGGACGGCGCCATGTACGCCCAGATGCTCGTGGGAATGGTGGCCATGACCGGCCAATGGTGGCAGGACAGCCGCCAGCCGGACAAGCACACCGTCGCCGCGCACCTGGTCAACCTCGCCTGGAACGGCCTGACCGGCCTCAAAAGGGACCCGGAACTCATGTCCGAGGGTTAGTTTCCTGTCACCTTCGCGAGCTCCCGTGGTCTGTTCGCGGCGCAGGAGCCCTTTGCCGGCGGCCGTGGCCAGGTTCGCGGCGCAGGAGACCTTCGCCGTCGCTTAGACACGGGCCAAAAGGGCCCACCGGTCGCTGAGCGACCTCATGGGCCCGATGGCCCCCGATGCGCTCCTACGCGAAGGCCCCCCGCACCGCTGGTGCCTAGCGTTCCGTTCGGCACGTCTCCACGCACACGCGGGCACAACCACCTGCCGAAGGTTCCGCGCGAGTTGCCTGCCGCTCCTCGGCGTGAGGTGACGTTCGTTGGGAGGTGATCCTTCGGGAAGGGGACATCCGCTCGTTGGAGCCGGTCCTTCGAAAAGGAGCGCATCGCGACGCGTCAGGGCGTGGAGGTCGCCCGCGACCGGAACGTCCTCTACGCGGCGTGTCTAAGCGACGTCGAAGGGCCGGCTCCGGCACCCAAGCCGGGCGGACGCCGAAGGGCTGGCTCCGGCACCCAACCCAGCACAGCCCCGCGGATTGAACGGGCTATTCGCCGAGGACTTCCAAAGCCTCAAGCCATTCGAGTTCGAGGGCTTCGCGTTCTCCTGCGAGGTCCTTGAGTTTCTTGTTCTGTTCGGCCAGGGCGTCGAAGTCCGACTGTTCGGTGCTCTTGACCATCTGGTCGTGGACTTTCTTTTCCTGCTGTTCGAGCTTGCCAAGCTGGCGCTCGATGCGGTTCTTGGCTTTGCGGGCGTCGCGCTTTTCGGCCTCCGAGGCACCGGCGGGAGCAGCGGCTGCCGGCGCGGACCCGGCGCTGGTGACGGGGTTGCCGCCGCCGGTCACAGTGGACCCTGCCAGGGCGGATTCGCGCAGCTCGAGGTACTGGTCAACGCCGCCGGGCAGGCCGCGGAGCTTTCCGTCTCCGAGGAGCGCCATCTGGTGGTCGGTGACGCGCTCCAGGAGGTACCGGTCGTGGCTGACAACCACCAGGGTTCCCGGCCAGCCGTCCAGCACGTCCTCCACGGCAGCGAGGGTGTCCGTATCAAGGTCGTTGGTGGGTTCGTCCAGCATCAGGACGTTGGGCTCCCCCACCAGCAGCCGCAGGAGCTGCAGCCGGCGCCGCTCCCCTCCGGAGAGGTCCTTGACCGGGGTCCACTGCTTCTCATTGGTGAAGCCAAGCTGTTCCACCAGCTGGCCGGCGCTGAATTCCTTGCCGCCAACATTGAAGGAACGCTTTTCACGCTCGATGACCTCGATCACGCGAAGGTCTGCGACGTCGTCGAGCTCCTTGACCTCCTGGCTGAGGACCGCGGTGACCACGGTCTTGCCCCGCTTGACCTTCCCGGCGTCGGGGGTGATCTGTCCGTTGAGGAGTTTCAGCAGGGTGGTTTTGCCTGCGCCGTTGACGCCCACCAGTCCCAGGCGTTCGCCGGGGGCAAGCCGCAGGGTGATGTTGTCGAAGAGCTTCCGCCCGTCCTCGGCGCCCTGGAAGTCGAGGGAGACGTTTTCCAGGTCCAGCACATCCTTGCCCTGGCGTGCGGTGGCCATCTTGCTGAGGGCCATCGAGTCACGCGGGGCGGGCACGTCGGCGATGAGGGCGTTGGCGGCCTCAATGCGGAACTTCGGCTTTGCCGTCCGGGCGGGAGCGCCGCGGCGGAGCCAGGCCAGTTCCTTCTTGACCAGCTGCTGCCGCTTGCCTTCCATGACCGATGCGGAGCGGTCACGCTCGGCGCGCGCCAGCACGTAGGCCGCGTAGCCGCCTTCGAAGGGGTCGACGATGCCGTCGTGGACTTCCCAGGTCTTGTTGCAGACTTCGTCGAGGAACCACCGGTCGTGGGTGACCACCAGGAATGCACCCTGGTTGGCGCGCCACCGGGTCTTCAGGTGCCGGGACAGCCACGCCACACCCTCGACGTCGAGGTGGTTGGTCGGCTCATCAAGCATGATGACGTCGTGGTCCTCGATCAGGAGCTTGGCCAGGGCCACCCGACGCTTCTGCCCGCCGGAGAGCGCGTGGACGTTTGCGTGCCAGTCGACGTCGGAGACCAGCCCGCCCATGACTTCGCGGATCTGGGGATTGCGGGCCCATTCGTAGTCCGCCTGGTCCCCCACGATCGCCGCACCTACCGTCAGGTCGCCGTCGAGCACGTCGCTTTGGTCCAGGTAACCCACGTTGACGTCGCCCCGCTTGGTGACGCGGCCGGAATCAGGGGTGGCGCGCAGGGCCAGCAGGCGCATCAACGTGGACTTGCCGTCACCGTTGCGGCCTACCATGCCGATCCTGTCACCCTCCTCGAGTCCCAGGGTGATGCCGTCCAGGACGGTGCGGGTCGCGTAGGAGACCGTCAGGTTCTCGCCGCCAAGAAGGTGTGCCACAAGGAACTGCTTTCTGCTGCTGAGGGAGGGACTGTAAGACTTAGAGGTGGGTGTCGGAGATGATGCGCGCGCCCGGCACCGGACCGTGGACAGCGAGGGCTGTCAGGCCGTAATGCCGCAGGTCGGTGGCCAGGCCTTCCGCCGCCACCGAGTCGTCGGCCAGGAGGGCCACGGTGGGCCCCGATCCCGAGACGATCCCCGCGATGGCTCCGTGCGATTCCCCGATACCCAGCGTATCGCGCAGGGCGGGCGCCAGTTCAATGGATGCCCGCTGGAGGTCATTGACCAGGACCCGGCCCAATGCTTCGGCGTCTCCGCCGCGGAGGGCGGTGAGGATCTTGGGATCAACCCCGGTGGGTTCGGCCGCCTGGATGCCGCCGGCTTCCCTGATGCGGTCCAGGGTCCTGTAAACCTCAGGAGTGGGAAGGCCGTAATCTGCCGTGACGAGGACCCAGTGGGTCTGTGCCTTCGCCAGTGCCGGGGAAAGTTCGTCGCCCACCCCCAGCCCTACCGCCGTGCCGCCCAGGAGGGAAAACGGGACGTCGGCGCCCAGTTCCGCGGCAAGGTGCGCGAGTTCTTCCCGGGACAGGCCGCTGTTCCACAGTGCGTCGCACGCCAGGAGGGTTGCGGCAGCATCAGCCGATCCGCCGCCCATGCCGCCGGCCACGGGCACCCGCTTGGTGATCTCCAGGTGGACCCCGGTAGGGCGTTCGGAAACGTCCGCCATGATGGCTGCGGCCTTGTAGGCCAGGTTGTTCCCGTCCAGGGGGATGTCGGCGGCATCAAGGTCAACGGTGCTCGCCCGGCTCAGGCTGACGGTGATCCCGGGCGCCTCGGTGCTTGTGGCCGCGACTTCCTCATAGAGGGACACGGCGAGGTACACGCTCGCGACGGAGTGGTAGCCGTCGGGGCGGAGCGGTCCTACCTCGAGGGAGACATTGACTTTGCCGGGTGCTTTGACGCGGACTGTCCTGGCGGCGAACCGGCCTGGCAGGGCGTTCATGCCAACGCCTGCTTGGCTTCTGCGATTCTGGCAAAGGCCCGGATATCTATGACCTCACCCCTGGCAGTGGGGTCGACGCCCGCAGCAACCAGGCAGCGCTCGGCTTCCGGTGCCCCGCCTGCCCACCCGGCAAGGGCAGCCCTCAGGGTTTTGCGGCGCTGGGCGAAGGCGGCGTCCACCACCGCGAAGACCTGTTCCCGGGTTGCAGTGGTGGCGGGGGGCTCGCGGCGCGTAAACGCCACCAGCCCGGAATGGATTTTCGGCGCAGGCCAGAAGACGTTCATCCCAATGACGCCGGCTTTGCGCATCTGGCTGTACCAGGCGGCTTTGACGGACGGCACACCGTAGGTCTTGGATCCGGGGCCGGCGGCGAGCCGGTCAGCCACCTCGTCCTGGACCATCACCAGCCCGTGCTGAAGGCTGGGGAAATGCTGCAGCAGGTGGAGCACCACCGGGACCGCGACGTTGTAGGGCAGGTTGGCCACCAGCGCGGTGGGCTGCACGGGGAGCTCCGTGACCTTCATGGCATCGGCGTGCACCAGATGGAAACGTGCAGCAGAAGACGGCCGCCACTCCTTGACCGTCGCCGGGAGCTTGGCGGCCAGCACGGGGTCGATTTCCACTGCCACCACGGACGCTGCGGCATCGAGCAGTCCGAGGGTCAGGGATCCCAGCCCCGGGCCCACCTCCAACACCGTCTCGTCAGGTCCAACGTCTGCGGCGGCCACGATCCTGCGGATGGTGTTTCCGTCAATCACAAAGTTCTGGCCGAGGGTCTTGGTGGGGCGGATTCCGATCTCCTCCGCGAGCCGGCGTATGTCGGATGCACCAAAGAGCGGTGCGGGCGCGGGGATTGGTTCAGTCACCTAGGTATCCTATCCCGCGCGGCACATCCGCCCCGCAGGGAGAAACAGGCGCCATAAACAGCCTGAATAAACGGCTGCGGCCGGGCACGGAGGTCCGTGCCCGGCCGCAGCGCCCTGACGGGCACGCAATCGTGGGGGTTAGCTGGTGGCAGCCCAGCCGCAGCCCCACGGCTGAAGGCCGCGCTGCGCGTACACGCGGTTGGCAATGTCGATCTGCTGGGCCTTGGTGGCAAGGCTGGCGTTGGGGGCGTAGGCCCCGCCGCCGGCGCCGATCCAGGTCCGGATGTCGAACTGAAGGCCGCCATAGTAGCCGTTACCGGAGTTGATGCTCCAGTTTCCGGTGGACTCGCACTGGGCGATCTTGTCCCACATGGCTTCGTTCATCATGGCCGGAGCAGCGGCACCGGTGTTGGCACCCGCACCTGCAGGGGTAGCGGCCTTTGCCGCGGGGGCCGCCTGGGCAACAGGCTTCGGCTTGGTGCCAACGGTGACCTTCTCCGGCACGGGCTGGACGGCTACTGTTTCCGATACCAGGGTGCGCGAGGCTTCGCGGCCGTCCACCAGCACGAGCTTGTAGGTTTTCTCGAGCTTGCCTGCGGCGCCCTTCTGGGTAACTTCCTTCTCCCCCTTGAGCAGCTCGCCGCTCTCGCTCGTGACGGTCTCGAACGGAACGTCCTCGGTGGAGACTGCGGTCTGGCCGGTGTCAACGCGCGACACCTTGATCACCATGTTGTTGACCACATGGGCGTTGACCGGCTGCGAGGAGCGGTCGTTGGCACCCAGGACCAGGCCGGCGTCTTCGAGGACCTTGCCCACGGTCGATGCCGTGGTGGTGGCGGTGTCCACCTTGCCGTCCGCAACGAGGCTGACGGTCTTGGGGGTGGAGATGGAGACGTAGGACCCGGCGATGGACAGCTGGGCGTCCTTGGGGGCGGAAACCGACGAAGCGCTGGCGACGCCGAGTTCAGTGACCAGGCCGGCGACGTCCTGGGCCGTGGTGTTGACCGTCTTCTCGGAGCCGTCGAGGCTGACCTTGACTTCCTTCGCCTTGTTGACGTTGATCACGGTGCCGTTCTGGACCGAGGCATCAACCGACGGCGACACGCGGTCAGCAGGGTTCAGCTCCAGGTTGGCGCTCTTGACCACCTGCCCCACGGTTCCGCCGAACGTCTGCACGGACGAGACCTTCCCATCGACGTTGAGCGTGATGGTTTTGTTATTGCCCACAAAGGCTACGAGGCCCACCACGAGCGCGCACAGCACCAGAAGCTGGGCACCAACCTTGACGAAGCTGAACTTGCCGTCCGATGTGAAGAACTTGCTCACGTTTGCCCGTAACTTTAGGTCCTTCCGGGCACGGGGAAATCGCGCAATAAAAGGCCCGGCACCGCCAGCAAAGGCAGTCCGGGCACCGTTGCGCCGCCACACTCCGCGCAACGGGCAAGCCGGGACAGAGCCCAGCAATCCTGCTGCAGAAAGAAGTGAAATTACCCGTTGGCCTTCCCCGACCCCGGCTAATAAATGTCCACTGTAACCGTAGCGTTATAAAGCCGCCAAGAAATGTGCATACCGGGTATTCATTATGTAACGCCCGGACATCGGACTTTCAGTCCCAGCTTCCGTATGCCTTCACGGTATTGGCCGCGATTCCGGCGCACAGACCAGCCAGGTCAGTTCCTGTCAATTCGGCCATCGCCCGGACCGTGTAAGGGACCATGTAGCTGGCATTTGGCCGGCCCCGATGCGGGTGCGGCGTAAGGAACGGCGCATCGGTTTCCACCAGGATGAGCTCGGGGTCAGCCACCGCGAGCGCAGCACGCAGGTTGGCGGCGTTGCGGAAGGTCAGGGTTCCGGCAAAGGACATCCACCACCCCTCCTCGTTGCAGGTTCTTGCCAGGTCCTCATCACCGGAGAAACAGTGGAAGACCACGCGTTCCGGTGCCCCTTCTTCCCGGAGCACCTGGACAACGTCGTCATGCGCGTCCCGGTCGTGGATCTGGAGCGTCAGGTCCAGGCGTTTGGCGATGTCGATGTGGCGGCGGAAGGAGTGCCGCTGGTGCGCCAGGCCTTCTCCTTCGGTGCGGAAGAAGTCCAGGCCGGTCTCGCCGATGGCCCGGATCCGCGGGTGGGCGGCCAGCTGTTCAATTTCTGCCAGCGCCTCCTCCAGCTGGCCGCGGGCGGCGTAGCGGGGGGCGTCATTGGGATGCAACGCCACGGCCCCCAACAGCCGCCGGTCCAGGTCCACGGCCTGGACGGTAAACCGTGACGACTCAAGGTCGCAGCCCACCTGCACCGCACCCTGGACGCCCACGGCGGCGGCCGCATCCAACGCTGCCGATATTCCAACGGGAGCCTTGCCATCCGGGAAGTCAAGGTGCGTGTGGTTGTCCATGACCGGCACCGGCAGGGGCTCGGGAGCGGGCGGGAAGGCTTTCTGCCGGGAACTGCGCGGCTCCTGCGCGTCATCGGCAGCAGGGTCCTGGTAAGCGGCAGGAGGAAGCGAAGTGCACATCCATCCAGCCTAGCTGCGGAACCCTTCCCCAATTTTGTCGGAACTCTCTGTCAGCTGCGGCAGTTGTGTTAGTAGTCTGGTACGAACACATGCGAACGCCCACCGCCGGGCGACGGCAGGCTTGTTGTCCCGTCCAGGTGAAACCCCGGGCTGAAAGGTTGCCGATGGAATCCCACCGACGCACTGCCAACGATGTGAGCGCTGCGAACCGCACTCTGGCGGGGCTCGCTGATCCCGTCAGCCAACTGAACGGGCACCGCCCCGCCGCCATGGACGCGGAAGGTTTCCACGCGGCAACGCAGCGCATCCTCTCGTCTGTCAATACCGTCATCGATGGGAAATCCGACGCCGCCAAGCTGGCGCTGACCGTCCTGCTGGCCCAGGGGCACTTGCTGCTCGAAGACGTGCCCGGAGTCGGGAAAACACTCCTCGCGAAGACCCTTGCCCGCACCATCGACTGCACCGTCAACCGGATCCAGTTCACCCCCGACCTGCTGCCGTCAGACGTGACGGGTGTGTCCATCTACAACCAGTCCTCCCGGCTCTTCGAGTTCCGGCCCGGCGCGGTCTTTGCCAACATTGTTATTGGCGACGAAATCAACCGGGCCTCCGCCAAGACCCAGTCGGCGCTGCTCGAATGCATGGAAGAGCACCAGGTCACGGTTGACGGCACCTCGTACCGGCTCGACGAGCCGTTCATGGTGGTGGCCACCCAGAACCCCATCGAAATGGAAGGGACCTATCCGTTGCCCGAGGCGCAACGGGACCGGTTCATGGCCCGGATCTCCATGGGTTACCCGGACAAGGACGCCGAAATTGAGATGCTCGAAACGCACCAGGCCACCTCGCCACTGACCAAGGTCTCCGCGGTGGTCACTTCGGCGGAGGTGGCCGCCATGATCACCACCGTGCAACAGGTCTACGTGTCCAAGGCCGTCAAGGAGTACACGGTATCGCTGGGCAGGGCCACCAGGGAAAGTCCGCTGCTGCGGCTCGGCGCCAGCCCCCGGTCCCTGCTGCAGCTGCTGCGGGCAGCGAAAGCCACCGCTGCCCTGGACGCCCGGGACTTCGTTCTGCCGGACGACGTCGTCCACGTTGCCGAAGCCGTCCTGGCGCACCGGATCATCCTGGACCGCAAGGCTGCAGGGTCCGGGGAAACCCCGCACAGCGTCCTGAGGGGCATCCTGTCCCGCCTGCCTGTCACTTCGGAGACTGCCGGCACCGGCACCCGGAATGCGGCACCTGCCGGCAGGACGGCGGCCCCGGTCACCGGCCTGAGCAGGAACAAGTAGGAAAACCCATGGCGCTGCCGGACAGGCTACCGCGGCACCTCTTCACTCAACGCGGCTGGGGCATGATCGCCGCCGGCGGGGTCGCAGTGGGCGCCGCACACGTTATGGGCCGCAGGGACCTGCTGACGCTGGCGGTACTGCTGATCGTCCTCCCCCTGGTTTCCCTCGCCGGGATCCGGCTGGTCAAGCCCCGCTTCCAGGTGTACCGGGAGTTCACTCCGTCTCCCGTGGAAACGTCCGCACCCACAAGCGTGCGGCTCGCGGTGGCACGGACGGGCAGCGGCAGCGGAAGCGCCACCATGGAGGAGCGGCTGCCTGCCCGGTTCGGCGAATCGCCGGCTTTCCGGTTCCCTTCACGGTCAGCCGCCGGGGGCACCAGCCGGTATGAATACCATCTCCGTTCGGCCCAGCGCGGCCAGTTCCTCATCGGCCCGGTGACAGCCGAATTCACGGATCCGTTTGGCCTGTCACTGCACCGGCAGGCAATAGACGACGGCGACATCCTCACCGTGACGCCCGCCGCCGTCGTCCTTCCCCTCACTGGACTGGCCGGCGCGCGCGGCAACGATGGCGTGACGGCAACCAGGATCCGCGCCAACCCCAGCGACGACGACGTGATGACCCGCGAGTACCGCCACGGCGACCCGATGCGGCGGGTGCACTGGGCTGCCACCGCACGCCACGGCGACCTCATGGTGCGCCAGGAGGAATCCGTCACCACACCGGAGGCCACGGTCATCATGGACCACAGGTACGGTGCGTTTTCCGGAGGTTCCGGCGGCGGGCCGGCGGGGCAGGCAGGCCCGGACGGGCACCCCATGGCCACCAGCGGAACCTTCGAATGGTCGGTCGTGGCAGTTATGTCCATCAGTGCACACCTGGCTGAACGGAACTATGCGCTGCGCCTGCTCGACACGGGGGGCAGTCCCGCTTTCCTGCAATCGCCGTCGGCTCCGGAACCTGAGGTGGAGGAATACAGCGGCGCAGCCGGACTCCAGTCCATCGCAGAAAGCCTTGCCGCCATACAGCTGACCGGGCCCCACCATCCACACCGTGACAATGCCCTCCAGCAATGGGCGGGCCGGGTCGGTGCATCCAACGACCGCACTGCCCTCGACGCTGGCCCTGAGGCGTTTGATGACCTGCTCATGGACAAGCTTTCCGCACACCGCATGAGGGGACCGGTGATCGCAGTCCTCGGGACACTCTCGCGGTTGGAGGCCCTGGCCCTCGCCCCTGCCGCGGGCTACGCCACCAATGCCTTCGCCGTCATCGTGACGGAAAAGCCCGGCGAGTCAGCCGAGGTCCTGGAAGTGCTGCGGCAGGGAGGCTGGCGTGCGGTGGCCGTTGCGCCAGCCGTCCCCGTGGCATCGGCCTGGAGCCAGTTCGACCAGGACGTGGCAGTGCCCGCTCCCTCAGCGGAGGTCCGCCGCGGAACCGGGGCTGCGCTGTGACAGCGGCACCAACACGCAGTCCGGGAGCCAGCAGGCAGTCCGGACGCCGGCAGGAGAAGACCGCCGCCCGGCAACGGGTGGGCCCCTATCCCTGGGTGATGGCCGCCGCCATCGCCGTAGCTGTCTCCGGTGCCGCGCTTTCGCTGAACGGGGTGCTCCGCGGCTGGGGCTGGTACTGGCCCGTCCTGACCACCGTCCTGGTGGTCAGCCTCACGCTGGCTGCCCTGCGGTCCGTGCGCGCCCAGCCCCTGCTGGTGACGGCCGGCGGATTCATCTCCCTGGGCGCCGTCCTGACCCTGACCTTCTTCCGCGGCTCCAGCGTGGCCGGCTTCATCCCTACCGGCGGAACCTTGGTGGAGCTGGACCGCCTGATCCGGAGGGCCAGCGAAACTGTCCTTTCCGAGACTGCGCCCGTGGCGCCCAATGTGGGCATTGTCATGGTCATTTGCGCTGTCCTGGGCCTGGCGGTGATCCTGGTGGACGCCCTTGCGCTGCCGCTCGGCATACCCGCTGCTTCCGGGGTGGGGCTGCTGGCCATCCTGGTGGTCCCGGCAATGATCAAGCCGCAGAGCGTGGGCTTCTGGGGATTCGCTTTCACGGTGGCGGGGTACCTGGCGATCCTCGCGTGCAGCCAGTATTTCGCCCCCAGCGCCCGGTTCCAGACTGATTCCGCCAGGAGCCCTGGCCAGATGAAGCGCGCCGTGCTCACGGGATCTGTCGCACTGGCCGCCACGCTGGTGGTGCCCATGGCAATTCCCGGCTTTGACCAGGGAACGTTTCCGCAGGGTTCCCGGCTCAACCCCTGGGGCACCTCCACTGGACTCAACCCCATGATCACGCTGGGCAACAGCCTGCGGACACCTGACGGCAGCGGCCGGATCACCTACGCCACGAGTGCCTCCACCCCGCTGTACCTGCGCTCCGTCACGGTGGACAATTTCGACGGTGACTCCTGGGGCCCGGACGACCGTGACGCCTCACGGCTGCCCCTGGGCGGGCGCATCGATCCCGGCTATACGGTCCTGGCGGACGAGCAGCAGCGGCTGGTCACAGCCATCGACGCCGGCAGTTTCACCAGCCCCTATCTCCCTGCCCCTTATGCCCCGGAATCGGTACGGGGACTCAGCGGGCGGTGGACCTGGGACCCGGCCACCCTGAGCATCAAAGGTTCGGACACCACCACGTCCCGGCGGCAGGAGTACCTGGTGACGTCCACCGCCCCCCGGCTGACGGCAGGGCTCCTGGCCCAGTCCTCAGCCGCCGTCCAGGGGATCCCGGACGACTTCACCAGGATTCCCGGTAACGTTCCGGACATCGTCCGCAGCACCGCCGATACCGTGGCGGGGACAGGCACCCCCTACGCGAAGGCGATGGCCATCCAGAAGTACCTCCGTTCGGCGGAGTTCACCTATTCCCTGCAGTCTCCGGTGCAGGGTGGCTACGACGGCAACGGGCTGTCGGTCCTGGCCGACTTCCTGGAACAAAAGAGCGGCTACTGCATCCACTACGCGTCCGCGATGGCTGTGATGGCGAGGCTGGAAGGCATCCCCAGCCGCATCGCGGTGGGTTACGCACCCGGCAGGCTCACCGGAGCCACAGTTTCGGTGGCAGGCCAGGGAGCGCTGCCGGAATATGAGGTGGACGCACGCGATGCCCACGCCTGGCCGGAGCTCTACTTCCAAGGCCTGGGCTGGGTGCCTTTCGAGCCCACGCCCTCCCGTGGCGTGGTTCCCGACTATGCCACGGAATCGTCCACCGCCGCCGCCCCTGACGTGCTGGACAACAATGATGACCTGCTTCCCGACGCCACCCCGGCTCCCACCCCCGCGCCGAGCGCCACTGCGCTGCCCGCCCCCGGCGGCGGCGGAAACGCCGGTTCGGGAGTGCAGCTCCTGCCGTGGCTGCTTGGCGCAGCCGGCGTCCTGGGGATGGCACTGCTGGTGGCCGCGCCCCGGCTCATCAGGACGGGCATCAGGGCCAGGCGGCTGAGGCCCCAGGATCCCGGAAATGCGGTACCCCTGGGCTGGCGTGAACTGCTGGACCTCGGCACCGACTATGGCGTTCCCCCCGGTTCCAGCGAAACGCCGCGCGCTTATTCAGCGCGGCTGCGCGGCGCGCTGCTGGGGGATCCCGATGGCCTGGACCGGGCGGCGCACCAGGCTGTTGCCGCGCTCACGGCAGGCTTCGAACGCCACAGCTATGGCCGCCCGTCCGGCGCCGTCCCGGAGGCGGCGGTTGACGACGGACAGCCAGGTCCAGCCCGCGGCACCGGCGGCGCCGTGGCAGCGCAGGTTGCGGCGGTGGAATCGTCCCTGCAGGCCAATGCGGGGCTGGCGCGGCGGCTTCAGGCGGCTTGGATCCCGCCGTCCGTCATGGGACGGCTGGGCCGGCTGCTGGCCGCACCGTTCCTGGCCGCGGGGCGATTCCTGCGCAGGACGGCAAAAGCCGCCGCACGCTCCCGTCCTGGTCCTTCCAGGCAGGGAGTGCGCGACGGCGTTCGGCGGCAAAGCGGCGGCTGACCGGCCGCTTTGCCTGATCCGGGCGTTACCCGGCGTAGGGGTCTGCGATGCCGATGTACTGGGTGTAGAGGTATTCCTCGATGCCTTCGAGGCCGCCCTCGCGTCCCAGGCCGGACTGCTTGACACCGCCGAAGGGTGCTGCGGCGTTGGAGATGACGCCGGCATTCAGGCCGAGCATTCCCGTTTCGAGGCGTTCGCCCATCCGGATGCCGCGGTTCAGGTCCTTGGTGAAGACATAGGCCACAAGTCCGTATTCGGTGTTGTTGGCCAGGCGCACCGCGTCATCCTCGGAGCTGAAGGTGATGATGGGTGCCACCGGTCCGAAGATCTCCTCGGACAGGATGCGGGTGCCTTCGGTGACTCCGGAAAGGATGGTGGGCTGGTAGAAGTAGCCCGGACCTTCCACCGGCCCGCCGCCCAGGACGGCCGTGGCGCCGGAGGCAACGGCGTCGGAGACCAGTTCGTGGACCTTGTCCCGGCTCTTCGCGTCAATCAGCGGGCCCACCTTGGACTCCGGCTCGGTGCCGCGGGCAGTGGTCATGTCCTTCATCTTCGCGGCGAACTTCTCCGCGAACTCGGCCGCGACGGATTCGTGCACGATGAAGCGGTTCGCGGCCGTGCAGGCCTCGCCCATGTTGCGGAGCTTGGCGAGCATGGCCCCGGCGACGGCGGCGTCGAGGTCGGCGTCCTCGAAGACCAGGAACGGGGCGTTGCCGCCGAGTTCCATGGAGGTGCGCAGGACAGTTTCGGACGCGTCGGAGAGCAGGCGGCGGCCCACCTCGGTGGACCCGGTGAAGGAGAGCTTGCGGAGCCGGGAATCCTTGATCAGCGGGCCGGTGGTGGCGCCTGCGGTGGAGGTGGGGATGACGTTCAGGACTCCGGCGGGGAGGCCGGCTTCCATCATGACGGCGGCGAACAGCTGGGAGGTCAGCGGGGTAAGGTTCGCGGACTTCAGGACCATGGTGCAGCCTGCAGCGACGGCCGGGGCGATCTTGCGGGTGGCCATGGCCAGGGGGAAATTCCATGGCGTGATCAACAGGCACGGTCCCACCGGCTTCTTGGTCACCAGGAGCCGGGACTTGCCATCCGGGGAGACCGAGTAGCGGCCAAACGCGCGGACGGCCTCCTCGGAGAACCAGCGCAGGAACTCGGCACCGTACGTGACCTCACCGCGGGCCTCGGCCAGCGGCTTTCCCATCTCCATGGTCATCAGCAGCGCGAAGTCCTCAGCGCGCTCGGTCACCAGCTCGAACGCGCGGCGCAGGATTTCGCCCCGTTCGCGCGGCGGCACCTTTGCCCAGGACTCCTGCGCCGCGGCGGCAGCGTCCAGGGCTGCCTTACCGTCCTCGGCGCCGGCATCGGCAAGGCTCAACAGCACCTTCCCGGTGGCAGGATCCTCGACGTCGAAGGTCTTCCCGGAGATGGCGTCCCGCCATTCACCGTTGATGAGCAGGCCAGTGGGGACAGAGGCCAGAAGGGCGCTTTCGCGGTCTGCGGAAACGGCCGGCTGTGCAGTGACAGTCACGATGACTCCCTCGTCAGTAGGGTTGGTGCAGCCCTTGGCGGCGGCCGGAGTGACCGGGCCCATACAGGCTGAATTACTGCCAGACTACTGCGGCGGCTTCGGGCTGGTCTACGCCGTTGCGCACTGCCGCATCACGGCGCTGCTGTGCAGCTGCACAGCAGCCCAGGCATCGTGTGCGGGAACCGTCAGCGGGCCGCAAGGACGGCGGAGTACAGTTCCCGCTTGCTCACCCGGACGTCCTCGGCCACCGCTGCCACCGCTTCCTTGAGCCGGATGCCCTGGGCCACGAGTTCGTTCACGGCTGCTACATGGTCCTCCGGCGTCCCGGGCGCCTTTTCCGGCGCCCCGCCGAGGACAACAGCGATCTCGCCCCTGATCTCCGTGCTTTCCGCCCACACCAGAAGTTCACTGAGGGTGCCGCGGATGACCTCTTCATAGGTTTTGGTCAATTCACGGCAGACGGCCACCGGACGGTCCGGTCCGAACCGGTCGCGCAGCGCCCGGAGCATTACCTCCAGCCGGTGCGGTGCCTCGAAGAACACCATGGTCCTGCGCTCCCCCGCAAGCTCGGCCAGGCGCGACGCCCGCTCACCGGCCTTCCGCGGAAGGAACCCTTCAAAGCAGAAGCGGTCCGTGGGCAGGCCGGACAACGCCAGGGCGGTGAGTACCGCTGACGGCCCCGGGACGGCCGTCACTGTGAGGCCGGCCGCGACCGCCCCTTCAACCAGGCGGAAGCCCGGGTCCGAAACCGAGGGCATCCCGGCGTCGGTAACCATGACCAGGGTGCTTCCTGCCTGCACCTGTGCCAGCAGCTCGGCCGTCTTGGTGGCCTCGTTGTGCTCGTGGTAGCTGATGACCCGCCCGGCCACGGTGACGCCCAGGCTCTGGACCAGCCGGTGGAGGCGGCGGGTGTCCTCGGCTGCCACGATGTCCGCGGTTCCCAGCAGTTCCACCAGCCGCGCGGAAGCGTCACCGGTGTTCCCGATCGGGGTGGCCGCGAGCACGATGCGCCCCGCAGGTGCCGGGCCGGAATCAGGAAGGGTGCTGGGGTTAGGGTCCACGCCACCAGCCTACTGCTGCCGGGGACCGCCGGCCGCAAACGCTAGCATGGGCTGGTGACGCAGACCTCGACGCGGCCGGGCGGGACCGGACAGGCCGCCCCCGCGGCATCCGGAGCTGAAACCGGGAGGACAGCAGGCAGTTCGGGCAGTTCCCCCAGCCGGCCCTGGGTCAGCCGCCCTGCCGACGCCTTCACGGTCGAATCCCTGCTGGTACGGCTCCTGGGCAGCGCCCGCGGATGGCGCGACTACCCGCCGTCGCTGAGGCTGTGGTTCCTGCTGGTCCCCGTCCTGACCGCACTTACCGGCGGAATCCTCAGGTTTGTCCGGCTTGAGGCCCCACCGAAGCTGGTCTTCGACGAAACGTACTACGTCAAGGACGCATACTCCTACCTGGTCAGCGGCTACGAGCGCGGCTGGCCGGACAAAGCCAATGACGCGTTCAACGCCGGAAACCCGGGGGTGCTGCTGGACTCCCCCGAGTACGTGGTCCATCCGCCCGTGGGCAAATGGATGATCGCCGCCGGCATGGGGATCTTCGGCCCGGAGAACCCTTTTGGCTGGCGCTTCGCGGCAGCACTGACCGGCACACTGTCCATCCTGCTCCTGTCCCTGATTGCCCTGAAGCTCTTCCGGTCGCTTCCCCTGGCGGGGGCCGCCGGGCTCCTCCTTGCGGTGGACGGCCACCACCTGGTGATGTCCCGGACGTCGCTGCTGGACATCTTCCTGATGTTCTGGGTCCTGGCCGCCTTCGGGGCCCTCCTGTTGGACCGGGACAGCGGCCGGCGGCGGCTGGCGCTCCGGCTGGCGCGGGCCGCCGCAGACAACGGAGGGCGTCCGACGGCGGTCCAGCTGCTGTCCGGTCCGTGGCTGGGGATCCGCTGGTGGCGCGTGGCGGCGGGACTCTGCCTGGGGCTCGCCGTCGGGACCAAATGGTCTGGCCTGTTCTTCCTTGCCGGGTTCGGACTCCTCACTGTCTTGTGGGACCTCAACGCCCGGCGGGTTGCCGGCATCCGCGGCTGGATCAGTGGCGGCATCATCAAGGACGGGATTCCGGCGTTCCTCAGTATGGTGCCGGTGGCGGGGCTGGTGTACGCGGCATCGTGGACAGGCTGGTTCCGGTCCGATAATGCCTACTTCCGCCGGTGGGCGGAAAGCAACCCCTCTGCCGAATGGAACTGGCTTCCGGACGCTGTCCGCTCGCTGGCCCACTACCACCGGGAGGCCTACACCTTCCACCAGGGCCTTGGATCGGACCACCCGTACGAGGCAAGCGCCTGGAGCTGGCTGGTACTCGGCAGGCCGACGTCGTTCTTTTACGAAACGCCGCCGCAGGGCAGCCCGGGGTGCGCGGTGGAGAAATGCACCTCGGCCATCCTGTCCGTGGGAAACCCGCTGGTCTGGTGGGGCGCCGTCATTTCCCTGGTGGTCCTGCTGTTCTGGTGGGCCGGGCGGCGGGACTGGCGTGCCGGCGCCATACTGGCCGGCGTGGGCGCCGGCTACCTGCCGTGGTTCCTGTACCCCGAACGGACCATGTTCTACTTCTACGCGGTGTCCTTCGAGCCTTTCCTGATCCTGGCACTCGTGTACTGCCTGGGCCTCGTCCTGGGCAGGGCCTCCGACCCGCCCTGGCGCCGCCGGTCAGGGCTGTACCTGGTGGCACTGTTCATCGCTGCGGCAATCCTGCTGTCGGCATTCTTCTATCCTGTCTGGGCCGCGGAAACCATTCCCTACGACGCCTGGAAAGTCCGGATGTGGATGCCGTCCTGGATCTAGGGCAGGATGGCATCAGACCCCCAACTGAGCCGCTGCCGCGGCGTGGCAGCGGAACGGAGACCTGCTGTGAGAGAAGCAAGCACCGAACTGCTGGTTGAGCTTGACGCCGCCAGCAACGTGACCGACCTGCTCCTGGAGCAGCATGCCGCCAACCCTGCCCATGCCCTGTACCGGCGAAAGGGCCCGAACGGCTGGGTGGATGTCACGGCCGCGAAGTTCATGCAGGACGTCAGCGCCCTGGCCAAGGGCCTGATTGCCGGCGGCATCGAGCCCGGCGACAAGGTGGCGGTCATGTCACCCACCTCCTACGAGTGGACCCTGGTCGATTTCGCCATCTGGTTCGCCGGCGCGGTGACGGTCCCCATCTACGAAACTTCCTCCGCCCGCCAGGTGGAGTGGATCATCCAGGACGCGGGGGTGCGCCGCGTCTTTGCCGGGGACCGCAGCCTTGTGGCCCTGGTCACCGATGTTCTGGCCGGCTCCGACGTCCTTCGGGACCGGCTCGTCAACGTGGTGAGGATGGATTACGACGGCGATGCGCCGGACCTTGCCAGCCTCGCCGCCGCCGGCACCGGGGTCACGGACGCGGAGCTTGAACGACACCGCAGCCAAGCGGGGCTGGACGATGTCGCCTCCCTCGTTTACACCTCAGGCACCACAGGCAATCCCAAGGGCTGCGAGATTACCCACGGGAACTTCGCCCTGGTGGCAAAGAACATCGTGGCGTTCCTTCCGGAGCTGCTGCTGCAGGACCAGGCACGCACCCTGATGTTCCTTCCGCTGGCACACGTCCTGGCCCGCGCCGTGCAGGTGGTCTGCCTCACCGCCGGGGCCACCCTGGGACACACACCGGGAGCGGCGCAGCTCCTGGAGGACCTGGGCTCGTTCCGCCCCACGTTCCTGCTGGTGGTGCCGCGGATCTTCGAGAAAGTCCGGGCTACCGCTGCCCACAAGGCAGCGCTGGCGGGCAAGGCCCGGCTGTTCAAGGCTGCATCAGAGACCGCCATGGAGTACTCGCGGGAAGAAGACCTGCGCAACCGTGGCCAGGGCGACGGGCCCGGGCTGCTCTGCCGTGTACGGCACGCACTCTTCGACCGGCTGCTGTATCCCCGGCTTCGGCAGGCCCTGGGCGGGCAGGTGGGGTACACCGTATCCGGTGCCAGTCCCCTGTCCCTTGATGACGCCCACTTTTTCCGCGGCGCCGGGATCCCCGTGCTGGAGGGCTACGGACTGACCGAAACCACGGCACCGTGCACGGCCAACACACCGGCCAGGACGCGCGTGGGCTCAGTGGGCATCCCGGTCCCGGGCACCACCATCCGGGTGGCGGGAGATGGCGAGATCCTGGTCAAGGGGATTGGCGTCTTCAAGGGGTACCACAACAACCGGGCCGCGAACGCTGAGGCTTTCGTTGACGGGTTTTTCCGGACCGGTGACCTCGGGGAACTCGATGCGCAGGGGTTCCTCACCGTCACCGGCCGCAAGAAGGACCTGCTGGTCACCGCAGGCGGCAAGAATGTGGCGCCGGGCCCGCTCGAGGAGACGATCCGTGCCCACCAGCTGGTAGGCCATGCCGTTGTGGTGGGCGACGGCAAACCCTTTGTCTCGGCCCTGGTGACGCTGGACCCGGAGGGCGTGGACAACTGGCGGTCCGAACGCGGCCTGCCCGCCCTTGCAGCGGGTGACGCGGTCAGCGATCCGGAAATCCTTGCGGCAGTCCAGGAGGCGGTGGACCACGCCAACCTGCTCGTGTCCAAGGCAGAGTCCATCCGCAGCTTCTCGCTCCTTGACGTCCAGTTCACCGTGGAGTCAGGACACCTGACGCCGTCCCTCAAACTGAAGCGGGCCGCCGTCGTGCGCGACTACGCCGGTGAGATCGCCAAACTCTACGCCTAGGGCGCAGTCCCCCCGGCCGCGCCCGCAACGCTGCGGGGCCTACTCCTCAACCGCCGCCGGTGCTGCCGCGTCCTTGGCCAGGCCACGCCGCCGGCGGGTGGGCCAGGTGAGGACCAGGGTCACGAGTGAAACCAGCAGCACCAGGCCTGCTATGACCATGCCGGCATCAATCCAGAACTGGCCGGGGAACAACCGGATCAGGGTGTCGTCCAGGCTGAACGTCCAGGACCCGTCGGCGAAGAAGATGCGGTGGAACTCGGTAAAGAACTGCTGCCAGCCCAGCACTGCCAGGGTGCCCAGGCCCAGGATGATGACCAGGGTGACGATGGAGCCGGCGAACAGGCCCCTCCGGACTCCACCCGTGCTTCGCTTGCGGAGGTAAAGGATGGCCACAATGCTGAACAGGACCAGCAGGACGCCGGCACCGAACGTGGACAGGATCACCAGTTTGACGTCCGCCATGTGGCTCACCTCGCCGTCCTTGAACAGCTTGTCGCCACTGCGGTGCACCAGGTCCCCGAGGTAGCGCGGGCCGGACCAGTTGCTCAGGTAGTCCACGGCGTAGGAGCCGTAGGTCATCCGGTCGTCCGTGCTGAACCCGTACCCGTCGCCGGGGAACCCGGGCCGGTTGTACTCCACCCACAGGAACAGCGGGCTGGTCACCGCCCGGACAGCCAGGATGAGCAGGACCAGCGGGAAGAAGACGGCGAGCAGCACCTGCATCACCCGGGGCGCCACAGGCTTGGCGTTGGCGGCACTCTCCCGCTGGGCATTGCGGCGTTCCACCTCTTCCTCCGGCGGGCGGACCTGCAGCGCGGAGGTAGGGAGCGGTTCCTTGAAAACCGGGGAACTGTCCTCCCCGGGCGCCTCAGCGGCGGCTTCGGCGGCTTTCCGGTCCGCCCTGCTCTCCGGCTGGATGGACCCGTTCACGGTGGAGCCGCCGCCGGCGGTGGAAGATGCAGCGGCCGGGCTGTCAGCAGGCGAAGGGGCAGCGGGTGACGCGGAAGACCCTGCTGCTGAACCGGAGCCCTTCCCGGCGGGGGTCAGCCAGGAAAACGCGGGCTCGTCGGAGTCCCCGGACGTGTCCAGGTGGGGTTCCGGCTGCGGCTCGGCGCTCTTGGCGCGGGCCGGTGTTTCGTCTTTCACAGCAGCGTCACTTCCGTCGAAATTCCGCGCCGGGCCGGGCTCAGCTGGCGCGCTTATCTGGTGTCGAGCCTACCGTCCGGGCATTGGGCTGGACGAGGAACCACCCCGGCGGAATTACAACGATTCAGGCAGCGATTTCCGTGTAGCCCGCGTCCTCGCGCCGCAGGTCCCCGCGTTCTCCCGCAAGATAGGCGGGCCTGCCCCACCTCAGCACATAGAACCAGTACGCGGCCAGGACAGCGGCTCCGATCCCGATCTTGGCCCACACCGGCAGCGGGCTGGGGGTGACGAAGCCTTCAACCAGACCGGAGGCAAACAGCACAAGGACCAGGCCCAGGGCCACGGTGATCAGGGACCTGCCTTCCTCGGCAACAGCCCGTCCCCTGGTCCGCGGGCCCGGTGACACCATGGCCCAAAAGATCCGAAGGCCGGCCGCGCAGGCGATGAACACGGCGGTGAGTTCCATCAGTCCGTGCGGCAGGATGTAGCTGAAGAAGACGTCGCTCTTGCCGGCGGCGGCGAAAATTCCGGCCGCAACGCCAACCCCCTGGGCGTTGCTGAACAGGATCATCGGCACCCAGAAACCCGTAATCCCCAGCGCTACGGCCTGTGCGCTGATCCAGGCGTTGTTGGTCCAGACTGCACCGGCAAACGAGGCGGCCGGGTTTTCCGAGTAGTAGTTGATGAAGTCTTCCTCGACGTATTGCCTGGCCGCCGCCTCGGTGGCCACTGCCCGCAGCGCCTCAGGCGACGTGCCGATCCACAGCGCGTACGCCGCGCCAATGAGGATGAATACCGCACCACAGGCCAGCGTGAGCCAGGTCAACCGGTACAACGCGGCCGGAAGGGCCACCACGAAAAAGCGCGCCAGGTCCGCCGGCACGTTGGACCTGGCCCCGGTGAAGCGGGTCCTGGCCTGCGCCAGCGTGGCGGAGAGCGAGGCGGACAGTCCGCTTTCGGGCGCGATGGACCTGATCAGGGAGAGGTGGGAGGACGTGGACTGGTACAGCGCCAGCAGCTCATCGGCCTCGCGCCCGTTGAGCCTGCCCTTGGAGGCGAGCTCGTGCAGCCGTGCCCACTTGTCCGCGTTGGCTGCGGAAAACGCGTCCATATCCACGCGACCAGCCTAGCGCCACCACACTAGACTTTGAGCGACCGCACCGGGAGGGCGGTGGAACGGGGAAGAACAGTGAGTTCGATCATCACCGGCGAGGCCGTGGTCCTGGAGTTGAGGCCGGCGTCCTTTGCCGCCCGTGCTCTTGGGCTGCTCCTGGATGTGGCCTTCAATATCGTCCTGCTCGTGGCGATCCTGATCGGACTTGCCGCTGCCGGCGAGGACCTCGATGAGGCTGCCGCACGTGCCCTGACCCTGGCCAGCGTGGTCTTTTGCCTGGTCATCGTTCCCGTGGCCGTTGAAACGCTGAGCCGCGGCCGCTCCCTGGGGAAGCTCGCCACCGGCCTCCGGGTGGTCAGGGACGACGGTGGTGCCATCCGCTTCCGGCACGCCGTCATCCGCGGACTGACCGGGTTCCTGGAGATCTACCTGACCTTCGGCGGCGTGGCGCTGACGGTTGCGCTTTTCAATGACAGGTCGCGGCGGCTGGGTGACCTGATGGCCGGAACCTATGCCGTCCGCACCCGCGTGCCGGTGGAGCAACCGGTTCCGGTGCTTGTGCCGCCGCGGCTCCGGGCGTGGGCCGCGGCTGCCGACATTGGAAGGATTCCCGATGCGACTGTGCGGAGGGCCTCCCAGTTCATCCGGCAGGCGGGGAGGATGGCGCCCCTGTCCCGGGCCGGGATGGCCGGGGCCATCGCCACGGAACTGTCCGCGCATGTGGCCCCGCCGCCGCCCCCGGGGACCAGCCCGGACGACTACCTTGCCGCCGTCATCGCTGAACGCCGGAGCAGGGAGCTGGCGAGGTTGACGCAGGCACGCCGGCGCAACACGGAGATCGGCGAGCGGCTGCAGCGGCTGCCCTTCGGCAGCTGACGTTAGTTGTCGTACTCACTCCACGGGATGTTCCAGTCGCCGAACCCGTCATCATGGGCGGCGTAGTCCCCCTCGGTGTTCACGATCTGTACGACGTCGCCGGTGCCCATGTTGTCGAAGACCCAGGCGGCGCCGTCGGGAGCGAATCCAATGCAGCCATGCGAGACGTTCGCGTTGCCGATGAACGGATAGGCAGACTCCAGGGCCTGGTGGATGTAGGCGCCGCTGAGGGTGAGGCGGATGGTGTACTCCACGTCCACGTCCCCGTAGTAGGCGGGATCGTCCGGTTTGAGCCCGATGCTTGAGGCCCGGAAGTGGTCGTAGCGCTTCTTTTCCATCAGCACTCCGTAGCCACGTGCGGACGGGAAGCGCTGGTCCCCCATGCTGACGGGCAGGGTCTTGACCACCTGGTCATTGACGCTCAGCGTAAAGGTGTGCGCGGCGGAGTCTGCCACCGCCACCTTCTTGTCGCCGATGGAGATGTTCACCTTCTTGTTGAAGTTGGCGATCTGCCCATTGCCGAGGTCAACGCCGAACAGTTTCATGTCCATGGCGATGGTGGAGTTGGCGGCCCAGAAGTTCTCGGGGCGGTACCGGACCATGGTGTCGCTGTGCCAGTGGAAGGCGCCTGTTTGGCCGGCACTGCTGGTAATGGTGATGGCCTTCTCCACGGCCTCACGGTTGACCACGGGCTCGCTGAAGATGACCTGCAGCGGCTGGCCGACACCCACCTTCATGCCGTCGAGGGGGTAGATGGCGGCGTCCGCCTCATGGGAGCTGGAGACGGTGCTGAAAGACTGCGTTGTACTGGTCTCCCGCCCCGCACCGTCCTTGACCACGTATGTGTAGCTGTAGTCCGTGTTAAATTTCAGGGGGCCCGCGGCGGTCCACCCGGTTCCCTGGGAGTCGATGGCGCCCTCCACGGTCTCGCCGCCGGTGCTGGTGAGGGTGACGCGTTCGATGGTTCCGTTGCTGACCTTCAGGGACACCGGAGCCGCCGGGTTGACCTGCTTCGCCCCGTTGGCCGGCGCAGCGTCGAACGTGACCGGAGCCACCACTGGAGCTGCGATGCCCGGGGTTGTCCTCACGGATGAGCTGGCCTCGGACTCAATGGTGCTGCGGGCGATGTCCGGCGCGACGGCGGCGAAGACCCCGCCGACGGCAGCGAGGAGGCAGACGGCTGCCACCACAAGGATCTTTTTCATTCGACCGGGACGGCGGGACGGGACTTCGGGCTCCATATTTTGATCCTAGGCGCAGAAAGTAACGGCCCGGGCGCTCTGGGCACCCGGGCGCTTTACTTCTTAGTAACGATAGTGCTCGGGCTTGTAGGGACCTGCGACGTCGAGATCCAGGTACGCTGCCTGCTCCTTCGACAGCTCGGTCAGTTCCACGCCAAGCGCGTCCAGGTGCAGCCGGGCGACCTTCTCGTCAAGGATCTTCGGCAGCACGTAAACCTGGTTCCCGTACTCGCGCTCCCCTTCCGGCTGGCTGCTCTTGGTGAAGAGCTCAATCTGCGCAATCGTCTGGTTGGCGAAGGAGTTGCTCATCACGAACGAAGGGTGGCCGGTAGCGTTGCCGAGGTTCAGCAGGCGCCCTTCGGAGAGGACGATGATGGACCGTTCCCGGCCCGTTCCCTCGTCCAGCACCCACTCGTGCACCTGCGGCTTGATTTCCACCTTCCGGATGCCGGGGATACGTGCCAGTCCGGCCATGTCGATCTCGTTGTCGAAGTGGCCGATGTTGCCCACGATCGCCTTGTCGCGCATCGCGGCCATGTGCTCGGCCAGGATGACGTCCTTGTTGCCGGTGGTGGTGATGAAGATGTGGCCCTCGCTGAGGACGGATTCCAGTTTGGCGACCTGGTACCCGTCCATGGCTGCCTGGAGTGCGCAGATGGGATCGATTTCGGTGACGATGACGCGGGAACCCTGGCCGCGGAAAGCCTCCGCCGCGCCCTTGCCGACGTCGCCGTAGCCGCAGACGACGGCAATCTTGCCGCCCATCAGGACATCTGTGGCGCGGTTGATGCCGTCCGGCAGGGAGTGCCGGATACCGTACTTGTTGTCGAATTTGCTCTTGGTGACGGAGTCGTTGACGTTGATGGCCGGGAACAGCAGCTTGCCCTGCTCCGCGAGCTGGTAGAGGCGGTGCACGCCGGTGGTGGTTTCCTCCGTGACGCCCAGCAGGCGGGAGCCGATCCGGGTCCACTTCTGCGGGTCCGCCTGCAGCGAGGCGCGCAGCACCTCGAGGAAAACGCGGCCTTCCTCAGACTCGTCGTCGGCTGCGGCCGGGACGGCACCAAGGGCCTCGAATTCGGCTCCCTTGTGGACCAGCATGGTGGCGTCTCCGCCGTCGTCGAGGATCATGTTCGGGCCGAGGTCAGGGTTGCTGTCCGCGCCCGGCCAGGTGAGGATCTGCTCGGCGGTCCACCAGTACTCCTCCAGCGTCTCGCCCTTCCAGGCGAACACGGGCACACCCTGGGGGTCCTCGACGGTTCCGTTTCCGACCACCACGGCCGCGGCAGCCTCGTCCTGGGTGGAGAAGATGTTGCAGGAGGCCCAGCGGACCTCGGCGCCAAGAGCGGTGAGCGTCTCGATCAGCACGGCGGTCTGCACGGTCATGTGCAGGGATCCGGCGATCCGGGCGCCCTTGAGCGGCTGGGTGGGGCCGAATTCGGCGCGGAGCGACATCAGGCCCGGCATCTCGTGCTCGGCAAGGCGGATCTGGTGCCGGCCGGCTTCCGCCAGGGTGATATCGGCAACCTTGTAATCAAAAGTCATGGGTAATCCTTCGTCCTGTCCGGAGTGCTGTTGGTTCCGGTGTTGCTGTGTAAAGTTCGACGGCGGCCGTGGCGCCTGCGTTCCGGCCGGCCCGTTCGCTGCTACGTGGCTTGGCCCGTTCCGGGGGCTGAATCGTGCTGGTCCGATCCTGCCGCGGTGGCTGCTGCCAGCAGCTCGGGCGGCAGAAGGAGCGGTATGCCGTCCTCGATAACGTAGCGCGGCTTCACTCCGGATTCCCCGGCGGCGGCCGCCACCAGTTCCTCGCCTTCCTGTACCAGGGCCGAACCCGTGACGGGACAGCGGAGGACGGACAGCAGCTCAGGACTGATATGTGGCATTCTTGGTGCTCCCTGGCGGGCGCGCTCGCGCCGGTAGCGGACTGGTGTGCAGCTACCAGCCTACCGCCAGAGGATGTCAGGAGGGTTCACGCAGGATGCGCAGGTGCCCCCTGCGGGTGCCTTCGGCGCCGGCCGGTGCTTCCAGCGCGGAATGGGGCGCGCGCTGCGCCGGCGGCTGCTGTCCCTGGGCCGGGAGGGCCGCGGCATCCCGCACCGCATTGGCAAGGGCCAGGAGGTCGTCGGGGCCGGGCTGCTGGGGCGTTGACGGCATGGCAAGCCGGAGGACTTCCCAGCCACGGGGAACGGTCAGCGAGTCAGCGTGCTGCTCGCACAGGTCGTAGCAATGCGGCTCCGCGAAAGTGGCCAGGGGGCCAAGGACGGCGGTGGAGTCTGCGTAGACGTACGTCAGGGTAGCCACCGCTGACTGGCGGCAGGCAGATCTTGAACACTGACGGATAGCTCCCACGACATCACAGACTACTCGGTGTCCGCGCCAAAACCGTGCATTGCCCGCCCGACCCGACGCGTCCCTGCCGCGGGGAGAATATATCGCATAAATGTTCCCCCGGGTTTAGAGTCGATGTATGCAGTCATCGAACCAGAAATCAGGTTTCACGGTCCGGTTGGCTGGTCCGGATGCCCCCGGGAATCCGGGCACCGGCTCCTCCGGCAAAAGCTTCATGATGCGCCGCCGGAATCGCCACGGACGCGGGCTCCGCGGGGAGGTCATGCTCCCCACACACCCCGGATACCGGACGCGCTCGGACCGGTTTGATGACATGGTGCTGGATTCCGCGCAGCGGCTGCACGACATCTGGGGCAAGACGCTCGACGGCGTCCGGTTCGGCGTCGATGAGATCCCGCCCGACCTCGAACAGCTGGCCGCCAACTCCGCGTCGGCGCCCATGGGGTCCTACACTCCCGCCGCGGACGGCGAAGGGCCCATGATCACGGTGTACCGGCGCGTGGTGGAACAGGGCTGCCCCGGCCCCGAAGAGCTCCAGGACCTGGTCCATGACGTTGTGGTGGAGCACACGGCCGAGATGCTCGGAGTGGCTCCGGAAACCCTGGACCCCGTCTACCGCCGCCGGTACTGATCCGGACTGCAGCGGCCGGAAGTTGGTTCAGCGGCTGGGGCCGTTAGTAGCTAAGGGTGACGGGCACTGTTTCCTGGCCGGCCGCCGCCGCCAGGAACGCCAGCGTGGAGATATCGTTCCTTCCGTCCTGCTGGACCAGCACGGAGCCATAGGCGGCGTCCCCTGACGCTGACACCACGTATCCCACGACGTCGGCGTCGTCATCCTTTTCCGGCACTGCGATGGAGGACGTTGTCCCACCGGCAATATCGGCGGTGGCCGGTGCCCTTACTTTTCCGTCGGACGTGATGGCGGAGTACGTGATGGTTGCCCTGGCGTCCAGGGCACCGAACACCAGGCTGCGGATCCCGCCCTGGGGAACCGGAACGACGTGCTGGCTGCCAAGCCGCACTCCGGCGGCCGCCCAGGCAACGTCCGAGGCCTGGTCTTCCTGGAGCCCGCGGGTGACACGGGCCGCGGCGACAAACGAAACGTCCGAGGAAGCAGCCACCGTGTACTGCCCGGCCGGGACACCTGCGAGGGAGACCTCGGTGACGGCGCCGGCCTTTGCGGTGATGACCCCGCCCGAAGGCAGGGCCTCCTGTCCGTCACGCCCGTACATCCGGACTTCCACCACTGCATCCGAAGGGCCTGGAACTGTCAGATGGAGCGCCGGTCCTGCGTCCTCGTATCCTGGCTTTCCGATCAGTTGGGCCAGTCCTGCAGGGTCCTGGATGTCCACACCCGTCATGACCTGCCGCACGGCCGGAGCCGCTCCCGGGGCAATGAAGTCGACTCCTCCGGGGGTGAGGCCCCTTAGGACACTCTGCTGGATGACGGCAGCCACGGGGCCTCCGGCACTTCGGACACGGACGCTCAGCTGCGCCTCGCCCGGGGCCAGACCGGCAAGGACCACGGCCCGCGAGCTGCCTGGCGCAACCAGCAGGCCCCTGCTGCCGGGTGCCTGGATCTGGCCCTTTGCGCCGAAAAGTTCCAGGCTCACCGTGGCGGGGGTGGTGGAGGCGTTGGTCAACACCAGCACTGATGCCCGGCCCACGGTGGTGCCTGCCCCCGCGATCCACTGGTCGTTCGAGGGCTGGTGGCAGTTCGAGGCCGCAGTGCCCTGAAGGTCGCCATCGGTGGCGGTGAACTTCATCACCGCTGCAGCTGAGGCTTTTTGGTTCGCCAGTGCGTCGGCGCTCAGCACGCTCACCTGCTCCACGGGTCGGGACACCACTGCGCCCGCCAGGAGTTCCTGCGGCGCCCCGGCGGAAGCACCCTGGCTTGGCCCTTCGGAGATGTCCACGGCGGTTGTTCCGTCCAGCTGGGACAGGCGGCTGGCCGGCAGGACCCCTGCCGCACCGAGCACCGCGCCCGTCACTGCGCTGGCCGCGGTGGCTGAAACCGGACTGAACTGGGGGTCGGTGCCTGCTTCTGTGCCCTCCAGCAGCCGGGCCGGTCCCGGACAAACGCCCACACTCGCCCCGGCAGGGACGGCTGCCGCTGCGGCAGCTACCACACGGCTCGATTCCGGCGGCGGCAGCAGCGATCCCCCCGCCACTACCGCCCCCGCGCCGGCGAGGATCATAGCCGCGGACGCCAGCCCCACGAACGCCGTTTTGCGTCCCCGCGGTACTGGCCGCTGACCTGTATCCGCCGTGGTTTCCGGGTGCGCTGTGCTTGCGTCCTCCAGCGGCTTGCCGGCGTCGCCGGAGGACTGGGCCTCCGGCGACGCCGGCGGCGTAATGTGCTCATGCATTCTGGTGTTCCTTACGCAGGGAGCCCTCGTCCCGGGAGATGCCGGTCCGTGGCCTCCTGGCCGGCATTGGTATGGCGAGCAGGACCGTCAGGCCGATCACCGTGATCTGTGCAATGGCCGTCCACAGGGCCCAGGGGTTTTCATAGCGGACGGTGAGCTGGCCACCTGTTGCGGGAAGCGTGAAGGCCTGCGACCAGCCTGACGTGGTCGCAGTCAATTTCCGGCCGTCAAGCCAGGCGGTCCAGCCGGCATCGGCTCGTTCGGCAAGCACCACGAGGCGGCCTTCAGGACCGGCCGGAACCGGGGCGTCCACGTCGCTGTAGCCGGAGGGAACCAGGCCGATGGCAGCACCGCTTCCATCGACGATACGTACCCGGTGTGCAACGTCTGCGGCCTGCAGGGCCGGCTGGTTCAGCGGGGTGATCCGCCAGAGCCAGCCCACATCGGTTTGGCCCACGGCAACAAGGCCCGGTACCGCGTCCACCCGGCTGGCCGTCAGCTGGGCAGCCGTGTCAGCGGAGCGCAGGACAACAAACCCTACGCCCAGCTGTTCGAGGTCGTTCCGCGGGTCGACGCCCTGGCCTGCGACGACCGTTGCCACCACACGGCGCACGGCCGCGGTGACATCGTCGTCGTCGCGAATGGTCTCGGCACCCGGGTTTCCGATGATGTTCCGCGCGGAAGCAATCGTGGAGAGGCTGTCCAGGGTGGTTCCGGCGCCGCGCATCAGTGATGCGTCGAACGTCCCGTTGTCCCGTGTGCTGATCAGCAGGGTGCGTGATTGCTCAGGCCCGGTTCCGCGGTCAATGGCGGTGGCAGGCAGGGTGCGCGGGTTGGTGGCCTCCACCAACCGGGGGGTTCCGAGCAGGCCGGCGGCTTCGGGGGTTTGGCTGTCTGGGGCTTCGGCGCCCGGGGAGGCCGTCCCCGTGCCGGCAGCGGACGCCGTGGCAGGGCGCAGCAGGTTCTGGGCTGACCATGCAGCCATTCCGGCCAGGGGCCCCGCGAGCAGGATGACCATGCCGACGGCGGTGACGGACCGAAGGGCGGCCCGGCGCTTGGCGCTGCCGCTGGCCCCTCCACGGTCCGCCATGGAAAGCAGACGCTCCGCTCCGAGGATGCCTGCCGCCAAGAGTGCGAAAGCCGCAGCAGACACTGCCGGCCCAGTGAACGGCGTGACCAGGTTCTGGGCGTTGACGGCAGTGGCCACGTGGCCTGCCAGCCAGCTGCCTCCCAGGGCAAGGATCCCTGCCACCCAAAAACCTCTCGCCATCGCGGCACGGTGCCCGGGTACCACCAGTCCGGCGACGGCCAGCGCCAGCACCGGGGCGGCGACCAGGAGTGCCAGCACCAGCGCCCACGGTACTGTGCCGCCGGCAAAGGACGGAAGCCCGGCGAGGCCGCCCTGCGGGTCAAACCGCAGCGGCTGGCCCAGCACCTGCTGCCACAGCGGCGCTGCGTCGAAGGCAAGCGGCAGGCCGGGATCGGCCAGTAAGGCCCGGGGTCTGTCGAGGACGGAGAGTCCGAAAGGGATGAATAAGGCCGCAGTGGGCAGCAGGGCCCACCAGACCGTCCGGCCGCGGCGTCCGGGCAGGAGGCCGCAGAGCACGACCACCACGGTAGCCGGAAGCAGGAGTGAAGGTGCCGATGCAACAACGACTGCCAGCGCAAGGCCGGCCGCGGCCGCGGCCGTCCAGGATGGCGTGCCGTTGATACCGGGCCTGACGGGGGGCCTCTCGCCGGGACGGCCTTCGGCGGGGGAAGGCAGCGTGAAGCGGCCATGGCCAACTGCGGAGCCGGTGGCCCGCAGCAGCGCCAGGACCACCAGGGGAAGCATGATGTGGGCAACCAGCGCCCCTGCCCTGCCCTGGTTGAGCGCGACCTGGAGTGCAGGTGCCGCAGCCCAGAGGAGGGCGGCCGCCAGCCGGAGCCGGCGGCGGACAGTCAGCCCGCCAGCGGCGAACCATGCCGTGAGCCCGGACAGCGGCGTGGCGAGCAGGAGCAGCCAGGCCATGGCGGGGTTGGCATCGCCTCCGCCCAGGATCCCGACGATCCACAGGACGTAGCCGAAGGGGTCTCCCCGCCCGGGCAGCCCTGCCCCCAGGGTGATCCACCAGCTGGAAGCGTGGTGCCAGATGTCGCCGAGGCTGGCGGCGACAGGAATGAGCGCACCGCCGGAAACGGCGTCGGCACGGAAGAGCCCGGTCAGGCCCAGGAGCGAGGCCACGGACGAAACTATGACCACAGCCAGGGCGCCGTTGCCCACCCATCCGCGCTTTGTGGTAGCCAAGGCAGCAAAGTCGTCCGAGGCATCGCCAGTGGGCTGGTGCGCCAACGGATCCTGTTCAAGCTCGTCCGTCGGGGAAGTGTCCGAGCCGAGCGCCTCCATCAGGGACCGCCGGTGGCTCCAGACTTCGCGCCTGGGGGTTTGGAGCTTGCGGATCACGGAACGGCGGATGCGGCGGGTCCGGCGGGCACTGCGGCGGGCCCTCGCCACTGCGCGCGGCCTTCCGAGGGCCCCGCAGGTGGCAACCACCTGTGACAGGCCGTGCCCAGGATCCTTGATCAGGATGCTCAGCACGAGTTTGAAGAGGCTGCCCAGGAGTGCCCCGGCCCCATGGACCGGCACCATCCATGGTGGTGAATGCTTCAGGCGCAGGTGGACCTGGGCTTTCCGGGCCGCCGCCGCGTTGCCAAGTGCCTGAGGCCGGTGCGCAACATGGAACATGCGGGCCGCGGGCACCACAACGACGCGGTGCCCGGCCAGCCGGTTGCGCCAGCAGAAGTCGACGTCGTCGCCGCTGCCAGGCAAGGCAGGGTCGAAACCGCCCAAGTGCTCCCAAATGTCACGGCGGACAAGCATGCCCGCGGAGTTGACGGCGAAGGTATCGCTGCGGCCGTCGTACTGCCCCTGGTCGAGTTCGTCGGCGTCGATCAGGGTGAGCCGCTCGGCCCACCGGCTGGTGGACAGGCCGACGTCGATGAGCTTGCGTTCCGCGTGCCAGTCCAGCTGCTTGCACCCTGCGACCGTGACCGAGGGCGCCCGTTCAACAGCGCTGAGCAGTTCGGCCAGTGCTTGCGGAGCAGGTGCTGCATCATCGTGAAGCAGCCAGATCCACTCCGGTTTGTCCGGTGCGGCACTCCCCCGCCATGGAGCCAGTTCGGCGAGCACGGCGGAAACGGCCGCCCCCATGCCGCCTTTGCCGCGCTGCTGGCTGATCACATTGGCTTCGCCCAGGGCCCGCTGCAGGAGGACCCTGGAGTCATCCCGTGATCCGGCGTCGACGCCGATTGCATAGTCCGCGGGCCGGGTCTGGCCCGCCAGGGCTGCAAGTGTCCTGGGCAGATAGGCACTGCCGTTGTGGGCGACCACCACGGCAGTGACGTGAACATCCTGGTGAATTAGATTGCTCGCTTCCTAAGCCGCCGGCGCTCACGCTCGGAAAGGCCTCCCCAGATGCCGAACCGTTCGTCGTTTGCCAGCGCGTATTCAAGGCACTGCGAGCGCACATTGCAGGCTCCGCAGACTTTTTTGGCATCCCGCGTGGAGCCGCCCTTTTCAGGGAAGAATGCCTCGGGGTCAGTCTGGGCGCACAAGGCGTCTGTTTGCCAGCCGAGCTCACCTTCGTCGTCGAAATCCTGCTGGAAGGGCAGCCCGATCCACACCGGCTGACTTGCGCCACCGGCTGCAAGTTCCATGGGCGGGTCGAGGTCATCCTCTGACTCCGGGCCACCGTCAAGCAGCGCCTCATGGGCGGCGAGGAATGCAGTGGCCTGGTCCTCCAGGACGCCGCCCGCATTCTTGTTGTACCGATCGGCAGCATCAGGATCGGCGGGGTCCACGTACCAATCGCTTGGCACCCCCCGGGCGCGGTACTTTGCCGTTGCCTGACCGGCCACGACGGCATCTTCCTGGATACGCTCTGCTTGCCCCATCGGCGACCCTCCTGATTTGCAGCTACTGCCTGGATACGCGGCACTCGGTTGTGTGCCGGCATTTACGCAGTTGCCTTTAGGTATCTAATTACACGTGTGTAACTTGGACGAGTCAAGCTGCCGCCGGATAATAATCACTCCGGATGGCGAACGCGGCGTACGCCACGCCCGGGAATTGATAACGACGGCACGGCGCGGCTGGCGAGGAACTCCGAATACTTCCGGGCGGCGGCCCACTTCGCCACCAACGGCGGGAAAATTACCGGCAAAAACGCAAAATAGCAAGCAGGCTGAGCATCCCCTGTGATTAATGTCACTCCACCTTGTGGGGGTCCGGTTCATCTGCCAAGCGTGTCCCACGTCAGCCGGTCCCACGTCCACCGTGACTGGCCATCCTCCCGGTGGCAGGATGGTGGCATGGGCACCCCGCTATCTGAACTCATGTCAACGCTCCGTTCGGGCAATTCAACGGCTCCCCGCCTTACGTGGTACGGCCCTGACGATGAGCGGGTGGAGCTCTCCGGCAGGGTGCTGGACAACTGGGTTGCCAAGACGAGCAACCTGCTCCAGGACGAATTGGATGCCACCCCCGGCATGCGCCTGCGCATGGATTTACCCGCGCACTGGAAGTCGATGGTCTGGGCGCTGGCCGCCTGGCAGGTGGGGCTGCAGACGGTTCTTGACGGGGGCACTGCGGACTACCTGGCCACGGCGGATCCCGAGGCAGTGGAAGGAAAGTACGACGCCGTCATCGCCGTGGCCTTGCCTGCGCTGGCGATGCGGTGGCCGGGTGCGCTTGCCGCCGGCTGCCTGGACTACGCCGCCGAAGTCCGCTCCCACGGGGACGTCTTCATGGCGCATGCCGAGCCTGATCCCGCAGGGTGCGCCCTCGTGGCGGGGGACGGTCGGACGCACTCCCATCAGGACCTGCTCAGCAGCTTCGCCGCCCGCCATGATGAAGGCGTACGCCTTCATGTTCCTGCCGGGAACGGATTGGAAGGCGCGCTGTCCAATGCCCTGGGCGCCTGGCAGCACGGTGGATCGGTGGTCATGACGCATCCAAAGGTGGAGCTGACGGACAAGCTGCTCACAGCGGAGCGCATCCACGGCAGCTAGGAAAGCCGGGGCCTTACGCCCGCCGGCGCCCCACGTTCTCCAGCTACGGCTTGGCGCGCCCGTCGGTCGAAGGCTCGGGCTCCGCTTCGCGCTCCACCCCGGAGCCGTGCTCCTTGTGGCGGTGGTGAAGCTCGATGAGCTCGTGGTCGTGGGAGAACTCCGGTTCCTGGTCCAGTTCCTGGTTGAAGACCAGGAACCGGTAGGCGAAGAAGCGGACCACGGTAGCCACAAGAATGCCCGCCACTCCGGCCAGGAACAACATGTTCTTGTCCGTGATGCCCATCCCGTATTTCGCAAGGGCTGTGAAGCCCGTGGAGATCCCGATGCCTATCCCGTTGATGAGGACGAACATCAGGAATTCGCGGAGCACGTTGGCCTGCCGGCGGTGCCGGAAGGTCCAGAGGCGGTTGGCGATCCAGGAGAAGACCGTGGCTACGGAAGCGCCAACGAACCGCGCCTTGGCCTCGCTGTCGGTCATCGGACCGTGCATCAGGTAGTACGTGAGACCGTTGTCGATCACGAAGGCCACACCGCCCACGGCTCCGAACTTGGCCACTTCGCGCCAAAAAAGCGAGGCGAGCCCCCGGATACGGTCTGCAAGTGTGGTGAACATGGCCCTCCATGGCTGTGTGAACTGTGGGCCATTGGGCCGGAGCCCATTTTAGCCCCCAAACCTGTGAGTCAGCCTTCCCAACCGGCGGAAAGGGGTACCCCAGCCGCTGAAATACTCCCGGCCCGCCGGACCGGAGCGCGGGATACCGGACGGTCTTCGGTAGGCTGGCCCATGTGACTTTTCCAGTAATAGGCGTAGTTGGCGGCGGCCAGCTTGCCCGAATGATGGCCCCTGCAGCAACTGCCCTCGGCTTCGAACTCCGTGTCCTCGCCGAAGGGGACGACGTCTCTGCCGTCTCGGCAGTGTCCTCCTCGCCGGTGGGCGACTACAAGGACCTGCAGACGCTGTTGGACTTTGCCCAAGGCCTGGACGTTATGACTTTTGACCACGAACACGTCCCCACAGACCACCTCCGCGCGCTGCAGGACGCCGGCGTTAACGTCCAGCCCGGGCCTGATGCACTCGTGAACGCCCAGGACAAACTGGTCATGCGCGCCGCCATCGACCGGCTGGAGCTTCCCAACCCGGCCTGGGCCTCCGTGCCGGACGTGGCGGCACTGGTCAGTTTCGGCGATGAAACAGGCTGGCCCGTTGTGCTGAAGATGCCGCGCGGCGGGTACGACGGCAAGGGTGTCAGGATCGTCGCCTCTGCAGAAGAAGCTGCCGAAACCTCTGAATGGTTTGACGCCATGAGCCCCCTCCTCGCTGAGGCCAAAGTGGAATTCACGCGGGAGCTTTCAGCACTCGTTGCGAGGACACCCGACGGCGAAGCCCGCGCCTGGCCGGTGGTACACACCATCCAGGTGGATGGTGTGTGTGATGAAGTGATAGCTCCCGCCCTGGACATCCCGGTGGAGGTCGCTGCTGCCGCGGAGGACGCTGCCCTGCGGATTGCTGGTGAACTTGGCGTCACGGGCGTGCTGGCCGTTGAACTCTTTGAGACCCCCGGCGTCGGGGCAGGGTTCCTGATCAACGAACTCGCCATGCGCCCCCACAACACAGGGCATTGGACGCAGGACGGCTCGGTGACAAGCCAGTTCGAGCAGCACCTGCGGGCGGTACTGAACCTTCCCCTGGGCGCCACCGATGTGCTTGGCCCCGTGGTGGTAATGAAAAACTTCCTGGGCGGCGACAACCAGGACCTGTTTTCTGCCTTCCCGATGGCGCTTGCCAGCGAACCCGCCGCAAAGGTGCACTGCTACGGCAAGTCCGTCCGCCCGGGCCGCAAGATCGGCCACGTAAACCTGGTGGGTTCATCCACGGCGGACGTTGATTCCGTCCGCCGCCGTGCCACGATGGTGGCAAGCATCATCCGCGACGGCCGGGCACCGGCAGAAGAACTGCCAAGCACTTTCGAGGAGAAGCCATGAGCGCCCCAACCACCCCCTCCACAGCTTCGGAGGCCGCCCCGCTGGTGGGGCTCGTCATGGGATCCGACTCCGACTGGCCCGTTATGGAGGCTGCGGCTGACGCGCTGGCGGAGTTCGGCATTCCCTTCGAGGCCGACGTCGTGTCAGCCCACAGGATGCCCACCGAAATGATCCGTTACGGGCAGACAGCCCATGAACGCGGCCTGAGGGTCATCATCGCCGGGGCCGGCGGCGCAGCCCACCTGCCGGGAATGCTGGCCAGCGTCACCCCGCTCCCGGTGATCGGGGTTCCCGTTCCGCTCAAGACCCTGGACGGAATGGATTCCCTGCTGTCGATCGTCCAGATGCCTGCCGGCGTCCCGGTGGCCACCGTGTCCATCGCAGGAGCCCGCAACGCCGGGCTTCTAGCCGTGCGGATGCTCGCTGCGGGCACGGACGAGCTCGCAGCGTCGCTCCGCGCGGACCTCCTTGATTTCGCAGCAGACCTCAACGCAGTCGCCACCCGCAAGGGTGCCAACCTGCGCCAGAAAGTCAGCGAGGTCTTCGCAGACGGCAACGGCGCCCTGCGGAGCGGCCGCTAGGCGGCGCGTATGTCCAGCAGCAAAATGCGGCAGGCCGCCCCCGGCACCTCCATGACCGACCCGGTCCGTTACCCAGCCAGTGCTTCCTCTCCTGTGCGCACGAAACGGGCTTTCGTCCTCATCCTTTTGACCCTCCTGGTTCCGGGCAGCGCCCAGGTCGTGGCCGGCAGCCGCAAACTCGGCCGTGCCGCGCTGCGCGTAACCCTCGGCGTCTGGGCAACCCTGGCCGCCGCGGTGCTCCTGCTGCTCTTCAACCGGACCCTGCTGATCAACATCATCACCCATCCCGTCACTTCCCTGGTGATCGTCATCCTGCTGGCAGCCCTGGCAGCTGCCTGGGCACTGCTCTTCCTCAACACCCTCCGGCTCATCCGCCCCACACTGCTGGCACCCCGGGCACGGCCCGCAGTGGGGATAGCACTGGTGCTGGCCATGGTCCTGGGCAGCGGGTCCCTTGGCTATGCTGCCTACCTGCTCAATGTGGGGCGTAATGCGATCGGGAGCATCTTCTCCTCCGGCCCCACGATCGATCCCGTTGAAGGCCGCTACAACTTCCTGATGATGGGTGGGGACGCCGGCGAGGACCGCACCGGGAGGCGCCCGGACAGCCTTTCCGTCCTCAGCGTGGATGCCAAGTCGGGGCAGACGGCCATCATCTCCGTGCCCCGGAACCTCCAGAACGCCCAGTTCAGCGAGGACTCCCCCATGCGGGCCATCTACCCGGACGGCTACGACTGCGGGGACGAGTGCCTGATCAATGCCATCAACACCGAGGTGACGAACGAGTACGCCGACCTGTACCCCGGAGTGGCCGACCCCGGCGCGCAGGCCACCCTGGAAGCCGTATCCGGGACGCTTGGGCTCACGGTGCAGGCCTACGTCCTGGTGGACATGGACGGTTTCTCCAGGCTCATCGACGCGATGGGCGGCATCAGGATCAAAGCCGGCGGGTGGGTTCCCATGAGCGGTTACTTTGACGACTTCACACAGACCCACGGCATGCCGCTGGGCTGGATCCCGGCCGGTGAACAAACCCTCGACGGCAACCAGGCACTTTGGTACGGAAGGTCACGGGAGTATGTGGACGACTACTCGCGCATCCAGCGCCAGCAGTGCGTGCAGCAGGCCATGCTCAAGCAACTGGACCCCGCCACCCTGCTGGCCAAGTTCGAGGACATCGCCGACGCTGGAACCAAGGTAGTGGACTCCAACATCTCCTCCTCGCAGCTGGGGAGCTTTGTGGACCTTGCCATGAAGGCCAAGGGCCAGGACATCAAACGGCTGACCATCGGCCCGCCTGACTTTGATGCCTCGTTCTCCACGGTTCCGGACTTCGACGAGATCCACAACCGCGTGGACCAGCTGTTGGCGTCCGCGTCCTCGCCCCAGGCGGCAGGCGTGCAGGACGACACCATGGTGGAAACGGGCGCCGCACCGGGCCGTCTCCAGGCCGCGGCAGCCAGGCCTGCCGGCATCTTCCCCCTTGCCGGCTCCGTTCGGGCACAGCAGTCGCCGGCGCCGTCGGACTTCACTCCGGTGACCACCACGCCAGATGGCGAGCTGATCACCGAAGAGATGCTGACCCAGCTCAAGCTTGAGGGCAACGAGCAGGCCATCGCCGGGCTCGTGGCAACCAACGGCCAGTGCGCTCCGCTGTAGCCGCACACTTCATCCAGCAGACCTAGGGAACGGAACCGGTTTTGTACGAGATTGAGAACGTCCTGCGCGACTACGCCTGGGGTTCGACGACGGCCATCGCGGCCCTCCTGGGCCGGCCCGAGTCCGGCCGCCCGGAAGCCGAACTGTGGATCGGCGCGCACCCCGATTCGCCATCCACCGCCCGCGTCCCCGGGGACGGGCCGGCGGGGACCGCGCTGGATGCCCTCATCTCCAGCGATCCCGACCATTACCTTGGCGCGGACTCCGTGGCCCGTTTTGGCCCCCGGCTGCCTTTCCTGGCCAAGATCCTCGCCGCAGCCCAGCCCCTGTCCCTGCAGGTCCACCCCAGCCTGGAGCAGGCGCGCGCCGGATTTGCCCGCGAGAACGCGGAAGGGGTGCCGGCGGGCGCCCCCAACCGCAATTACCGGGACGACAACCACAAACCCGAGATGATCCTCGCCCTGACCCCGTTTGAGGCGCTGTGCGGATTCCGTCCGGTGGCGGAAACGCGGGAGATCCTGGCGCACGTCGCCGCAGCCTGTGGTTCCAGCGAAGCGGGGGTCCCCGCCCTGGTGGGAGAGCTGCAGGAGGACCTCGGCGCCAGCGACGAGGGGCAGGGCCTCCGGAAGGCCTTCGAGCGCCTCATCACCGGAGGCCGGTCCGTGGCTGAGGATACGGCGCTGGTGGTGGCTGCACTCCTGTCCGAAGCCGCCCTGGCCCCGCATGAGGCCGAGCTGAAAACCGTCATCAGCCTCAACGAGAAGTATCCAGGGGATCCCGGTGTCCTGATCTCCCTGCTGTTGAACCGGGTGTCACTGGCGCCGGGCGAAGCTGTGTACCTGCCGGCCGGAAACATCCATGCGTACCTGCACGGCCTCGGCGTGGAAGTCATGGCGTCCTCGGACAACGTCCTGCGCGGCGGCCTCACGCCGAAGTTCGTGGACGTACCCGAACTGCTCCGCACCGTTGATTTCCAGCCTGTTGCGGTGCCCATGCTGGCCGCCGAGCGGACGGCCCTGGACCAGGAAGTGTTCCGCCCGCCGTTCGAGGAGTTCCAGCTCCAGCGGATCGAGCTCGCGCCGGGCGCGGCCCCGGTCCCTCTGGCGCAGTCCGGGGCAGCCGTTGTCATCGTGGTGGCAGGAGATATCTACCTGGACTCGCCCAAGGGCGACCTGCAGCTGTCGAGGGGCGGCAGCGCCTTCCTGGCGGCCGCCGAGGCTCCGGTCAACGTCCACCCCGTGGCCGGCAGCACGGAGCAGGCGCTTGCCTTTGCCGTGACCACCGGCCTCTAGCAGCCGGCGGCGCTCCAGGCAGCAACGGCAAAGGGCGACGGCGGCACCCGGGCGGGGTGCCGCCGTCGCCCTTTGCTGAGCGCAGCTGGGGTGAAGCTAGCTGCCGGGGCGCAGCCGCTGGAGCAGGGGGCGCACCCGGCCGGCAGCGGCCTTCAGGACGCGCCGTCCCGTCTGGAGTCCCCGACGCGCCAGGGGCATGGCCTGGGCGTAGGCGGGGTACAGCGGCGAAAGCGGCTTCTCCCAGGTTCCCATGAGCATGTTTTCGTGCTTGGCGAACTGCTTCTTGAAGTCGGAGATGCCGTCGTTGAGGAGTCCGTTGAAGTCGTACCGGCGGCAGCCGTCCTCCCGCATAGCCTGCAGGGCCGCCCACTTCACGCCGTAGTTGACGCGCTGTTTCTGTCCCTCCGCGGACACGCCGCCGTAGAGCTCAAAGGCAGTGGAGCCGCTCCTGGCGAGCCAGACGAACGCCAGCAGCTGTTCGCCGTCGAACGCCCCAATGATGGGTGAGCCATCCCCCATGTTCCGGAAAATGTCCCGGTAGTACTGGTCCTCGTGGATCCCGAACCCGGCGCGTTCAGCGGTCTCGTGGTAGATCGCGAGCACCTGTTCAAGTTCGGCGTCGTTCTTCACCTTGCGGAACTCAACGTCGCTGCGCATCGCCTTGCGGATGTTCGCACGCGTGGACTTGGACATGTCCGCCATGAGCTCGTCGTCGGACCTGGTGAGGTCAAGGATCAGCGTGCGCGGGATCAGCACCGTGTTGGCGGACGGACGGAATCCTGCGGCTGCCACGGCTCCTGCAAAAACAGAGTCCTGGTCCCAGTCGGGTTCGATGCTCAGGGCAACGCCACCGTGCCGGACTGCCGCATGCTCGGCGAGCCGGTTCAGGACCGCCTGCGCGTTCTCCGGGGCGCACATGGGCCCCCGCGGAATGTAGACCAGGGCCCGGAAGGGAAGCGGAAGGCGGCGGACCAGCAGCTGGGCGCAACCGATGGTGTTGCCGGCGTCGTTGATGAGCACGCGGTCAACGGTCCAGCCATGCATGGCCTTGGTTTCGCCCCAGCCCCACAACTGTTGCGGATGTCCCTGGAACCGGTCAACGTGGTCGTCCCAGAGGGCGCGGTCAGTACAGGGCACAACAGCAGGAATCATGGCTTCAACCCTATACCAAGCGCTTAAAACGCCAGGCCCCCGGAAGTGCGCTGCGCACTCCGGGGGCCTGGCGAATTAGCGCGCCGGGCGTCAGCTCTTGCGGGCGTAGCCCTCCCACTTGTCAGCGCGGTGCTCGCCGTCAACGAAGCGGATGGTGCCGGACTTGGAACGCATCACGATGGACTGGGTCAGGACCTTGTCCTTGGAGTAGCGGACGCCCTTCAGCAGGTCGCCGTCGGTGATGCCCGTGGCGGCGAAGTAGCAGTTGTCGCTGGAGACGAGGTCGTTGGTGGAGAGGACCCGTTCCAGGTCGTGGCCGGCGTCGATGGCCTTCTGCTTCTCTTCGTCGCTGGTGGGCCAGAGGCGGCCCTGGATGACACCGCCCAGGGACTTGATGGCGCAGGCTGTAACGATGCCTTCCGGCGTGCCGCCGATGCCCATCAGCGCGTCAACGCCTGTGCCGGTCCGCGCTGCGGCGATGGCACCGGCGACGTCGCCATCCATGATGAACTTGGTGCGCGCACCGGCTTCACGGATTTCCTCCACCAGCGGCTTGTGGCGGTCCCGGTCGAGGATCATGACGTTGAGCTGGTTGACCTTGACGCCCTTCGCCTTGGCGATGAGGTGCAGGTTCTGCTTGACCGGGAGGCGGAGGTCCACCATGTCCGCGGCTTCGGGGCCGGTGACGAGCTTCTCCATGTAGAACACGGCGGAAGGATCGAACATGGAGCCGCGCTCGGCCACCGCGAGGACGGCCAGGGCGTTGTTGATGCCCAGGGCAGTCAGGCGGGTTCCGTCGATGGGGTCCACGGCAACGTCGCACTCTGGGCCGGTGCCGTCACCGACGCGCTCTCCGTTGAAGAGCATGGGGGCCTCGTCCTTCTCGCCCTCACCGATGACCACAACGCCGTTGAAGTGGACGGTCTGGAGGAAGGAGCGCATGGCGTCGACCGCTGCGCCGTCGGCCTTGTTCTTGTCGCCGAAGCCTACCCAGTGGCCGCCGGCGATGGCTGCGGCTTCAGTCACGCGGACAAGCTCGAGGGCAAGGTTGCGGTCCGGCTCGTCAATGCCTACGGCAAGCGACGGGGAGATCGTGGAGTACTTCTGGGTCATGGACGCTGGTGACACGTGAACCTCTTCTTCGAGTGGCGATCATAAAACCCGCCCCGCCGGTGCAGCAGCGCGGTGATTCCTCTGCTACCGATCATAGTCGCGAGCCGCTCAACGGGGTGGCGGATGACGCGCCCGCGCAATGTACCGGCGACGGCGACCAGGGGCCTGATGCGCCCAAATGGAAGTCGGCTGCCGGAATGGGCGACTATAGAGGGGTGAATGACATGCAGGAAAAGACCAGTCCCAGCCCCGAGCCGGCCGGATCCGAGGGCAACGGCGGACCCGGCGCCGCGGCAGGAAATGCGCCGATAAAGCCTGTCATTCCGGCTGCTGCCGCAAAACGCGCCAACGCCTCGGTCATCGGAATGATCATCGCCCTGGTGGTGAGCATTGCCGCGTTCCTGCCCATCATCCTCATGAATCCGCTGCCCAAGAGCGATGGCTACCGTCCGAACATCGACGTGGCAGCCGTCTCGCGGAATGCCACGGATGTGGCAGGATTCACACCCGTCGCGCCGGACACCGGCGACAGCTTCCGTCCCAACTACGCCCGGTGGGAAGCCGGAACCGGCAACGGCGTCCCCACCTGGGAAGTGGGATACCTGACGCCTAAGGAGTCCTTCATCGGGCTGGTCCAGACCAGGAACGCGAACCCCACCTGGCTGCTGCAGCAGACGCGCAACGCACCCGTCACCGGCTCCCGGAGCGCCGGCGGGCAGGAATGGAAACTTCGGGACACCGGCAAGGGTGAGAAGTCCCTGGTGCTGGACTACCGCGGGACCACCGTCGTCTTGTCCGGGGAGGCCCAACTGGACGAGTTCGCCGCACTGGCGGCCGCCGTCGTCACGTCCCTGGAAAGCAACCCGGCTGTCACAGTTTCACCCTCCCCCGCCGCAGCGCCGTAAGGTAGGCGCGTGACTACCTACCTGACTCCCGCACTCGCCTGGCGCCGGCTGCGCGAAGGCAATGAACGTTTTGTCAACGGTGAGACTTCGCACCCCAACCAGGATGCGTCGCGCCGGTCCTCTTTGGTGGAGAACCAGCACCCGTTCGCCGTGATCTTCGGCTGCTCCGATTCCCGGCTCGCCGCTGAAATCATTTTCGACGTCGGCCTGGGCGACGTCTTCGTCGTTAGGACCGCAGGCCAGGTGATCGACGACGCCGTCCTGGGGTCCCTCGAATACAGCATCGGCGTGCTGGGCGTGCCGCTGATCGTGATCCTGGGACACGACAGCTGCGGTGCCGTGAGCGCCACGAAGTCGGCCGTGGAAACCGGACATATGCCGGCAGGCTTCATCCGGGACCTCGTGGAACGGATCACGCCCTCCGTCCTGACATCGCTGCGCAACGAGCAGACCGACGTCAACGACATGGTGGTGGAGCATGTCAAGCAGACCTCGGAACGGCTCGTGGACAGCTCCCGTGTGATTTCCGACGCAATCGGGTCAGGCAAGGCCGCCGTGATCGGCCTTTCGTACAGCCTGGCTGAGGGCCGCGCGAACCTTGTTTCCGGAATCGGCGAGCTCTAAGGGGCGTTCCGGAAAGGCTCCGCTGGCAGCGTGTAGCAAGCAGTTCACGGTTTTCGGTGCGGCGCCCGGGCGTCCTAAGCTAGCCCCATGACTTCCACTGAAGAGTTCCGCATTGAACATGACACGATGGGCGAAGTCCGCGTCCCCGTGAACGCACTGTACCGCGCGCAGACGCAGCGGGCAGTGGAGAACTTCCCGATTTCCGGCAAAACCCTGGAGCCTGCGCACATTGAAGCGCTGGCCCGGGTCAAGAAGGCTGCCGCCCAGGCCAACGCTGAACTGGGTGTGCTCGACGGCGAGCTGGCCAAAGCCATTGCAGAGGCCGCGGACCAGGTCGCAACGGGCAAGTACGACGGCGACTTCCCCATCGACGTCTTCCAGACCGGCTCCGGCACGTCCTCCAACATGAACACCAACGAGGTGATCGCCGAGCTGGCCACCCGTGCCCTCAAGGCGGCCGGCAGCGACAAGGTTGTCCACCCGAACGACCACGTCAACGCCTCGCAGTCCTCCAACGACGTTTTCCCCACGTCGGTGCACGTTGCTGCAACCTCCGCCCTGATCAACGACCTCATTCCCGCACTCGGCTACCTGGCCGAATCGCTGGAGCGCAAGGCTGTTGAATTCAAGGACGTGGTCAAGTCCGGCCGCACCCACCTGATGGATGCCACGCCGGTGACCCTGGGCCAGGAGTTCGGCGGCTACGCGGCCCAGGTCCGCTACGGCATCGAGCGCATTAACGCCTCGCTCCCCCGCGTGGCCGAAGTTCCCCTTGGCGGCACGGCGGTGGGCACCGGCATCAACACCCCGGCCGGGTTCCCGGAGCGCGTCATCGAACTGCTGGCCACGGACACGGGCCTGCCGCTGACCGAGGCACGCGACCACTTCGAGGCGCAGGCCAACCGCGACGGCCTGATCGAGGCGTCCAGCCAGCTGCGCAACATCGCCATCTCCTTCATGAAGATCAACAACGACCTCCGCTGGATGGGGTCCGGCCCCAACACGGGCCTTGGCGAGATCGCCATCCCGGACCTGCAGCCCGGCTCATCCATCATGCCCGGCAAGGTCAACCCGGTCATCTGCGAAGCCTCCATCATGGTGGCAGCCCAGGTCATCGGCAACGACACCGCCATCGCCTGGTCCGGCACCAATGGCGCGTTCGAGCTGAACGTCGGCATCCCGGTTATGGCGTCCAACCTGCTGGAATCCATCCGCCTGCTCGCCAACACCAGCCGGGTCATGGCAGACAAGATGATCGACGGCATCACCGCGAACGTGGAGCGTGCCCGCTTCCTGGCCGAGGCATCCCCGTCGATCGTGACTCCGCTGAACAAGTACATCGGCTACGAGAACGCGGCCAAGATCGCCAAGACCGCCGTCGCGGAGGGCCTGACCGTCCGCCAGGCCACCGAGAAGCTGGGCTTCGTCGGTGACGGCGAGGGCCAGGTCTCCGAAGCGGACCTGGACAAGGCACTGGATGTCACCACCATGACGGCTCCGGCGCACAAGGCTTAGTCTCCTTTCACCGCCGGTCCACCGGCGAAAGGCCCCTGCCAAAGCACGACGGCGGCCGCCCACCTTCCCAGCGAAGGCGGGCGGCCGACGTCGTGCTGAGGAGTTCCAGAAACTTGCACTAAGTGGCATGGAGTGCAAAACTGTACTTTGTGAATGAAAGTGCAGCAATAGCGGGCGGCCTCCGCGAGCGCAAACGGGCAGCAACGCGCTCCGCAATCACCTCGATCGCCCGGAAGCTGACCGCCGAACGCGGCCTCAACGGCTACACCGTGGAGGAGGTCTGCGAGCAGGCCGACATTTCCCGCCGGACGTTCTTCAACTACTTCCCCACCAAGGAAGATGCCGTCCTCGGCCACATCGACGATGACATTCCCGCAGGTGTCCTGGAGGAATTCATCGCGGGCGGGCACGCATCGCCCGCCGGCGAAATCTCCCCCACGCTGTTCCAGGACCTCGTCCGGCTTTCCCTGAAACTGTCCGAGCACATGGCCGCCTCGGAAGAGGAAACCCGCCAGCTGATCGGCGTCATTAAGAAGGAGCCGCAGCTGATCCTCCGGATCATCGGAGTAACCGAGCAGCGGGAAGCCCAGTTCGCCCGGGATGTCGCACTTCGCGAAGGCGTGGCCCCGGACCACCCCGTGGTCCAGATGGCTGTGGTCCTGCTGGGGACCATCGCCCGGAAAAGCAGCATGGCCTACTTCTCCGAAGGCAACACCCGCCCGTACGCCGAGCTGCTGATGGAGAACATCTCTGCCGCCAGCGAGCTCTTTTCACAGCCATTCGAACTCCCGGTACCCGCAGAAGGACACTCATGAGCACCGCCGCCAGTGCCAAGGCAGCAGCCGGCCCGCTGCTGCTGACGCAGAAACGCATTTGGATCATCTTCTCCGCCCTCATTGCCGGCATGCTGCTCTCCAGCCTGGACCAGACCATCGTCTCCACCGCCATGCCCACCATCGTGGGCAAGCTGGGCGGCGTGGAACACCAGGCCTGGATCACCACCGCATACCTGCTGGCCACCACCATCGTGATGCCCATCTACGGCAAATTCGGTGACGTGCTGGGCCGGCGCAACCTGTTCCTGACAGCCATCGCCCTCTTCACCCTGGCCTCTGTGGGCTGCGCCCTGGCCACCGACTTCTGGGGCTTCGTCATCTTCCGTGCCATCCAGGGCCTGGGCGGCGGCGGCCTCATGATCCTCTCGCAGGCCATCATCGCCGACATTGTGCCGGCAAAGGACCGCGGCAAATACATGGGCCCGCTGGGCGCCGTCTTCGGCCTCTCCGCCGTGGCCGGCCCCCTGCTTGGCGGCTTCTTTGTGGACCACCTGACCTGGGAATGGGCCTTCTACATCAACATCCCCATCGGCATCGCAGCGTTCGCCGTTGCGTGGTTCACCCTGACGCTGCCGAACAAGAAGGCAGACAAGCGGATCGACATCCTGGGCGTCGTCCTGCTGTCCGCCGCCACCACGTGCCTCATCTTCTTCACGGACTTCGGCGGAAAGAAGGACGAAGGCTGGGACTCCCCCCTCACATGGGCCTTCGGTGCAGGCATGGTCCTATCCGCGGCCGCCTTTATCATGGTGGAACGCCGGGCCGAAGATCCCATCATTCCCCTGAGCCTGTTCCGCAACCGCATCTTCGTCAACGCTACGGCCATCGGCTTCACCCTTGGGCTGGGCATGTTCTCCGCGATTGCGTTCGTGCCCACCTTCCTGCAGATGTCCTCGGGCACCTCCGCGGCTGAATCCGGCCTGCTGATGCTGCCCATGATGGCCGGCCTGATGGGCACATCCATCTACTCCGGCATCCGGATCTCCAAGACCGGCAAGTACAAGATGTTCCCGATCCTCGGCGCGGCGCTCACCATGGCCGCCATGCTCTGGATGACCACCCTCGCCGCCAGCACCCCCATCTGGGTCATTTGCGTCCAGCTGTTCATCTTCGGCGCCGGCCTGGGCCTGATCATGCAGGTTGTGGTCCTGGTGGTGCAGAACTCTGTCCCGGCCGACCAGATCGGCACCGCGACCAGCACCAACAACTACTTCCGCGAAGTGGGCGCCGCCATGGGTGTGGCCGTCTTCGGCGCGATCTTCACCAACCGGCTCTCGGAGTCCCTCACCAGTGCCTTTACCGGCGCCGGCGCGTCGGCAGACCAGGCGGCCCAGTCCACCAGCACGCTGGATCCGCAGGCCCTGAGCCAGCTTCCGGAGCAGCTGCGCGGCGCCATCGTCAACGCCTACGCCGAGTCCCTTGCCCCGGTGTTCTGGTACCTGATCCCCTTTATTGCGGCGGCCCTGGTCCTGGCCATCACGCTGAAGCAGATCCCGCTCTCGGACACTGCGGGCATGGTGGCCCGCGGCGAGGCCGTGGGCGGCGAGGAAGCCGAGCGGCTCGCCGCGGGGCTTCCCGGGCCGGCACCAGCAACAGCAGGTGCGGACAGGGCACCGGATGCCGGGGCTGTGGAGAGCGTCAAGGACGACGACGGCGAGCTGGTCTCCCAGCGCAACTGACCGCCGTCGTCCTGCCGGCAATCACTCTGCAGGGCTGCCGGGCACGTGGGCAGGGGCGCCGCAATCTTGGGGTTGCGGCGCCCCTGTTGTGCTTCCTTATGATGAGGCCGCGATGGTTCGATCAGGGTTCGAAGTGCGCGGCTTCGGCGGATGCAAGGGCACGGTGGATGCTGGTGAGGTATCCGGCCATGAGTTCGGGCAGTTCATCGATTCCAAACCAGCCGACGGCCACCGACTCGTCATCATTCACCCGGGCAGTCCCGGAGACGTAGCGGCAGAGGAACACGACGTCCAGGAACTCGCACACATCGCCGTTGGGGTAGGTGAAGGGCCCCACGGCCCCCACAGACACCACGCGCTCCGGTTCGGCCACCACCGCCGTTTCCTCAAAGATTTCCCGCACCAGCCCGCGGGCCGGCTGTTCGCCCGGCTCAAGCATGCCGCTCACCAGGGCCCACTGCCTGTTATCTGCCCGTTGGGCCAGCAGCACGCGGCCCGCGGCATCCACCACCACGCCCCGCACCCCCGGGACCCACAGCGGATCGTTGCCGATTTTCTTGCGGAGCTTCAGGACATAGTCAGGCGCAGGCATTGAGCCAGCCTATCGAACTGTTTCTCCACGTCGGCTGCCTGAACTCCCCGATCCCGGCCGCTGAAAGTCAGGCCGGCAGCAGCATCGCTGCGGCGGTTCCGGCGAGCATGAACGGGCCGAAGGGGATGGACGATTTAAGCGTTCCCTTGCGGGCCGCCAGGAGTGCGACGGACCAGAGACCGCCCAAAAGGAAGGCCAGGAACGTGCCTGCAAACAGATGCCCCCACCCGAGGTAGCCGAGGTACATTCCCAGGACTCCGGCGAGTTTCACGTCCCCGAAGCCCATACCCGGCGGGTACACCAGCCGCAGGAGGAAGTAGAAGAGCCACAGGATGGCCGCCCCGGCCACGACCCGGAGCACCGGCTGGGACGCAAGGCCTGCGAGTGGACCGGCGGGCCCTTGGCCGGAGCCCGCCCCGGCCAAGGCCGCCGCCGCAAGGAGCAGGACGCCGGCCACGGCATACGACGGAAAAACGATCCTGTTCGGCAGCAGGTGGTGCCGGACGTCGATCACCGTGAGCCGGACGGCCATCACCGTGAAATAGGCGCACGCGGCAAGCAGCAGCCAGAAGGCCGGCGGAGTGTGCTGCCATAGTTCGCCCAGTCGATGGATCACCCTCGGATGCTACTGGATTTCCACCCGCCCACGCACGGCCCGCGCGTAAACTGTGGAGATGGCGACGTGGGACTTCCGGCACCGGCCGGATCCGGACAGTGGAGCTGCCCCCACGGACCTTGCAGCGATGTTCCGGAACCTGTGCCGGTCCTCCCCCTGGAAATGGCAGTCGCTGCGCTTCGAGTACTGGAACGAACCGTTCGCGGAAGCTCCCAGCCCTGCAGCTCCCCTGGTCCGCGCCTGGCTGCGGCGCCCCGGAGCCCTCCGCCTGGAAAGCCCTGAAGGACTGGTCCTCCACAGCACCACGGGGATCAACGACTCCAGGGACGGGCTCTACATCAGCTCCACGCGGAAATCCTGGCTCCTGCCGCCCCACCTGGTGACGCCCGTTTATGACGACCTCGGCCTGGTGCGGCGGCGGCCCGAGGCGGCCTACGGGGAGCCCGGCTTCGGCAACGGACGCTTCTCCGCGGCGCTGGATCCGGTGGAGCTTGCCGGCAACGCGCCCGTGCCCCTCGAGTTCCCCGGCAGCAACCCGGTGGAGGTCCAGGATGTCCGCCGTGTTGAGCATGAGGGCCGGCCGGCGCTTGAGGCGGTGGTGGCCCCGACCGCCGCCTACCATCCCGCGGATCCCGCCGCTCCCCTGTGCATGCCGGGCCGCTCCATGATCAGGGTGGACCTGGGGACCGGCGTCTGTGTGTCCAGCCGCTCACTGGAACCTGAAACGGACCGGTACGGCCACTGGCTGCGGATTATTGCCGTGGACGAATACATGCTGGACGACCTTTTCCTGGCCGAATCCATGAACCTCACCGACGTCCGCCGCCACATCAGCTGGGACGTTCCCGCCTGACTGTGACAGGCCACAACCGGGGCCCATCGGCTAGGCTTCGCGGATGACTTCACTGAACGCCGTGTGGCCGCTCTTCGGTCTCACGCTGGCCACGCCCCGGTTGCAGCTGCGCCCCATCCAGGATCATGAGATTTCGGCGGCAGTTGCAGCAGCGCGCACGGGTATCCACGAGCCCGGCAGGAATCCGTTCAGCACTCCATGGACTGAACTTCCGGCCGAAGAGCTTGGACCGAACATGGCCCGCTGGTACTGGCGCTGCCGCGCCGAATGCACCCCCGAGTCCTGGACACTACTCCTGGGCATCTGGCACAACCGTGAGTTCATCGGCTGCCAGGACGTCGGGGCCAAGGACTTCGCCACCCTCAAGACGGTCAGCACCGGATCCTGGCTCAAGCAGTCCGCGCAGGGCCGCGGCCTTGGCAGGGAGATGCGCGCCGCCGTCGCGCTTTACGCATTCGACTGGCTGGGTGCAGAAGTCGCCGAGTCCGAAGCCGCGGACTGGAACGCGGCCTCCCTGGGCGTCTCCCGCTCCCTCGGCTACGAGCTGAACGGAACCACCCGAAAAGCCTGGGGCACCAAGGTGGAAACGGTCCAGCACGTCCGCCTCACGCCGGACTCCTTCAAACGCCCTGACTGGACCCTCAAGGTAGGGGGCCACGAGGCTGCAGCGAACTTCCTGAACATCAGCTAGTGCCGGGACCTGGTGCCCGGGTGCGCCTTCCGGCAGCGTGCGTCAAAGGCGACGGAGGAGCCAGCACGCAGAGGAAGGGGCACCCGAGCACCCCCGCTTAGCCCTCGAGGAGTTCGGTCACCAGCGCTGCGATCGGAGACCTTTCGGAACGGGTCAGGGTGATGTGGCCGAAGAGCGGGTGTCCTTTCAGGGTTTCGACGACGGCGGCTATCCCGTCGTGGCGGCCGACGCGGAGGTTGTCGCGCTGGGCGACGTCGTGGGTGAGTACGATCTTCGAGTTTTGGCCGATCCTGCTCATGACGGTCAGCAGGACGTTCTTCTCGAGCGATTGGGCCTCGTCAACGATCACGAAGGCATCGTGGAGGGACCGTCCGCGGATGTGGGTGAGGGGCATGACCTCGAGCATGCCGCGGTCCATGACCTCCTCCACCACTTCCTGGCTGACCAGGGCACCGAGCGTGTCGAACACGGCCTGCGCCCAGGGGTTCATTTTTTCGGACTCGGAGCCGGGAAGGTAGCCGAGTTCCTGGCCACCCACGGCGTAGAGGGGCCTGAACACGATGACCTTGCGGTGCTCGCGCCGTTCCAGGACGGCTTCCAGGCCGGCGCACAGCGCCAGGGCCGACTTGCCGGTGCCGGCCCGGCCGCCGATGGACACGATGCCGACGGCGGGATCCATCAGCATGTCGATGGCCAGCCGCTGCTCGGCGGAGCGCCCGTGCAGGCCGAACACGTCACGGTCGCCCTTGACCAGGCGGACCTGCTTGTCCGGGCCCACCCGGCCCAGGGCAGACCCCCGGTTGGACAGCAGGACCAGGCCGGTGTTGACCGGCATTTCCGCTGCCGCCGGGATAAACACCGGCTCGTGGCCGTAGAGGGTTGAGATCTCCTGCTCGTTGGCTTCGACCTCTGCAACGCCGGTCCAGCCGGAGTCCTTCACCAGTTCGTTGCGGTATTCGTCGGCGGTGAGCCCCATGGCCGAGGCCTTGACCCGCATGGGCAGGTCCTTGGATACCACGGTGACGTTCCTGCCCTCGTTGGCGAGGTTCTTGGCGACGGCGAGGATGCGGCTGTCGTTGTCCCCGCTCCGGAAGCCCAGCGGCAGCACCTCCGAGGAGATGTGGTTGAGCTCCACCATGAGGGAGCCGCCGTCGTCCCCGATGGGAATGGGCTGGTTCAGTCCGCCGTGTTTGACCCTGAGGTCGTCGAGGAGCCGCAGCGCTTTCCGGGCGAAATAGCCCAGCTCGGGGTCGTGCCGTTTGGACTCCAGTTCGGTGATCACCACGATCGGAACGATGACCTCGTGCTCCGCAAAGCGCAGCAGGGCGCGGGGGTCTGACAGCAGGACGGAGGTGTCGATGACGAAGGTGTTAATGGCGGCTTCCCTTCCGGAGACAGCAAAACCGGCCGCAGCATCCGCTGCTGAACCGGTTTGTGAGGTGGCTCGCGTGGCGCGAGAGGTAGCTTTCCCTCCCTGGTCAATAACGACCTCGGGCAGTTGTTCAGAAGTAGCCACATCGACTCCAGCCCCGGGCACCAGCCCGGAATTGTTAGTGGTGAGGCGGCTCGGCCGGGAGGCCGGGTCCGGCCTCCCATACAACCGGTGCGATGATTCGCTCCATGTACTGGCCTCCCCGATCAGCCGGCGGTTTTGCCAGCTGATGGATATAACGTAAATCCACCCCAGGTAGTTTCCGCAACCATTACGCGGCGATTCCTGTTGCAGTGGTGTGAACTTGTGATGAACCGGAGTTGTCAGGAGCCAAAGCGGCGCTGCCTTCCCGCGTAGTCGCGGAGGGCCCGCAGGAAGTCCACTTTCCGGAACGCGGGCCACAGCGCCTCGCAGAAGTAGAACTCGCTGTAGGCGCTTTGCCACATCAGGAACCCGGAGAGGCGCTGCTCCCCCGACGTCCGGATCACCAGGTCCGGGTCCGGCTGGCCGCGGGTGTAGAGGAAGCGGGAGATGTCATCCACGCAGAGCTCGTCCGCAAGCTTGCCGATGTCCTTGTTCCTGGCCACGGCGTCATGGAGGAGCTCGCGCACCGCGTCCACGATTTCCCGGCGGCCGCCGTATCCCACCGCCACGTTGACATGGATCTTCTCCAGGACGGGGGTGCGCGCCGTCAGCTTGTTGAGGCGCTCGGCAAGGTAGTCCGGAAGTAGTTCGGGAGCACCCATCGCGTGGACGGAGATGTTGGCGTCCTCGTCCAGCCGGTCCAGGGTGTTGGCGATGATGCCCATCAGCAGGTCCAGTTCCTCGCTGGACCTGTTCATGTTGTCCGTGGAGAGCATGTACAGGGTGACCACTTTGACCCCCAGCTCCTGGCACCAGCCAAGGAACTCGTGGATTTTGTCGGCGCCGGCCTGGTGCCCCTGGCTGGTGGGGGCGTTGAACTGCTTGGCCCAGCGGCGGTTGCCGTCCACCATCACGCCGATGTGGCGGGGAATGCGGTCGCGGGCCAGGTCCTTCAGCAGCCTGCGCTCATAGAAGCCATAGAGGAACCCGGGCAACTCCACGCGTCCACTCACCTGACTTCCTCGCTGTACGTACTTGCACATCCTAGGCTACCGTCCGAAGCGCCCAGGGCCCGCTCCACCTGCCAGGACCAGCGATCGCCAGAAACCTACCCTTCGGTAACTTACCGATCCGTAAGTTATTCTGGGACCATGAACAGCGACACCCCGGAGGCCCCCCGGACGCCGCAGCCGAAGGACGGTCCCGGTACCGAAAACGGCGCCGGCAACAAGGCCATGGACGAGGCCGCAGTCCGGCTGGCCGAACTCCTGATGATCAAGCCGAAGTGGCGCGGCTGGATCCACACCGTCACAGCCCCCCTGGCCCTGGCGGCAGGGATCATCCTGGTGGCCCTTGCGCCGACGCCGGACCGCAAAATCACGTCCGCCATTTACGCGGCCACGGGCGTCCTGCTTTTCGGAGTCAGTGCCGTCTACCACCGGGGCAACTGGTCACCCGGGGTCAAGATCGTCCTCAAACGGCTGGACCACACCAACATCATGCTGGTGATCGCCGGCAGCTACACCCCACTTGCCTGGACCCTCCTGGAAAGGCCCCAGGCAGTCCTGCTGCTGTGGGTCATCTGGTCCGGGGCCATCCTCGGTGTCCTGTTCCGGCTGCTGTGGACGGACGCCCCCCGCTGGCTCTACGTACCCATCTACATCGCCCTGGGCTGCGGCGCGCTGTTTTACCTGCCGCAGTTCTTCCAGGCAAGCGTCCTGGCAGCTGTCCTGATCTGCGTGGGCGGCATCCTGTACATCACCGGGGCAGTCTTCTACGCCCTCAAGAAACCGAATTTCAGCTACCACCACTTTGGGTTCCACGAACTGTTCCATGCCCTGACCGTGGTGGCTTTCGCTGCGCATTTCGTGGCGATCGCCACGGCCGTCCTCAGCTGACGGGGCCGCACGCCCCGGACGTCCTCAGCCGGCGCAGCCGCGCAAGTCCGACGACGTCAATGTGTCAGTGCCGCTGGTCGCCCTGCGCGGGGTCCGTCCCGCCGTCGGCCGTTCCCTGAACGGCGCCACCGCGAGCCTGCTGGCCGGGCGCCCCCTCATCAGCAGCCTCCGCTGCCTCAACGTCCGCCGCGGCAGCGGCAGCCGTGCGGTCCTCCTCCACCTGCGCCCGGTAACGCACGCGCCGGATGCGCCGCACCATATCCACGATCAGCAGCGCAGTGGCAACCACGAAGAACGCCGTCATAATGAAGCCCAGCAGGCCGGGTGTCACCTGGTCCTCGGAAATCCCCTCACGCAGCGTTGGCGTCGGCAGGGGCGTCGGGGTGGTGGCCAAACTGAAGAGCAGGTGATGCACGGTTATATACCTTCTGTGGAGCGGATGGCAGGGGTCGCGGAAGGGACGGCGAAAGCGCCAGACCCTAACTTCTACGCGACATAGAAATTGCCGGCTGCTTCTATCTTAGCCCTGCGAACAGATCCCGCTCCGGGAGTTCGGAGGGAACCCGGGAGCGGATGAGTGAGTAGTCTTCCCACGGCCAGGCCCGCCGCTGCATCTCCGGGGACACGGCAAAAAAGAACCCCAGGGGATCCACTTGGGTGCGGTGGGCCCGGAGCGCGTCGTCGCGCACTTCGAAGAAGTCGCCGCAGTCCACCTGCGTGGTGGTGGGATGCGTGGCGGGCGGCGGCGTGTGGCCCTCGGCGTCCGCTTCGAGCCAGGCGGCGAGCCGCTCGGCGTACGGGGACTGGAGCCCGGCTTCCTCCAGGGCGAAATGGAGGGCCCGGAAGCGCTCCGGGCTGAAGGCCCTGTCGTAGTAGAGCTTGCTGGGTTCCCACGGCTCCCCGGCGTCCGGGTAGCGCGACCCGTCACCGGCGGACTCGAAGGCTTCCACGGCAACGCGGTGCGCCATGATGTGGTCCGGATGGGGGTAGCCGCCGTTTTCGTCATAACTGAGGATGACGTGCGGCTTGAAGGACCGGACCAGCCGCACCAGGGGCGCCGCCGCGCGTTGCAGGGGCAGGGTGGCGAACGAACCCGCAGGAAGGGGAGGAAGCGGATCACCTTCAGGCAGCCCGGAATCCACGAAACCCAGCCACCGCTGGCTGACGCCGAGGATGGCCGCCGCCCGTTCCATCTCCAGGCGCCTGGCGCCGGCCATATCCCTTTTGGGGTGCGGCTCCCCCTCAACGGCCGGGTTCTGGATGTCCCCCCTGGAGCCGTCGGTGCACGTGGCCACCAGGACGTCGACGCCGGCGTCTGCATACTTGGCCATCGTCGCAGCGCCCTTGCTGGACTCGTCATCCGGATGGGCATGGACTGCGAGCAGCCGTAGCGGCGCCGGGGTGGTGCTGGACGCTGTCATCGAAGGACGGCTCCTTATTCTTCTGCTGCCTGTGGCTGCTGATCGGATGGCTTGAACGGGCGGATGCCTGGCGGGGCTGCTGACAGGCCGCCTCCGGAAAGGGCACTAAACTGGTGAGGTGACTTCCCCGGACCAGCCGGCCCAACCCGCGCCCGCAGACACTAGCCTAGCCAATCGATATGGGGCTAAAAAGCGCACGCTTACGCCAACAGCCAAACGCGTTATTGGCGGGGCGGCGCTGGCCGCAGGAATCGGATTCCTGGCGTGGGTTTCCACGTCCCAGTCCTTGTCCGACGTGACGTTCAAAGACATTGGCTACAGCACCACGGACGCCACGCTGGCGGAGGTGGACTTCCAGGTCACCCGCGAGCCGGGAACCGCCGTCAAGTGCGCGGTCAAGGCACTGGACTCGAAGTTTGCGGTGGTGGGATGGAAGGTTGTGGACATTCCTCCCGCCGAGGCCACGGAAACAGCCGACGGCGGCCGCACGGTTGCCCAGCGCGTAACCGTGCGCACCGAATCACTGCCGGTGTCCGGCGTGGTGGACAGCTGCTGGGCGGCAGGCACGTAGCACCTGAAGCGCGGGCCCGGAAACAGGCCTGGGCCTGTGACGTGCGCCGCTTCCCTGTTGGGTTATGTCCAAGGGATTGACTACAATGGAGCAATACCTTTACCCCGCTGAGCTGGTTACTGTTCCACAAGTGGCCACCGTGGCGGGGTCTTTTGCATGTAGGACCACCAGAGGAGAAGTCCGTGTCTACCACCAACAGCGCAGCTGCAGCCTGGCTCACCCAGGAAGCTTTTGACCGCCTGAAGGCAGAGCTGGACCACCTTTCCGGCGCTGGCCGGGCAGAGATCGTCCAGAAGATTGAAGCAGCCCGGCAGGAGGGCGACCTCAAGGAGAACGGTGGCTACCACGCAGCCAAGGAGGAGCAGGGCAAGATTGAGGCCCGCATCCGCCAGCTCACTGCACTGCTCCGCGACGCCCACGTGGGCGAGGCTCCTGCAGACGACGGAATCGTGGAGCCCGGCATGATCGTCGTGGCCAGGATCGCCGGCGACGAAGAGACCTTCCTGCTCGGTTCCCGTGAAATTGCCGGCGACTCGGACCTGGACGTCTTCAGCGAGAAGTCGCCGCTGGGTGCGGCCATCCTTGGCCACAAGGAAGGCGACACCCTCAGCTACGCGGCACCCAACGGCAAGGACATCAAGGTGGAGATCCTCTCCGCCAAGCCGTACGCCGCCTGATTGCTTCCAGCCCGCAGTGGCACACATATAACGCTGGCCGCCCCGGAAAGGGGCGGCCAGCGTTTGCCGTTAAGGGCCAGATACCTACAGCGCCGCACCGGGGGCGCGGCTGCGGCGCCGCAGCAGCAGGGCCGCCACCACCCCACCGGCTGCGCCGCCCAGATGGGCCTGCCAGGAAATGTAGCCGGCTGCGATAGGCAGGACGCCCAGCAGGATGCTCCCGTAGCCCATGAAGAGGACAACCGCCAGGAGGATCTGGCGCCAGCTCCGATTGATGAACCCGCGGACCAGCAGGAACGAAAACAGCCCGAAAACCAGTCCCGAGGCACCCACAGTGACGCCGCCGTCGCCAATCAGCCAGACCGTGAGGCCGGACCCCAGCCAGCTGAACGCCAGGGCGGTCAGGAACACCCTGAGGCCCGAAAGGAACACCAGGAACCCGAAGATGATCAGCGGCAGGCTGTTGGACAGCAGATGGTTCAGGTTCGCGTGCAGGAGCGGGAAAGTGAAGATGTCCAGCAGCCCGTCAGCGCTCCTGGGCCGGAGCCCGAACGTCGCATTGAGCGAGCGCAGCATCACCATGTTGAACAGCTCGATAACAAAGAGGAGAACCACAAAGGTCCCCAGCACCAGCAGGCCTCCCTTGGCCCGCGCGGCCACGGTCCTGCGCTGCCCTAGGTTTCCGTTTCCCGTCAGTCCGGACATGGCTTTTCCTAGTGCACCACGATGGGCTGGAAGCCTTCGGCGCGCAGGGCGCTGAGGACCTGTTCGCCGTGCTGGTGGCCTTTGGTTTCCAGGTTCACGGTGATGGACACGTCGCCCATGCTGATGGAGCCGCCCACCCGGGTATGGTCCAGGCCGGTGACGTTGGCATCGTTCTCGGCGATGATCCTGGCGATGGTGGCCAGTGAACCGGGCCGGTCATCGAGCATCATGCGGACGGTCATGTAGCGCCCGGCAGCGGAAAGGCCCCGCTGGATGACCTTGAGCATCAGCATGGGGTCGATGTTGCCGCCCGAGAGGACCACCACGGTGGTTCCCGGGTTTTCGATCTTGCCGTCCATCAGCGCCGCCACGCCAACGGCACCGGCCGGTTCCACCACCATCTTGGCCCGCTCCAGCAGGAAGATCAGGGCACGTGCCAGCGAGTCTTCGCTGACTGTCACGACGTCATCCACGAGTTCCCGGATGATGCTGAAGGGGAGCTGCCCGGGACGGCCGACGGCGATGCCGTCCGCCATGGTGGACACCTTCTTCAGGGGCACCAGCGCGTCAGCGGCCAGCGAGGGCGGGTAGGCAGCAGCGTTCTCCGCCTGGACCCCGATGATGCGGATCTCCCGCCCCAGTTCTTTGGCCCGGGCCTTGATGGCGACGGCGACCCCCGCCAGGAGCCCGCCGCCGCCCACGCCCATGAGGATGGTGTCCACAGTGGGTACCTGTTCAAGGATCTCAAGCCCCAGGGTTCCCTGGCCTGCCACGACGTCCACGTTGTCGAAAGGGTGCACAAAGACGGTTCCCGTCTCGTTGCTGTACCGCTGGGCTTCGGCGAGCGCCTCGTCAACGTTGTGGCCATGCAGGATGACCTCCGCACCGTGGCTGCGGGTGGCGGCCAGCTTGGGCAGCGCAACGCCCAGCGGCATGTAGATGCGGGCTTTGATGCCAAGGCTCTTGGCGGCCACGGCGACGCCCTGGGCGTGGTTGCCTGCGGAGGCTGCCACCACGCCGCGCTTTTTCTCCTCGGGGGAAAGCTTCGCCATGCGGACGTAGGCGCCGCGCACCTTGAACGATCCGGCCCGCTGGAGGTTTTCGCACTTGAAGTAGACATCCCCGCCGGCCATCTTCCCGAGGGCGCGGGACGATTCCACCGGTGTACGCGCAATAATCCCGTCGAGCAGCTTCTGCGCCTCCAGGACATCGTCCAGCGTGACGGGAAGGGTTTCAAGGATGTTCACGGACTATTCTCCTCTGGATTCGGCCCCTGCGCCCGGTTCCGCAGTGGGAGGGGCATCAGGCAGTTCTGCTGTGGTGCCGGCGGCGGCGCCCTTGCCGCGTTTGAGTGCCGCTGGCGGCCGGACGTCCCGGAAGGTGTTGTCCGGTCCGGCGCCCGCCGTCGTGGGTCCTCCGGCTAAAGCCGGCACTTGTTCATGTTCCCACGTTCTGGCGGCGATGTAGCGAATGGAGGAATTTGCGACGGCGAGGATGGGCACCGAGAACAGGGCACCGGGGATGCCTGCGAGGTAGGACCCTGCCGCCACCGATAGGATCACCGCCACCGGATGCAGGGCCACTGCCTTGCCCATGATCAGCGGCTGCAGGATGTGGCTCTCCAGCTGCTGGACGAGGAGCACGATGCCCAGCATGATCAGGGCGTTGATGGGGCCGTTCGCCACCAGTGCCAGCAGGACGGCGATAGCACCCGTCACCAGGGCGCCGACGATGGGGATGAACGAACCGATGAAGACGAGCACGCTCAGCGGCAGCGCCAGGGGTACCCCGATAATGGCGGCGCCCGCGCCGATTCCCACCGCGTCCACAAAGGCCACAAACATCTGGATGCGCGCGTAGCTGACCATGGATGTCCAGCCCTTGCGCCCGGCGCCGAACGCTGCCGCCCTGGCTTTCCTGGGAAGCAGCCGCACCAGGAATGTCCAGATCCGGTCCCCTTCCAGCAGGAAGAAGATCAGGATAAACAGCGCCAGGATGAGCCCGGCGGCAAAGTGCCCGGCCGTGCTGCCAAACGACAGCGCCCCGCTGACGATGCTGCTGGTGTTGTCCTGCAGCGCGGTGGTTGCTTCCTGCAGGTACTGGTCCATCTGGGCGGCGGTCAGGTGCAGCGGCCCGTCGGACAGCCAGTCCTGGATCTGCTTGACCCCTGCCAGCGCCTCCGACCACAGTTCGCCGAAGCCTGAAACCAGCTGCCGTCCCACCAGGGCAAGCGACCCGCCGATCAGGCCGATGAAGGCCACAACGGTGACGGCGACGGCCGCTCCGGCAGGCAGCCTGTACTGCCTAAGCCACCGCACCACCGGGCTGAGGAGTCCGGCGAGGAGCGCAGCCACCATGACGGGGATGATGAGGAAGCTGATCCGGCTCAGCAGCCAGACGAGCGCGCCTCCCACGAGGAGGATCAGCCCCACGCGCCAGGCCCAAGAGGCTGCGATTCGTACGCCGTAGGGTATGTCCCGGTCCAGTTCACGGTCTGCGAGGACCCGGACAGGCTGGGTGGAGTCAGGCCGTTGCGGGCCTGCGTTAAGGCTGGTGGAGGTAACGGCATCCTCTGCTGGCGTCATAGCCCAATACTTCCCCAGCGGAAGCTGATTCGGAAACCGCTACCCGCCGTCGCCCGGGGTGTAGTCGATGCCCCACTCGATGGTGAAGGAACCGCCAGGGCTTAGCCAGCGCAGGCCGTCACCGGAGTTGAAGGCGTTGGCCGGGCCGGTCATGGGCTCAACGGCCACGGCCCGGCTGCGGCCCGGATACTGGGTGCTGACAAAGACGTGGACGTAGCGGCAGGCTTCATCCTGCCACAGGCTTACCCGCCTGCCATCCGGGGCCGACAGTGTGTGGCGGGCCTTGCCTTCCTCGTACCGCAGGTCCGTCAACGCGACGTCCACGTCCAGCGCAGCGATGTTCAGCCCTGTCCTGAAGTCCGAATCCCCCTGCACCGGGGCGGAGCTGCGCGGAATCAGGCGGTCATCGGCCACCAGCAGTGTCTCGGCCGCTACCGTCAGGACCAGCTCTTCGATGGGAACATCGCCCAGCCTCAAGTAGGGATGGGCGCCCAGGACGAATGGTGCGGGCTCCCTGGCGTCGTTCAGCAGGGTCTGGCGGACCACCAGCCCGAGGCCGCCGTCGATCCCGTACTGCACCTGGTGCCGGGCCAGGAAGGGATAACCGTGCTGCGGGAAGATGGTGGCCTCCAGCGTCACGGAGTGCTCCGACTCATCCACCAGCGCGTAGGCGGAATTGCGGAGCAGGCCGTGGCTGGCGTTATTCCGGGCAACCTCGGTGATGTCCAGCTGCTGTTTCTTGCCGTCCAGGAACCAGATTCCGTCCTCCACGCGGTTGGCCCAGGGCGCCAGCGTGATGCCGGCGGCACCGGGGGCAATCTCGTCGTCGCCGTAGGTCTCCGTCAGGAGGGTTCCTCCCCTGCTGAAGGAACGGAGGCCGGCGGCCAGCTCCGTAACCACGGCCGAGGCGTCGCCGCGGCGGAGTTCATACTGCCTGCCGGTGGCATAGCCCTGCATGGCCGGCCCGGGTTCCTGGGGTGAACGTGAAGTCATGAGCAATACCGTACCCCGGGGCGGTCCTCACACGCAGCACCGCTTTGTGACTTTTTGTTGTTAACTATTCTTTTTTGATCGACTGTGCCACACTTTTTTCATGACAGGTATCACGAGCACCAGACTCTCCGACGGCAGGGAGCTGATCTATTTCGACGATGCTGCAGCGCCCAAGTCGCGCATCGCCGAACTCACCACGGACCAGCGGGGCCTTCCCCCGAGGGGTGAACCCGGCGAGGTCCGCTACGACGCGCTGACCGACGAGTGGGTGGCCGTGGCCGCGCACCGCCAAACCCGCACGCACCTTCCCCCGGCGGACCAGTGCCCGATATGCCCCACCACCGCAGGCAATCCTTCCGAGATTCCTGCGTCGGACTATGACGTGGTGGTGTTCGAGAACCGGTTCCCGTCGCTGGGGCCGGCGTTGGGCCCGATTCCGGAGGAAACAGCATGGGGAACGAAGGGACCCGCGTACGGCCGCTGCGAGGTAGTGGCGTTCACCCCGTCCCACACCGGTTCCTTCAGTGAACTGGGGGAAGCCCGTGCTCGCACCGTCATCGAGGCGTGGGCGCACCGCACGGAGGCTTTGAATGCCCTACCCGGAATCAAGCAGGTCTTTCCGTTCGAGAACCGCGGTGCCGACATCGGCGTCACGCTCCACCACCCCCACGGGCAAATTTACGCCTACCCCTACGTCACGCCCCGCGCGGGAGTCCTGGGGGCCGCGGCCCGCAAGTTCCATGACGCCCACGAGGGCCGGGAAACACTCACCGGGTCCTTGTTGCGCTCTGAAAGGGAAGACGGCAGCAGGATGGTCCTGGAGGGCGCAAACTTCAGCGCCTACGTTCCCTTTGCTGCCCGCTGGCCGCTGGAAATCCACCTGGTGCCGCACCGCCAGGTCCCGGACCTGGCGGCGCTGAGCGGCGAGGAGAAGGATGAGCTCGCGTCCGTCTACCTCAACCTTCTCCAGCGGGTTGACGCCCTTTACCCCACGCCCACGCCCTATATCTCGGCCTGGCACCAGGCCCCCCTGGACCCGGTCCTGCGGCCCTCCGGATACCTTCATCTCCAGCTGACGTCCCCGCGGCGGGCTGCCGATAAACTCAAGTACCTGGCAGGATCGGAGGCAGCCATGGGCGCTTTCATCAACGACACAACCCCGGAGAGTGTGGCGGAGCGCCTCCGGGAAGTCACCCTTCCGTCCCCCGCCGCACACCCCGCCGCCCTGGCGGCCACACCCGAAGGAGCCCACGCTTGAACGCCGCACCCGACCCCCTGGCCACCCGTGCGCCGGCAGGGACTGAGGACCTTGCCGCCCGGTTCGCGAAGGAGTTCGGCGGCGCCCCGGACGGTATCTGGCAGGCGCCGGGACGGGTGAACCTCATTGGCGAGCACACGGACTACAACGAGGGTTTCGTCCTGCCTTTCGCCATTGACCGGACCGCCCGGGTTGCCGTCCGGGTCCGCCCGGATTCCGCTGTCCGGCTGCTCTCCACCTACGGGGATCAGGGCGTCGTTGGCACAACACTTGACTCCCTGCGGCCGGGCTCCGCCAAGGGCTGGACCAAGTACCCCCTCGGCGTGATGTGGGCGCTGAAGCAGCGCGGCATCGAGGTTCCGGGCGTGGACCTCCTGCTCGATTCAAACGTTCCCCTCGGAGCCGGGCTTTCGTCATCGCATGCCATTGAGTGTGCGGTCATCTCTGCGCTGAACGAACTGACGGGCGCCGGCCTCGACGCGGAGGAAATGGTGCTGGCCACGCAGCGGGCGGAGAACGAGTTCGTCGGTGCCCCCACAGGCATCATGGACCAGTCCGCCTCGCTCCGGGGCTCTGAAGGCCACGCTGTCTTCCTGGACTGCCGGGACCAGAACGCCCGCCTTGTTCCGTTTGAGACCCAGCCTGCGGATCTGGTGATGCTGGTGATTGACACCAAGGTCTCGCATTCACATGCCGACGGCGGCTACGCGTCCCGGCGGGCATCCTGCGAACTGGGCGCCGAGGTGCTTGGAGTCAAGGCGCTTCGGGACGTACAGGTGGGTGACCTGGAGGAAGCCAGCGGCCTCCTGGATGAAGTCACCTTCCGGCGCGTCCGGCACGTGGTGACCGAGAACGACCGCGTGCTCCAGACCGTGGAGCTCCTGGCAAGCGAGGGACCGGCCGCCATTGGCGCCCTACTGGACGCCAGCCACGCTTCCATGCGCGACGACTTCGAGATCTCCTGCCCCGAACTGGACCTGGCGGTCGGCACTGCCCGTGGCAGCGGCGCCATCGGGGCCCGCATGACCGGCGGCGGTTTTGGCGGTGCAGCCATCGCGCTGACGCCGGTGGGGCAGGAACAGGCGGTGCGTGACGCCGTCGTCAAGGCATTCGCAGAGGCCGGCTACAAGGCGCCGGACATCTTCACGGTGTCCCCGGCGGCCGGAGCCCGCCGGATCGCGTAGCACGCTCCTGAGTTGCGGCTTTAACAACTAAGGGCCCCACCGCGAGGTGGGGCCCTTAGTTGTTAAGAAGGTCCGACGGCGGGAGCCGGCGTGGGTGTTATTCGTCCCCGCGCAGGATGGCCAGCAGGCGGATGATTTCCACGTAGAGCCATACCAGCGTCACCGTCAGGCCAAAGGCTGCCGTCCAGGAGAAGCGCTGCGGGGCGCCGCTCTGGACGCCCGCCTCAATGCTGGTGAAGTCCATAACCAGGGAGAATGCGGCCAGGCCGATTGCAAGGATGCCGATGACAACACCGATGATGCCGCTGCGCAGCCCGAAGGGTTCCGAGGTCAGGCCGGTCAGCATCATGACGAGGTTCACGACGGAGAAGAGCGCATAGCCGACCAAAGCGATCATGAAGAACTTCATGGCCTTGGGGGTGGCGCGTACCTTGCCGCTCTTGAACAGGAGCAGCGTCACGGTGAAGACGGACAGCGTGCCAATCACGGCCTGGAGCCCTACGCCCGGGTACATGGTGTCCAGAACGCGGGTAAGGCCACCGAGGAAGAGGCCCTCGAGGCCTGCGTAGGCAAGAATCAGCGCCGGCGACGGCTGCTTCTTGAACGTGTTCACGAGCGCCAGCACAAAGCCGCCCAGCGCACCGACGATCATCAGCATGGAGGCGAGCCCCAGGCCGACAAACATTGTCACGCCGGCACCAACGAGCAGCACGCCGAGGCAGGCGGCAGTCTTGACGATGACGTCGTCGTAGGTCATCCGGCCTGTGTCAGCGGGACCTGCAGCGGGCTGGTTGTACATCTGCCGCAGCTGCTCGTCAGTCATGTTCTGGGGCTGGCCGTAAGCCTGCTGGCCATACGGGGCCTGACCGTAAGGTGCCTGGCCATACGGCTGCTGGCCGTAGGGCTGGTGTCCGTAGGGAGCCTGCGGAACAGGCGGTGCCTGGGTGGCTCCACGGAAGCTCTTTCCGTTGAAGATCGGGTTGCCGCCAAGTGCCATTGCGGGATTCCTCCATATGGGATGTGTTGTGAACCTTAAGGTTTACGCTACCAATTCTCACGTAATTGCACCCGCAATAGTTCCCCGGTGGAAACAGGAGCCTGGAGTTGTTATCCGATCGCTACCATCGGCGCCTGGACCTCGGCATTTACCGGTACTTCCGCGCTGTAGCATAAGCCAAGCAGGGTGACGGAACTCACATATGTGGCGGGGCCGGCCTGATGGCACCATCCTACCCCTGCATCCGTTCGCAGCGGCTGCAATGGCGCAGCCGAGACCGCCCCCAAGTGGAGGTTTACCAATTGAGAAGTACACCCCAAGGCCCGCCGGCCGGCGCACGGCGAGGGTTGCTGAGATTACTGGGAGCCATCAGCGCTTCCATCCTGGCAATCCTCCTCGTGGCAGCACCGGCTTCCCAGGCCACTTCCCCGTCTCCGACACCATCCCCGTCGAACCAGACCTTCCAAAACAACATCAGCGGATTCCTTCGTGATGACAGCCGCGCACCCTTGGCGGGCGTGACCATCACTGCCACGAAGGATGACTTCACCGGCACGGCCACGTCCTCCGCGAACGGAGCCTGGAACATCGGGGTGCCCGAACAAGGCACCTACACCGTTGAGCTGGACGAGTCCACCCTGCCTGAGGGAATCGCCCTGGCTGAGGGCCAGGAAAACCCCCGCGACGTCACCTTCAGCCAGACCTCGAACCTCTCGGTCATCTTCGCGTTCGGCGAAGGCATCGTGGTGCAGCAGCAGGACTTCGGGCAAAACCTGCTGAACCGGCTCGTCGCAGGACTGAGCTTCGGCCTCCTCCTGGCGTTGGCCTCGGTAGGGCTGTCCCTGATCTTCGGCACCACCGGGCTCACCAACTTCGCCCATGGCGAGATGGTGACGCTGGGCGCGGTCCTGGTGTTCGCCTTCAACGCCCTGGGCCTTCCCTTCTGGCTCGCCATCCTGCTGGCACTGCTCGGCGGCGGCCTCTTCGGGTACGCCCAGGACAGAGGGCTGTGGCGGCCGCTGCGCCGCCGCGGCACCGGGCTCGTCCCTATGATGATCGTCAGCATCGGCCTGGCACTGGCAGTCCGCTACGTCATCCAGTTCTATTTCGGGGGCGCCACACAGCAGCTGCCGTACGCGCAGAGCCCCGAAATCGAGCTGGGACCTGTCTCCATCTCACCGAACAACCTCTGGTCCCTGGGCATCAGCGCCGTGGTGATCGCCCTGATCGGCATCGTGCTGCTGAAGACCAGGCTGGGCAAGGCCACCCGCGCGGTAGCCGACAACCCGGCCCTCGCGGCGGCCTCGGGCATCGACGTTGACTCCGTCATCCGGATTGTGTGGATCACGGGCGGCATGCTGGCCTCCCTCGGCGGCATCCTGTGGGCCTACTACCGTCCCGGCGTAACGTTCGACATGGGCTCCGCCATCCTGCTGCTCATCTTCGCCGGCGTTACCCTGGGCGGCCTCGGCACAGTCTTCGGCGCCCTGATCGGTTCCATCATCGTGGGCATCTTCGTGGAGCTGACCACCGTGTTCGGCCTCGCCGCGGACCTGAAGTACGTGGGCGCCCTCTTCATCATGATCGTTGTCCTTCTGTTTCGGCCCCAGGGAATCCTGGGCCGGCGCGAGCGCGTGGGTTAGGAGACAGCCGTGGACTTTGGATTCATTCTTTCCAGCGCTGCCAGTGAAATTTTCAGCCCGACCACGGCGGCGTACGCCTTGGCCGCGCTTGGCCTGGCCGTGCACTTCGGCTACTCCGGCCTGCTGAACTTCGGACAGGCCGGCTTCATGGCGGTGGGGGCCTACGGCTTCGCCATCTCCACCCTCACCTTTGGTGTCCCCTTCTTCGTAGGGCTCCTGATCGCCATCCTTGCCTCTGCCGTCTTCGCCCTGCTGCTGGGTATACCCACCCTGCGCCTCCGCGCGGACTACCTGGCCATCGTGACCATCGCCGCAGCGGAAATTGTCCGCTACATCGTGACCACCAACCAGCTCACCTCCGTGACGGGATCGGCAAACGGCCTGGCAGCCTTCGAGGGCGGGTTCTACAGCATGAACCCCTTCCCTGAAGGCTCCTACTTCGGCATGAACAACCGCGATTTCTTCATCCGCGTGGTGGGCTGGGCGCTGGTCGCCCTCTGCTGCACCCTGGTATGGCTGCTGATGCGCAGCCCGTGGGGGCGTGTCCTCAAAGGCATCCGCGAGGATGAGAACGCCGTCCGGTCCCTGGGAAAGAACGTTTACGCCTACAAGATGCAGGCCCTCATTATCGGCGGTGTTCTCGGAGCACTCGCCGGCATGATCTTCACGCTTCCGCGTGGAGCGGTGCAGCCGGCCAACTACGGTACGGAGCTGACGTTCTTCCTGTATACCTGCCTCCTGCTCGGCGGCCTGGGCACCGTGCTTGGTCCGGTCATCGGCGCCATGATCTTCTGGGTTGTCCTGTCCCTGACCCAGGGCATCCTGTACGGCCTGATCGAGTCAGGAGCCATCACGTGGCTGAATACGGTCCAGGCCGGGCAGCTGCGCTACATCCTGGTTGGCGTCGCCCTGATGCTGCTGATGATCTTCAGGCCCCAGGGCGTCTTTGGAAACAAGAAGGAGCTGGCGTTCGCATGAGCATGCACAGCGAAGTACCCGCAACCCCAGGCGAGGTTGGCGTGGACTACATGACCGACACCCGGCCCATAGCAGCGGGCGAGGCAGTACCCGGCTGCAAGAAGCGCGACCCTATCGTCGTGGCGGAGAACGTGACGCGCAGCTTCGGCGGCATCAACGCCGTGGACGTGGAGTACCTCGAGATCCCCCGGCACAAAATCACGGCACTGATCGGCCCCAACGGCGCAGGGAAGACCACCCTCTTCAACCTGCTGACCGGTTTTGACACACCGAACACGGGCAAGTGGCAGTTCGAAGGCAAGAGCCTCGCAGGCGTGTCCCCCTACAAGGTGGCGCGGATGGGAATGGTGCGCACCTTCCAGCTCACCAAGGTCATGGGCAAGCTGACCGTCATGGAAAACATGCGCCTCGGCGCATCAAACCAGCCCGGCGAGCGGCTGTCCAAAGCGCTCTTCAAGGGCATGTGGGGCGGCCGGGAAAAACAGATCACCGACGAGGCCAACGTCCTGCTGGAAAAGTTCAAGCTTGACGCCAAAAAGGACGACTATGCGGCGTCCCTCTCAGGGGGCCAGCGCAAGCTCCTGGAGATGGCCCGGTCCCTGATGGTCCGGCCCAAACTGGTCATGCTGGACGAACCCATGGCAGGCGTCAACCCCGCGTTGACCCAGTCCCTCCTGGACCACATCAAAAACCTTAAGGCCGAGGGCATGACGGTGCTGTTCGTCGAGCACGACATGCACATGGTCCGGCATATTGCCGACTGGGTGGTGGTCATGGCTGAAGGCAAGGTGGTGGCGGAAGGCCCGCCGGGCGAGGTCATGAAGAACCCTGCGGTCATCGACGCCTACCTCGGCGCCCACCACGACGTCGACCTGGCAGATTCCGAGGGCCTGAAGGAGCTCGCGGCCGAACTCGTGGCGGACGAGGAATCGATTGTGGGAACCGAGAACGCCGGAATCATCTCGCTGGACGTTGTGGCGGGAGAGGCGGAACCGGAACGCCGGAGCGGCGGCCGGCACCAGGGCGAGAGCGCGCATGGCCGCCACGGAAGCACGGACACAGGCACCACAGACAAGGACAGGCAATGAGCAGCACCAGCGCGGCACCGGCCGCACAGCCAGTCACCGACGATGGCTCGGTGGTCAAGGTCACCGACCTCGTGGCGGGCTACCTGCCGGGAGTGAACATCCTCAATGGCTGCAGCATCGAAGCCCGCAAGGGCGAGCTGATCGGCATCATCGGCCCCAACGGTGCCGGTAAGTCGACCCTCCTGAAGGCCATGTTCGGTTTGGTCAAAATCCATTCCGGGACGGTGGTGGTCCGCGGCCAGGACATCACCGGACTGAAAGCGAACAAGCTGGTGTCCCGGGGAGTGGGTTTCGTCCCGCAAACGAACAACGTCTTCGCCACGCTGACCATCGAGGAAAACCTGCAGATGGGCATGTTCCAGCGGCCCAAGGACTTCGCCGAACGGTTCGATTTCGTGGCCGGCCTGTTCCCGGAACTGAGCAAGCGGCGCGCGCAGCGCGCCGGCTCGCTCTCCGGCGGCGAACGCCAGATGGTGGCCATGGGCCGGGCGCTGATGATGGACCCTGCCGTACTGCTCCTCGACGAGCCGTCCGCCGGCCTCTCCCCCGTCAAGCAGGATGAGACCTTCCTGCGCGTCCACGAAATCAACCGTGCGGGCGTCTCCGTCATCATGGTGGAGCAGAACGCCCGCCGCTGCCTGCAGATCTGTGACCGCGCCTACGTCCTGGACCAGGGACGGGACGCGTACACCGGCACAGGGCGTGAACTGATGAAGGACCCCAAGGTCATCCAGCTCTACCTGGGCACCCTGGCGGAAACCGCCGAGTAAGGCCAGGGCAAACACAAGGAAGCCCCCGTCCGGCTGGACGGGGGCTTCCTTGTGTTTCAGGTCCGGCGGTTACAGCTGGCCGAACTCTTCTTTCACTGCGGTGTACTTGTTGTCATCCTGGTACTCGTAGATGCCAATGTAGGCCTCGGTCGGGTCACCGGCGTCGGAGAAGGTCACGGGGCCGGACTGGCCGTCGTAGTCCGCATCCTTGCCTTCCCTGATCAACGTGACGCAGGCAGCGTAGGACGTGCACTTCTCGCCGCCCTCAGAGACTTCCTTGAGCTTGGCCGCAATGTCCACGCCCTTGGTGCTCTGTGCCGCCTCTGCGGCCAGCGCGATGAGGTTCACGGCGTCGTAGGACTCGCCGGCGTAGCTGTAGTCCTTGAGTGCCGGGTCGATGGCCAGCAGCTTCTTCTTGAACTCGTCCTGCGCAAACGTGCCCGGGATGGTGCCGCGTGCGCCCTTCAGGGTGCCCGGCTGGAAGTCCTTGCTGTAATCGGAGGTGTTGCCGTCCACCAGGAACATTTGGGTGGGCTTTACCCCCTTGCCGGTCATCAGCGGAACGATGCTCTTCGCCTGGTCAAAGGTGATCAGCGCAATGGCATCCGGCTGGGCAGCAATGACCTTGTCCACTTGGCTGCTGAACTGGCTGTCGCCCTCGTTGAAAAGTTCCTCCGCCACAACCTGGCCGCCGGCCGCCTCGAAGGCCGACTTGATGTTGGATGCAAGGCCGGTACCGTACGCGTCATTCAGGACGATCATGCCCACGGTCTGCGCGCCGCAGGTGGCCATGTAGTTGCCGAGCACCTTGCCCTGCAGGACATCGGAGGGTGCTGTACGCCAGTACAGGCCATTGTCGTCCCAGGTGGTGAAGTCCGGGGACGTGTTGGCGGGTGAGAACTGGATGACGCCGGCGCCGGTGATCTGGTTGATGACCGTCTTGGAAACGCCTGAGGACGCCGCACCGATGATGGCACTGACCCCCTGGCCCAGCAACGCGGACGTGGACTGGGTGGCGATGTCCGTCTTCGTGTCACCGGAGTCGCGGTGGATCACTTCGACCGGCTTGCCCAGGACGCCGCCTGCCTTGTTGACTTCGTCGATGCCAAGGTTGACGCCGGCGATTTCGGGCGGGCCGAGGAATGCCAGGGAACCGGTGGTGGGAAGGAGCGAACCAATCCGCAGCGGCGTTTCAGTCGAGCCGGTTGACGGCGGCACCGAGGGGGTCTCCGCAGGCTGGCTGGCGGCAGCGCCTCCACTGCCCTCGGTTGCTGGGCAAGCAATTCCTGCCGCTTCTGCGGTGGCAGAGGATTCGGTTGCCGTGGGTGTGGACGAACCGCCGCAAGCCGTTGCCATAAAGGCGACGCCGATGCCAAGCGCTGTCAGCTTGGCAACACGGGTTCCCGCCTGGGGGAATAAAGTCATTTACGAGCTCCTCGATCTAAAGGTGCGAACGGCCTTTGACGCGAAAAATCAGGTGTTCCTGATTTAGCTTCAAGCTAATGCAAATCGGAGCCGAAGATAAGTGACTGAGGTCACATCCTTATAACAGTAGTTGCATATGTGGAATTAAATGGAAGAAGCCGCCCGCTGTGCGGACGGCTTCCGATCCTGGCCTTGTTCACGATGCTTGGTACCCCAGGTGGGACTCGAACCCACAACACGCGGATTTTAAGTCCGCTGCCTCTGCCAATTGGGCTACTGGGGCGCCCGGTCAATGGTATCCCGTCAGGCGAGTGCGAAGGGTTCGGCATACCGGAATGTGCCGTGGACGCCGCCGGGCCAGAGGGCCAGGGGCAGCAGTTGGAAGTAGTCGCCCCAGGCATCGTCAGGTGGAAGTACCCCCAGCGAAGTGGCAGGCACAAAACCAAAACGCGAGTAGTAGCCGGGGCTGCCCAGGAGGGCAATGCCGCTCTCCCCCGCCGCGTTTGCCCGATGAATGGTCTCCTTCATCAGCGCTGACCCGATACCGTGGCGCTGGTGCCTGGGCGTGACGCCCAGGGGACCCAGCCCCAGCAGTCCATGGCCGCCCACCCAGCCGCGGGTACTGATGACGTGGCCCACCACTTCGCCGTCCAGGACTGCCACCACGCTGAATTCGGGCAGGTAGTCCTTGGACCCGAAGAGACCGCGGAGCACTCTCACCTCCACAGGTTCGCCCTCCACCTTCAGGCCGGTGGCCGGGGAGACCGCGAAGGCGCCGGCCGTCAGGGCCAGGATGGCCTTGCGGTCCTCCGGCGCCTCGCTGCGAGCCAGCAACTCGGGCCGCGGCAGCTGCCTGCTGTCTGCCGACAGCCCGGCCAGGACCTCCAGTGCCCGGGGCGCGTCAGCGACGGGAACCAGCAGATGGTCGTGGTGGAATCCGGCGAGCACGTTGCAGCTGATCCTGGCCTCGGCAAGCGCCTTGCTGACGGCGGCCGTCAGGCCCACCGCCTCCAGTGCGGAGTGGACCTCCAGGGTGATCCAGGCGCCCACGAAGTCATAGGCAAGGCCTTCCCTGTCAGCCACCGCCCGGGGCAGCACCACCGTCAGGCCTTCGGCTTCGCGGACCGCCGCCTCGACGCCCGGCACCAGCGGCCGTCCGTCAGGCCACATGGCATAGACGTACTCGCCGCCGCGCTGCACCGGATGCATCGCGGCCAGCAGCACCTCGAGGTTCTTTTCGCCAGTCATGGTGCCAGTCTAGAAGGCGCCGGTCGGCCTCGGTCGGTAGCGCTGCAACAGGAAGCCACCCTGCTGAAGATGCACACGCCTGGGAACGCAAACGGCGGCCGCCCCGCGGAGGGGACAGCCGCCGTCGTATATTGCAGCGCAGGGGCGGTACAGCCCTTTACTTGGCCTTCGCCGAGACCGTTTCCTTGGCCTCAGCAGTGGCCGGGGAGGTCGCAGAGGAACCGGAACCGCTGCCCACCGGGGCCGGCGCCGGAGCGGCAGCCGGCTTGGGGGCCGGGGTGGCTGCTGCTACGAACGCTCCGCGGGGGTTGTCCAGGTCCATCAGCTGCGTGGTGTCGCGGCCGGTGAAGAAGCTGATGATCCAGTTGAAGATCACGCGGAACTTGCGCTCGAAGGTAGGCATCGCCATGCCGTGGTAGCCGCGGTGTGCCAGCCAGGCGAGTGCACCCTTGAGTCCGATGCTGCCCACCAGGTTGATGTTGGCAACGCCCTTCCACTGGCCGAAGCCGGCCACAGCACCCAGGTTCTTGTGCTTGTAATCCTTCAGCGGCTTGTCCCAGCGGGAGGCCCACAGGTTCTTGGCGAGGCGCTTGGCCTGGCGGAGCGCGTGCTGGGCGTTGGGGACGCAGGTGCCGTCCGGGAGGCCCTTGCCGGTCAGGTCGGGCACCGCGGCGACGTCGCCGGCTGCCCAGGCGTTGTCGATGATGCCTTCGTCGCCGGCAACCCGGAGGTCCGGCAGGACGCGGACGCGGCCGCGCGGCTCCAGCGGGAAGTCGGTGGAGCGGACCATGGGGTTTGCCTGCACGCCGGCGGTCCACACGAGGGTGTCCGTTTCGAACTCCTGCGCGGGGGTCTTGTCCGGAAGGTTGATGAGCTTCAGGCTGCCCTCGGCGTTGTCCAGGGACGTGTTGAGGAGGACCTCAATGCCGCGGCTGCGGAGGTGCTCCACAACCCATTCCGCCTGCTTTGCGGTAACTTCCGGCATGATCCGGCCCATGGCCTCCACCAGGACGAAGCGGACTTCCTCCTGCTTGACGCGCGGGTTGTTCCGGACGGCGGCCCGGGCGAGGTCTTCCATTTCGGTGATGCACTCAATGCCGGCGAAGCCGCCGCCCACCACTACGAAGGTGAGGGCACGTGCACGGGCGGCAGGATCGGTCATTGTGGAGGCGACCTCGATGCGCTCAAGGACCTTGTTGCGCAGCGCGACGGCTTCCTCGATGGTCTTCAGGCCGATGCCCTTGTCCGCGAGTCCCTTGATGGGGAAGGTGCGGGTGATGGCACCTGCGGCCATCACGACGTCGAAGTAGGGAACCTCAAAGTGAGCGCCGCCGTCAGCGGGCGCCACGACGGCCGTCCGGTTGGCGTGGTCGATCGAGGTGACGCGGCCCTGGATCAGTTCGGTCTGCTTGAGGTGCTGGCGGTGGGATACCACGGCGTGGCGGGCCTCGATGTTGCCGCCTGCTACCTCGGGGAGGAAGGGCTGGTACGTCATGTAGGGCAGTGGATCCACGAGGGTGACGATGCCACCGGCATTCGCGATCTTCTTCTGCAGTTTGAGTGCTACGTACAGGCCGACGTACCCGCCGCCGACGACGAGTACCCTGGGACGGTCCTGGAGCTCTGGGGTGGTTGCCATGGGTTTAAGGATACAACAGTTTGTGAAAATCTTCACTAACTGGCTGGGAGGCCCGCACGCTACGTTTTAGGGCCGGTTTCCACCGTCTCCGTGGCACCGGTCTCAGCGTCCTCCCCGGGGAGTGTAGGGTTCCTGGCGGCCCGCCGCAGCTGGACCGCTGCTGCCCCGACAATGGCGACGAACAGCACACCAAAGCCGATGACGACGGAGGCGCCAATGGCGCTGTCGCGCTGGGACGGCGGCTCCGCTGCGGGCACCGTTGCTTCGGGCAGTGTGGGGACGGCGCTGGGTACGTCCGTGGTGGGGAGCGGGGCGGGAGTGGCGAGGTTTCCCCTGCGGTGTACCCGGATCCATTCCGCGATGGAGCCCAGCGGGTTGCCGGCAGCCTCCGGGACCGTGTCCTTCAGGGCTGCCTCGGCGTTCAGCACGCCAAAGCCGTACAGCGGGTCCTTGCCGGGGGCACCGGCATCCTTGGCGGTGGAAACGATGCGGTTGATCACCTGTTCCGCGCTCATGGACGGCCACTTGGAGCGGATGAGCGCAGCCACGCCGGAAACGATCGGAGCGCTGCCGGAAGTTCCGGCCCATTCGGCGTAGCCGCCGCCCGGAAGGCCGCCCAGCAGGTTTTCTGCCGGAGCGGCCACGCCGATGCTGATGCCTTGCGAGGACGCGTCAACGCTTGCTGCACCTTGCCGGTCCAGCCCTGCAACGGTGAGGACCCCTGGGATGGTGGCCGGAGCCCCCACCTGGATATTGCCGCCCACCCGGTTTCCGGCAGCGGCAACGATGACCACATCCTTCTGCTCCGCGTAGAGGAACGCCGCGTCCCAGCTTTGCGGCCACTGCGGAGTGGTGCTACCCAATGAAATGTTGATGACCCTGGCGCCGTTGTCCACAGCCCAGCGGACGGCTTCGGGGATCTGGTCCTGGTCGCTCTTGCCCGAGGGATTGGCTGAACCCAGCCAGGTGGAGACGGAGAGGATCTGGGCTTCCGGGGCAACACCCACGATGCCGTCGGGCGCCGGATTGGAGGGGGCAGTTGTGGGGCTGGCGCTGGGACTCGGGCTGGGGCTGGCCGGCTGGTGGCCGCGTCCTGCCAGCATGGTGGCCACGAGGGTGCCGTGTTCCGGCTTGATGCCCACGCCCTGTTGTCCGTCCGGCCGGCCCGCACCGGACGCGTCATAGCCCCCGGCCACCGCGCCCAACAGGTCCGGGTGCTCCGCGTCCACACCGCTGTCGATGACGGCCACCTTGACGCCCGCGCCCTTGGAGACCTCCCAGGCCTTGGTGATGCCGGACTCGGCGAGCCAGTACTGTTTGTCCCGCCACTCATCCGCCTGCGCGGCGGGCGCGGAGTAAAGGCCGAAGCCCAGGCAGGACGCCGCAAGGACCAGTGCCAGGAGGGCTGAGGCTGCGGCGCGGGGCAGGCGGGCCGTCCGGAGAAGAGCGGGGTACATCCGGTCAGCCGATGCTCAGGGCGATGCCGTCGAGAATGTCGTGCTCGCTGGCGGTGGCGGTGGTGATGCGGCCGCCGGTGAGCTCACCCATGTGTTCAAGGATGCGCCGCCACACGAGCCCGCCGGCGCCGATGACGTCCACCCGTCCGGGGTGCATGTAGGGCAGGGCGGCCCGCCGGGACCGGGGCATTTCCAAGAGGCCCGTCGAGGCGGCACGGACAGTGTCCAGGGGCAGTTCGGCGCCGTGGATCGCGTCGGGCGAGTATTCGGCCAGTCCGAGCGCATGCGCGGTAATGGTGGTGATGGAGCCGGCAACACCGACGACGGCGGTGGCGCGTTCCAGCGGAACGTCCTGGCGGGCGCGGGTGATGGCTGCGTCGACGTCGGCTTCCGCGGCTGCTATCTGCTGGGCAGTGGGCGGATCGTCCCGGAGGTGCCGTTCGGTAAGGCGGACGCATCCGATGTTTACGGACTTTGCGGCCGTGACCCCGCTGGCCGTGCCCAGGACGAATTCGGTGCTGCCGCCGCCCAGGTCCACCACCAGCACTTCCTGGCCATCCAGGATGGGGAGGACGCTGCTGGCGCCGGCAAAGGACAGGGCTGCTTCCTCGTCGCCGGAAATCACTTCCGGTTCCACGCCCAGCAGGTTCCGGATTCCGTCCACGAAAACGTGCCTGTTCCGTGCATCCCGGCTGGCAGAGGTTGCCACGAAGCGGACCTTTGTTGCCCCATGGTCCCGGATCAGCCGCGCATAATCCGCGGTAGCGGCGAAGGTGCGTTCCAGGGCCTCCGGCGCGAGTTCCCCTGTGGCGTCCACTCCCTGGCCCAGCCGGACCACGCGCATCTCACGCACCACGTCATGCAGTGCGGTGGTCCCGTTGCTGCGTTCGATGTCTGCGATCAGGAGGCGGATGGAGTTGGTGCCGCAGTCGATGGCTGCAACGCGCGTCATTCCGGGGCCTCCGCCGTGGCTGCGGATTTCCGGACGGGAGCGGGCCGGCCGACAATGTCCGGCAGGCCCTGGGGTCCATGGCGGCTGAGGTCCCGCGAGGGGGCTTCACCGGAGGTGTCCCAGGCTCCCTCGCAGTAGCACCTGTCAGCGGTCCACCATTCCTTGATCCGGTCCAGGCTTTCGTCCCCCAGGGGGTTGACCCCCGGGCCGGCGGCCAGCGAATGGCCCACCAGGACATGCAGGCATTTGACGCGGGTGGGCATGCCCCCGGCAGAGATGCCGTCGATCTCCGGGACGGGCCCAATCCCCGAGCGTTCGCCGATGGCGTTGCGGGCTTCCAGGTAGGCGTCGTGGGCCGAGCGGTAGGCAGCAGACAAGTCGTCGTCGGCGGCCAGCTGGTCATTCATCTCGTTCATGACGCCCGCGGCTTCGAGCCGCGAGACCGCTGAGGTGATGACCGGATGCGTCAGGTAGAACGTGGTGGGGAACGGTGTTCCGTTACTGAGGCGCGGAGCGGTGGCGGCCACCAGCGGATTGCCGCAGATGCAGCGTGCAGGAATCTCCACCACGTCACGGACCGGCCGTCCCAGCTGGCGGCTCAGTACTTCAAGGTCGTGTGCTGATGGCTGGCGGGATTCGTCCCGGGCGGCTGCCGTGTTGTGTTCCACTGTGGCGGGCCGTCCTTCCTGTTGCGGTTCAGTCTGTAGCCGCGCGCGTGATGGACTCCCACAGGGAATCCACCCACGGCAGATCGGCGGGGTCTTGTGCTGCTGCACCGGGCTGGCTGCTGGTTTCTCCGGCCGGCAGGTCGCTGCCGAAAACCCAGTAGCCGGTTTCTCCCGGCATAACCATGTTAATGCGGTCGCGTGCCTGCTGTTTCACGTAGTTGGGGTCCTGCCAGCGCGAGACCTGCTGCCGGAGGGCGTCGCCCTCGGCCTGGCGGGCGGCGATGTCGGCGTTCAGCGCGTCGATCTCAGCCTTTTTGTCGAAGAAGATCTTGACTGTGGGCGCGAGCATGATGGTGATGGCAACCATCACCACGGCCAGTGCGAGCATCCGTCCGGAGAACGCCTTGGCCGGAACGGGCTGCTGGTCTTCTGCTGTTTCGTCTGCGGCTCCGGTGCCGGCACGTTGTGCCGTGCCCGAGGTGGCGCTGCTCCCCTTGCGGCGGGTTGCCTGCCCGGCGTCCTTGCGGCCGTGCGGCTCCCGGCGTCCTGCCGGTGATGCGGCGGACGGCGCACCGGCGGATTCCCGTGGTGTCCCGCCTGAGCTGGTGTCCTTGCCCGGGCCGAAGTCTGCGCGGATGACGTCCGCGTCGCCGGAAGCTTCCTGTGCGGAACGGGCTGGGGCAACCTTGGGGACTTTGGGACGGCGGGTAGCCATGATACTCCTGAAACGCGCAGCCTGCCTGGGGCCGCCACTATCGGGGCTGGAACACGTACTGCTATGACACGTGCTGCTCAAACAGCAACGGTGGCTATGGTCTTTCAACCATAGCCACCGCTGATTGTTTTACGCGGCTACTAGCCCTTGAAACGCGGGAAGGCAGCGCGGCCGGCGTAGCGTGCGGCGTCGTCGAGTTCCTCTTCGATGCGCAGCAGCTGGTTGTACTTGGCGACGCGCTCGGAGCGGGCCGGAGCGCCGGTCTTGATCTGGCCGGCGTTGGTGGCCACCGAGATGTCGGCGATGGTGGTGTCCTCGGTTTCGCCGGAGCGGTGCGAGGTGATGGTGGTATAGCCTGCACGCTGGGCCAGGCTGACGGCGTCCAGCGTCTCGGTCAACGAGCCGATCTGGTTGACCTTGACCAGCAGCGAGTTGGCGGTCTTGGTATCGATGCCGCGCTGCAGGATGGAGGGGTTGGTGACGAACAGGTCGTCGCCAACGAGCTGGACCTTGTCGCCGATGGAATCGGTGAGGGTCTTCCAGCCGTCCCAGTCGTTCTCGTCCAGCGGGTCCTCGATGGACACCAGCGGGTAGTCGGCCACGAGCTCGGCGTAGTAGGCGCTCATCTCGGCCGAGGTCAGGGACTTGCCTTCGAACTGGTAGGCACCGTCGGTGAAGAACTCGGAGGAGGCAACGTCCAGGGCCAGGGCAATGTCCTTGCCCGGGGTGTAGCCGGCGTTCTTGATGGCTTCCTGGATGAGGTCCAGTGCCGCACGGTTGGACGGCAGGTTCGGCGCGAAGCCGCCTTCGTCGCCCAGGCCGGTGGCGAGGCCCTTTTCCTTGAGGACGGACTTGAGGGCGTGGTAGACCTCAACGCCCCAGCGGAGGCCCTCGGAGAAGGTCTCGGCACCCAGCGGGACAACCATGAATTCCTGGATGTCGACGTCGGAATCGGCGTGGCTGCCACCGTTGAGGATGTTCATCAGCGGGACGGGCAGCACGTGGGCGTTCGGACCGCCGAGGTACTTGTACAGCGGCAGGTCGGCGGACGCGGCGGCTGCGTTGGCAACGGCCAGGGACACGCCCAGGATGGCGTTGGCGCCCAGCTTGCCCTTGTTCGGGGTGCCGTCCAGGTCCAGCATGGCCTGGTCGATGCTGCGCTGGTCGGTGGCGTCGAAGCCGGTCAGGGCCGGGGCGATCTGGTCGATGATCGCGTCAACGGCCTTCTGCACACCCTTGCCGAGGTAACGGCCCTTGTCGCCGTCGCGCAGTTCAACGGCCTCGTGCTCGCCGGTGGAGGCACCGGAGGGAACTGCTGCGCGGCCGATCTGGCCGTCGGAGAGCAGGACCTCAACTTCTACGGTCGGGTTGCCACGGGAATCGAGGATCTCGCGGGCGTGGATGGCATCGATAAGCGCCATGAATTTGCTCCTTATGGGCGATTAACGGGGGGATCTAACAGAAAGACTCGACGTACTCGTCAGAGACCAGCGTAGTCGAGAGTGGTCCGGGTTACGGAAACCTATCCAGCGCCCGGACGTCATGATGGCGCGGCTATCCCTGGTGGTGCGGCTGGGGGACGCGCTGCTGGTAGCGCCGGACGGCGCCGCGCAGGGCACGCTCCGCATCGAATCCGCTGGTCCGGGCGGAATGCACGACGGCGAGCAGCAGCTCCCCGAGCTCTTCTTCCGTGCCGGGGACGGGAACCGCAGGCGGCAAGGCAACTCCGGCCCGTGCTGCCCGGTCGATGGATTTTTGTGCCCGGGCGAGCGCCGGGAGCGCCTGGGGAATCCCTGCGAACGGGTCCCGCCGTTCAGGCCGCTCGGCCCGCTTCACGGCGTCCCACTTCTGCACAATCTCCTGGACGGTTGCGGGGAAGGTGTCCTGCAGTGAGCCGTCCGGAAGGAAGACATGGGGGTTCCGGCGGACCATTTTGGCACTCAGGCCGCGTGCGACGTCGTCGAACGTGAAAGCGCCGCGTTCCTCGGCGAGCCGGGCGTGCAGCACCACCTGCAGCAGGACGTCGCCCAGCTCACCCAGCAGCTCGGCGTCGTCGATTCCCTGGACATTCACCGGCCCGGCCGCGTCCTGCTCTTCGGCGGGCGCGGCGGCCTCGATCGTTTCGGCCACTTCAAAGGCCTCTTCGAGCAGGTACTCCACCAGGGATGCGTGGGTGAGCGCCCCCATCCAGGGGCAGTGCTCCCGCAGGGCAGCAATCACATAGAGAAGCTCCTGCACCTCCCCTGCCGGGATGCTGCCCGCGTCCGGCTGGCTAGCCAAGGTTGGCGTAAGCGTCGTTGATGTACTCCACCAGGGCTTCCTTTTCCTCAAGCGGCAGGAAGGATGCCTCGGCGGCGTTGAGGGTCAGCTCCAGCAGGTCGTCGAGGTCGTAGTCGAAGGTTTCCACCAGGAGGTCGAACTCGTCCGTCAGCGTAACGCCGCTCATCAGCCGGTTGTCGGTGTTGATGGTGACGTTGAAGCCGAGCTGGTACAGCATGTCCAGGGGGTGGCTCTCGATACCCTCGCCGAAGCCGGCAATAGCACCGGTCTGCAGGTTGGAGGACGGGCAGATTTCCAGGGCGATGCCGCGGTCCCGGATCCAGCTGGAAAGGTCCCCCAGGGTAACCAGGCCGACCGTGTCCTCGGCGTCGTCCTCGAACTCCACCATGATGTCCTCGGCGATCCGGACGCCGTGGCCCAGGCGGAGGGCGCGGCCGTCCACCAGCGCGGACTGGATGCTCTCCAGCCCTGCGGCCTCGCCGGCGTGGACGGTGGCGGGGAAGTTGTGCTGCGCAAGGTAGGTGAAGGCATCCCGGAAGCGGGAGGGAAGGAAGCCGTCCTCGGCTCCGGCGATGTCGAAGCCTACGGCACCCTTGTTGCGGTGGCGGACGGCGAGTTCGGCGATCTCCTGGCCGCGGTCCGCGTGGCGCATGGCGGTGATGAGCTGGCCCACCTGGATTTCGCGCCCGCTCTCCCCCACGGCCTCGACACCGGCTTCAAGGCCTTCCTGCACGGCCTCGACGGCTTCATCCAGTGAGAGGCCCTTCTGGAGATGCTGCTCGGGCGCCCACCGCACCTCGCCGTACACCACGCCGTCGTCAGCGAGGTCCTCAACGAACTCCTTGGCCACGCGGACCAGGCCCTCGTGGGTCTGCATGACGGCGACGGTGTGGTCAAAGGTTTCCAGGTAACGGACCAGCGAACCGGAGTTGGCGGACTCCCGGAACCACTCGCCCAGAGCAACGGGATCGGTGGAAGGCAGCGTGTGCCCAACGGCTTCCGCCAGCTCGATGATGGTGGCCGGGCGCAGTCCTCCGTCCAGGTGGTCGTGGAGGGAGACCTTGGGCAGGTTCTTCAGGTCGAAATCGATGGCAGGGGCAGCGTCAACAATGGGCTCAGTCACGTTCCCACCTTAGGGTGGGCAGGAGTCCAAAGCCAGCCGCTACTTGGCTGCCGGTTCGCCGTCCCCGGCCGCGGAAGCAAAGTGCGCCGCGCTGCCGTTCTGTGGACCGCGGGCGCCGGCCGGGCCGCCGTCGAGCCACCCGTCAACCTCCTGGGCGTCGTTCCGGGCGAGGTGCTTGTGCCACAGCCGGAGCACATGGTCCAGGAGGACGCCCAGCACGATGGCGAAGACCACCGCGATGCCGGCGCTGAGGAGCGGATTGTGGTGCAGCCACGGAAATGAACTGGCCAGGAGCCCGATGCCGATGGAGTAGCCCACCCAGGTGATGCAGGCGAAAGCGTCGAGCAGGAAGAAGCGGCGGTGCGGGAATCCTGTGCTGCCTGCAACGTAGTTGACGGCAACCCGGCCCCAGGGAATGTAGCGGGCGGTGAAGATCAGCACGGCGCCGCGCTTGTCCAGCTCGTAGCGGGCCCAGCTGAAGGCCTTCTGGACTTTGGGGCGCCGCATCCATTTCCACCGCTTCAGGCCGATGCGCCTGCCGAGCATGAAGGCCATGTTGTCCCCGGCGATGGCTCCAACCAGGGCGGTGAAGCCCAGGATCCAGAGGTTCGGTTCGCCGCTGTGCCGGGAAAAGGCCGCCAGGGCCACGATCAGGGTTTCGCTGGGAACCACCATGGCGAAGCCGTCAACGAAGAAGAACACCAGCAGGAGCGGGTAGATCCACCACTGACCCGCTGCATGGAGCACGGCCTCATTAATAAACTCCACGCGGGTCTTGCTCCTATGCAATTTGGCGTGGCCGTCAGTGGCCCAGCCAGGCGGAAATCGTGTCTAAGTGTCCCATGGCCAGGGCGCCTTCGCTACGCCCCCACCTGCTGGAACAACGCTTCACCTACGCTTCGGGTTCCTTCATCCGCTCCACCATTGGCGGCCGCCGCCTGACGCGGTTGATGACCAGGTCCACCACGATCCCCAGCGCCACCGCGCACACAATGGCGATGACCGCCCCCAGCAGGTGGTTGTCCTCGAACCATTGGCCGAAGAACAGCCCGATTCCCACCGAGTACCCGGCCCAGAGGGTCGCTGAAAGAAGTGTCAGGCCCACGAAACGCAGGTGCGGGTAGTGCGTTACGCCGGCGGTGAGGTTGACCGCCACCCTGCCGATCGGGACGAACCGCGCCACCAGGATCAGCGACGCCGGCCGCTTGCGCAGTTCCCTGCCGGCCCACCGGAAGGCGCTCTGCATCCGAGGTCCGCGCATCCACGCCCAGCGCCGGGTACCCACCCGGCGGCCAATCAGGTAGGCGATGTTGTCACCCGAGAAGGCACCAAGCGCGGCCACCAGCATCAGCAGCCAGGGGTTGGGAACATCGGCGGTGGCGGCGACTGCGGACAGGCCCACCACCACCGATTCGCTGGGAATGGGCGGAAAGAAGCCGTCAATGATGCAGCACGCAAGCACGACGAACAGCACCCAGGGCTGTCCGGCCGCGGCGAGGATGAAGTCATTGATGGCCTGCATGGATCCCTATGCTATTCGGTCGATGATCAACCGCTGTGCCGGCCTGGATCCCTCCGGTGCAATGACGACTGCATGTTCCAGCGCTTCCTTGGCCCGCGCAAACCGCTCCGGGGTGTCCGTAAGGAGGGTCATCAGCGGCTCCCCCGCCCGGACCAGGGCTCCGGGCTTGGCATGCATCCGGACACCGGCGCCTGCCTGGACCGCGTCCTCCTTCCGGGCACGTCCGGCCCCGAGGCGCCAGGCTGCGACACCGACGGCGAGGGCGTCCAGTTCCACGAGCACCCCGTCCGCCGGGGCGTACACCACCTCGGACTCGCGGGCAACGGGCAGCTTGGCCCGGGGGTCGCCGCCCTGGGCTTCGATCATGCGGTTCCAGACGTCCATGGCACGGCCGTCCTTGAGCGCGGCGGCGGGATCGGCGTCGGTAACTCCCGCACAGGCGAGCATCTCCTCGGCGAGCCGCACGGTCAGCTCCACGACGTCGTTGGGACCGCCGCCGGCCAGCACCTCCAGGGATTCCTCAACCTCGATGGCGTTGCCCGCCGTCAGTCCCAGGGGGGTGTCCATGTTGGTGAGCAACGCCACGGTGTTCACGCCCGCGTCCTTGCCCAGCGCCACCATGGTCTCGGCAAGCTCGCGCGCCCTGGCTTCATCCTTCATGAACGCGCCGCTGCCCACCTTGACGTCCAGGACCAGCGAGCCGGTCCCTTCGGCGATTTTCTTGCTCATGATGGACGAGGCGATCAGGGGGATGGCCTCCACCGTGCCGGTGACATCCCGCAGCGCGTAGAGCTTCTTGTCAGCGGGCGCCAGGCCTGCACCGGCGGCGCAGATCACGGCGCCCACGTCCTGGAGCTGCGCAAGGATCTCGTCATTGCTGAGGGAAGCACGCCACCCCGGGATGGACTCCAGCTTGTCCAGCGTGCCCCCGGTGTGGCCAAGCCCCCGGCCCGAGAGCTGCGGGACAGCCACCCCGAAGACCGCCACCAGGGGCGCGAGCGGCAGGGTGATCTTGTCCCCCACACCGCCCGTTGAGTGCTTGTCCGACGTGTACTTCAGGCCGCCGTCGGGCCTGCGCAGGCTGGAGAAGTCCATCCGCTCGCCGGAGGCGATCATCGCCGCTGTCCAGCGGGCAATCTCCGTGCGGTTCATGCCGTTGAGCAGGATGGCCATGTTCAGGGCCGCCATCTGCTCGTCGGCGATCGCACCGCGGGTGTAGGCGTCGATGGTCCAGTCGATCTGCTCCGGGCTCAGGGCACCTTTGTCCCGCTTTGCGCGGATGATATCGACGGCGTCGAACGGTTCGGCATTGCTGTCCACTGCGTGGGTCTTTGCCACCTTGTCAGTCACGGTGTTTCCTCCAGGTGTTGGGGACCAAAGGCGTCGGGCAACACCTGGTCCATCGTCTTGATGCCTTGGGTGGTCATGAGCTCCATGTCCGGAGCGCGGAACTCGTACAGCAACTGCCGGCAGCGCCCGCAGGGCATCAGGATGTGGCCGTCCCCGTCCACGCAATAGAACGCGCGGAGCAGTCCGCCGCCGGTCATGTGCAGGTTGCCCACCAGAGCGCATTCGGCGCAGAGGGTGAGGCCGTAGCTGGCGTTCTCCACGTTGCAGCCGCTGACCAGCCGGCCGTCGCCGGTGAGGGCCGCGGCCCCCACCGGGAACTTCGAATAGGGAACGTAGGCGTGGTGCATCGCCGCGACGGCGGCTGCCCTCAATGCCTCCCAGTCAACCGGCTGGGCCCCGCCACTGTCCGCGGCGCCGCGCATGCCAGCAGGTCCGTCCACGCCGTCAGCCCTTGACATACGGAATGCCGCTGGCCGCGGGTCCCCTGGACTTGCCCACCAGCCCCGCCACCGCCAGGACCGTCACCAGGTACGGGAGCATGGCCATGAACTGGCTGGGAACCGGCGTGCCGATGATGGTGACGATGCTCTGCAGGTTGTCAGCGAATCCGAACAGCAGCGCGGCGAAGAAAGCTCCGATCGGGTTCCACCGGCCAAAGATCAGGGCCGCCAGGGCAATAAAGCCGCGGCCACCGGAAATCTCCTTGGTGAAGCTGTCGATGGCCACCAGGGTGAAGAAGGACCCGCCGATGCCGGCCACTGCCCCGCCCAGGGTGACGTTCCAGAAACGGGTGGCGTTGACGTTGATGCCCAGAGTGTCCGCGGCCTGCGGATGCTCGCCGACAGCCCGGACGCGGAGTCCCCACCGGGTCTTGAAGAGGCCCACCCAGACCACAAAGACGGCAATGTACATCAGGTAGCCCACCAGGGACTGGCGGAACAGGATGGGACCGATGACCGGGATGCTGGACAGAATGGGAATCTCGATGATGTCCAGCCCTGGCGGGGAGTTGAACTGTGCCTTGTTGGCCTGCATCACGGTGCTGAACAGGAAGCCTGTCACGCCCGAGACCAGCACGTTCAGGACCACGCCGACGATGATCTGGTTGACCAGGTACTTGATGCTGAACAGTGCCAGCACCATGGAAACCACGGCACCTGCCACGGCGGCGGCCAGCAGCCCCACGAAGGGGTTCTGCGTGATGCTGGCGACGATCGCGGCGGTGAACGCTCCGCCCAGCAACTGGCCCTCGATGGCGATGTTCACCACGCCCACCCGTTCGCAGAGGACGCCGGACAGTGATCCGAACACCAGCGGAACCGCCAGGGTGACCGACCCGGCGATGAGCCCGGCCAGGGAGATGCTGGGGGTCCGGGCGCCGCCCACCACCCAAATGAGGAACGCGGCCACGAACAGGACGATGAACGCCACGGTGAGCCAGCCAGGGACGGACTTGTCCCTGGTCTTGAGGTAGATGGCGTAGGCCGCCAGTCCCAGCAGGAGGATGGACAGCACCAGGCCGCCGGCGAAAGCGTTCACCTGGATGGCCGGCAACTGGAAGAAGTCGCTGCCCGTGGAGATCCCGAAGCTTGCGGTCTGGTTGGGTGCGAGCAGCCCGAAGAACACGAGGGCGATCAGCGCGAAGGCAGCCAGGAACACCGGCGTCTTCCAGCCCACCGGCTTGGCGGAGACAGTGGCGGCGGCAGCATCCTTGCCGGTGTTTCCGGGCTGCGGGTTGCCGGGCCTTGATGAGGATACTGTCGTGCTCATGCTGCACCTCCGGTGGTTGCTGCCTCGCGGGACTTGGCCGGGCGGGCGGGCTTCCGGCGGCGGGGGTTCAGGCCAAAGATGGCCCGGACCAGCGGCGGAGCCGCAATAAACAGGACAATCAGGGACTGGACCACCAGGACAATGTCGATGGGGGTTCCGGTCTGGATCTGCATCTGGACCGCTCCGGCGCGGAAGGCGCCGAACAGCAGGCCTGCCGCGAAAGTGCCCCACGGCGTCGAACGCCCCAGCAGGGCAACCGTGATGGCGTCAAAGCCGTACGTGGCGGCCACACCGTCGGTGAGGACTTTCTCCGTACCCGCCACCTGTGCCACGCCGGACATGCCGGCGAGGCCGCCGGCAAGGGCCATGACCAGGATGGTGGAGCGGGACACGTTGATGCCCGCAGTCTGCGCTGCCTTGGGGTTTGCCCCCAGGGCACGGAACTCGAAGCCCACCGTGGAGCGGTTGAGGAGCCACCACACCAGGACGGTGGCCGCTATGGCCAGGAGGAAGCCAAGGTGGAGCCGGTACTGGCTGCCGAAGATCTGCGGATAGACGGCGGTGGGGTCCAGGATGGGCGAGATGGGGTTCGACTCCCCCGGCCGCTGGAAGGCGGGAGTGTTCAGGAGGTACCGCAGGAAATACAGCGCGATGTAGTTGAACATGATGGTGAGGATGACCTCATGCGCGCCGGTGCGGGCCTTGAGGACGCCGACGAGTCCGCCCCAGAAGGCACCGCCGATGATGCCGGCCACCAGAACCAGGAGCAGGTGCAGGCCCATCGGCAGGTCGAGCGCGAATCCCACCCAGGCGGCCAGGATGCCGGCCACGATGATCTGGCCCTGCGCACCGATGTTGAACAGACCTGCTCGGAAGGCCAGGGCAACGCCCAGGCCGGCCGTGATGAGTGGCGTGGCGATGGTGAGGGTTTCCATGAAGGGCGCGAACTGGGCTGCCACCCCGTTGCCCCGTGGGTTGAAGACCGAGCCCTGGAACAGGGCAATGTAGGAGCGTGTTGCCGCGTTCCAGACGGCAGCCAGGAAATCGGTGGGCCGGGCGAAGAAGTAGGTGGCCGTGGTGGCAACCTGCCTGTCCGTGCTGGCAATGAGCAGCCCGCCGATGATGAGGGCCAGCAGGACCGCCAGGACCGAGACCATGCCGCTGCCGGTGAAGATTTTCCGGAGCAGGGTGTCGGGACCGCCCGGGAGCTGGCCGCTCTGGGCCGTTGCAGGGACGGCCGAGGGTTCCATGGCGCCGCCGGCGGTATCAACGGATACGATCGCGGCGGTCTCCTCCGCCGCGGGGGTGGGCTGCTCCGCCCGCCCGGCGGGCTCGCCTCCAGCGTGCTTGGGTGGGTGCTTTTCAGACATGGTCGCCTCCTTCGGCGTCGGAGGTGCTGATGGTGGCGGCGTCCGCGGCCTTTCCGGCCTGGGTGGTACGGACATGTTCCTCCGGCGGGATGCCGGCCATCATGAGGCCCAGGACGTCGCGGCTGGTGCCGGCCGGGACCACACCCACGAGTTTGCCCTTGTAGAGCACGGCGATACGGTCAGCCAGTTCCATGACTTCGTCCAGTTCGGTGGAGATGATCATCACCGGCGTGCCCTGGTCCCGTTCGGCCACAATCCGTTTGTGCAGGAATTCGATGGATCCCACGTCCACGCCGCGGGTGGGCTGGGAGGCAATGAAAAGGCGCAGCGGGCGGGACAGCTCGCGGGCCATCACAACTTTCTGCTGGTTGCCGCCGGACAGTGTTCCGGCGGCCAGTGCACCCGACGGGGTCCGGACGTCGAACTCGTCGATCCGGCTCTTGGCGTTCTCCAGCACCCTGGCCGGGCTCATGCTGATGCCCTTGGCGAAGGGCGCTTGGTCATACCGGTCCAGGATCAGGTTCTCGGCGATGGAGAAGGTGCCGATCAGGCCGTCAACGGAGCGGTCTTCGGGGACAAAGCCGACGCCGGCGTTCAGCACCTCTTTGACGGTGCGGCCCCGGAGCTCCTGCCCGTCCAGCAGGATGGAACCGTGGACGCGTTCCTGGAGGCCGAGGATCGCCTCCGTCAGTTCCGTCTGGCCATTGCCCTGCACGCCGGCTACCGCAAGGATTTCCCCGCGGGCAATGTCAAAGCTGAGTCCGTCCACGACGTGCTGGCCGTTGGGGGCGATGACGGTGAGGTCCCGGACCTCGAACGTCTTCTCCTTGGGCTGTGCCGGGGCCTTGTCCAGGGTGAGGCTGACGGCGCGGCCAACCATCATGGACGCCAGTTCGGTGGTGGAGGCAGCCGGGTCAGCCGTCCCCACCACCTTGCCGCGCCGGATCACGGTGATGGTGTCCGAGACTGCCTTGACTTCCCGCAGCTTGTGCGAAATGAAGACGATGGACGTCCCGCCGGACTTGAGCTGCCGCATGATGTCCAGCAGTTCGTCGGTTTCCTGGGGTGTCAGGACGGCCGTGGGTTCGTCCAGGATGAGGACCTGGGCGTTGCGGACCAGCGCCTTGATGATTTCCACCCGCTGCTGGACGCCCACGGGCAGGTCCTCCACCAGGGCGTCCGGGTCAACGTCGAAGCCGTATTGATCGGAAATTTCCTTGATCCGGCGGCGCGTCTCGTCCAGGTTGAGGAAGCCGGCGGCCTTGGTGGGCTCCGCGCCGAGCGCCACGTTCTCCGCGACGGTGAAGACCGGGACCAGCATGAAGTGCTGGTGGACCATGCCGATGCCCGCCTCCATGGCGTCACCGGGCCCTCGGAAGGAGACGGGCTTGCCGTCGACGAGGATCTCGCCCTCGGACGGTTCATAAAGGCCGTACAGCACATTCATGAGGGTGGATTTGCCGGCCCCGTTTTCACCCAGGAGACAGTGGATCTGTCCGGGCTCAACCACCACGTCGATGTGGTCGTTGGCAAGCAGGGTGCCAAATCGTTTAGTGATCCCTCTGAGTTCAAGTTTCAAAACTCTGACCAATCTCGAAGCGTCCAGTGATCGACCGGACGGGATATGTGGCTGCAGCACCAGCCTAGTGGGTGCAGTCCTGGGATACGCGGGCTGCGGTCCGGTGCGGGGCAGCCAGCAAAAAGCGCCACCGCCCGGCCAGTCGGTAACCGGCCGGGGGTGGCGCTCAGGCAGGGATCAGGCCTTCGGGCTTGCCTCGGATTCGACCGTCAGTTTTCCGTCGATGATGTCCTTCTTGATCTGCTCAAGCTCGGACTTCAGTTCTGCGGGGACCTGGGAGTCGAGGTCGTGGAACGGTGCCAGCTGGACGCCTTCGTTGGCCAGCGTGCCCACGTACGGGGTGTTGTCGAAGTTGCCTTCCTTGTCATCCTTCACCACGGCCTCCACGGCGTCGCCCATCGTCTTCATGACCGAGGACAGCATGATGTCCTTGTAGTCGGGAGCCGTCAGGTAGCCATCGGAGTCAACCCAGATCAGCTTGACGTCCTTGCCGGCAGCTTTGGCTTCCTTGAGTGCGGAGCCGGCGCCCTTGCCCACCGGACCTGCTACGGGCATCACGATGTCTGCGCCCTGGTCCAGGAAGTTCTGGGTGAGCTGCTTTCCGACGTCCTGCTTCTCGAAGTCGCCGGTGAAGCTGCCGTCCTGGGCTTCCTTGTTCCAGCCAAGGAGCTTGACGTCCTTGCCTTTCTGCTCGTTGTAGTACTTGACGCCGTCCGCGTAGCCGTCCATGAAGATCGTGACGGTGGGAAGCTTAATGCCGCCGAAGGTGGCAACCGTGCCAGTCTTGGTGGTGCCGGCTGCGAGGTACCCGGCAAGGAACGCGGCCTGGGCGGTGTCGTAGATGATCGGCTTGACGTTGGCGATAGGCGTCTCGTAACCGAAGTCGACAATCGCGAAGTGGCTGTCCGGGTTGGCCTCGGCCTGGGCCTTAGTGGCGTCTCCCAGCAGGAACCCCACCGTGACGGTGAGGTCGCAGCCGGCGCTGACCATGGCGCGCAGGTTCGGCTCGAAGTCGTTGTTGGTTTTGGATTCGACCTGGTTGACCTTGATCCCCAGGTCGGTCTCGGCCTTCTTCAGTCCTTCGTAGGAGGACTGGTTGAAGGACTGGTCATCGAACCCGCCGGAGTCGGAGACGATGCAGCCGGTGTAGTCGCTGGCTTCCGCCGTTGAGGTGCTTCCGGCTTCGGGCGCTGCGCCGCAGGCGGTCAACAGAAGCGCCGAAGCACCGAGGGTAGCCACGCCGGCCATTGAACCCCGCTTGAAACTTGCACGCAGTGAGTTCTTCAATTTTCCTCCAGGATGAAGAGAGAGGCGCTACGGCTCGAATTCAATGAGTGTCCGTTTCTGCACTGAAATTCTGTTTTCACTGAGGGCACGCAGCACTGCGCCGGAGCGCACTGATGGCACCAACTTTAGTGGCCTGCGCCACGTGCCCGTAGCACGGCGGCAGGGTATCCCGAAGATTGTTTACAAGTTGTTACCAACCAGTAGGGGCGCCGCGTGAAAGCGGCGCCCCTCCTGGTTGTTCGGGCCGGTCAGGCTTAGAGCCGGACCAGCATTTTTCCGGTGTTGGCACCGTCAAGGAGGTCCATGAAGGCCTGCGGTGCGTTGTCCAGGCCCTCCACGATGGTCTCGTCGTACCGGACAGTGCCGTCGGACAGCCAGCCCGCCATCTTCCCGGCGAACTCCGCGGCGTGCTGCCGCTGGCCGCCCACCAGGAACCCCTTAAGGGTGAGCTGCTTGCCGATGGCGAGCATCAGGTTGCGGGGCGCCGGGGTCGGCTCGGTGGAGTTGTACTGGGCAATCGCGCCGCACATGGCCACGCGTCCCCCCACGTTGAGGACGGCCAGGGCGGCTTCCAGGTGTTCCCCGCCCACGTTGTCGAAGTACACGTCGATTCCGCCGGGGCCCGCAGCCTTTTCCAGCTGCTCCCGAACCGGCCCGTCGTGATAGTCGAAAGCTGCGTCAAAGCCGAGCTCCAGCAGCCGGGCCACCTTGGCGGGCGAGCCAGCCGAGCCGATGACGCGTGAAGCGCCCATTGCCTTGGCAATCTGGCCCACCAGCGAGCCCACGGCTCCGGCCGCCCCGGAGACGAATACCGCATCTCCCGGCGCGAACTCCGCAACTTTCAGCAGCCCTGCATACGCCGTGAGGCCGGTCATCCCCAGGGCCCCGAGGAACGCGGGCGCCGGTGCCAGCCCGGTGTCGGCCTTGGTGGCCGCCTTCCCCTCAACCACCGCGTACTCCCGCCAGCCGAGGGAATGCACGACGACGTCCCCCTCCTTGTACTGTCCGGAACGGGACGCCAGCACCTCGCCCACCGCGCCGCCGTCGAGCGCTTCGTCCAGGGCGAAGGGGGCGGAATAGGACTTCACGTCATTCATGCGGCCGCGCATGTAGGGATCGACGGAGATGAACAGGTTCCGGACCAGGATCTGGCCGTCGCCAAGTTCCGGCAGCGAGGACTCGGCCAGCCGGAAATTCTCCGGAACGGGCCGGCCCACGGGCCGGGAGGCCAGCTGGATTTCGCGGGTTACGGAGGGGAGGCTCATGCGGCGAACTCCAGGATCTTGATGTCTACGGAAATGTTGCCTCGGGTGGCGTTGGAGTACGGGCAGATCTGGTGGGCTTTGGCGACCAGCGCCTCTGCAGTGGCCAGGTCCAGGGCGGGCAGCGCAATCTGCAGCTCCGCGGCAAGCCCGAAGCCGGCGCCGTCCAGCTGGCCCAGGTGAACCTTCGCGGCCACGGCGGAGTCGGTCAGGTCGGCCCGTTCCTTGCGGCCTACCAGCCGGAGGGCCGAGTGGAAGCAGGCCGCATATCCGGCGGCGAAGAGCTGCTCGGGGTTGGTCCCCTGGCCGTTTCCGCCAAGTTCGACGGGACTGGACAGTGCGACGTCCAGCTTGCCGTCATTGGTCCGCGCGGTGCCGTCGCGTCCTTCGCCCGAGGCGAGGGCCTCGGCAGTGTAAAGAGTTTTCACGGGTTGTATCCGTCCTGTTGGTGGGATGAAAAGTTCCGGACCGGTGCCGTCAGTGCGCGTCGTGCAGCGCGGCGGTCAGGCGCCCAAGCGTGTGGCGCAGCTGGTCAAGCTCCTCCGCGGTGAGCCCCGCCGCCTGCGCGAGCCGCTGCGGGATGGAACCGGCCTTGCTGCTCAGCTCCCGCCCCGCCGGGGTGAGGTGGATGGCGACGCGGCGCTCGTCCTCGCCCGAACGGCGGCGCTCACACAGCCCCAGGGCCTCCAGCCGCTTCAGCAGCGGCGACAGGGTGCCGGAGTCCAGGCCGAGCTCTTCGCCGATCTCCTTCACGCCGCGGGGTTCGTTTTCCCACAGCACCAGCATCACGAGGTATTGGGGATAGGTCAGGCCCAGCTCCTCGAGGACCGGGCGGTACACCGCGGTGGCGGCCCGGGAGGCGGAGTAGAGCGCGAAGCAGACCTGGTGGTCCAGCCTGGGTGCATCGGTCATGAAGAAAACGATAGTACACAAGTAAGTTGTGCACAACTTAGATGGGGATGCGAACAGTTTGGTGTGAGGTGAAAGCCCGACGACGGCGGGCGGCGTGCGACTACCGGTGGCGGATGGTGCGCAGCGCCGCCGCGGTCAGGACCCGGATCCCCAGGCCGAGGGCCTGCTCGTCCACGATGTAGTCACCGCGGTGCAGGTCATATTCCTCGCCGCCGGGAGTCTTGGTGCCCAGCCGCATCATGGCACCGGGAAGTTCGGCGAGGAACCAGGCGAAGTCCTCCCCGCCCATGGACTGCGGCGTCAGGACCACGGCATCTTCGCTGATTTCGGCGCGGGCGGCCGCCTCGATGATGGCGGTTTCATGTTCGGAGTTGACCACCGGGGGCACTCCCCTGGTGTGTTCGAGCCGGACATCCACTCCGTAGGGTGCCGCCACCTGGTGGACCACCTCGTCCAGGAGCTCGCCGGCCTCGTGCCAGGCATCGCGGTCCAGGCAGCGCATGGTTCCCGCCATGTAGCCGGTGCCGGGAATTGCGTTGGGTGCGGATCCTGCGGAGATTTGCCCCCAGACCACGGAGACTCCGCTGCGGACATCCACCCGGCGCGAGAGGACGGCGGGCACATTGACCGCGATCTGCGCCAGTGCGAACACCAGCTCTTCGGTCAGGTGCGGGCGGGAGGTGTGCCCGCCGCGCCCGGACAGCTCGATCCGGATGGTGTCGGACGCTGAGGTAATGGCGCCGATGCGGGTGCCGATCTTGCCCACCTCGATCCGCGGATCGCAGTGCAGTGCCAGGATCCGCGGAACGCCCTCCAGCACCCCCTGCTCGATGCAGGCGTGGGCGCCGCCGGGCATGGTTTCCTCGGCGGGCTGGAAGATGATACGGACCGTGGCGCCCAGCGGCTCTTCCTGGTGCATCCGGTGCAGCACCAGGGCGATGCCCAGCATGGTGGTGGTATGGACATCATGGCCGCAGGCGTGGGTGACACCATGATTCTTCGAAGCGAAGGGCAGCCCTGTTTCCTCGATGATGGGCAGGGCGTCGATGTCACCGCGGAGAGCCGTGGCGATAGGTCCCTCCCCCACGTCCACCGTGAGGCCGGTTCCCTCGAGGCGGCGGGGCGCGAGTCCGGCAGCCTCGAGCCGCTCCGCCAGCTTGTCCGTGGTGCGGAACTCCTTGAAGGACAGTTCCGGATGCGCGTGCAGGTCCCGCCGGAAGTCGATCAGTTCCGGCAGGAGGGGCTCGAGCCAGGGAGCCACCAGGTCGGTGGGCTCGGCTTCAGTAGTGTAATTGCGCACTGTTTCACTCTAGCGAGGGTCAGCTGATTACCGGCCATCACGGTCGCAGGATTACATCAAAGGACGTCGGTGTCTCCGCTGGCCTTGAGGGCGTCCACGGCGGCCTTCACCCGCTGGGAGTTTGCCATGGTGGTCACCAGGAGCGCGTCCGGCGTGTCGACGATGACGACGTCCTGGATTCCGATCAGGGCAATGACGCGCTTGGTGTCGGTAACCACCACACCGCTGGAATTTTCCGTGAAGACGCGTGCGCCTTCGCCCAGCACCGTGACGTCATCCACTTCCTTGGCACTGTTGAGCCGGCCCACGGAGGCGAAGTCCCCGACGTCGTCCCAGCGGAAGGAACCGGGCACGACGGCGACGTCCCCGGCTTCGGCGGCAGGCTCGGCCACTGCGTAGTCGATGGCGATCTTGGGCAGGGTGGGCCACACCCTCGCGGTGACCTCCTCGCGGGCGGGGGTGTCCCAGGCCTGGGCGATCTCCTGCAGGCCCCGGAACAGTTCGGGCTGGTTGGCTTCCAGGTGCTTGAGCAGCAGCGCCACCGGCGCCACGAACATCCCGGCGTTCCAGACGTAGTTGCCGCTGTCCACGTACTGCTGGGCCACTTCCTCGTCCGGCTTTTCCACGAACTCCACCACGTCAAGGGCGCTGGGTGCGCCATCAATGTGCAGTTCCTGGCCGGACCGGATGTACCCGAACCCGGTGGACGGGTGGGTGGGCTTGATGCCGATGGTCACGATCTTGCCGGCCGCGGCCGTGTGGATGGCCTCCCGGACGGCCTGCTGGAAGAGGTTGTCCGGACTGATCACCTGGTCGGCCGCGAAGGAACCCATGATGGTGTCCGGGTCGCGTTCGTGCAGGATTGCAGCGGCAAGGCCGATCGCGGCGGCGGAGTCCTTAGGCTCGGATTCGAGGACGAGGTCCGAATCCTGGACTTCGGGAAGCTGCCGGCACACGGCGTCCCGGTGGGCCTTTCCGGTTACCACCAGCACCTTGCTCCCGGCCAGCGGCTGCAGCCGGTCATAGGTGGCGCGCAGGAGTGTACTGCCCGATCCGGTGAGGTCGTGAAGGAATTTGGGAGCTGCGGCGCGTGACAGAGGCCAGAGGCGGGTCCCCACACCGCCGGCCGGGATCACCGCAATGAAGCGGTCAAGGGGTGATGCCGGGCTTGTCACTTTGTCTGTACTCATCACCGCCTACTTTAGCGGAACCCCGGCGCGGCGCCTTCGGAGGCAGTTTCCGCCCCTGGGTGCGCACGAACGCCGGCGGGACAGTAGTCCTGCACAGCGCACCTGCTGGCGGGCAGTGTGTCCTTTGTCTCATAAATTAGGAAGATCCGCGCCACTGCTGGTCACCAAGGAGCTCCTAAATTGAATAAGCTGTGAGCGGAGCCTAAATTTAGGCCTGAGCTACGAGTGCTCTCGCAGCAGGCGTTCCCCCCGCGTGGATCTCATGCCAGCGCCGCTGTGTTGCAGGGAGGTTTATCAGTGCCGACAAAACCAGCTGGCACCTTGTACCGCGGCCGTGAAGGCATGTGGTCCTGGGTAGGACACCGCATTACCGGTGTAGTGATCTTTTTCTTCTTGTTGGTCCACGTTTTGGACACCTCCTTGGTACGGGTGTCACCCGAGGCCTACACCGCCGTGATCGGTGCGTACAAGAACCCCCTTATGGCCCTGGGCGAGACCGGCCTTGTTGCCGCCATTGTTTTCCACGCGTTCAACGGCCTGCGCATCATCGCCGTTGACTTCTGGAAGAAGGGCGCCAAGTACCAGCGGCAGATGCTCTGGGCAGTCCTGGGCCTGTGGCTGGTCACCATGGTCGCCTTCTCCATCCGCCACCTGTCCCTCGCCCTGGGAGGTCACTAGTCCATGAGTGCAACCATCGAAAATCCACGCAGTGGGCGGATCGCACCCGAGTACCGCCGCCACGGCGGCAGCAAGGGCAACTTCGAGGTGATCGCATGGCTCTTCATGCGCCTCTCCGGTGTGGTCCTGGTGGTGCTCATCTTCGGGCACCTCTTCGTGAACCTCCTGGTAGGTGAAGGCATCAAGGCCATCGACTTCGGCTTTGTGGCCGGCAAGTGGGCCGATCCGTTCTGGCAGTTCTGGGACCTTGCAATGCTGTGGCTGGCCATGCTGCACGGAACCAACGGTGTGCGCACCATCATCAACGACTACGCCGAAAAGGACTCAACCCGCCGCTGGCTGAAGACGGTCCTCTACTCGGCCACCGCCGTCATCATCGTCCTGGGCACCCTGGTGATCTTCACCTTCGATCCCTGCCCCGTCGTTGACGGTGTGCCCCTGCCTGGCGGTTTCTGCCCTGCCTAGCACCGGCACCACCTCGGGCCCGCGGGCATCTCCGCGGGCCTTGTTTTGCGGAGCAGGCAACGCCGGCCCGTTGTTTTATAGCGAATTTTGAGAGAAAGAGCGTCTGGTATGCAGGTCCATAAGTACGACGTCGTCATCGTCGGTGCCGGTGGCGCTGGCATGCGCGCCGCGATCGAATCCGGTCAGCGCGCGCGCACAGCAGTACTGACCAAGCTCTACCCCACCCGCTCGCACACAGGTGCCGCGCAGGGTGGCATGTGTGCAGCACTCGCCAACGTCGAGGAAGACAACTGGGAGTGGCACACGTTCGACACCGTCAAGGGCGGCGACTACCTGGTTGACCAGGACGCCGCGGAGGTCATGGCAAAGGAAGCCATCGACGCCGTGCTGGACCTCGAGAAGATGGGCCTGCCGTTCAACCGCACGCCCGAGGGCCGGATTGACCAGCGCCGCTTCGGCGGACACACCCGCGACCACGGCAAGGCCCCCGTGCGCCGTGCCTGCTACGCCGCGGACCGCACCGGCCACATGATCCTGCAGACCCTGTACCAGAACTGCGTCAAGCACAACGTCGAGTTCTACAACGAGTACTACGTCCTGGACCTGCTGACGGTTGAAGAGGATGCTGTCCGCGAGGACGGCACGCCCTACAAGCAGAAGCGTGTTGCCGGCGTCGTGTCCTACGACCTCGCCTCCGGGGAACTGCACGTCTTCCAGGCCAAGTCCGTGGTGTTCGCCTCCGGCGGCGCGGGCAAGGTCTTCAAGACCACCTCCAACGCCCACACCCTCACCGGTGACGGCATGGGCATCGCCTTCCGCCGCGGTATCCCCCTGGAGGACATGGAATTCTTCCAGTTCCATCCGACAGGCCTCGCGGGCCTCGGCATCCTGCTGTCCGAGGCCGCCCGTGGCGAGGGTGCCATCCTCCGCAACTCGGAGGGTGAGCGCTTCATGGAGCGCTACGCCCCCACCATCAAGGACCTGGCGCCCCGCGACATCGTTGCCCGCTCCATGGCCAACGAGGTCCGTGAAGGCCGCGGCTGCGGCCCCAACAAGGACTATGTCCTCCTGGACCTGACGCACCTGGAGCCGGCGCACATCGATGCCAAGCTGCCGGACATCACCGAGTTCGCCCGCACCTACCTCGGCGTCGAGCCGTACACGGAGCCGGTTCCCGTGTTCCCGACTGCCCACTACGCCATGGGCGGCATCCCCACCAACATCACCACCGAGGTCCTGCAGGACAACGACACCGTGGTCCCCGGACTGTACGCAGCCGGCGAAGTGGCCTGCGTATCGGTGCACGGCTCCAACCGCCTGGGCACCAACTCGCTGCTGGACATCAACGTGTTCGGCAAGCGCGCGGGCATCGCGGCGGCCGAGTACGCCAAGACGGCCGACTTCGTGGAACTGCCGGAGAACCCGCTGGCCTACACCACCGAACTGCTGGACATTGCCCGCAACGGCACCGGCGACGAAAAGGTGGCCGTGATCCGCAAGGAACTCCAGGACACCATGGACGCCAACATGCAGGTGTTCCGCACGGCGGAAACCCTGCACCAGGTCCTGCGCGACATCGCCTCCTTCGAGGAGCGGTACAAGCGGATCAACGTCCAGGACAAGGGCAAGCGCTTCAACCTTGACCTGCTCGAAGCCGTTGAGCTCGGCTTCCTGCTGGAACTGGCCAAGGTGATGACCGTTGCAGCCCTCTACCGCGAGGAATCCCGTGGCGGACATTTCCGCGAGGACTTCCCGGACCGCAACGACGAAAAATTCATGAAGCACTCCATGGCGTACAAGGATGACCACGCGCCGGCAGACGGATCGGCAGAGTCAATCGCCGGCATCCGCCTGGCCACCAAACCGGTCGTCTTTACCCGCTACGAGCCGATGGTGAGGAAGTACTAAGATGTCAGCTGAACTTGCTGAGCCAGCCTCAAAGATCGAACTGCCTGCCGGCGTCGGTGGTGGCGGCGAGATCCCCACGTTCGATGTGCACCTGCGCGTCCGCCGGTACAACCCGGAGGTTTCCGAGGAAGCCACCTGGGACGACTTCCACCTGACCATGTACGGCACGGACCGCGTCCTGGATGCCCTGCACAAGGTCAAGTGGGAAACGGACGGCACCCTCTCCTTCCGCCGGTCCTGTGCGCACGGCGTCTGTGGCTCCGATGCCATGCGCATCAACGGCCGCAACCGCCTCGCCTGCAAGACCCTTCTGAAGGACCTGGACACGTCCAAGCCCATCACGGTCGAGCCGATCAAGGGCCTTCCGGTGGAGAAGGACCTGATCGTGGACATGGAACCGTTCTTCCAGTCGTTCCGCGAGGTCATGCCCTTCCTGGTCAACAAGGGCCACGAGCCCACCCGGGAGCGCCTGCAGTCCGCCGAGGACCGTGAGCGTTTCGATGACACCACCAAGTGCATCCTCTGCGCCGCGTGCACGTCGTCCTGCCCGGTGTTCTGGACCGACGGCCAGTACTTCGGTCCTGCCGCGATCGTCAACGCCCACCGCTTTATCTTCGATTCACGTGATGACGCCGGCGACATGCGCCTGGAGATCCTCAACGACAAGGAAGGCGTGTGGCGCTGCCGCACCACCTTCAACTGCTCCGAAGCATGCCCGCGCGGCATCCAGGTGACCCAGGCCATCGCCGAGGTCAAGCAGGCGATTCTCTCCCGCAAGATCTGACCACACGGATCCAGCGGACGACGGCGCCCCTCCCCACTGCGGGGATGCGGCGCCGTCGTTGTTTCTCCCCACCCGCCCCCTGACCTCGCAAGCTCGGCCAGGGAACCCGGCGGGCGTGGGCCCACAGCCAGTTGTACCAAACGAAAGGGGACGCCGTGTCCCGCTCCGAAAAAGTCACCTTCGAAGGCTCCACCGGCGAAACGCTGTCCGGCATCATCGATGTCCCTGAAGGGCCGGTCAAGGGCTGGGGCGTTTTTTCGCACGGTTTCACGCTCGGCAAGGACAGCCCGTCCGCCTCGCGGATGTGCAAGGCGCTGGCGGACAGTGGCGTGGGCATGCTGAGGTTCGACAACCTGGGCCTGGGCGGATCCGCCGGTGAGTGGTCCGCAGGATCTTTCAGCCACAAGGTGGCGGACACCGTCAAGGCTGCTGAGTTCATGCGCGCCGAGGGGAAGCAGATTTCCCTGCTCGTGGGCCATTCTTTCGGCGGCGCGGCCGTCCTGGCTGCGGCCCGGGAGATCCCGGAGCTCGACGCCGTAGCTACCGTTGGCGCCCCCTTCTCGCCGAAGCACGTGGCACACGTCTTTGACGCAGCCCTGGACAAGATCCTGAGTGAGGGCAGCGCCGAAGTGGACCTTGGCGGGAAACGGGTGGAGATCCGCAAGCACTTCGTGGAAGACCTGGAGAACGCGGACCTGACGGATTGCATCAAGCAGCTGCAGAAGCCGCTGATGGTGCTCCACTCCCCCACGGACAACACCGTGGGGATCGAGAATGCCAGCACCATCTTCCAGACAGCCCGCCACCCCAGGAACTTCGTTTCCCTCGAGGGAAGCGACCATCTCCTCACCGGAAAGGGCCAGGCGGCGCGGGCTGCCCGGATCATCGCCGCCTGGGCGGACCAGTACCTCGACGCCGGGCAGTAACCGGTTGCTGGGTGCCGCCTCCTGCCCGGCTCCGGCGCCTACTTGCCGATTGCGGCATTGCTTTCGCTGATCCACTGCTCGGCAGCCTTCTCGGGCGAGAGCCGCTTGAAGAGGACGTCGGTGTTCATGCGGGCGGTGATCTCGGAGACTGCCGTTGATCCGGTGGGTCCGATGTAGGTAGGGGCGAAGTCCATCTTGCCGATCTGGTCGATGTACTCCGCCTCCACCTTCCCCTGCGGCGTCAACAGGTCCTGGATGGCGGTGCGCATGCCGGAATTGCTGGGGACGCCACGGTCGCTCTGGATGATCTTGGCGGCGGACTCGTCGTTGACCAGGAAGTCCACAAGCTTTGCCGCAGCTTCGGTGTGCTTGCTGCGGGCCGAGATGGTGTAGAACTGCGATGACTGGAGCCAGATGCCCGCGGTGGGTGTTTCGCCGGGGAGTTTGAGCAGCTTCAGGTCGGCGCCGGAGGCCTTGCTGAGCGCGGAGAGCGAGTTGCTCCAGGTGAGCATCATGCCGGCCTGGCCCATGCCCATGAGGGTCTGTTCGGTGCTGACGTTCAACTTCTCCACCGTTTCGGACGCATTTGGCGCTGCCCCGGACTCGCTCAGTTTCAACGAGTAGTCGAAGTAGTCCTGCACGGTGTCCTTGCCCAGGCCCAGCTGGCCGTCCTGCGTGTAGAGCGATTCACCCCGCTGCCGGGCAAAGGCATCCAGCGAATCGTGGGTGAGGACGGTGGCCGTTCCGTAGGTCCCCTTGGGACTCTTGGCCGTCACGTCCGCGGCGGTCTTCGCGAAGTCGTCCCAGCCCCACGTGCTGTCATCCGGAAGCGGGACCCCGGCTGCGGCGAAAACAGTGGGATTGATAACGATGGCGAGGGCGTTGGCACCAGTGGAAACCCCGTATTGCGTGCCCTGGACCTGGCCGTTTTCCAGGGCTCCCGGGTCCATTGTGGACAGGTCCAGCGACCCGCCGACCTTGGACAGATCAAGCAGTGCGCCGCGGTTGGCATACTCGGCGGGATAGGCCCCGCCCATGGTGATGACGTCGGGAGCGTCGTTGGCGGCCACCTGCGTGGCCAGTTTGTCAAAGTAGCCGCTGATATCGCCGTATTCGGGTTTGACCTTAATGTCCGGGTTGGCGGCCTCGAATTCCGCGATGGCCTTGGTGGTCAGCTGCGCACGCCCCTCATTGCCCCACCAGGAGAAACGTATTTCAACGGGCCCGTCCTGCGCTTCGTCGGACGGCGCACTGGAACAGGCTGCGGTGAGGCTCACCAGGCTTATCGCAGCGATGGCTGCAACTGATGTACGCAATGACCGGAAAAGGCTACGCTCCATTGGGTATGCTTCCTTCTGGCATCAGAAAACGGTTTCGTGAAACGTATCAAGATGCTGCCGAAGCGTCAACGCCAGGAAGGCGGACACAGTGAGCAACACCAACAGCACCTCCAGGCCTGCGGCACCGTCCCCGGGGATACACCTAAGCGGCCCCATTGACAGGAACGCACTCGTCCGGCGCCACAACGTCCGCCAGCAGTCCCTGGACCCGCGGAGCCCTGTGTCCGTAGGCAATGGTGAATTCGCCTTCACGATGGACCTCACCGGCCTCCAGTCACTCCCTGGCTCCTATCCTGTGGGGGCAAGGGACGAACTGCCGCCGGGAACACTCCTTGGCACGCAGGCCCAGTGGGCATGGCACGCCACACCGCCCGCCCAGGCCTATGAACTGTCAGGCTCCACGGTCCTCTATGACTCACCGCATGGACCTGTGCCCTACGTGGACATGGTGGGCGGCATCGTCAACGACCGCGAAACCGGGACGTCCCTCGCCGAAACGTGGCTGCGGGCCAACCCGCACCGCCTGGATCTGGGACGCATCGGCTTCAGGCTGGTGGATGCAGGACGAGACCATGCCCTTTCCGAAGGGGACGTCACCGACGCCGAGCAGATGCTCGACCTGTGGACGGGGACAGTCACGAGCCGCTTCACGCTGGCCGGCCACCCGGTGACGGTCATAACGGCGTGCCACCCCGAACGCGACGAGCTCGGCATCCGCGTGGAGTCCGCGGGCCTCCAGGGCCGCCTGGCCATCACCATCGACTTCCCCTACGGCTCGGAGGCATGGCACGACGCCGCGGACTGGACCAGCCCGGACTCCCATACCACCACGCTCGGGGAACCGGCCGCCTCTGGACTGCATGCCGGATCCACCGCCTGGACCGCCCACCGTGAGCTGGATGGATCCCGCTACCAGGTTGTGATCAGTGCACGCGACCTCGCCGTGCTGCAGAGCGGGCAGCACCGTCTCCGGATATGCCCCAACCCGGGCGGCAGCGAGGGCCAGGGCGTGATGGACCTGGCTATTGCTTTCGTCTCCGCCGGGGACGGGGACTGCGTCCCCCGCGGTGAAACCGGTGCTACCTTGGCCGCAGCCAAGCCGGGCGCGGGCACGCCAGCCGGGCCCGCCGTCGTGCTTTCCGGCACGCCAGGCCCTGCAGCGGGCAGCAGCGTGGCAGCGGCCTCGGAGGCGTACTGGCCCGGCTTCTGGCAGTCCGGCGGCGCCATCGAGCTTGCCGCGACGGACGACCCCCGGGCCAAGGAGCTGGAACGCAGGATCGTCCTCTCGCAGTACCTGACGGCCATCAACTGCTCCGGGTCCCTGCCTCCGCAGGAAACCGGGCTGGTGTGCAACTCCTGGCGGGGGCGCTTCCACCTGGAAATGCACTGGTGGCACGCCGCCCACTTCGCCCACTGGAACCGTGTGGAACACCTGCTCCCGTCGCTGCGCTGGTACTCCACCGTGATGGAGGCATCGCGGCAGACCGCCAGGGCGCAGGGTTTCGACGGCGTCCGCTGGCCCAAGCAGGTAGGTCCGGACGGGAGGGAGAGCCCCAGCCCTATCGGCACCTTCCTGGTCTGGCAGCAGCCGCATCCCATCCACCTGGCGGAACTTGCCTACCGCGCCAACCCCAGCCGGGAGGTGCTCGAGGAGTTTGCGGAGATCGTGTTCGAATCAGCCGCGTTCATGGCAAGCTTCGCGCACCCGACGCCGCGGGGATTTGAGCTGGGCCCGCCCCTGATTCCCGCGCAGGAGAGCTACGGCTCCATCCGGGCGTCTGTCACCAATCCCACCTTCGAACTGGCCTACTGGCAGTGGGCCCTGCGGGTTGCAGCGGCCTGGCGGGACCGGTTGGGGCTTGAGCCCGTTCCGGCGTGGCAGGAAGTAGCCAGCCACCTGGTGAAGCCACGGGTACGGGACGGCGTCTACGCGGCCATTGACGTGGACCCCTTCACCATCCGGACGGACCACCCCTCGATGCTGTGCGCACTGGGCGTCCTGCCCGCAACCGACCTGATCGACAAGGACACCATGCGGGCAACGCTCGCCAGCGTCCTTGCCGACTGGGATTGGGACAGCACCTGGGGCTGGGACTATCCGGTGATGGCCATGACCGCCGCGCGCCTTGAGGACCCGGAAGCCGCCGTCAACGCCCTCCTGCTGGACGCCGGGAAGAATACAGTGCTGCCCAACGGGCACAACCGCCAGACTGATTCGCTGCCGCTGTACCTCCCCGGCAACGGCGGACTGCTTGCCGCTGCCGCGCTGATGGCAGCGGGCTGGGACGGCGGACCGGACCGGCATGCACCCGGATTTCCCGCCGGCTGGACCGTGGCCTGGGAAGGACTGGTGGCTGCACCGTAGCAACGTCCAGGCGGTCAGGCAGCAATTCCGGGCGCGGGGCTTGAGGCGGCGCAGGGCTTGAGGCGGCGGGCGGCGGCAGGGGTCAGCGCTGCCGCGTGCGCCCGTTGCCCCTGCGCCGGGCAGCTGCGGCACGGGCCGGGCTCCGCATGCCGGCCTCAGCTTGTGCCGGCACTTTGCCCGGCTGTACCGGCACTTTTCCCGGCTGGACCTGCCGGGCGCCCCAGGTTCCCTTCTCGTGGCCGGAGGATGAGATGCCGTGGTCAGCCTCGCGGACCGCGGACCAGCCTGCGGAAACGAGGTACACCTGACTCACCAGGTTGAACCAGATCAACAGTCCGATGATGATGGCGAATGGTGCCAGGAGGGGGTTGCGGCCGGCACCGGCGAGAAGCTCGGTGCTGAAGATCTGAAGGACCGTGGTGCCCAACGCCGCCAGGATGGTGCCTTCCAGCAGTGCGCGGCGCGAGAGCTTCAAGTTCGCTGCGAGCCGGAACATGACGAGCGCGGTCACCCAGTTCAAAACGAGGGGCACGCCAATTTTGATGGAGGTGCTCAGCGGGACAGCCAGTGCGTCGTCGAGCCGCAGGAAGTCCGCGACCCATCCCGCGGCCGTGCCAAAGACGAGGGACGCGCCGGCACTGATGACCAGGGCCACGCCCAGCAGCAGCAGGGTTCCGGCGTCGCGCAGTTTCAGGAGGATGGGATTGACCAGTGACGGGGGCAGTTCCATCACGCCGCGGAGGCCGTCCCGCAGGCTCGCAATCCACCGCAGCGACGTATAGACGGTAACGGCTGCCGCGATGGCCGCCGTCCAGCCCAGTCCGTCCGGATTCAGAAGGTCCTGGGGGTCAACCAATCCTTCACTGCCGTTGACCTTCAGGAGGCCCGGCGCGCTCTGGGCCACGCTGCCGATAATGGTCTCCAGCAGTACGGGCTGCCCCCTCAGGACCAGCCCGGCAATGGAAAAGCCGGTGGCGAGGAGGCCGGTGATCGAGAAGAACATATTGAACCCGATGCCTGCACTCATCAGCGGGCCGTGCTGGAGGCTGTAGTGCCGGAAGGCACGCATGGGGCGGAAAGCGTTCAGGCGTGCAAGCAGCCACTGGGACATGGCCATTAGGCCGGCTACGGGTCCACCGCCGGCCCTGCGGGCCCTGTTCCATTCCATCCGTTTTTGGATGGCGGCCAGCTTCAGGTGGGCCTGGTCAGTGGGAAGCGGTTGCTGTCCCGCCTGTTTCGGCTGTGCCCGGGGCGGAATCCGCGGGTCTGGTGCCGTCGTTGTCAGTTTGGGTCCCAAAGTCCAGCTCTTCCCGTAGCTGCCAGATGCCGTTGGCATCGTGCTCGTAAAGTCCCATGCTAACCACGGGGAAGGTGGCCCTGTAGTTCCTCAGCACCGTTTCGGCTTCATCGAGGTTTTCCGGCGCCACATCGTGCGCGATGGTGACGTGCGGGTGGTACGCAAACGGCAGCTCACGGTGGAGGGGGCCCTGCTGGAGCTTTTCGTGGAGGTCGACGCAGTCCTCGAACCCGTCCTCCACATTGATGAAGACCACCGGGGAAACAGGGCGGAACGTCCCCGTGCCTGCGATGGTGACGTCGAAAGGGCTTTGCTGGCGGGCCACCTCGCGGACATGCTCCAGCGTGCCCTCCCAGTCCCGCGTGGTGGTGGTGGTGACCAACGTGATGTGGGCCGGCACGACGTCCGCCAGGGGATCGCCGAAGGATGCCCGCCAGCGCTGCAGCTCTTCGGCAATGTCGGCCGGGAAACCCAGGATGACGCCAACGCTGATGTCTTCCGGCCGGGACACGGGGCTGGCAGCCGCAGCACGGTGATCCGCAGGGTCTGCGTGCGAACCGCCGGGGGTTCCCGCCACCCGGCGGGTGGCACGGGCAGCTTCCCTTGCCGCGACTTTGCTGGACGACATGGCGCTAACGGACTCCGGCAAGGCTGAGGGACGGAAGGAAGCCCATGCGCTCGTACACCTGCGCGAGGGTGGCCGAGGCGATCTCGCGGGCGCGCTCGGCGCCGTGTGCGAGCAGCCTGTCCAGCTCCGCAGGATCGGACATCAGCTCATTGGTGCGGTTCCGCAACGGCGTAACGAACTCAACCATGACCTCAGCAAGATCCACCTTGAGGTGGCCGTACATCTTGCCCTGGTATTCAGCTTCGAGCTCAGGGATGGTTTTGCCCGTCAGGGACGAGTAGATGGTCAGCAGGTTTGAGATGCCCGGCTTTTCTTCAGCGTCGAAGCGGATGTCGGTTCCGGCGTCGGTCACTGCCGACTTGATGCGCTTGGCCGCGACCTTCGGGTCCTCCAGAAGCTGGATGGCTCCGTTGGGCGACTCCCCCGTCTTGGACATCTTGGCGCTGGGGTTCTGAAGGTCGTAGATCTTGGCGCTTTCCTTGACGATGGTCGCCTCGGGAACAGTGAACGTGTGGCCAAACCGGGTGTTGAACCGCTGGGCCAGGTTGCGGGTGAGTTCCAGGTGCTGGCGCTGGTCCTCTCCCACGGGCACCAGGTCGGTCTGGTACAGCAGGATGTCCGCGGCCATCAAGGTGGGATAGGCGAACAGGCCCAGGGTGGCGGCGTCGGCGCCGGACTTCTGGGTCTTGTCCTTGAACTGGGTCATCCGCGAGGCTTCGCCGAATCCGGTGATGCAGTTCAGTGCCCAGGCGAGCTGCGCGTGCTCCGGCACATGGGACTGGACAAAAAAGATGCTCTTGTCCGGATCGATGCCCGCGGCGATGTACTGGGCGGCCACAATCCGGGTGCGCTTGGCCAGTTCAGCGGGATCGAAGTCCACCGTGATGGCGTGCAGGTCCGGAATAAAGAACACGGCGTCGTACTCCGCCTGCATGTCAACCCAGTTGCGGACGGCTCCGATGTAGTTGCCCAGGTGCAGGGAGTCGGCTGTGGGCTTGGCGCCGGAGAGGATGCGCTTCTTGGTTGCCGGGGAGATCTGGCTAGTCATGGGAGAGGAAACCTTCGGGGCTCAGAGCTGGTAGTCCACTACCAGCGGGGCATGGTCGGAGAAGCGGGTGTCCCACGAGGGTGCCCGGTCAACCACGGCCGAGATGGCGGCCGCCGCCAGGGCCGGGGTGGCCAGGTGGTAATCGATGCGCCAGCCGGTGTCGTTGTCGAACGCCTTTCCGCGCTGGGACCACCACGTGTAGGGACCGTCCACCGGGCCGGCCAGGTTGCGGTGGACGTCCTGCCAGCCGATTTCCTCGCCGAAGAACCGGTCAAAGTAGGCGCGTTCCTCCGGCAGGTGGCCCGCCTTCTTGAGGTTGGCCTTCGAGTTGCGGATGTCCAGCGGTGTGTGGGCAACGTTGAGGTCACCCACCACCAGGGCGTGGTCGCTGTGTTTGGTCAGTTCCGGCAGCCGTGTGGTCATGACGTCCAGGAACCGGAACTTGTCATCCTGCTTGGGCGTGCCTACCTCACCGGAGTGGACATAAGCGCTCGCAACAGTGAGCTGGACCGGGTGTCCGGCGGCATCTGCGAAACGGAAATCGGCTTCCACCCAGCGTCCGGCCGTGGCAAAGTAATCGTCGCCAATGCCGTTACGGGTTGCCAGGGGTTCCTCCCGGGAAGCGATTGCGACGCCGGCGCGGCCTTTGGCTTCAGCCTCGGCGTGCAGGATGTGCCACCCTTCGCCCAGCAGCTGCCGGACGATAGCGTCAGGGGCGCGGACTTCCTGCAGGCAGAGGATGTCCACTCCGCGCGGCTCAAGCCACGCCGCCATTCCGTTTTTGTAGGCAGCCCGGAGGCCGTTGACATTAACGGACGCGATGCGAAGGTGGTCCTTCTTCAATGCCGAGATCACCCGCTCCACTCTAGTCGATGATGGTTCCGGTGACCGGCTCTCCACTGCCGCCGGAGGACTTGATCATGTCCCGTGCATTGGTGGCTGTGATCTCAATGGTTTCCAGGGCCCGGTTGATGGTGTCCTGGTTGGCAGCGGCGCCCTTGGCGCGTTCCTCTTCCACCACGCGGATCTGCACCTGGACGATCTTGAACGAGTGGTCCAGCTTAAGGTCACGGACCTCGTCCGCCTGGCTGCGCTCGGCAACCACCCGGGTTCCGCCCTGGTCGGCCGAGGCGTACGGACCCCGCCCTGCAGCGGTGCTGAAGGCATTCTGGGCTTCCGTCAGCTTTGCTCCTGCCTTCTTGGCGGCCTTCTGGATGCTGAAGACAACAAAGCAGGCCAGCGCCAGCCAGAAGGCGGCGATGATGGCAACAACCCAGCCCACGACGTCGTTTTGGTTTGCCGCGAAGATGACGGCCACAACGAAGGCGGTGACGAGGACCATCAGTCCCGGCCCGCTGATGCGGAACATGGAGAATCCGCCCCTGGCGGGTTTGGAGGATGACTTGGAGCTGCCCAGAGATTGCATGCACCCATTCTCTCAAATGCCGGAGTATGCTCCCGCCGCCTTCCACCCGAGGCGAACACACCCCTACTTCAGGAAGAGCTGCCGCAGCCGTACAGTCGTGAGCAGCATGCCGACGGCGGTCATCATCAGGTAGTAGCCGATGTGGACGGGGGTGGCCGCGGTGAAGGTGCCCACGCTGATCTGGCGCAGCAGCTCGACACCGTGCCAGAGCGGCATGGCCTGGATCAGCCATTGGATGGCCTGCGGGTAGACGCTCAGCGGGTAGAAGGTGGCGCTGAACAAGAACATGGGCAGCATCACGAAGTTGACCCAGTCCATTTGCTGGAAGGTCTTCAGGAAACTGGTGATCCCCATCCCGATACTCGCGAACCCGAACGCGATCAGCACGGAGGCAGGCACCATCAGGAGCGCCCAGGGCGTGGTAATCAAGCCCATAAGCCCCATCACCGCCGTGAAACCCGTGGCGTAGAGCAGGCCGCGCAGGAGCGCCAGGAAGATCTCCCCGAGGGCAACGTCCAGCGGCCCCAGCGAGGTATACAGCATGCCCTGGTACAGCTTCGCGAAGTTCATTTTGAAGAACACGTTCCAGGTGGAGTCATAGACCGCGCCGTTCATCGCCGAGACTGCCAGCAGGGCCGGGGCAATGTATGCGGCGTAGCTGATCTCCCCGCCGCCGGGGCCCTGGACGGAGCCCACGATTGCGCCGAGCCCCACCCCCATGGAGATGAGGAACAGGACCGGCTCGAAGAACCCGGAGAGCATCACCAGCCAGTTTGTGCTCCGGGTGGCCAGCAGGCCGCGCGAAATGACGGCCCTGGCGTTGCGCGAATACAGCGGCCCGAACGTCCTGCTGCGGGCCTGGTCCGGTGCGCTTTCCACTGGCAGGCCGGCGCTCACTTGCCCATCCTTGCCGCGAACTGCCGCCGGGTCAGGAACCAGCCCAGCACTGCAAGAGCCACGAGCACCACCGCGTGGAGGACGGTCAGCAGCGGCGGCTGCTGGTACCCGTAGCTGAAGACGCGTCCCAGTTCGGTGCCATGCCAGATGGGCGAGATCCAGCCCACCCAGCGCACCGCCAGCGGAAGGCTGTCCAGCGGAAAGAAGGTCCCGGAGAACAGGAAGAGCGGCATCACGATAAACCGCATCACCAGCGCAAATTGGCCCTTGTCCTCGGTGATGGAGGCCGAGTACGCCATCAGCGGCAGGCCAAAGGAAAGGCCCGCGAGCGTTGCCACCAGGATGGTGGCCCAGCCCCAGCCGCCGGGCGCGGCACCGAACAGGACAATAGCGGCGAAGTAGACGGCGGACTGCAGCAGGAGGCGCAGGGTTACCGCCATGATGTGGCCCGCCGCGATCTGCTGGGGAGTCAGCGGCGAGGCGTGCGGCCCGTAGTAGGTGCGGCGCCATTTGAACCCGTCCATCACGGGGAACGTGAACTCGTTGGTGGCCGTCATCACGGACGCGGACACCAGCAGCGCCGGGGCCACGAAGGTCACGTAGCCCACTCCCCCGAAGGCCTCCGCGCCCTGCGCGTCTACCAGGGTGGCCAGGCCCACGCCCATGGCAAACAGGTACGCCACCGGGTGGCCCACGCTGTACATGATGATGGACCAGCCGTAGCCCTTCATCACCCGCAGGACCTGCTCGGCGTAATAGAACGCGCCCCACCGCCGTGCCCTGGCAGCCGCAATGTCCGGGCTGTGGGCCCGCAACGCCTCCCTTGCCGTGCCGTCAGTCAACAAGGCTTCTGCCCGTCAACCGCAGGAACACGTCCTCCAGCGAGGACCTCCGCACCAGCGATGTCAGCGGCCGCAGGCCGCGGGACGCCACCTGCTCAAGGGCGGACTCGCCGTCGTGCGCGTAAATCAGCACCCGGTCCGGCAGGACTTCCAGCCGTTCCCCGACGCCCTGCAGCTCCGAGGCGATGGTGGTGTTCCGCTCGGATCCGAACCGGAGCTCAACCACCTCGCGGGTGGAGTGCTCGCGGATCAGCTGCGCGGGCGATCCCTCAGCCATGATCCTGCCCTTGTCCACCACGATCAGCCGGTCGCAGAGCTGCTCGGCCTCGTCCATGTAGTGGGTCGTCAGGATGAGGGTGACGCCCTGTTCCTTCAGCCGGAACAGTCGGTCCCAGAGGATGTGCCGGGCCTGGGGGTCGAGCCCGGTGGTGGGTTCGTCCAGCAAGAGGATCCGGGGTTCGTTGATGAGCGAACGGGCGATGGTCAGCCGCCGCTTCATGCCGCCGGACAGCGCGTCCACCTTGGACTTTGCCTTATCCGTCAGCTGGGCGAACTCCAGCAGTTCATCGGCTTTCGGCTTCAGGTAGCTCATGGGCAGGCCGAAGTACCGGCCGTAGACCAGGAGGTTATCGCGGACCCGGAGTTCCTCGTCCAGGTTGTCCTGCTGCGGCACCACGCCCAGGTGCGCCCTAACCTCGGGCCCGTGCGAGTCGGGGTCGAGTCCCATGATGTGGAGGGCTCCGGAGGTGCGCCGGGTGACGCCGCCGATCATCTTCATGGTGGTGGACTTGCCGGCGCCGTTGGGCCCCAACAGGCCGAAGGACTCCCCCGCGGGGACGCTGAACGAAATGCCGTCCACGGCGGCAACGTCGCCGTAGGTCTTGGTCAGGTTTTCTGCCGTGATGACGGTCGGGCGGGCTTCGGTGGGAGGCTCATCGGCTGGCTGGACGGCGCCGGTTGCGCCGCCGGAGGACATGGTGGCTTTGTTGTGCACCCTCCGCAGACTAGTAGAGCCGGCGGGCAGGTGGAAGGGGACTTCCACTTCTGCGCTCAAGCTTTTCGCTTAAAGGACGACGGCGGCACCGCACCTTTGTCCAACAAGGTGCGGTACCGCCGTCGGGCGATGAAAAGGGGCTACCTGGCTACCTGGCGGTGGCCGGGCCGCTTGCCTGTGCCACCTGGCGTTCGGCGGCTTCCACCACGTTGGTCATCAGCAGCGCCACGGTCATGGGACCGACGCCTCCGGGGTTCGGCGAAATCCAGCCGGCAACCTCGGCAGCGGCGGGATCGATGTCGCCAAAGACCCTGCTCTTGCCGGTCTCGGGGTCGGTTTCGCGGGTGACACCGACGTCGAGCACGGCGGCACCCGGCTTTACGTCCGCAGCCTTGACGATGTGCTTGGCACCCGCCGCGCCCACGATCACGTCAGCCTGCCGCAGCAGCTCCGACAGGTTCTTGGTTCCGGTGTGCGTCAGGGTCACGGTGGCGTTCACGGCCCGCCGGGTCAGCAACAGTCCGATCGAACGGCCGATCGTGACACCGCGGCCCACCACCACTACGTGCTTGCCGGCAAGGCTGAAGCCGTTGCGCTCCAGGAGCTCGATGACGCCGCGGGGCGTGCACGGCAGCGGCGAGGTGATCTCCCCGTTGACGTTGAGCACCAGCCGGCCAAGGTTGGTGGGGTGCAGTCCGTCCGCGTCCTTGGCGGGGTCGATGCGCTCAAGGATGGCGTCGGTGTCCAGGTGCTTAGGCAGCGGCAGCTGCACGATGTACCCGTGGCAGGCGGGGTCCGCATTGAGCTCGTCAATGAGGGCCTCAACCTGCGCCTGGGTAGCGTCCGCCGGCAGCTCCCGCTGGATCGAGTTCATCCCGATTTCCTCGGACTGCTTGTGCTTCATGGACACGTACAGCTGCGAGGCCGGATCTGCACCCACGAGCACGGTTGCAATGCCGGGAGTGACGCCCTTGGCCTTGAGCGCGGCCACGCGTTCAGCCAGCTCGGACTTGATGGCGGCAGCGGCTGCCTTGCCGTCCAGGATCCGTGCGGTCTTGGTCATTTCAGTCATGTGATCACCACTGCTCGTGCTGCGGGTACAGCGGGAAGTCGGCGGCGAGCTTGTCCACGCGGGCCTGCAGGGACTCCACGTCGGCGCTGTTGCCGGCCTTCAGCGCGGTGGCGATGATCTCCGCCACCTCGGTGAACTCGGTGGCGCCGAAGCCGCGGGTGGCAAGCGCCGGGGTGCCGATGCGCAGGCCGGAGGTGACCATCGGCGGGCGGGGGTCGAACGGAACGGCGTTGCGGTTCACGGTGATACCCACCGAGTGCAGGAGGTCCTCGGCCTGCTGGCCGTCCAGCTGCGAGTTGCGCAGGTCAACGAGGACCAGGTGGACGTCCGTGCCGCCGGTAAGGACGGAGACGCCGGCTTCGGCAACATCGGCCTGGTTGAGGCGGTCGGCGATGATCTTCGCACCCTCCAGGACGCGCTCCTGGCGCTCCTTGAACTCCTCGGTGCCGGCGATCTTGAAGGCCACGGCCTTGGCGGCGATGACGTGCATGAGCGGGCCGCCCTGCTGGCCCGGGAAGACGTTGGAGTTAAGCTTCTTGGCCCACTCCTGCTTGGCCAGGATCACACCGGAGCGCGGGCCGGCGAGGGTCTTGTGCACGGTGGAGGTGACGACGTCGGAGTGCGGCACCGGGCTGGGGTGCAGTCCGGCGGCAACCAGTCCGGCGAAGTGCGCCATATCGGTCCAGAGCAGCGCGCCAACCTCGTCCGCGATGGAGCGGAAGGCGGCGAAGTCCAGGTGGCGCGGGTAGGCGGACCAGCCGGCGATGATGACCTGAGGCTTTTCGGCGATGGCCTGCTCACGGAGCTTGTCCATGTCCACGCGGAAGTTGTCTTCCTCCACCTGGTAGGCAGCCACGTTGTAGAGCTTGCCGGAGAAGTTCAGCTTCATGCCGTGGGTCAGGTGGCCGCCGTGGGCCAGGGACAGGCCCAGGATCTTGTCGCCGGGGGTGATCATGGCGGAGAGTGCAGCGGCGTTGGCCTGGGCACCGGAGTGCGGCTGGACGTTGGCGTACTCGGCGCCGAAGAGGGCCTTGACCCTGTCGATGGCCAGCTGCTCTGCCACGTCAACGTATTCGCAGCCGCCGTAGTAGCGGCGGCCCGGGTAGCCCTCGGCGTACTTGTTGGTAAGGACGGAGCCCTGTGCTTCCATAACGGCGCGGGGGGCGAAGTTCTCGGAGGCAATCATTTCCAGGGTGCCGCGCTGGCGGCCGAGCTCCTGGTCAAGGACTGCTGCGATTTCGGGGTCAAGCTCGGCCAGCGGCTGGTTGCTGACGGCGGTGGTGGAGGTGGCTGTAGTCACGAAAGAACTCCTGGCTAGGCGTACGGGCACTGCTAAGGTCAGGCTACCGGCTGGCGCACCTTCACGCCGCACTGATGACAGCGCGTGGAAGCTGCGGGCATGGCGCTGCAGTACTGACGCAGGTGCAGCCCCAAATCCGGCAAGACATGACCCTCGGCCCAGGCGTACGATCCGTGGTCTTCGTGATTGCCGCTCCCTGGTGGTTAGCCACCCAACGCCAGTTGCGACCCTCACAGCGTACCAAAACCGGGGGCTGCTGCGCGGGTAGGCTATGAGGCGTGAGTGAAGAGCAGCTGAAGCAAGCGTACGTAGTAACCCTGTCCTGCCCGGACCGCCCGGGAATCGTCCACGCGGTGGCCGGCGCCCTGTTGGTGGCGGGATGCAATATTACGGATTCGCAGCAGTACGGCAGCCCCGCCACCGGCAACTTCTTTATGCGGGTGGAGGTGACCACGGCGGCCCCCGCGTCAGAGCTCCGGGCAGCCTTGGAGCCGGTCGCCGAGGCCTTTGGCATGCAGTGGAGCCTGAACGCGGTGGGACAGAAGGTCCGCACCCTGGTGATGGCCAGCACCTCCGCCCACTGCCTGAACGACCTGCTCTTCCAGCAGCGGTCCGGGACGCTCCCCATCGAGATACCGGCCATCGTCTCCAACCACCAGGACCTGGCCGGGCTGGCCGAGTTCTACGGCATCCCGTTCCACCACATCCCGGTCACCAAAGACACGAAGGTCCAGGCTGAGGACAAGCTCCGTGCCCTCATCGCCGAGCACGACATCGAGCTGACCGTCCTGGCCCGCTACATGCAGATCCTTTCCGACGAGCTCTGCACCGAACTCACCGGCAAGGCCATTAATATCCACCACTCGTTCCTGCCCTCCTTCAAGGGCGCCAAGCCGTACCACCAAGCCCATGCGCGCGGCGTGAAGCTGATCGGTGCCACAGCGCACTACGTGACGGCGGCACTGGACGAGGGCCCCATCATCGAGCAGGAAGTCATCCGCGTGGACCACGCCCGCACCCCGGAGCAGTTCGTCCAGATGGGCCGGGACGTGGAGGGCCGCACACTGGTCCAGGCCGTCCAGTGGCACGCGGAGCACCGGGTGCTGCTGGACGGAAACCGGACTGTGGTCTTTAACTGACGGGTATGTACACCGCGGGGAGGCGGGCCGGACCTTAGGTCCGGTCTTCCTGCCGGTCCCTGCCCATGTAGCCGCCGGTGAAGCCTCCCGCAATCAGCACCACTGCCCCGAGCCGCGCGAGCCCGACACCCAGCCGGCGCCTGCCCCGCCGCCGTGCAGCCCAGGACCCGGCAAAGATCAGCACCGCTGACGCGTTCAAGCCGGCATGCACCACGCCAATCCGCTGCGTTTTCCTGTCGGCAAGAGCCCACTCCGCCCATCCGCTCAGCGCCGTGGGCACCGCGGAGAGCACACCGAGTCCAACAAGGCGGGTGGCCGCCCGCTGCGTGCCGGCATCCGGGTACAGATCGAGGAAGACGGCCATGAACCAGGCCCCGAAGGGAACGTCGGTGAGGACAGGGTGCAGCGGTATGCCGGTGGCCTGGCCGTGCAGCACGTTCCGGAGGCGCTCATTCCGCACGAGCCGTCCGGCCAGCGGCCTGGCCGCATCAACAGGTATGTCGAGGGCCTTGAGCCGCTCAATGCTTCCCATGAGCTGGCGGAACCGACTGGTTTTGCCGCGCCCGGCCGTCCGCAGGTGCAGGCCCGGAATACCCGCTTGCCGTAGTTCCATGGGGCCCATCGTAGCCATCGGGACCTGCCCCGTCATCAGGCCCAAGGTCCCCCCCGGGGAGCGGACATCCGGACGCCGGTGCGCGCGGTGTCCTAGGCTTGGCCCATGGCTCCTCTGTATCCTTTCGCCGGGACCACCCCGGCCGTCCACGACTCCGTTTTTGTTGCCCCGACGGCGTCGATCATCGGCAACGCCACCCTCGCCCGGGATTCAAGCGCCTTCTACGGCGTCTCCGTCCGGGCCGATACCGCTGCCATCTCCGTGGGTGAAGGCAGCAACCTGCAGGACAACGTGGTGCTGCACGCGGATCCCGGCTTCCCCTGCACGGTGGGCGAACGCGTCAGCGTGGGGCACGCCGCCGTCGTGCATGGCTGCACTGTGGAGGACGACTGCCTGATCGGGATGGGCGCCACCGTCCTCAACGGTGCGGTGATCGGCGCCGGCTCGCTGGTTGCGGCCGGCGCCGTGGTCCTGGAAGGCACGGTGGTGCCGCCCCGCTCGCTGGTGGCCGGAGTTCCGGGCAAGGTCCGCCGGGAACTCACCGAGGAGGAGTACGACGGCGTCCGGGCCAACGCCGCCCGCTACCGCGAACTGGCCGCCGCCCACCGCGACCTGCACGCCTCCTAGTCCAGGCTGATAGGCCCGATGGCATCCAGCAGTTCGCCCGGACCCGGGTTGCCCGGAGCGGAGGAACCGCCCAGGTGGTTCACCACGCCCCACACCGCGTTCAGCCCGGTGGTTACGGCGCCCTCGGCCCAGCCGGCGGTGAAGGAGACGTCGTCGCCGGCCAGGAAGATGCCCCGCTGTGATTCGGGCAGTGCATCCTGTTTGAAGTGCGTGAAGAGCCGCTGCTGGTAGCGGTAGTGCCCCGGCAGGTTGGCCTTGAAGGCGCCCATGAAGTTGGGGTCGGCCTCCCAGGACACCGTGATGGGCTGGCCCACGATGTGGCTGGCGATGTCCACTCCCGGGTAGATCTGTTCCAGCGAGTGCAGCATCAGCTCCACCCGTTCGTCGGCATCCAACGCCAGCCACTTGAGCGCGTCATCGTTCCAGGTGTAGGAGAGCAGGATGACGGCGGGCTGGTCCGGCCCGTTGTCCAGCAGGTAGGTGGCACGGTTGAGCCGGTCCGTCAGCGTCATGGAGAGCACCTCGTTGCCGGTGTCCGGATCGATGTCCTTCCAGAACGGCCGGTCCACCATCACGAAGGTCTTGGACGACTGCATGTAGTGCGAGCGCTCGATGGCGGTCCACAGCTCCGCGGGGAACAGCGCCTCTTCCGTGTGGATCCGGGTGGAGAGCAGCCAGGACTGGCAGGTGGTTACCACCGCGGGGTACCTGGCTTCGCGGCCCCAGCGTTCACGGATGCGCAGGTTGCCGTCGGGGTCGCGGCTGATCTTTCCCACGGCACCGCGGGGCGAACCGGAGTGCAGTGACGCCAGGGACGTTCCGTCCGGCCAGTGCACCATGCCCGACGGCGCGTGCCGCCAAAGTGCCTCGGGCAGCCGCTGCGCTCCCCCGCTGATGAGCCGGTGCTGGTCATCGGCGTCGGTGTACACCACGCGGAGGATCTCCAGGATAGAGTTCGGGAAGTCCGTATCCCAGCCGCCCGTGCCGAAGCCCACCTGGCCGAAGGCCTCCCGGTGCGCAAACCCTGCCTTCTTAAAGGAGTCGCTGGCCGCGATGAAGCCGTAGAAGGTCTGCTCGTCCATCAGGGGCAGCAGCTCGTTCCACAGTTCCTTGATCCGGGCGGTATCCCTGGACCGGATGGCATCCTGCATCTCGACGAACCTGGCGCCGTCATTCACAGCGGCCTTCCAGGCCTCCGCCACCTCCCGGAAGAACGGCGGGAGGTCCCCCGGCTTTTCCGCATAGTGCTTCTTGCCCGCCAGTTCGATCACGGTGCTGGACGTGGCCGGGGACAGCGGGTTGGGAAACTCCTGGGTGTCCAGGCCCAGCAGGTCGATGTAGTGGTAGAACGCCTTGCCGGACACGGGGAACCTCATGCCGCCGAGGTCGGCCACCACTCCGGGCGCCGCGGGAAACGCCGCCGTGCGGAGGCGTCCGCCGATCTGGTCCGCCTCATAGACAACCGGCCGCAGGCCCAGCTTCATGAGTTCGTACGCCGTGACCAGGCCGGAGAGCCCTGCTCCGATGACCGCAACCTCGGTTCCGAGCAGTTCGGCCGGCACGGATCCCAGGCCGTCCGGGTGAGCCAGGTAGTGGTCGTAGCTGAAAGGAAAATCCGGGTTCAGCATAGTGATGGGACCGGCTGCGGCGCCGCCTGCGGTTAAAGGAGCAGCCGGGCTGGCAGAGGTGCTGGACGGGTCTGAGGCCGGCAGTTCGGTGGCGATGGTCATGAGATTTCTGCCTTCGTCGTTTCGGGGGCTTGTGTGGTTGGAAGTTGGCGACCGGACAACTCACGGTAATCCTCGTTGCTCATGGCAGCCACCCTGGAGTTCCGGCGTCCGTAGCCGAAATAGGCGGCCACGCCCACCAGCATCCAGACGGCGAACACCACCCAGGTGTCAGCGCCGAGGTTGGCCATCAGGTAGGCGCACATCGCGGCCCCAAGGATGGGCGTGAGCGGGAAGAGCGGCACCCGGAAGGTCCGCTCCAGCTCCGGCCGGGTGCGGCGCAGGTAGATGACGGCAACGTTGACCAGGGCGAAAGCAAACAGGGTACCGATGCTGGTGGCGTCGGCGAGCGCGCCAAGGGGCACCAGCCCGGCAGTGAGCGCGACGGCGGTTCCCACCAGGAGCGTGCCGGCGACAGGGGTGCCGGTGCGGCGGGAAACGCGGCCGAAGATGCTGGGGATGAGGCCGTCGCGGGACATCGACATCAGGATACGCGTCTGGCCGTAGAGGACAATCAGCACGATGCTCGCAATCGCCAGCACTGCTCCGGCAGCGAAAACGAGCACAATCCACGGCTGGCCGGTGATCTCTTCGAGAATCCGGACCAGCGCGGCATCGGTTCCATCGAACCAGCCCCAGGGGCGGGCGCCGATCGCCGCTACTGCCACCAGGACGTAAATGGTCGTGACGATCAGCATGGACAGCATGATGGCACGCGGCAGGTCCCGCTTGGGATTGCGGGCCTCCTCGCCGGCAGTGGAGGCGGCGTCGAAGCCGATGTAGGAAAAGAAGACGGTGGAGGCGGCTGCCGATACGCCGGCGGCACCCATCGGCAGCAAGGGCTCGAAGTTGCCCGCGTTGAAGGCGGTGAACGCCACGGCGCAGAAGAAGAGGAGGATGCCCACCTTGATGACGACGATCGTGGTGTTGATCCAAGCACTCTCCTTCGCTCCGCGGACCAGGAGGATGGTTGCCAGCACCACGATCACCATGGCCGGTATGTTGACCACACCGCCGGCGCCGGGGGGCTGTGACACCGCGTCCGGGAGGACGGAACCGAACACCGCCAGGGTCTCATTGACATACTGTCCCGCGCCCACCGCGACGGCGGCCACTGAGACGGCGTACTCCAGCACCAGGCACCAGCCGCAGATCCAGGCCATGCCTTCGCCCATGGTGGCGTAGGTGTAGGAGTAGCTGGAGCCGGCCGCAGGGACCATGCCGGCCATCTCCGCATAGGAAACGGCGGACAGCAGGGCGGCCAGGCCGGCGATGGCGAAGGAGATCCAGATGGCCGGTCCGGCCAGTGGAACGGACTCCCCCAGGATCACCAGGATTCCGGTCCCCAGCGTGGCGCCCACGGAGATCATGGTCAGCTGAAGGATACCGAAACTCCGGACCAGGCGGGGGCCGCCGCCGTTGTTTTCGGCCTCGCTGACCATCTGGGCGATCGGCTTGCGGCGCAATAGTTGCGCTCCCAGGGCGGGACGGGCCTGGGTTCCGCCGGGGCCGCCCGTTGCCGGGCCGGTAAGTGTAGGCACAGTCATCGTTGACGTCCGTTCATGTCGTTGGCTGGTTGGTCTGGTTTTCCCCTCACCCAGCGTAGGTGTGTGAGCGGCATCTCACAGTGTGCAGAATGACCTATAGTGTTCATCCATGAGACGCAATGCACCAGTCAAGGACGGCACCCAGGATCAGCTCGACGCCGTCACGCTGGGGCAGTTCCTCGGTGCGCTTCCTCCGGAAGTTTCCGTGGTGAACGACGCCGGCGCCGCCGAGGTCCCCCTGCGCTGGGTGGAGCCCAGCGAGCTGGAGGACCCCACCCCCTATCTGATGGACGGTGAATTCGTCCTGACGGCCGGCCTGCCCTTCCGCGGCGGCGGCAGCAGCGAGGCGAAGGCGGACGGATACGTCCGGCGGCTCGTGGCGGCCGGGGTCGCGGCCCTGGGCTTCGGCCTGGAGCCGTACTACGACGCCGTACCGGACCACCTGGTGCAGGCCTGCCGGCGGCACGGGCTCACGCTGGTGGAGGTTCCGGCCAGCGTTCCGTTCGCTGCGCTGGGGCTCGAGTTTTCCAAGCTTCTCGAATCCGGCAACGCACGGGTCTTCAGGCAGCTGGCGGAGACCAACCGCCACCTGATGCGGGCGGTCCTCTCCGCCCGTCCGGAACATGAACTGCTGGCGGCGCTGATCCAGCGCGTTCCAGTGTGGGCTGTGCTGGTGGGCTCGGACGGGAGGGTACGCGCCCGGGCGGGCGCCGCCGTCGGACTTTCCCAGCTCCAGCCGCTGCTGAAGAAGCTCCTCGGCGGCAGCGGCCCGCGCGTGGAAACGGAAACCCTGGAAGCAGCCGGAGGGCCGGTGCTGGTGTTCGGCCACCCGCTGCGAAGCACCCGGGACGCCACCCTCGGAAGCCTGGTGCTTGGGACGGAAAAGCCCCTCACCCCGGCGCAGAACAACGTGGTTTCGTCGGTGGTGGGACTGCTGGAGTTACTGGTCCGGCAGCGGACCAGCGGCTCCCTGGCCCCCAGCCAACTGGCCACAGCCCTGCTGCTGCGCCCGGAGAGCCTGTCCGGGGGCAATAGCCGCGAGCTGAACAGCCTCCAGGACCTGCTGGCCCAGAGCGTTTCCGGAACCAGGCCAGGACCGGTCCGGGTGGTGCAGGGCGTGCGCGCGGAACCATCCACCGCCATCACCGATGGCCCGGTCCGGGAGCTGCTCCAGTGGCGCAGGCTCTTCGACACCAAGATGGTGGAGCTGACGGACTACGGTTTCGCGGCCGTGACCCGGCTCAAAGTGGATGAAACCCTGCTGGCAGAGGTGGAACAGCTGGGCTGGCGCCTGGTGGTGGGCGAACCCACTGAGCTGCCTGGGCTGGCCGCCGCCTACCGGCGCGCCAGCGCGCTGCGCCCCCGCGTGGCGACCGCCCGCGAGAGCCTCCGGGAGGAGGAGCTGACGTGGTCGGTAACCGGCCTGCTGGGAAGCGATGCCGGCGCGCTGCTGGCCGCACGGCTCCTGGCGCCGGTGCTGGAGCTGGACGCCGAGCGAAGGGCGTCACAGCTTCGTGTGCTCCGGTCCTGGCTGGGCGCGCACGGGAGCTGGGATGCAACCGCCAAGGACCTGGGACTGCACCGGAACAGCGTCCGCCGCCAGATCAACGGCGTGGCAGAGCTGCTGGGCATTGACCTGGGGCAGGCCCAGGCCCGGGCCGAGCTCTGGATTGCGCTGCAGTACGTGGATGACGCCGAGCCGGCGGACCCTGCCTAGGGGCCCCACAGTCGGTAGAGGTCAGGGCGGCGTTCTGCCAGGTACGGCACATTCTGCCGCTCACGGGCGGCGGCGCCCGGATCCACCTCCGCGTAGAGAAGCTGTGGTTCCCCGCCCGCCTCGGCCAGCAATCCGCCGTCGGGCCCGGCAACAACGCTGCGGCCCAGGAACCTGCAGTCATCCTCTTCCCCGGAGTGGTTCGCGTAGGCAATCGTCAGCTGGCTCTCCAGCGCACGCGCCCGCAGCAGGACCTGGGGCACGTCGTCAAAGCCGTGCGCCAGGGCGGTGGGGACCAGCAGCAGTTCCGCGCCCCTGACCGCAGCGGCGCGGACGGACTCCGGAAACTCGACGTCGTAACAGATCACCAGGGAAGTGGGGATGCCGTTGAAGTCCACGACGGCGGGAGCCTCCCGGGCGGGGCTGAACGCCGCCCGCTCGTCATCGCCGAACAGGTGCACCTTGCCATAGCTGAGCAGGGAGGCACCGCTGGCGTCCAGGAGGGTCGCGCTGATCTGCCAGTCACCCTGCCCGGTAACCCGCGGGAGACTGTAGACCAGCCCAATGCGATTGCTGCGCGCAATGCCCGCCAGCCGCTCCTCCAGTGCCGGCAGCAGGGAAGGATCCAGGCCGGAACGCACCCTGCGGGGAGCATAGCCCACGGGAAAAAGCTCGGGCGTCACCAGGACGGCCGCCCCGCGGGCTGCCGCGGTCCGGGCAGCAGCGGCGATCACGCGGCAGTTCGCCTCCACGTCAAGGACCACAGAGTTTTCCTGCAGGAGTGCCAGCAGCACTGCTACCACCTTCCCTCGTTGGAGCGGCCGCGGATTGGGCCTTCCTCCAGCCTAGCGAGGCCCCGTTGGCGCAATCGGGGCTGTTTGCACCCCTTCGGGCGGCTGCGGGGTCGGATTGTCCCGGCTCCCACATTCCGGACCGAAACCGCCCATTGCGTTAACTTCTTGACTACAAGAGCCGGGATAGGGCAATCTTCTTAGCATGTCCGCAACCCCGCGCTCAACGAGGAGCAAGCAACAAAATCCGGGATCGCAGTCCGCGCTGCGCCAACTGAACCAGCAACGGATCATCGAAACCCTGATGGGCGGACCGGCCACGCAGGCTGAACTCGCCCGGCAGACCGGCCTCTCCACCGCGACGGTCTCCAACATCGTCAAAATCATGCTGGACTCCGGCCTTGCCTCGGCAGAGCCAATCACCAGCTCCGGCCGCCGCGCATTGAACGTCAGGCTCAACAGCAACGGCGCCGTCGCTGTGGGAATCGACTTCGGGCGGCGCCACCTCCGGGTGGTGCTGGCCTCGCTCAGTTACCACGTCATCGCCGAGGAATCCGTGATGCTTCCGCTCGGCCACCAGGCCGAAGAAGGCATCCGGGCCGCCGTGGCCCTGCTGGAAAAATTGCTGCGGGAGAGCGGCATCGAGCGCAGCGCCGTGGTGGGTGCCGGCGTCGGAATTCCCGGCCCTATAGACCGGCGCACCGGAACCGTGGCCCAAGGCGCCATCCTCCCGGAGTGGGTGGGGATCAACATCCTCCAGCACCTCGAGGAGACGCTGCAGATCCCCGTGTTCGTTGATAATGACGCCAACCTGGGCGCCTGGTCCGAGGTCACGTGGGGACAGCATTCGGGGGTCAGCAACCTCATGTTCCTGAAGATCGGCTCGGGCATCGGCGCGGGCCTGATCCTCAACGGGGCCCCCTATTACGGAAACGTCGGCATCACCGGCGAAATAGGCCATGCCACCATCCACGAGCAGGGCCTCGTGTGCCGCTGCGGCAACCGTGGATGCCTGGAGACCATTGCCTCCACCACCACCATGATCGAGCTCCTCAGCCGGGGGGAGGACAGGCCCCTGACGCCCGCGGATATCGTCAAGAAGGCCCTCAACCGGGACGCCGCGACGCTCCGGGTGGTGGACGATGCCGGGCTCTCGGTCGGCCGGGCACTGGGCAACGTCGCCAACCTGATCAACCCCGAAGTCATTGTCGTGGGAGGTCCACTCGCGGGTCTTGGCGACATCCTGCTGGACCCCATCAGGCGCGGCCTGGTGAGGCACGCCGTCCCGGTGATCGGCGAAACCACAACCCTGGCCATGTCCTCCCTGGGCGACCGTGCCGAGGCCCTCGGGGCGGCCGCCTTGGTGTTCCAGCACGCCGGGATACGGAAAACCTAGACCGTTTCGTTACCCGCCGATTGCGTTAAAGACTTGACGACAATAGGCGTGATCCAGTTTACTTTTGGATCAGACGGCCCTGCGCTTTGCCGGCCGGACAAAGAAGTCATTGCATTGGAGGGTTAGGGTTCATGACGTCCCAGACCACGCAAACGGAACCGATCATCCTTGAGATGAGGTCCATCACCAAGGAATTCCCGGGCGTTAAAGCGTTGGACAACGTGAGCCTGCGGGTCAAAGCCGCGGAGATCCACGCAATCTGCGGCGAGAACGGTGCAGGCAAGTCCACCCTGATGAAGGTCCTTTCGGGCGTTTACCCGTACGGCAGCTACGACGGCGACATCGTGTACCAGGGCCAGGTGCAGCAGTTCAAGGACATCAGGGCCAGCGAACACGCCGGGATCGTGATCATCCACCAGGAACTGGCGCTCATCCCCGAGCTGTCCATCATGGAGAACATCTTCCTGGGCAACGAGCCCACCAAGCGCGGCGTCATCAACTGGGCCGAAGCCCGGCTGCGCTCCCTGGACCTGCTGGCCAGGGTGGGCCTGCGCGAGGACCCCGATACCCCCATCAAGGAAATCGGCGTCGGCAAGCAGCAGCTGGTGGAAATCGCCAAGGCGCTGAACAAGTCCGTGAAGATCCTCATCCTGGACGAGCCCACCGCTGCGCTGAACGAGTCTGATTCCCAGCACCTGCTGGACCTGATGCTCGGCCTGAAGGCCAAGGGCATCACGTCCATCATCATTTCCCACAAGCTGAACGAGATCGAGCAGATCGCCGATTCCATCACCATCATCCGTGACGGCAAGTCCATCGAAACACTGAACGTCAAGGCTGACGGCGTGGACGAGGACCGGATCATCAAGGGCATGGTGGGGCGCACGCTGGAGTCCCGTTTTCCGGACCATACGCCCAACATCGGCGAGGTGTTCTTCGAAGTCAAGGACTGGACCGTGGGCCATCCCAACGTGGCGGACCGGCTGGTGTGCAAGGACTCAAGCTTCTTCGTCCGCCGCGGGGAAATCGTCGGCTTCGCCGGGCTCATGGGCGCCGGCCGCACCGAGCTGGCCCGCTCGGTCTTCGGCCGCTCCTACGGCCGCTTCATCGACGGCCACATCTACAAGGACGGCAAGGAGATCACCCTCAAAACCGTGCGCCAGGCCATCGACGCGGGGCTGGGTTACGTCACCGAGGACCGCAAGTCCCTGGGACTGAACCTGCTCGATGACATCAAGACCACCACGGTGGCAGCGAACCTGCGGAAGATCAGCCACAACTCAGTGGTGGACCTGAACCAGGAATTCACTGTGGCGGAGCAGTACCGCAAGTCACTGCGCACGAAAACCCCGTCCGTGGAGGAAGGCGTGGCCAAGCTCTCCGGCGGCAACCAGCAGAAGGTGGTCCTCGCCAAGTGGATGTTCACCGACCCCGACCTGCTGATCCTGGACGAACCGACCCGCGGCATTGATGTTGGCGCCAAGTACGAGATCTACGGCATCATCCAGCAGCTTGCCAACCAGGGCAAGGGAGTCATTGTCATCTCCTCGGAACTCCCCGAGCTCCTGGGCCTGTCCGACCGCATCTACACGATTTTCGAAGGCGCCATCACAGGTGTCCTGAACAAAGACGAGGCCAGCCAGGAAAGCCTGATGAAACTGATGACCTCCGCCCGCAAAGCCGACGCCGCCTGACCCTCTGGATCATCCCAGAACCTTCCGGACACAAGGACTGACACCATGAACGCCCTCAAGAAGCTGTTTGGCGGAAACACCCGCCAATTCGGCATGATCTTCGCCCTGGTTGCACTGATCGTCTTCTTCCAGATCGCCACCGACGGCCGGACCCTCACCCCCGGCAACGTCATCAACCTCTTCAACGGCAACTCCTACATCCTGATCCTCGCCATCGGCATGGTCCTGGTGATCATCGCGGGGCACATTGACCTGTCCGTGGGCTCCATTGCAGCCTTCGTGGGGGTCACGGTTGCCCTGGCCATCCGGGACTGGGGCATCCCCTGGTATGCCGGAGTGCTTCTGGGCCTGGCGCTCGGAGCGCTGATCGGCGCCTGGCAGGGCTGGTGGGTGGCCTATGTGGGGATACCCGCCTTCATTGTGACCCTCGCCGGTATGCTGCTGTTCCGCGGCTTCAACCAGTTCGTCGGCAAGTCCAACACCATCCCCGTTCCGGCCGACTTCCAGTACCTCGGTTCCGGCTACCTCCCGGAAGTGGGACCCAACACAGGATTCAACAACCTGACCCTGCTGCTGGGCATCGCCGCCGCGGCATTCGTGGTGGTTGGCGAACTGCGGTCCCGTGCCCGGGCCAAGGCATTGGGCGCCGAGGTTCCGGAAATGTGGGTCACCGCGCTGAAGCTGGTCCTGATCTGCGGTGCCATCCTCTACGCCACGTACCTGTTCGCCACCGGCCGGCCCGGCACGTCATTCCCGATTCCCGGCCTGATCCTCGCCGTCCTGGTGCTGATCTACGGCTTCATTTCCTCCCGCACCGTCCTGGGCCGCCACGTCTACGCAGTCGGCGGAAACCGCCACGCTGCCGAACTCTCCGGCGTCCAGTCCAAGAAGGTCAACTTCCTGGTCATGATGAACATGTCCATCCTGGCCGGCCTGGCCGGCATGATCTTCGTAGGACGCTCCACCGCATCGGGACCCTTTGACGGGGTCGGCTGGGAACTGGACGCCATCGCGGCCGTCTTCATCGGCGGCGCAGCAGTGACCGGCGGCGTAGGAACCGTCGTCGGCTCCATCATCGGCGGCCTGGTCATGGCTGTGCTGAACAACGGCCTCCAGCTCCTCGGCGTCGGCGCCGACCTCACCCAGATCATCAAGGGCCTGGTGCTCCTGATCGCCGTCGCCTTCGACGTCTACAACAAGAGCCAGGGCAAGAAGTCGATCATCGGCCTGCTCACCCAGAACTTCAACCGCAGGCAGGGGCCCTCCAACCCCAACCAGCCGGACGAGACCACCTCCACGAAGGAAGCGATCGCCAGGGAAGCCTGAGCCTTGCGGCCTGAATAGCGTTACACCACCACAAAGAAAGAGAACCAACAATGCGAATGATTGGTAAAGCAGGAAAGGCAGCAGCGGTCGCTGCCATCGCAGCACTGGCGCTGACGGGCTGCGGACGGTCTGAGACCTCCACAGGCGGCGGCACCGAGGGCGCCAGCGGCTTCGAGCAGGACTCCGCCATCGGCGTCGCGCTTCCGCAGAAGACCAGTGAAAACTGGGTCCTCGCGGAGAAGCTGTTCAACGAGGGCCTCACCGAGGCCGGGTTCAAGCCTGACGTACAGTTCGCCAACGGCGGCGTGTCCGAACAGCAGAACCAGATCAGCGCCATGGTCACCAAGGGCGCCAAGGTCATCATCGTGGGTGCCATCGACGGCTCCCAGCTGGGCACGCAGCTCAAGCAGGCGAAAGACTCCGGCGCAACGATCATCGCCTACGACCGCCTGCTGCTGAACACCGAGAACGTGGACTACTACGTGGCCTACGACAACTTCAAGGTGGGCGAACTCCAGGGCCAGGCCCTGCTGGAAGGACTCGAGGAGAAGAAGGGCGAGGGTCCCTACAACGTCGAACTCTTCGCAGGCTCCCCGGACGATGCCAACGCCAAGGTCTTCTTCGACGGCGCCATGAGCGTCCTGCAGCCGAAGATCGACGACGGCACACTCAAGGTCCTCTCCGGCCAGACCAGCTTCGAGCAGGCTGTGACCCAGGGCTGGAAGGCTGAAAACGCCCAGCGCCGCGCAGACACCCTGCTCACCGGCAGCTACTCCAGCGAGTCCCTGGACGGCGTCCTGTCCCCGAACGACACCCTGGCCCGCGCAGTCCTGACCTCCGTCAAGGCAGCCGGCAAGGAGCTTCCGGTCGTCACCGGCCAGGACTCCGAGGTTGAGTCCGTAAAGTCCATCATGGCGGGCGAGCAGTACTCCACCATCAACAAGGACACCCGCAAGCTCGTTGAGCACGCCATCACCATGGTGAAGGATCTCCAGGCCGGCAACGAACTGGAAATCAACGACGAGAACTCCTACAACAACGGTGTGAAGACTGTTCCGGCCTACCTGCTGGAGCCGGTCATCGTCACCGCTGCGAACGTCAAGACCGCTTACGAAGGCGACCCGGTTCTCGAACCGATCACCAAGTAGCCATCTGCAAGCAGAACGCCCGGTCCCCCGTTGGGGGCCGGGCGTTCCTTGTGCCTGGCTGTCCTTCGATCTATTGCTTAACGGTGAGGATCCCCGGACCCGTGAAGTGCAGCGCGTGGTTCCGTACCGCCTGGGGCGTTGCGAATGCCTTGTAGTTGTATGCATCCGCAGGGTCCCAGCCGACGTCGGTGCTGAAGTCCCAGCCCGTCCAGTCCGGGGCCGGCTCCCCGTTGAACTCCGCCTCCGCCAGGGCCTCCGCGCGGTTCTGCTCGAAAGATGCCTGCGCCACGGCGTTGAGGTCAGCCTCCTCACCGTTGAACCAGGACCCGATGTCCTTAAAGCGGTGTCCGTTGTAGCTGCTCACCATGATTGATTCGTCAGCCCCGGGTCCGGTGTAGTCGAAGGCGTTGCGCTCGGAGAAGATCCGCGACTCGTAGCCTGCACCCAGGAAGTAGCTGTTACCGCCCTGGCCCTCGCTGATCATGGGGTACTGCGGATGTTCTGTGCTGGCCACAAAGTAGTTGTTCAGCACATGCACCTGCCCGAACCGTACCAGCGGACCGCGCTGCTGGATGTTTTCGAGGTGGTTGCCAATGTAGCTGACGCGCAGTTTCCCGCCGTCCTTGCCCACATGTTCGTCACCTGACCCGAGCAGCATGGTCTTGTCATGGTTGGAGAGCTTGCTGTTGGAGATGGTCACATAATCGGTGCCGTCTTTGAGGTCCAGGAGGCCGTCGTGCCGGTTGGCCGGCTTGCCGTCGGGTCCGATCGGCGCCTCGCTGTCAGGGAACCTCCCATCGGTCAGCCGGACGTGGTCTATCCACAGATGGTCAGAGGTAACGGAAGAGACTGCATCGAACCTCGCGTTCCAGGCACCATCGCCGTCGTCAGGGGACCAGGTGCTGAAGAAGTCCACCGGCGCCTCGACGCTCAGGTTGCGCATCACCACGTTGGTGGCGCTGAGGATCACGATGTTGGCCCCAACGAAACCTGAATCAGCGCCGAGGCCAATCAGGGTGGTGTTGCTGGGCAGGCTTACTTCGATCTGCCGCTTCATGTTGTTGCTGCCGGTCTGCCGGAGCTGCCTCTGCTTCTTGCAGTACTCATAGGTTTGGTCGCTCCAGACCTTTCCCTCCGGTCCGAAGCAGGATATGTACTTGTGGATGTCGTACCCCGGCGCATAGTCCTGCTCCCCCAGGATGCGGCCATCAGGCGCCTGGTTGCCATCGATGGTCCCGTTGACGTAGATGATCTTGGGGGCCTTGGATTCGCCGTTGTTGGCCAAGGCAGCCTTAAGTCCGGCGAGTGTGCTGACTTCGTAGCGGCTTTCAGCGGGTGCCCCCGCACCGCCGTTGGTACCGCTGCCGACGGCGGCCCACCCCGTGGGTGCCGCGTCGTCCGCCCGGATAATGCCTCCTCCGGTCGGTGCCGGACTGGCGGGCGCCATACCCGCGGCTGCCGGGGCGGCTACCGCCAGCCCCGCTGCGAGCGCAAGCACGGAGGCGGAGGCGGTGACTCCTGCTCCGATGCGGAATCTGCTCGGGACGGCTGGGGTAGTAGGTCTGGTGTGTGTTGTGGACGTCATTGGCCTTTTTTCCGGCATGCCAAACAGACCACATGCCTAGGTGGGTGCGGATCATGGAAGGGTAGCTGCCGCGCAAGAAAACGGTTTCTAATGGCGGTTCTCTATTCATATGTCTCCCGCGACAATGCTGTCAAGGGTTTGTCACACCCGGCTGCTCGGCATTTCAGTAGTTACCCGGCGCTCTTGCACTTACTGCAGGTCATAACCGAACCCTCGCCCACCTCAATGAGAGGATGGTCACCATGAGTGCTCCCATCGCCAAGCCGTGGCTGTCCAGCCAGTCCGACCAGGACCCCCGTTCCGCTACCGGTTCTCCCCTGCGTTGGGGGATCATCGCCACGGGCGGTATCGCCCGCTCGGTGTCGCAGGACCTGGCCCTGCTGGCGGACGCGGAGCTGTATGCCGTCAGTTCACGGGGCCAGGACACGGCGGATGCCTTTGCGGTGGCGTACGACTTCGCGAAGGCTTACGGTGACGACGGCGGCGTGCCCGGCTACCAGCGGCTGCTCGCGGACGAGAAGGTGGACGTCGTCTACGTGGCGACGCCTCATGCCCAGCACCATGAAATCGTCCTCGCCGCGCTCAACGCCGGCAAGCACGTCCTGTGCGAGAAGGCCTTCACCATTAACGCCCGGGAAGCGTCCGAGCTCATCGACGTTGCCAGGAGCCGCAACCTGTTCCTCATGGAAGCGGTGTGGAGCCGCTTCCTGCCGAGCATGCAGCGGGCGTTCGAGATTGCCGCGTCCGGCGAGCTCGGCGACATCCATTGGGTCACGGCAGACCTTGGCTTCCCGGCCCCCTACTCCCCTACCGCCAGGTTGTGGGCCAGGAAGGACGGCGGCGGCGCCCTGCTGGACCTATCGGTGTACCCCCTTTTGTGGGCGCTGGGCACGCTCGGCTTTCCGCAGACCGTGAGTGCCACCGGGTTCATCAATGACGACGGTGTGGACGCGCAAAACGCGCTGACGTTGGGATACAACCACGGGGCGCAGGTGCAGCTTACGTCCTCGCTGCTGGCGCATGGTCCCCGGACCGCCACAGTGGCCGGAAGCCTCGGCTTCCTTCAAAGCGTGGGCTCCATTAATAATCCCGGTGAACTGACGGTATCCACGGGCTGGGACTCCCGCAGGACCGAAGCCTTTGAATCAGTGGGCCGCGGATACGTGTACGAGCTGCGCGAAGTAACACGCTGCATCCAGCAGGGGCTAACGGAAAGCCCGGTGATGCCGCTGGAGGACACCCTGAATACAATGCGGCTCTTTGACGGCGTCCGTGCGCAGCTCGGTGTCAGCTATCCGAACGACCGGCACTGAGCTTCGCAACGGGAAGCTTCGCCCCAACGTCACGTATGACATATGACCAGTTCCGGCGGCTCTGTAATCCCTGAGATGTGAAGTTTTCAGTTTTGTCGAGTTGTTTGAGCAGACCCTAGACTTCCTGCAACATTCGGTCTTAGGCTGTAGCCATCGTCGAATGCATCAGTACTGGGGGTGGTACGCATGGCTGGTAGTCGCTCGCCGTGGCGTGCCCTCCGTCCTGTGTTCCTTGCAGGCGCCGCCACCCTCACCTGGCTGACCTTTTCGGCGCCAGCTGCTTCGGCAGACACGCTGCAGGATGCAACTTCCCTGTTGGGGGGCGTCACCAGTTCAGTATCTTCGGTGGCGGAAGAGCTGCCCCTTTCCGTAGCCAGTCTTGCTGATCCCGCACCCGCCACCTCGGCACCGGCGCCAGACTCGCCGACGGGGCTGCTCCAGCCCCTGACGGGAGAGGTTTCCGGGCTTGCGGACCAGATTGTTTCGTCGGTACCGGTCGTCAACAACGTTATCCCTGCGGGAACGGTGTCCGTCATAGCTGTTCCAATCGCCGAATCCGTGGACGTGGCGGTGGCGGAAGCAGTGGAAACTGTTATTCCACCTGTGACCGAAGTACTTCCGGTCCTCGAGCCGGCCCTGCAGCCCGTTGAAGACCTGGTATCCGCCGGGCCAGAGCTTCCGGAGCTCCCCGTGGCGGTCCCTGATGATGTGGTGCCGTCTGCAGCCGTGCCCGGCGCGGTACGGGCCCTTGCTGCAACCAGCGTGGCTGTGGCGGCGGCACCTGCGGTGTCGGCTGAACTAGCTGCCACCGGCCATTTTGAGGGCCTGGGAACCGACACCCCCGCAGCGGGTCCGGTGGACGTAGCCACCACTTACGCGGCACTTCAAACTGCGGTTTTGGTACCCAATGTCAGCGAGGAGCAGCCGGGGGCGGCAGACCCATCGACCGCCCCTGCCCAGGCTCCTCTCGCCCCTGGTTCCGCCACGGGAAGCAGCACAACGTCGGCTGCCTCCGCCGGGGCGGCGGCATGGCTAAGCCCCTTCGACCTCAAGCTTCCTACCACCGGTGTTGTCCTTGCCGGTGAGTTCTCCGAGCATGCCCCCGCACCGGTGTCTTTCGACCCCGGTTCATCTCCTGACTAGTTGACGCCGCCTGCCATTGCGGCAGAAAACGGCCATCCGGGTTGCTGCTGAGCAGCCTGTACTCAACTTTTCAGGAGACATCACCATGAACTCGAACCTCCGCCGGGGAATGCTCGGCACCCTCTTTGCAGGCGGGCTCCTAGCCCTCAGTTGCACTGCGGCGCATGCCGCGGACACCACCAGTGGATCGGACCTTTCCGCATCCGCCCTCATCTCGGCGGCGGCGTCCGTTGACTCGACGTCGTTGGGCCAGCTGGGTGACCCAACGCCGTCCGTTTCAGCTGACGCTGCCGTCGCAGCCGACGTTGCGCTTGGAGGCGCCACCGGCGCGACGACGGACGCCACCGGCCTCGCCGCGGCGGCCTTCGTTGTCGCCGATGCCACCATCGGCGGCACCGGCACCAGCGGCGAACTCGTAGACACCAACGTCAACCTCACCATCGGCGGCAACGAGTCCAGCACCGGAACCACCGGGGAATTCGTAAATGCCAACGCCGACCTCACCATCGGCGCCAACGGAGCCTCCGGCACAACCGGCGAACTCGTAGATGCCGACGTCGATGCCACCATCGGCGGCACCGGCACCAGCGGCGACCTCATAGATGCCGACGTCGATGCCACCATCGGCGGCACCGGCACCAGCGGCGACCTCGCCGACGCCAACATCGATGCCACCATCGGCGGCACCGGCACCACCGGTGAACTCGCCGACGCCAACATCGATGCCACCATCGGCGGCACCGGCACCACCGGTGAACTCGCCGACGCCAACATCGACCTCACCATCGGCGCCAACGGAACCTCCGGCACCACCGGCGAACTCGTGGACGCCAACATCGACCTCACCATCGGCGCCAACGGAACCTCCGGCACCACCGGCGAACTCGTGGACGCCAACATCGATGCCACCGTCGGCGGCACCGGCACCAGCGGCGACCTCGTGGATACCAACGTTGACCTGACCATCGGCGGCATTGGCACCACCGGCAACGGGGAATTCATCGACGCGAACGTCGATGCCACGATCGGCGGAAGCACCGGCACCACCGGTGAACTCGCCGACGCCAACATCGACCTCACCATCGGCGGCAACAGCACCACCGGCGGCAGCGGCGCGATTGTCGATGCCAACGTTGACCTCATCATCGGCGGCACCGGTACGACCGACGCCGAAAACCCGGGAACGGGAACACCGGGAACCGACAACCCCGGCACCACTGACCCGGGTAACGGCACCACGGACGGCGTCGGCACCGTTGACCCAGGGGCCACGGATCCCGGCGCTGACAGCGGAACCACTGGGACTACGGGCACCACGGGCAACGGAAGTGGCACTGGCGCATTGACCGACGGATTCTCCACAGCACCTGCCGCCGGTTCCACCGCAGTTGGCGGTGCCATTGCAGTGGACACCCGTGCAAGCAGCGGCACCGGCAGCTCCCCGGCCCAAGGGGCCACTGCTTTGGCCAACACGGGTGTGGATGCCTCCCTGGCGCCCCTCGCCCTCCTGCTTCTGGTGGCAGGACTCCTGATGCTTCGTAAGCGGAAGCTGTCGTAGCGCCGGCCACCTGCTGACAGTGCCTGCACCACGCGCCTGAAGCGGCTGCAACGGAGCGGGCTGAAGGAAAGGAGGTCCGGAAAACACCACATCAAGACCACGCACAACATGTATTCAGCACACATGTCCTTGTGAACGGTGGTCCGGCGGCGAAAGCACACCTTTGCCGCCGGACCACCGGTGTGCGGCAGCTCGGCGGCCCCGGGTGAATCGTCCGTTTACTCCACCGCCCGTATAATTTGAGGTACGACAGTGCCGCAGCGCACCGGGAGGAACGGGTCATGGTGGCGGAATCGCCTAGCTCCATCAAGAATGAAGTGGTCGGCGGACGTTACCGGTTGGGTGAGGTGATTGGCCGCGGCGGTATGTCGTCGGTCTACTGTGCCCGGGACGAAAATCTGGGCCGCGACGTGGCACTCAAGCTCTTCGCTCCCCAAGCCCCGGACGCCGATGAACTCAAGCGCCAGGAAGCGGAGATCCAGCTTCTGGCAACCCTGAACCACCCCGGCCTGGTGACGCTGTTCGACGCCGGGATCGATACCCGCATCCCTGACGAGCCAAGGCCCTTCCTGACCATGGAACTCGTGGAGGGACAGGACCTGCGTGCCCGGATCCGGCACAGCACCGTGCCGCTGGAGGAACTGGCAGTCATCGGGGCCGGCATCGCCGACGCCCTGGCGTACGTCCACGGCCTCGGCGTCATCCACCGTGACATCAAGCCCGGCAATATCCTGCTGGTCCAGATCCGCCCCGGTGAACCGCTGCGGCCCAAGCTCACGGACTTTGGCATCGCCCGGATCGTGGACGCAACCCGGTTGACCGCAACGGGAACCATGGTGGGCACAGCTGCCTACCTCAGTCCCGAGCAGGCGCTCGGCAAGCCACTCGGCCCCTCCACCGACATCTACTCGCTCGGCCTGGTGCTGCTCGAATGCATCAAAGGCACCGTGGAATACCCGGGCAGCGCGGTGGAATCTGCGGTGGCGCGCCTGCACCGCGCACCGGAAATCCCCGAGGACCTGCCCGCCGAATGGGCTGACCTCATCCGCTCCATGACCGCCATCGAACCACTCGAACGGCCCGCCGCCGCGGACATCGAAACGGCGTTGCGGCAGGCGTTGGTTTCACCAGCCTCCACGCCGGGTGAACTTGCCCCGGAGACCACCCGGGTGCTGCCCGCGATGCCCTTCCACCCGCCGTCCATCACCGCCGAGGAATCCGTAGATGAGCTGCGGGAAGCGGCAGGCCCGAATGCTTCCCCCGCTGTTGGGCAAGTTCCGGGAACCGCGCACGAAGCCCTGAACCAGGACCGGGCGAAGGACAGTAAGAAGCGGACAAAGCGGTTCTGGCTCGCGGCGGTCCTGGCCCTCGTGGTGGTGGCGGCCGCGGTGGCTGCAGCGCTGATGACCCTGTCAGCCCAGTCGCCGCCCGACGTCGTGCCTTACCCCACGGTGACCGGTGTCCTGGGCGAGCACCTCGAGGAACTCCAGAAGAGCGTGGAACCGTGAGGCTGAGCTTTGCCGCTGGACGCGCGTCCGTGCTCGCATGGTCCGGTGCCTTCGTGGCGGCCGCGCTGCTGAGCGGCTGCGCGGCTGCGGAGGCCGGCCTTGAGCGCGAGGCGGCACGGCAGCTGCAGGCACGAGTCCTCGAGGTGACACAGGCGTCGTCGGAGAACAACCCCGCCGCCGCACTGCGGGCGCTGGAGGGGCTTGAAGCCGAACTGGAGGCCGCCCAGTCTGAAGGCCAGATTTCCGAGGAACGACGCCGGAGCATCACCACGATCGCCACGGCCGTCCGGGCGGATCTCACCGAAGCGATAGCTGCGGCGGAGAAAGCGGCGGCGGACAAGGCGGCCGAAGAGGCACGGATCGCTGAGGAGCAGGCCGCGGCGGCCACTCCCCCGCCAGCCGTCGAGGTCCCGGTCCCCGCGCCAGCCCCTGCGCCAGCGCCGGAAGGTGAGAAGGACGACGACAAGAAGGACAACGAGGGCAAGGGCAAAGGCAACGACTGACGCCACATGCGGAAGGGAGCACCCCGTCATGACGACGGCGGCGCTCCCCTCCGGCGGTGGCATCACCGGGCGGCGCCAGAGTTAGCCAAAGGCGTCAGCCGGCTGTTGCGTCAGCGGCCGCGACCGCTCAGGATTGGGCCGGTGATGCCGGGAACCGCTCCCACACCCTGTGGGCTGCCAGCAGGGCCGTCAGCTCTGAGACCAGTGACTCGGCGTCGCCCGCGGACACGATGCCCGGGGTGTCCTTCGGGATGCCCGCTGCGGCCAGGGCTTCGGCGCCGGAATCCCAGGTACCGATTGCCTTTGCGTGCCGGTACGCTTCCGTGAGCAGCAGCACTGCCCGCGGGTCGGAGGCGCCGCCGGGAGCGCCGGCCTTGGCATCCAGTCCGGGCGCAGCATCGGGGGCAGGCAGGGCGGCCGCCGCAACGATGACGGCGTCGAACTCGGTGGAACGTGCGGTGAGGTAGGTCCGCTGGACGGGGACCCCGCCGTCGTTCTCGGGTCCAAGGAAGCCGCCCGCCGGGGCGATGACCAGCGGGACGATGCCTTCCGCATCCAGCGCCTTCCGAGCCGCGTTCACGGCTGCCAGGTCGCTGTCCGCGTCCGCAAGGATGCCCACAACCCTGCCGGCGACCGGCCAGGTCCCGCCCATCTGGGACAGCGCGGGGCTGGGCTCTGAGTCCGCTACCTGTTCTGTTGCCTCCGGTGCGGGAAGGCCCAGTCCCTTGGCGACGGCGGCACACAGTTCCGCGTCCACGTTGGCGAGGGCCGCGAGCTGGCGTTCGCGGATGGACTTCTCGTAGCACTTGCCCAGTTCGAACGTGTAGGCCTGGATGACGTGGTCCCGCTCCACCGGGCTGAGGCTGCGGAAGAAGAGCCGTGCCTGGCTGAAGTGGTCGTCAAAGGACGCCGGGTTCTTCCGCTCCTTGATGGATGCGGCCAGCTCCTCCGGCACGTCGATGAAGGCCCCCACATCCTGGCCGGCCAGGAACGGGCAGCCGCCGTCAAGCGAGTTGGGCCGGTAAGGGGCCGCTCCGCCATGGACCGCCTGCTGGTGCATGCCGTCGCGCAGCATGTCGTTCACCGGGGCCTGCGGGCGGTTGATGGGGATCTGGGCGAAGTTCGGCCCGCCCAGCCGGGAGATCTGGGTGTCCAGGTAGGAGAACAGCCGCACCTGCAGCAGGGGATCGTTCGTGACGTCGATGCCGGGCACCAGATGGCCGGGGTGGAAGGCCACCTGTTCTGTTTCGGCGAAGTAGTTGGTGGGGTTGGCGTTGAGAGTCATGATGCCGATGGGCTGGACGGGGGCCAGTTCCTCGGGGACGAACTTGGTGGGATCCAGCAGGTCGATGCCTTCGAACATCTGGTCCTCGGTGTCCGGAAAGGTCTGGACGCCGAGTTCCCACTCAGGGAAGGCGCCTGCCTCGATCGCGTCGGCCAGGTCCCGGCGGTGGAAGTCAGGATCCATGCCGTTGATGATCTGCGCTTCCTCCCACACCAGCGAGTGGACGCCCTGCTTCGGCTTCCAGTGGAACTTCACCAGGGTGGTCCTGCCCTCGGCGTTCACAAACCTGAACGTGTGCACGCCGAAGCCTTCCATGGTCCGGAACGAACGCGGGATGCCGCGGTCGGACATGTTCCACATGGTGTGGGCCTGCGCCTCGGTGTGCAGGGAAACGAAGTCCCAGAAGGTGTCATGGGCGCTCTGGGCCTGCGGGATCTCCCGGTCCGGGTGCGGCTTCGCGGCATGGACGATGTCCGGGAACTTGATGCCGTCCTGGATGAAGAAGACCGGGATGTTGTTGCCGACGAGGTCATACGTGCCCTCGTCCGTGTAGAACTTGGTGGAGAAGCCGCGGGTGTCGCGGACCGTGTCCGCGGAGCCGCGGGAGCCGAGCACGGTTGAGAAACGGACAAAGACGGGCGTCTCCACGTCCTTGGCCAGGAAGCCCGCACGGGTGATGTTGGACCCGGTCCCGTAGGAGCGGAACACACCGTGGGCTCCCGCCCCGCGGGCGTGAACCACACGCTCGGGAATGCGCTCATGGTCAAAGTGGGTGATCTTTTCGCGCAGGTGATGGTCCTGCAGCAGGATGGGTCCGCGGGAACCTGCCTTCAGCGAGTGGTCCGTATCGCCAAGGCGAAGCCCCTGCGCGGTGGTCAGGTACTGGCCGGACTGGGCACGGGCAGTAGCCGGCGCGCCGGTGGGGCTTCCCGTCGGCGACACAGCCTCAGGGGCCTGCTGGTCCGGCTTCGGAGGCAGCGGCTCGCGTGGGGTGGTAGGTTCCTGGAGGCTGGCAGGTTCGCTGGCGGGGACGCCGGGAATCTGGATGTTGCTGTCTTCTGGCACGATTTTTTCTCCTCAGGATCGGCAACGTCAGCAGTCATCGGCGCAAACCGAGATACTAAGCGTACTTAGTACCCTAGCAACGATTCCTGCGGCCACAAGCTCTGCGCCTACCCTGAAAACACAAAAGCGGCGTTCCGGACATCCGGAACGCCGCTTTGCTGCAGTCCTAGCTCAGGGTTGCAATGACCTTGTTAAGTGTTGCCGAAGGACGCATCACCGCAGTTGCCTTGGCATCGTCCGGGCGGTAGTAGCCGCCGATATCCACCGGCGAGCCCTGGACCTCAGCCAGCTCGCCGACGATCGCCTCTTCCTTGGCGGAAAGCTCACCGGCGATGGAGCTGAAGGAGGCGGCCAGGTCGGCGTCGTCCGTCTGCTTGGCCAGTTCCTCAGCCCAGTAGCGGGCCAGGAAGTAGTGGCTGCCGCGGTTGTCCAGCTCGCCGGCACGGCGGCTGGGCGACTTGTTCTCCAGCAGGAACGTCCCGGTGGCGCGGTCCAGGGTGTCGGCCAGGACCTGCGCGCGGGCGTTGTTGGTGGTGGTGGCCAGGTGCTCGAAGCTGACGGCCAGGGCCAGGAACTCGCCCAGGCTGTCCCAGCGCAGGTGGTTTTCCTTGAGAAGCTGCTGGACGTGCTTGGGGGCAGACCCGCCTGCGCCGGTTTCGAACAGCCCGCCGCCGTTCATCAGCGGAACAACAGAGAGCATCTTGGCGCTGGTGCCCAGCTCAAGGATGGGGAACAGGTCCGTGAGGTAGTCGCGGAGCACGTTGCCGGACACCGAGATGGTGTCCTCACCCTTGCGGATGCGGTCCAGGGTGAAGGCGATCGCCTTGACCGGGGACATGATCTGGATGTCCAGGCCCTCGGTGTCGTGCTCCTTCAGGTACTCGTTGACCTTGGCGATGAGGTTGGCGTCGTGGGCGCGTTCCTCATCCAGCCAGAACACGGCCGGAGTCTGGGAGGCGCGGGCGCGGGTCACGGCCAGCTTGACCCAGTCGCGGATGGGCAGGTCCTTGGTCTGGCAGGCGCGCCAGATGTCGCCCTCGGAAACCTGGTGTTCAACCAGGACCTTCCCGGAGCCGTCCACGATCTGGACGGCTCCGGCTTCCTGGATTTCGAAGGTCTTGTCGTGGCTGCCGTATTCCTCGGCGGCCTGCGCCATGAGGCCGACGTTCGGCACGGTGCCCATGGTGGTGGGATCGTAGGCGCCGTTGGCACGGCAGTCATCGATGACCACCTGGTAGATGCCGGCGTAGGAGCTGTCCGGCAGGACGGCCAGGGTGTCGGCTTCCTTGCCGTCCGGGCCCCACATGTGGCCGGAGCTGCGGATCATGGCGGGCATGGAGGCGTCCACGATGACGTCGCTGGGGACGTTCAGGGTGGTGATGCCCTTGTCCGAGTCCACCATGGCCAGCGCGGGACCTTCCTCGAGGCCCTTCTTGATGAGGTTCTGCACGCCTTCGCGCACGTCCTCGGGCAGGTCCTCGAGGCTGCTCAGGATGGCGGCCAGGCCGTTGTTGGGGCTGATGCCGGCGGCGGAGAGCTGCTTGCCGTAGGTCTCGAACAGTTCGGAGAAGTAGGCCTTGACCACGTGGCCGAAGATGATGGGGTCCGAGACCTTCATCATGGTGGCCTTGAGGTGGGCGGAGAACAACACGCCCTCTTCCTTGGCGCGGGCAACCTGCGCCTTCAGGAATTCGTCCAGGGCGGCGGCGCGCATCACGGTGCCGTCGATGACCTCACCGGCCAGGACCGGGAAGGCCTTCTTCAGGACCTTGACCGAGCCGTCTTCGCGGACCAGCTGGATGGCGATGGTGCCCTCGGACTCCACAACCACGGACTTCTCGTTGGAACGGAAGTCGTCCTGGCCCATGGTGGCCACGTTGGTCTTCGAATCAGCAGTCCAGGCGCCCATGGAGTGCGGGTTCTGGCGTGCGTAGTTCTTGACGGACAGCGGTGCGCGGCGGTCCGAGTTGCCTTCACGCAGGACCGGGTTCACGGCGGAGCCCTTGATCTTGTCGTAGCGCGAGCGGATGGCCGTCTCCTCGTCCGAGGAGGGGTTGTCCGGGTAGTCCGGGAGGGCGTAGCCCTGTTCCTGCAGCTCGGCAATGGCGGCCTTCAGCTGCGGGATGGAAGCGCTGATGTTGGGCAGCTTGATGATGTTCGCTTCCGGCGTCTTTGCCAGCTCACCGAGTTCAGCAAGGGCGTCACCGATCTGCTGCTCGGGGGTCAGGTAGTCACCGAAGACGGCGATGATGCGGCCGGCGAGCGAAATGTCGCGGGTCTCTACCTCCACACCTGCTGTCGAGGCGAACGCCTCGATGATGGGCAGGAACGAATAGGTAGCCAGCATCGGCGCTTCGTCGGTGTGGGTGTAGATAATCTTGGACATGCGCGGGCGTCTCCCTGTGGGTCGGCTTGGTTGTGAAAATTCGGTCTATTTCACCATGTACAACTTACCCGAGCGCAGGGATTTCACCCCTACCGGGACTGCAGCGTTACCCCCGGCACGGGCAGGATTACAGCGATGGAGAACGGACGACGCCGGCACGCACCTGGGGCGCCCATCCGCCGTCGCGCTTTCCTCACCTGGGCATCCCGGCAGGCCGCTGACGGCCATACATGATACGTCACTACTATTTACAAACTTGTCATATGGCGATAAATTCGCAGGGTCACTCCGCCCCTTTCCGGGGCTATCTCCCCGTTACGACAGGACAATAATGACTCGCACCAGGTCTCTGGCTACCGGCTTCCTGAGCCTCTCAGCCGCTGCCGTTCTGGCACTCACCTCCGCCGGCGGAGCCACCGCTGCTCCGGCGGAGGACAAGGCAAGCCCTTCCGTCACCAGCACTGTCGTGGATGCCGCGGGCGTGGCCGACTACTGGACGGCCGACCGGATGCAGAGCGCCATCCCCGGAGACGTCCTCGCCGGAAAGGCGCTGGAACGGGGCAACCGCTCCAACGCCGGGCTCGTGGAAAAGGGCAAGAAGTCTGAGGTCAAGGCCACCAAGGGCAAGCCCACCATCGCCCAGAGCGAGGCGCCGGTCAAGCACATCGGCAAGGTCTTCTTCACCCTGGCTGGCTCGAACTACGTCTGCTCCGGCAACGCCGTAACCTCCGCCAATGAAAGCACCGTGTCCACGGCGGGCCACTGCCTCAACGAGGGGCCGGGAGCCTTCGCCACCAACTTCGCCTTTGTGCCGGCCTACGAGAACGGCGCCGAGCCCTATGGCAAGTGGACCGCCAAATCCCTCCACGCCCCCACCCAGTGGAGCGCCAACGGGGACATGGCCTACGACACCGGCTTTGCCGTCATGAACACGCTGAACGGCCAGACCCTTACGGACGTCGTGGGCGGATCCGGTGTGGCGTTCAACGAGGCCCGCGGCCTCACCTACAAGTCCTTCGGCTACCCCGCGGCATCGCCCTTCAACGGCCAGACCCTCAAGAGCTGCACCGGAACGGCCACGAACGATCCCAACAACCCGCAGTTTGAAACCCAGGGCATCCCCTGCGACATGACTGGCGGTTCCTCCGGCGGCCCGTGGTTCATCGGCACCAGCTCCGCGGGCGTCCAGAACTCCGTCAACAGCTACGGCTACAACCGCTCCGCAGTGATGTACGGCCCGTACTGGGGATCCGTCATCCAGCAGACCTACGCCAGTGCAGCAGCCTCCTAGAGACACCCCGTCCGGCCAGGATCCCGTCAGCCACGCCGAACTGGGCCAGACGCACGAGGAGATCCTCGAGTACTGGACAGCGGAACGGATGGCGGAGGCCAAGCCCCGGGAGCTGCGGCTTCCGGAGGAGGGTCCGCGCCTCAAGCAGAGGGGCGCGGACGCTGATGGGCAGGGGGCCGGAACCCCTGGGTAGGACAAAGCCTGGCAACGACGACGGCGCCCGTCCCCTTCGGGGGGCGGGCGCCGTCGTCGTTAACTCATCGATTGCTCCATACCTGCCGTTATCGGATGCGAAAACGTCAGGTACGTGGGCCCACGCCGGCAGGGTTCCCTGGCCGTGGAGCCGCTCCGGCGAGGGCCCCGGCCCGAGCTTGCGAGGGCAGGGAGCCGGTGCGGATGCAGCGAGGCTAGGGTGCCGGTGGGGAGCAATGGGTGGGACTAGTGGAAGAAGTGGCGTGCCCCGGTGAAGTACATGGTGATGCCGGCGGCGTTGGCCGCGGCGATGACTTCCTCGTCCCGGACGGAACCGCCGGGCTGGACCACGGCGCGGACGCCGGCGTCGATCAGGATCTGCAGGCCGTCGGCAAACGGGAAGAACGCGTCGGAAGCTGCAACGGCTTCGCGGGCGCGCTCAGGTGCGCCGGCACCGCTGGCGTTCGAGGCACCGCCCGCACCTTCGACGTCGGACTCTACCTGTACGCCCAGCGTGTTGGCCCGCTCGACGGCCAGGCGGCAGGAGTCCAGGCGGTTGACCTGGCCCATGCCGATGCCCACGGCAGCGCCGTCCTGGGCGAGGAGGATGGCGTTGGACTTCGCTGCGCGGCAGGCGGTCCAGGCGAAGGCGAGGTCCGCGAGCGTCTTCTCGTCGGCGGCTTCACCCGCAGCCAGGGTCCAGTTGGCGGGGTTGTCGCCGTCGGCGTCCACCTTGTCGCTGACCTGGACCAGCATGCCGCCCGAGACCTGGCGGAACTCCGTGGGGTAGCGGCCGTAGCCTTCCGGCAGGGCGAGCAGGCGGATGTTCTTCTTCTTGGACAGGATCTCCACGGCCTCCGGTTCGAAGCCCGGCGCGATGACCACCTCGGTGAAGATGTCCTTGACGGTATTGGCCATGGCCGCGGTGACCGGGCGGTTGGCTGCGATCACGCCGCCGAAAGCCGAGACGGGATCGCAGGCGTGGGCCTTGGCGTGGGCGTCGGCGATCGGGTCCGCGGCATCCGCGGACCCGACGGCAACGCCGCAGGGGTTGGCGTGCTTGATGATGGCCACGGCCGGCTCGCTGAAATCGTAGGCGGCGCGGAGGGCGGCGTCCGCGTCAACGAAGTTGTTGTAGCTCATGGCCTTGCCGTGCAGCTGGTCTGCCTGGGCAATGCCCACCGGGGCAGCCTTGTCCACGTACAGGGCAGCCTGCTGGTGCGGGTTCTCGCCGTAACGCAGCACCTCGGAGCGCTCCAGGGACAGACCGGCGTAGGCGGGCCAGTCGATGACGCCGTCGCCGTCTTCATCCAGGAACTGGCTCGCGGTCCAGGTGGCCACGGCGTTGTCGTAGGAAGCCGTGTGGGCGAACGCCTTGGCGGCCAGCCGGCGTCGTGTCTTCAAATCAAAGCCGCCCTCAGCGGCCGCGGTGACCACCTGGCCGTAGAAGGACGGGTCCACCACAATGGCGACGGCGGCGTGGTTCTTCGCGGCGGAGCGCACCATGGCGGGGCCTCCGATGTCGATCTGTTCGACGACGTCGTCCTGGCCGGCGCCGGACTTGACGGTTTCCACGAACGGGTAGAGGTTCACCACCACGAGGTCGAAGGGTTCGATCTCCATCTGCGTGAGGGTGTCCATGTGGGCTGCCACGCGGCGGTCCGCCAGGATGCCGCCGTGCACGCGCGGGTGCAGGGTCTTGACCCGGCCGTCCAGCATCTCCGGGGAACCCGTGACTTCCTCGACTTCCTGGACCGGGATGCCTGCGGCGGCGATCTTCTTGGCCGTGGAGCCGGTGGACACGAGCTTCACCCCCGCTGCATGCAGGCCCTGCGCGAGCTCCTCCAGACCGGTCTTGTCGTAAACCGAGATCAGTGCCCGGCGGATGGGAACACGGTCGATGGATACGCGCTCATGCTGCGTGAAGCTCACAAATGTCTCCGTCTTATGTCGCGGAACAGTGCCGCGGTTGGTGGGGATACGGCCCAGTTTATCCCGAAGCGGTGGTTGCCCCGCGAGTCGGCCGGAGTGTGAACCCCCGTGCGCCCGGCTAAAGTTTTCCCAGGAGGCTGCGATGAATACTTACACCACTGTGCCGAGCGGCGAACAGGTGGTCCAGGAACTGCCCTGGCGATGGAAAGTCCAGGGCAAGATCTTCTTGATCGGCGGCCTCGGCTTCATGTTCGATGCCTGGGATGTGACCCTCAACGGCATCCTCATTCCCTTGCTCTCCACCCACTGGGCGCTTTCCCCGGGCGAGGTGGCCTGGGTGGGCACCTCGAACCTCATCGGCATGGCCGTGGGCGCGTTTGTATGGGGCACCATCGCCGACACCATCGGACGCAAAAAGGCCTTCACAGCCACGCTGCTGATCTTCTCGCTCTTCACTGTCCTGGGCGCCTTTTCCCCCGACTTCATCTGGTTCTGTGTGTTCCGCTTTATGGCCGGGTTTGGCCTGGGCGGCTGCATCCCGGTGGATTACGCACTGGTGGGTGAGTTCACCCCCCGCAAGCAGCGCGGCAAGGTCCTCACGGCGATGGACGGCTGGTGGCCGGTGGGGGCAGCCCTGGCGGGCTTTGTGTCCGCCGGGCTTGTGGCCCTCTACGGCGACTGGCGGCTGACCATGCTGGTGATGGTCCTGCCCGCCCTGCTGGTGTTCTGGGTCCGGCGCAGCGTTCCCGAGTCCCCGTTGTTCCTGATCCGCAAGGGCCGGCGTGAAGAGGCGGCCAAGGTGATCGACGGGCTGGTGGCCGCGACCGGTGCGGAACCCCGCGCCTACAGCCTGCCCGATGCCAAGGAAGTGCCGCGGCTCTCGGCCGGCAGCGCCTGGCACCAGCTGCGGCTGGTCTGGCAGTTCAACTGGAAGATTACGGCCACGGCCTGGGCCCTGTTCTTCAGCATCCTGCTGGTCTACTACCTGTCATTGACCTGGATGCCCAGGATCCTGATCGGCGCCGGGTTCGCGGAGTACAAGGCCTTTGTCACCACGGCGTCCATGGCAGCCGTGGGGCTTTTGGGTGTGGTTGTGGCCGCCCTCCTGGTGGAACGGGTTGGGCGCAAATGGATCCTGGCCATCACCGGCCCGTTGTCCGCGCTGACCTTGGTGATCGTGGCTTTTGTGGTGGACATCCCCACGGCGGCGGTGTTCTGGCTGCTGGTGTTCGGGTTCGTGGTGCAGGTGGCCATCCCGGTGCTGTACGCCTACGTGTCCGAGCTCTACCCCACCGAGCTGCGCGGCACCGGCTTCGGCTGGGCGTCCACGTTCTCCCGCCTGGGTGCCGGCTTCGGGCCGCTGATTTTCGCCAACTACTTCTGGCCCGAGCTGGGGCTGGCCACGTCCTTCGCCCTCGCCGGCGGGCTGGTGCTGATTGCGGTGCTGTGGATGGCGTTCTTCTCCCCGGAGACCAAGCAGCGCCGCCTCGAGTAACCCCCTCCCCCACCCCAACTAGGTAGCAGCAGATGTCGCTTTGAGCCCGTATTCCGGCATCTGCTGCTACCTAGTTGGGCGACCAGCCTCGGTTCAGCAGTGCCGAACGGACTTTGGCGACGGCGGACCGCGCCTCGTTCTCCATGTGCCGCTTCGAGATCCTCACAAGCAGCCAGTCTGCCCGGGCAAAGTCCTCTTCACGGGCAATATCGCGGACGATCTGAGCAGCCTCGGAATGCCCTTCGCCGTCGTACTCCACCGCTACTTTCTGTTCCGGATAGCTCAGGTCGGGTTGGCGGACGACGCCGGAACCCAGGTCCCTGACCATGTTCAGCAGAGGTTCGGGCAATCCGGCGTCCTCCAGCGCAAGCCGCAGCCTGGTTTCCTGCGCGGAGTCCGCCCCTACCCGGGACCGGTCAACCGCAACCCGGGCCTTCCTGATACCGGGCGTCCCTTTGTGCCGGTCGAGCATTTCCTCAAGATCCTCCCGGGTTGCATGGGGCTCGGACCTGCCCTCGAAGTCCGGCCGCGGAATCCGCAGCAGGTGATCGGCAACAACAGTCAATTCTTCGATGCTCATCTTGCGGGAACAGTCCAACCAGGTCCTCGCCCGAGAGGTGATCAGAAGGCCGTTATGGGTCACGATCTCGTCAGCAAAAAACTGGCCGCGGTGTCCCCGGACTCCGCTTCGGCGCGGAATGGCTTTAGTGTCCGGCCTGGAGATGTGGGTAATGGGGTCGTCCTTCCCAGGGAGGAACCCTGGGAAGGACCACAGCGTGAAGGCCGTCGCATGGGAGGCTGCAGAGAATCCGGTGACCAGTGTCAACGGCCGGACAATCGACTCCCGGTCAAAAAGCCGAGGGTGAAACGTCTGCCTGATCCCGCGGCTCGGAGTGTCCAGAGAATGGTGCCGCAGCCGCCCTACTGTAACTCCGGCGTCGGCCGCTTCCCGGAAAGTAAAGGCGCCGAATGGAAGCAGTTCTGGCATTGGCCGCGGAGTTCTCATGGCTCATCGTGGCAAATTTCCGGCCGGGACCGCCGAAGTTATCCACAGGAGCGCCCCTGCTCCCCAAGTAGGTAGCAGCAGATGTCGGTTTGGGCCCCTATTCCGACATCTGCTGCTACCTAGTTGGGTGGGGCGGAGGGGTCAGGCGGGGAGGTTCGAGGCGCCGGCGCGGTGGCCGGCGGCGAGGGAGGCCAGGGTGGACACCAGCAGGCGGCGCTCCACGACTTTGATGCGCTCATGCAGGGTTTCCTCGGTGTCGGAATCCTCGATGGCCACGGCCTCCTGCGCGATGATGGGGCCGGTGTCCACGCCGGCGTCAGCCCAATGCACGGTGCAGCCGGTGACCTTAACGCCGTAGGCCATCGCATCCCGCACCCCGTGGGCGCCCGGGAACGCCGGAAGCAGTGCCGGGTGGGTGTTCAGGTACTTGCCGTTGAAGGCATCGATGAACTCCGGGCTGACGATGCGCATGAACCCGGAGGAGACCACCACATCGGGCTGGAACCGGGCCACGGCGCCGGTCAGCGCGGCATTCCAGGCAGCGCGGTCCGGGTACGCCTTGAAGTCAACCACGAACGTGGGGATGCCTGCGGCCCCGGACCGTTCCACCCCGAAGGTCCCCTGACGGTCGGCACCCACAGCCGCGATTTCCACGTCCAGCTCCCCCGCCCTGACCGCGTCGATGACAGCCTGGAGGTTGGACCCGGTACCGGAAACGAGGACTACTATGCGCATGGCTCTAGCTTATGGGCAGGCTCGCGTAGGCTGGAAAACATGAACACCTCCCCCGAACCGGCTGGGCAGCAGCGGACCAGGCCGCCGCTCAGCGAGGCAGCCAAAGCCTCGCTGTCCAAGACCCATACCCTGTTCCGGATGTTCGTCATCTCCGTGATCGGCTCCTTCTTCGTCTACCAGCTGGACGTCAACTACCTCTGGCTGACCGGGATCCTCACGGTGGCCAGTGTGGCCCTGGGCGTTGTCCTCCTGGTGCGGGCCGCGAAGCTGAAGGAATCCAAGCTCGTCCTGATCGGCACCATCTCCGGCCTGGTGGTGTCCGCCATCATGGCGCTGCTGATCCTGGTGACCGCAGTGTTCTTCGACGAAGTGCGCCAGTACCAGGCATGCATGGGCCGGGCTCTCACGGACCAGGCACAGTCGGCGTGCCGGGTCCAGCTGGAAAGCTCACTGCCCCGGCAGCTCCCCTAGCCGGCCGCGCCACCCTCGCGCAGGGGCGCTGCCGCTAAGCCCGGGAAACCAGTTCCGCGTCCTCGTCCGACACCGCCTGCTCACGTTCCAGCCACGGCCCGGCCGCGTAACCGATCACGACGCCGACAGCCACTTCCGCAGCCAGCCACACCGCGGTCCAGAGCGGGTCCGGACCAATGTCCGTCAGGCGGCCGATTCCCGCCGAGCCGCGGGCCAGCCACGCCAGGCCAAAGGACAGGAGCCCGGCTGCCAGTCCCGCGAGGACCCCCAGCACCAGGGTGGAGACTGTTGCCGTGCACCAGCGGGCACGGACCTTGATGGAAAGCCACTCATCGAAGTGGTTTTCGCCTTCGCGCAGGAACCACCAGCCGGCCAACACGCCCGCCAGCACCGGGACGATCAGGGCCACGAAGGCGTAGTCCAGCGGCCCGGACGGGATAGCGGCCAGCACCGGGATGGAGGGCAGCGGTCCGACGGCGGTTCCCAGGGGACCCACCTGTGAACCGACCCCCATGGCAAAGCCGGCCCCCGACGTCCAGGCCAGGGCGAAGACCGCAAGGTTGGGAAGGAAGCCGAGCTGTGCGATGGTCAGGGCGGCACCCCCTACGGCGCCGGCGTCGAGCGCCTCATAGACGGCAACCACAAGGTTCCAGTGGATGAACAGGTCAACCGCCAGCAGCACGCCAGCCAAGGCCAGCGCGGAAACGGTGGCCACAAAACCGGCCTTGCCGGCGGAAGCGAGGTAGGAGCCCGCCCACCGCGAATGCTGGCTGGTGCGGGAAATCCAGTCCACGGCGTCGACGCCGATGAGCCGGCTCCAGGAACCGGCTTCACGCCGCGCGCCGATCACCATGCCGAGCGCGTAGGGAATGAGAGGAATCAGCATGGCAAACCAGGGATTAATGCCCACATCCGGGGTACGACAGACGAAGCCGGTGGCCGTTCCGAAGGCGGCGTAGACAACCCATGAGCCGAGCAATGCCTGCCAGAGCTGGTCTGTGTAGGAAGCGCGGGCAAGGCGCCGTCCGGCCCGCCACGCAAGGAGGAAAGGCAGCAGCGTCAGGCCCAGCGGAATCAGCGACAGGACGCCGGATTCCCCGTTGCCGGCAGCGTCGGAGCCCGCGGCGCTGAGTTCCAGCGGAACTCCATGGACCAGCAGCCAGGACTGTCCCGCCAACCGGGCCAGGACGTCGAAGGAGCTGTCCTGGAAGCCGGCAGTGGCCCACACTGCGATGATCGGGGCAATCACCACCAGCGCGGAAATGATGGCTGCCTGCGCCGTTTCGAGGGCACCCTGCAGCCACAAGGGCATGGGAAGGCCACGGTCTCCGGTCTGGTCAGCACGCATTTTCATCGTGCCCCATGGTGTCACGGCAGGGGCGCCCGGGCCGGGAACGACAGGCTCATCCGCCGGATCGGCGGAAAGTCCGGCGCACACTGTTCCGGCGCTTTTCGAGGTGGTCCGCCGTAAAATTTAACTGTCCACAACGAGTGGATTGGAGGGAAGAAATGACTACCGCATCCCCACATGCACACGGCGTTCATTTTGGCCGGGCAGACGTCCAAAACGCTGGCATGGGAGTGGGAATTCTTTTGATGCTGGTCGGTGTGCTCGGCTTCATCCCGGGTGTCACCACGCAATACAGCGAACTGATGCTCCTAGGACCGGCGTCGCACGCCATGTTCCTGGGGCTGTTCCAGGTGTCCATGCTGCTCAATATCGTGCAGTTGGCCATCGGTGCCACCGGCTGGGCCATGTCCCGGACAGAACACGGAGCACGGAATTTCCTCCTGGGGGCCGGCGCGCTGTACATCGTCCTGGCCATCTTCGGGCTGATCGTCGGAGTAGATTCGGCGGCGAACTTCCTGGCCCTGAACATGATGGACAACTGGGCACACCTGGTGCTGGGCATCGTCATGATTGTTGCCGGCTGGCTGTTCTCCAGGACGGCGGCCCGCAGGCCATAGCCCGGAATCCGTAAACCGGGAAACAGGAGCCGCGAATGAAGAAGAACCCTAAGTTCTGAAGATATTCGTCCTACTGGCTGGTGCAGTTGCCGCCGTACGCGGGGACTGCACCAGCGTTCAAGAAAGTTCCGCATGCACAACGACGCCGGGAGTCCGTCTATGGACTCCCGGCGTCGTGTGCTGTGCGCTTGCCTCCGCGGCTGTCCGGCCAAGGCCGCCTCAGCGGTGCACCAAACGTTAGCTGTGAAGCTTAGCGGCGCGCGTCGCGGTCCACGCCGTCCGCGTCAATGTGCTCCTTGCGGACTTCCTCGTTAACCGTGACGTCGTCCTGGACAACGTCCTTGTCGAGGCGGACCCGTTCCACCGGAACGGTTTCCTTCTCCACGACGGGGCGCTCCTCATGCAGGATCACCTCGTGCTCCTCTTCGCTGATGTCCGGGCCGCCCAGGGCCTCGCCGCGGTTGGCGTCCGTAATGGGCTCGCGCTCCAGGCGGACCTCTTCACGCTGCACGGGGACAGTCTTGGTGACGTTTTCCGTGGTGACGTACTTACGCAGCCGGGCGCGGCTGGTCTCCTGGCGCTCGGTGCCAACATGAAGCTTTTCCTCGGAGCGCGTCATAGCGTCGTCCGTGGTGGGGCCGGAGGTGTCATGGCCAACCGTGTGGCGCTCGGTGGCGTCCCGGTCCAAGTCGCGGTCCCGGTTTCCACTCACACCAGCGGTGGGGGTGCCGGCGTTCAGGTCTGCATCGCCTTGGAAGTCGACATCGTTCCGGGTGTCCACGTCGTCGTTCCGGGTGTCCGAGTAGGTGCGGGCACCACGCTCGTAGTAGGTGTACAGGCGGTCCTCTTCCTCGGGGGTGAGGTGGCCGTCAACATCGACGCGCGGCGCATCCTTGACGTGTTCCTTCGTGTAGGGAACCACCAGGTCGTCGCCCTGGCTGTGCGCTCCCTCGACAGGAATGAAGGACTGCGAGGTGCCAAAGAGGCCCGTCTTGACGGTGACCCAAGTGGGCTCGCCCGTGTCGTCATCCGCGTACAGCTGGCCGATGGAGCCGATCTTCTCGCCATCTGAACCGATGACGTTGCCACCCTTGGTGAGCAGGTTTTCAATGTTTTCCCTGTTGAGCATGACGTCTCCTTGGATGTGTCGTTGCGCTGGGCTTTGCCAACATTGTGGATGTCCCGGCACCGGGAGTTCCCGGCGCTGGCCTCCGCCCCGTTGCTTGAGGCTCTGCGTTGGCTGCACTTCTACACTAAGCATGCTTAGCATCAATTGCAAAGCTTACTTAGTAATTTTTTCAGTGATGCGCCCTGCTGTTCACACAGCCTTTCCCCCGCAGTCATATCCAATCTCCCGCGCGGCAACGCCGCCCGCCCACCGTGGAGGGGTGAGGATCGCAATTGTTGCTGAATCATTCCTGCCGCTGATGAACGGCGTGACGCACTCCATCCTGCGCGTGCTGGAACACCTCGAGAACCGGGGCGACGACGTCCTGGTGATCGCGCCTTCCACGCTGGACGGGGAAGCGCCGGACCATGTCCGGGGCGCGGAGATCCTCCGGCTGCCCGCCGTGCCGCTGGCTGGCTACACGAACGTCCGGGTGGCGATGGGCGGTGTGTACCGGGTCAAGCGAATCCTTGCCGACTACGCACCGGACGTTGTCCACCTCGCCTCGCCGTTCGTCCTGGGCTGGCGGGCGGCACAGGCGGCGCACCAGCTGGGCATTCCCAGCGTGGCCATTTATCAGACCGAAGTCCCCAGCTATGCGGCGAGGTACGGTGTGCCGTTCCTGGAGAACTGGGCCTGGAACCGGGTTGAAAACATCCATCTGCTCGCCACCCGCACCCTGGTGCCGTCCACGTTCGCGCTGAACCAGTTGCGCGGCCGTGGCATCCCACGGGTGCAGATGTGGCGCCGGGGAGTGGATACGGCCCGGTTCTCGCCGGAAAAGCGCGACGACGGATGGCGGGCTTCCGTGGCTCCCGGCGGGCAGCGGATCATCGGCTACGTGGGACGGCTGGCCGTGGAGAAACAGGTGGAGGACCTGGCTGCCCTGGCCGGGATTCCCAACACCAGGCTCGTGGTTGTTGGTGACGGACCCCAGCGTGCTGCCCTCCAAGACGCCTTGCCCGACGCCCTTTTCACCGGCTTCCTGGGCGGCGAGGAGCTGGCCCGGGCCGTCGCATCGTTCGACCTCTTTGTGCATCCGGGTGAGTTCGAGACCTTCTGCCAGACCATCCAGGAGGCCATGGCATCGGGTGTCCCGGTGGTGGCCACCGGCCGGGGCGGGCCGCTCGATCTGGTGGAAAACTCACGGACAGGCTGGCTCTACGAACCTGGCGACCTGTCCGGCCTGCGCGGCCACGTGCTCGACCTGATGGGCGACGACGCCAAACGCCGGGCGTTCGCTGCTGCAGCCCATGCTTCCGTGCAGGACAGGACGTGGCCGGCGCTCTGTGAACAACTCGTCGGGCATTACCACTCAGTGATCAGTGGTGAGCCGGTAGTTGCCGTGGGCCCACGCCCGCCGGGTTCCCTGGCCGGGCCTGCGAGGTTAGGGCGCGGGTGCGGACAGTGAAGGTCTCGGTGATCGGCTGTGGCTACCTTGGCGCCGTCCATGCGGCCACGCTCGCCTCCATGGGCCATACCGTGGTGGGGGTCGACGTCGACCCCGGCAAAGTGGACCAGCTGGCACGCGGTGCCGCCCCGTTCCACGAACCCGGACTGGACGAACTCCTGCGGGACGGCCGGAGCACCGGCCGGCTCACCTTCTCCACCGACGCCGCCAGCGCGAAGGACGCGCAGGTCCACTTCCTGTGCGTAGGCACCCCGCAGGACAAAACGTCCGACGCCGCCGACCTCACCTTCCTGGTCTCCGCCATCGAAACGCTGCTTCCGCACCTGGCCGCGGGCGCCGTCGTCGTGGGTAAATCCACGGTGCCCGTGGGCACGGTGGAGATGCTGCGCGGTGTCCTGGCCCGGCGGCCGGACGTGCTGCTGGGGTGGAACCCGGAGTTCCTCCGCCAGGGGACCGCGGTGAAGGACTCGCTGGTGCCGGACAGGCTGGTGTACGGCGTGGACGGCGGGCGCGGAGCCGCGTTCCATCCCCGCAGCGGCGCCCCGCTCGGCGTCACGGCGGCGCTGGACGCCGTCTACGAACCGCTTCTCCGGGCCGGCATTCCCCGCATGGTCTGCAACTTCGCCACGGCGGAGCTCATCAAGTCGGCGGCGAACGCCTACCTTGCCACCAAAGTGAGTTTCATCAACGCGGTGGCCGGGCTGTGCGACGCGTCGGGAGCGGACGTGGCGGAGCTGGCCGAGGCCATGGGCATGGACCCGCGCATCGGCGGGCGGTACCTGCACGCCGGCCTGGGTTTCGGCGGCGGCTGCCTCCCCAAGGACATCCGCAGCTTCCGGACACAGGCCGTCCATGCAGGGGTCACAGCCCTGGATGACTGGATGCGGCTGGTGGATTCGGTCAACCTTGGCCAGCGTGAACGCACCGTTGCCCTGGCTGCGGACCTTTCAGGGGGCAGCGTGGCCGGCCGCTCCATCACTGTCCTGGGTGCATCCTTCAAACCCGACACCGACGACATCCGGGACTCCCCCGCCCTGGACGTCGCCGACCGGCTCGCGGCGGCCGGGGCGCATGTGACCGTCACGGATCCCAAGGCAGTAAACAACGCCTGGCGGCGTTACCCGCGCCTGCGGTTCGAAGCGTCAACGGAACGGGCGCTCGAGGGCGCCGAGCTGGTGCTGCTGCTTACCGAATGGGATGAATACCGCCGCCTCTGCCCCGCCGCTGCCGGGGCACGGGTACGACGGCGGGTGGTGCTGGACGCGCGCAACGTGCTGGACGCCGCGGCCTGGCAGGCCACCGGCTGGTCGGTGCGCGGCCTGGGCACCGGCGACGCTGCGGCACACACGCCCGTGCACGCACCCGCACCGCTCACTTCCTGACGGCCCGCGCCAGGAAGCCCGGTCAGCCCAGCAGTCCCAGCTCTTCAAAAGCGAGTGCCACGCCGTTGCCGGCCGGCCCGGCGGTGGTCCGGTCCGCGACGGCCAGCACCGCAGGGTGCCCGCCTTCCACGGCGATGCCCACACCTGCGTACTCCAGCATCTCAATGTCGTTGGCGCTGTCCCCAATGGCCACAATGTCCGCGCGGTCAAGGCCCAGGTGCTCCTCCACCACCTGGATGCCCACGGCCTTGTGCGTTCCGGCCATGAAGATCTCGCCGGCCCGGTCGCCCAAAGCGGAGAGGGAACTGGGGATCAGGCCCACCTGCGGCCCGAGCCCCGCCACCAGCTGCGTCAGCGGAACCGGGGAATCAAAGCAGGATATTTTGGCGTAGGACGTGGAGCGGAGGTCGTCGCTGTACTGCATGGGTCCCAGGATGTCCTCCAGGGGGTCAACATCGGTGCTGAGGACTCCGTCGTGCTGCGGGCGCCCGGCGAAGATAGGGCCGAGCACCTCCCGCAGCCTCTGGTCCACGCCCGTCCGGCCGTGCAGCGCCTCGGGTGCTTCCAGGATGTAGGCGGCACCATGTGCGTCCAGTGTTTCCACGATGAGGGCTGCCAGGTCCGGGTCGAAGCGGGTGTCCTTCAGGACTTCTCCCCCGAGCTCCACCCGGGCGCCGGCGCCGGTGATGCTGCCGTCGAAACCGGCTTCCAGGATGTGGGTTGGGACCATGGACAGCGGCCGCCCGGTGCAGACGAAAACCAGGTGTCCCAGCCGGCGTGCTGTCCGGACCGCGTCGACGTGCGCGGCAGGCGCCAGTCCGTGGTCCGCGTAGGTGCCGTCGATGTCGAGGAAGATGGCACGTGGCCGAGTGGTCTGCTGGCTGCACATGCCGGAACTCCTTGGTTTGTTGCGGGGACAGTCAATCCTATCGAAGCGGCTGCCGGTAGCTCGGGGCGGCGGACACGGTCAAATAGCGAAGAGGCGCATTACTGCCGTGAAAACTGATAGTCATCCCGTGATAATCAAAGTCTTGCAGAGCAGTAAGCACGCTGATTGAATTATGGAACCGGAAATGGGGGCCCGGCACAACTTACTGACAAGGAGTGACACCATGGGCATTCTCGGATTTCTCATTTTGGGCCTGATCGCCGGAGCCATTGCAAAGGCCATCCTGCCCGGCCGTCAAGGCGGAGGCTGGGTGGTTACCCTGGTCCTCGGCGTTGTCGGCGCCCTCCTGGGCGGCTGGATCGGTTCGTTGATTTTCGGTGGTGGCCTGGCGGAATTCTTCGACCTCCGCACCTGGCTGCTGGCAATTCTTGGTGCAATCATCGTGCTGCTCGTTTACGGTGCGATCACCAACCGCAGTTCCCGCCGGGCATAGCGGCCCCTTTACTCAGACAACCCAAAAAGCGCTGTCCTCCATGCGGGGGCAGCGCTTTTGCGTTGGCACTGCAAGGACGGCCAAGGGGCCGGAGCAGTCCACCCGGAACCGGTTCCGGGCAGCCCGCCACATTTCAGCTCCTGCGCTCTATGATGTCCGAGGGGGGTGGTGTCTTGACTGATTCTTGGAACCACAGCACGGGTGCGTCAGCACGAACTTTCGGAACTGTCCTGGATGCCAGCCCGGACGCGCTGCTGGCCATAGCCGCGGATGGCAGCATCGCTTTGGCCAATGCTGCAGCCGGGAGGCTGTTCGGCTATTCGGCCGGTGACCTCACGGGGCGGGACCACCGCTCACTCCTCGCTGAAGGCTTCCGCGGCGAAGCGGACCATCTTTTCGCCCGGCTCCGAGCCCTGCCCGGGGACCATCCGCCGCCGCGGGAAATCTATGGGCTCCACAGCAACGGAACGGAATTCCCGGCCGAGGCAACGGGATCATTGCTGCCATGGGATGCGGCACCGCTTTTCCCTTTAGTACCTCCGGTGGCTCCGGACGGGACGCCGGGACCGGGCGACGGCGGCCGCGCGCACCCGCTGCTCCTGCTCTCGGTCCGGGACACTTCCCACCGCCAGGCCGCGGACGCCGACCTGCGGGAAGCGATGTCCCTGCTGACCGCCACGCTGGAATCAACCGCGGACGGCATCCTGGTGATGAGCTCTGGGGGCAGGGTGGCCGGTTTCAATGACCAGTTCCTCACCATGTGGGGTATCCCGCCGGATCTCCTTGAGGGGACCAGTGAAGAGCCCGTCATGCGGCTCATCATCGCGCAGGTTGCAGATCCCGCGGGCTTCCTGGCACGGATCAGCGCGCTGGAGGAAGACCCGGCAGCAGAAAGCCATGACGTCCTGGATTTTACGGACGGGCGCACCTTTGAACGGTATTCGCGGCCGCAGCGGGTAGGCGACAAAATCGTTGGACGGGTGTGGAGTTTCCGGGACGTCACGCCACGGCGCCAGGCCCAGGAGCAGGCCCACCAGGCAATGCTGGACCTGGCGGCGCAGGCCGAGAAGCTGCGGGCGATGGCGTTCCAGGACCCGCTGACGGGGTTGGCCAACAGGGCCGTGTTCAACGACGCCCTGGCTAATGCCTTGCGGGAACCGCGGCTCAAGGCCGTTGACGTCCTGCTCCTGGACCTGGACGACTTCAAGGAAGTCAATGACATCCTTGGCCACCAGGCCGGTGATGACATGTTGGTTGAGGTGGCCCGGAGGCTCCGTGGCTGCACCCCCACTGCCGATGTGGTGGCCCGGCTGGGCGGAGACGAGTTTGTGGTGCTCCTGACCGCCTGCCCCGACGCGGACGCGATCGCCGAATGCATCGTCCGGTGCCTGCATGTCCCCGTGACCATCCAGGGCACGGTCCTGCGGCCGAGCCTCAGCCTGGGGCTCGCTTCCCTGGGCCGGGACAGCGTGGGCGCCTCAGAGCTGCTCCGGCAGGCGGACATCTCAATGTATGCGGCAAAGGCCGCCGGCAAGAACCGGTTCCTGCGGTTCCATCCGGACATGATGACGGCCCTGGTGCAGCGGACCCACATGGAAGCCGGCCTGCAGCTGGCCGTGGCCCGGGGCGAAATCACGGTGGATTTCCAGCCCATCGTTTCCCACCGCATGGGGCAGGTGGTCACGTTCGAGGCACTGGCCCGGTGGGACAGGGACGGCGGGCGCGTCCCGCCGTCGGTCTTTATTCCGCTGGCCGAACGCACGGGGCTGATCAACGAAATCGGCGCTGAAGTGATGGCGCTGGGGATGGTGCAGCTGGCACCGTGGCTGAACGAGGATCCTTCCCGGTCGCTCGCCGTGAACGTTTCGGGGGTCCAGCTGCAGGAACCCCTGTTTGCCCAGACGGTCCTCCAGCTTGCGGAGGCCAGCGGCGTCGCCGCCTACCAGCTGGTCCTTGAGGTCACCGAGAGCGTGTTTTTCGACGCCGACTGCAGCCTCATCAAACAGCTCAGCACGCTGCGGGAGGAGGGAGCCAGGGTTGCCCTGGACGACTTCGGCACCGGCTACTCCTCCCTGGGCAGGCTGCAGGACCTGCCGGTGGACACGGTGAAGATCGACAAGACGTTCATCTCCATGGTGCGCACGGGAAGCGAGCGGCTGCCCATCCTCAGCTCCATGATCAACATGGCCCACAGCCTGGGTTTGACCGTTACCGCGGAAGGTGTGGAAACGGCAGCGCAGGCGGATTACTTGGCGGCCCTGGAGTGCGATTCGCTGCAGGGATACCTGTTTTCGCTGCCGCAGCCGGGCCGGCGGATGGAGAAGGCGCTGCAGCAGGCGGAGGAAGCCCTCACGGCGCTGAAGGATCGGTAGGAAGGACGACGGCGGGAGGCCTGCTAAGCAGCCTGCTTGCGTCCTGCCTGCTTCGGGGATTTCGTCGGCTGGGATGCTGCGGGGGCAGTGGGCGCTGCGTGCTGGACTGCCGGTTCTTCGGCTGCATGCTCGGGCACCACCTGCTGGGCCACCGTCTGTGCTTCCGCTGACCCCGCTTCTGTTGCATGCTCGGGCATCTGCTGGACCATTGAATGCTGGTCTTCCGGGTACCCGGCGTAGGCCGTCTGGGCGTCGCGGTTGCGGCGCCAGCGGCGGAGCAGGTCGGCGGCGGCCAGGATGCCTGCCAGCGGGGAGAGGACCGCGGCCGTGTAGACAAACAGCATCCAGGTCAGGGTGGTCAGCGGGGGCTGGTTGTTGTGCAGGAGGGACAGCCCGCCCAGGAGTCCCACGGCCCAGAACAGCAGCACGGCGGTAAGGACTGCAGCGGCCGGAAAATACTGGTTGCTCACGATCTTTTTCAGGGTTTCCATGCACTTTCCTCCTGCCTGGCCGGGGTACGGCAACAGCCGCTCACCACAAGTATGCGGCTCAGGATCAGCCAAACCGTGCAAGACGCCTCGGCGAGTGATGAACGTTACTGGCGCGGCCGCCGTCGTCCGCTGCTGCAGGGATCTTCCGCTGGCCCAAGGGGCGCACTAGCGTGAAGCGTGTCCGCTCACAAAGCCCTGCAGGAGGTCCCCATGCGCAAAGTCACTGCTGGCCTGTTCCACTCCGTGGACGGCGTGGTGTCCGACCCATATAAGTTCCAGTTCGACAGCTTTGACGACGAACTGGGAGCCGGCCTGACCACCATGATGGAAACCGTGGACACGGTGGTGCTGGGCCGGGTGAGCTACCAAGAGTGGGCCGGGTACTGGCCCACCGCGCCGGTGGACGAGGACTTTGCCGCCTTCATCAACCCGGTGGAAAAGTTCGTGGCGTCGCGGACTCTGGCGGAACCTCTCGAGTGGCAAAACTCGCGCCTCATGGACGCGCCGCTGGAGGAATTCGTAGCAGGGCTCAAGGAGCGCGACGGCGGCGAAATTGCCGTGTGCGGCAGCATCTCGGTCACGCGGCAGCTGCTGTTCGCCGGGCTGCTGGATTCCCTGACGCTCATGACCCATCCGGTGGTGGCAGGGAGCGGCCGGCACCTCTTCCAGGACGGCGACCCCACCACCCGGCTGGTCCTCCTGGACCAGTCCCGGACCAGCAAGGGCAACGTGATCACCACCTACGGGCGGCTTGGGGCGTAGGGCCCTACTCACCGTCCCTCGACTGTGACAGGGTTTGGATATGGGTGAAGACAATATCGGGCCTGACGATGAGGCTGTGCCCGGCACTGGCGTCAATGACCATGCCTGGGAGCGGGAGCACCGGCATCCCACCCCGGAGCAGGCCCGGTCCATCGGGTACCGGCGCAGGGACGCCGAAGCGAAACTTGAGCAGCACCAGCAGGAAGCCCGGGAGAAGGCTGACCACGCGGAGGAACAGGACACCCCGGACACGGACACCAATCAAAAGGACACCAGGGAGGAGGGCAGCTAGTAACCGTCAGGTCCAGCGCCTTCAGGTTCAGCGCCTTCGGATTCAGCGCTGCGCGGCAATGGCCTGTCCGACGGCGGCGATGTCGGCTGGCGTCGTGCGGCAGCATCCGCCGATGATGCGGGCGCCGTGGTCCAGCCAGGTGGCGGCCCCGCCTGCGGGGTCCACGGGGTGCGCGTCCCCGCTTCCCTCTCCGGGTGCCGTGGTTGGGCCCCAGGTTTTGGTGACGGGATCATAGGTTTCGCCTGAGTTGGGGTAGGCCACCAGCGGTTTGTCCGTCGAGCTGTGGAGGGCGGCGAGCGCGGGGGTGACCAGGTGCAGCGGCACGCAGTTCACACCGATCGCTGCCACCAGGGGGTTCGCGTCAAGGAGCGCTGCCACTGCCGTGAGCGGCGTGCCGTCGCTGACATGTGCGCCGTCCCGCAGCGAGAAGGAGAACCAGGATTCGACGCCGAACTCGTCCATGAGTGCCGCCAGCGCCTCGGCTTCGGCGAACGACGGGAGCGTCTCGCAGGCCAGGAAGTCCACACCGGCAGCGACGAGTGCGGCGACCCTTGGCCGGTGGAAGTCCATGAACTCCTCTTTCCCCAGCGTGTAGTCGCCGCGGTATTCGGAGCCGTCTGCCAGGTAGGCGCCATAAGGGCCCACGGACCCGGCGATGAGCAGTGCGTCCGCGCCCGGGGTGGCAGCCAGATGGGCGCGGCGGGCTTCGTCCGCCAGCCGGACCGACAACGCCACCAGCTCCAGCGCATCCTGCCCGTTCATTCCCCGCCGCGCGAAGCCCTGCGGCGTTGCCTGGTAGCTGGCCGTGGTGGCAATCCTGGCACCGGCGGAGAAGTAGTCGCGGTGGACGTCCCTGATGAGGTGCGGGTCTTCTAGCAGGACTTTGGCCGACCACAGGGGATCGTCGAGGTTGCAGCCGCGGGCCTCGAGCTCCGTGGCCAGGGCGCCGTCGGTCACGAGGTGTTCCCCGGATTCCAGCAAGGACGAGAGCTGCATGGTCGAAGGCATAGTAGTCATAATACGCATTTACCTATGCTTGTAATGATTATTTCTTTCTGTCACGATGGCTGGCAGCCGTCACCCGGCGGAGGAAAGAGGCAAGGTTCTTGGACGTTCAACTTCACCCGGTACGCAAGCTGCGCGTGCACTGGCCCATCAGCGGCACCACCTTCGGGCAACTGTCCAAGGGCGAGCCGGACGCCTTCCGGGATGATCCGGGAATCGCGCACCTGCTGCAGGCCCTGGCCGAATTCCGGGAACTCGGCGACTTCGGCAACTACAAGCACGTGTTTGAGTCCAGCCTGGGTTTCGAGGGCTTCACTACTGCCGAGGGCGCCAACCCCACCCTGGGACGCGTGGGTGAGCAGACCCTCTCGCCAACCTTCGTTTTCACCACCTATTTCGACGCCTCACTGGAGGACGCCGCCGTCGAGCGTTTCATGCGCCACCTCGTGGAAATCCATCCCTGGGAAGTCCCGGTCATCGAAGTGACCGGCCCCATCAGCGTCTCCAGCACCGCACTGGCCCCAACGGCAGAAGTACCCATGGCAGAAGGAACAGCCGCATCATGACGGACACCAGCACCACGTCGCTCTGGGAGGGCCTGCAGTCCGTGATCGCGGGCCGGCAGTTCGTGGACCTGACGCACGCCTTCCACCCGGGCCAGCCGCACTTCGCCGCTTTTCCGGATGAGCAGCGCGAAGCCCTCTTCGACCTGGACAGGGGTGACGGCTTCACCGCCCACCGCTATACGATCGTGGGCCAGTGGGGAACCCACGTGGACCCGCCCTCGCATTTCATCCGCGGCGGCAGGACGTTGGACCAGATTCCGGTGGAGGAGATGATCCTCCCGCTGGTGGTCCTGGACATCAGCCATCGGGTGGCCGGCAACCCGGACGCCACCCCCACCCTGCAGGACATACAGGACTGGGAACTCCGGAACGGCACCGTCCCGGCGGGTTCCTTTGTTGCCCTCCGTACCGGCTGGAGCCGCCGCTGGCCGGATCCAGAGGCAATGGCCAACCGGGACAGCGAGGGCCTGAGCCACACGCCCGGCTGGTCCCGGGAAGTGCTCTCCTTGCTGGTTGAGCAGCGTGCCGTGGCCGCCATCGGGCACGAGCAGACGGACACCGACCCCGGCCTGGCCACGTCCCGGCAGGACTTCAGCCTGGAAACGTATGTCCTGGACCAGGGCCGCTGGCAGATCGAACTGATGGCCAACCTGGACGGACTCCCGGAATCCGGCGCCGCCGTCGTCGCTTCCTGGCCAAAGCCCCTAGGCGGCAGCGGCTTCCCGGCGCGGGTGTTTGCCATCTGCTGACGCTACTTTGCACCCCTGCCCTGCGTCCGCCTCAGCCGAGGTCGCAGGCCTGCACCGAAGTCGCCGGAAAAGTGCACGGTCGCCGTAACGTTCCGGCGTCCCGGCACTCTTCCGGCGATTCCGGCGCTCCAGCGGCGAAGCACCCGGCAGCCCGGCCAGGGAAAGCACCTCCACTAGACTCGACTCCATGCCAAATACCTCCAGCATGGGCCGCGGAATCATGGCCCTCTTTGCTGTGGGCGCACGCCATGCAGCGGGGCATCCCGGAGGCACAGTGGCGGACACCGCCGCCGATCTTGGCAAGGACCGCAGCCAGGTTTCGCGCAGCCTCCGCAGCGCTGAACAGGAGGGCTTCCTCCGCAAAACGAGCCAGCGCACCTACAGCCTGGACTGGTCCGTCCTTACTGACGCGCAGCTGCTCACCGAGCGCCGTTTACAGTCCGACGGCGGCACCGCCCTGGACACGCTGGCGGAAGAAACGGATGAGGCATGTTTCCTGGGCGTCCTTCACGGGGACAGCACGGTGACCATCGGCGAAAGCGTCCCGGCCAGCAGCAACCTGGTGGGCTCCTGGCTGGGCCGGCCCTACCCGGCGTACTGCAGCGACGCCGGGCAGGCCGTGCTGTGGGAGGCCTCCGAAGCAGAAGTGCGGACCGTCTTCGCGGATGTGGCTTTTGTGCGGCACGGCCCCAATACGCCGGCCGACGTGGACGATTTCCTGGCGCGGCGTGGATCTGCCCGGAAGCGGGGTTATTCGATCGTGGATGAGGAGGCAGAGCCGGGACTCTATTCCCTGGCCGTCCCCGTCCGCGATTTCAAGGGCGACGTTGTGGCTGCGCTGCAGATCGTTGGCATCAGGGACCGCCTGGAACCGCGCCGGGAAGCGTGCGCGGACGCACTGGTGGCCCAGGGAGCATGGCTCGAGCAGCGGCTGGGGTACCGGCCGCAGCCCTAGCGGCCACCCGCGCGGGATCCGAGCCGTTCCGCAGCGCTGCTGAGCACAGCAGCCGCATCCGGACCGATCCCGGCGCGGCTGCCCAGCACACTCAGCGAGGCAAGGATGGCACCGCCGGCGTCGCGGACAGGAACCGCGAGTTCCAGCACGTCGTGTTCGAATTCCTCGGCTGCGGTGATGAAGCCGGCGCCACGGTCGCGGACCATGAGGTCCCAGACCCCATCGGTGGAGTGGGCGGCCCCCGGTCCCCCGATGCCGATGTAGTTCACGTCCTGCAGCAGGGCATCCAGTGCCGGCCGGTCAAGGTCCCACAGCAGCGCCCGGCCCGCGCCGGTGCACCAGGCCGGAGTCACCATGCCCGGCTTGACGAAGCTGCCGGGGACGGCGTCGTTGCTGGAAGCCCGGACCAGGGTCACGCGGTAGCCGTCCCGGACGGAGAGCCGCGCGCGCAGTCCCAGCGCCGCGACCAGCGCCTCAAGTTCGGTTCTTGCCTCCCGGACCCAGCCGGTGTTCAGTGCCGCGGCCAGGCTGAAGAAGCGCGGACCTGTCCGGAACGGCCCGCGGTCCACGCGCTCCAGCAGTCCGAGATCGCACAGTTCCTGCGCCAGGCGGGAGACGCGGCTCTGCTCCATGGCCAGTTCGGCCGCCAGCTGTGAAACGCCCAGCAGCTGGCGTCCCAGCTTCTCCCTGTCAGCTACCAGCCGGACAATTCGGAGCCCCTGCGCCATTGACGACGCCTCAGCGGACGAATCCACGCTTATCTGCCCCTCCCGGCCGGTCACCACGCCCCATTGTTCCATGGGCCGTGCCCTCCTTGGGCGGGTCACGCACTTAGCCGGAAAGGACGACGGCGCCCGCCCGGCAAGGTGCCCCAACGCACCTTGCCGGCAGCCGCCGTCGTCCGCTTCTTGCTTCCTTGTTACCCGGCTGTCACGGCCTTGCGGCCGTAGCGGAAGTGGAACCAGGCGTAGCAGGCGGCCACAAAGGGAATGCCGAAGTAGAGCGCGGCGGCCTGGGTGGGGTCCAGGGCGATGCCCACCAGGGAGATGACGCACAGCGAGAACGCCAGGATGGGCACCAGGGGGAAGAGCGGGGCCTTGTAGGCGAGGGTGGAGACGTCGCCTCCGTTGCGGACGAACGCGCGGCGGTGGAAGAAGTGCGAGGCGGTGATGGACATCCAGACGCCCACCACGGCGAACCCGGCCACGGACACGAGCACCAGGTAGACGGTCTCCGGGGCCACCACGCTGCTGACCAGGGATGCTACCCCGCCCACCATGCTCACCGAGAGCGCGATAAGGGGAATGCCGCGGCGGGTCAGCTTCCTGAATGCGCGGGGGGCGTGGCCTTCGTCGGCCAGGGAGTAGAGCATGCGGGCGCAGGAGAACAGGCCGCTGTTGCCGGCGGAGAGCAGTGCGGTGATGATGACGAAGTTCATGATGTCGGCGGCGAACGGGAGTCCGATTGCTGAGAAGACCGTCACGAACGGGCTTTCGTCCAAGCCCACCTCGTTGTACGGGATGGTGGCGGCGATGACCGCAATGGCTCCGACGAAGAAGATCAGCAGGCGGATCACCGTGGTGCGCAGGGCCCTGGGGATGCTGGTGGCCGGGTCCTTGGTTTCACCGGCGGCCACGCCGATGAGTTCCGAGCCGGAGAAGGCGTAGAAGACCGCGAGAACGGTGACCAGGACACCGGTGAATCCGTTGGGGAACAGCCCGCCCTCGGTGGCGAAGTTCTCGAACAGGAAGGGGTGCTCGCCACCGCCGCCGAGCGGCCGGAAACCGAACAGGGCCGCGCCGCCCAGGACAATGAGGCCGATGATCGCGGCGACCTTGACGATGGCGAACCAGAACTCGGACTCGCCGAAGAACTTGGAGGACACGGCGTTGAAGCCGAAGAGGACGGCCGCGAACACCAGGCACCAGACCCAGACCTCCACGTCCGGGAACCAGCGCTGCATGAGCAAGCCGGAGGCGGTGAACTCGGAGCCGATTGCCACTGCCCAGCACAGCCAGTACAACCAGGCGGTGGCGAAGCCCGTGGCGGGGCCGATGGAGCGGGCGGCGTAGATGTGGAACGCACCGGACACCGGGTAGGCGATGGCGAGTTCGCCCAGGCACGCCATCACCAGGTACACCACGAAGGCGCCGATGAGGTAGGCGATGACCGCGCCGAGCGGTCCGGCCTGGGAGATGGTGTAGCCGGAGCTGAGGAACAGTCCGGAGCCGATCACGCCGCCCATGGCGATCATCACCAGGTGGCGCGGGCCCATGGACCGGCGGAGTCCGGAGTCGGCCACGGCGGGCCTGGCCGGCTGGGCATCCAGCTTCACGTCTGTTGTGGGTTCCACGGGCGTCTCCAAGGGTCGGACTCAGCAATGGGAGCGCGCGCAGTCCCCTGGTCCCGGTCCTTGGTAACGAAGATATGCGCGGCGGCAGTGTTGAAAGTAGCACGGCAGCCGAATTTTTAGTCATCAAATACATGATGTCATGCTTATATTGCACGCTGTTACGCTGGGCGACGGTCCAACTGGCGGGCTGACTGCTAGCCCAGGTTCCGCTCCAGCATCTCCCCCACGATCCGGGCGCCTTCGGGGAAGGCGCCCGGATTCGTGCCCGAAAAGTTGAGCCGGATAAAAGGACCCGCCGGTTCCGCCGGAAACCATTCGTCCCCGCGGGCGACGATGACGCCGGAGGTCTCGCAGTCCCGGACCAGCCGCTGCAGGTCCGTCCCGTCGGGCAGGCGCAGCCACAGGTTAAGTCCGCCTTTCGGCACCTGTTCAATGTGCGCCTGGGGAATGTGTTCCCGGACGCTGGTGACCAGCAGGTCCCGGCGTGACTCCAGCTGGTGCCGCAGGCTGCGCAGGTGCGTCTGCCACCCTGGGTGCGTGACGACGTCGAGCGCTGCCGCCTGCAGAAGCCCGCTGACGTACATCGATTCCGCGGCCCTGTCAGCGAGGATGCGCTCCCGCGCCGGGCCGCGTGCAATCAGTGCTGCCACCCGGACGGAAGTGGAGACGCTCTTGGTCAGCGAGCGCAAGTACACGACGTGCCCGGAGTCGTCGCGGGAGGCGACCGGCACGGGGTGGGAGCTGATGCCAAAATCGTGCGCCCAGTCGTCCTCCACAAGGAACGCACCTTTGGCACGGATCACGTCGAGGACCTGGTTGCGCGTCTCCACTGACCACTGCGCGCCCGTGGGGTTGGCGTAGTTGGGCTGTGCGTAGAAAACCCTGGCACCTGATTCGTCGAAGGCGCGGGCCAGCTCCCCCGGTTCCGGCCCGTCCGGTCCGCTGGGCACCGGCACAACACGGACACCAGCCTGCGCCGCCGCCAGGATGGCACCCCAGTAGGAGGGTGACTCCATCAGCAGCGGCTGCCCCCTGCCCACCAGGGCACTGAAGATGGAGCTCAGTCCGCTCTGGCTGCCAGGAAGTACGACGACGTCGCTCGGGTTGGGCGGGGTTATCCCAGCGGGCGTGGACGCGCCGAGCTCATGCGCGAACCACGTTTGCAGCTCCGGCATCCCCGCAGCGGGAGGCCGGGAAAGCGCCGCGTCTCCGCGGGCGGCTCGGGTGAGTGCTGCCCGGACCAGCCGCTCGGGCAGGAGCTCCCTGGCAGGGTAGCCCGAATGGAAGGAAATCGCGTCCTGCGGCACCTCCCGCATGGTGGAGGAGGCTGGTGGCAGGGCCGCCAGCGGGGAGCGGAGGGCCGCCGTCTGCCAGCCGTAATCGGATGGGCGTGCCGTCCGGACTGCCCGCACGAAGGTCCCCACGCCCGGCCTGCTCTCGATGAGCCCCTGCGCCGTGAGGGTCTGCAGAGCCTTCTGCACCGTGACGGGACTTGCCTGGTAGTCGGACACCAAGGACCGAGTGGAGGGCAGTTTCGCGCCCGGCGCCGCAGTGGCCATCCACGTTTTCAGATGCGCCACAATCCGCGAACTGCTATCGTTATTCATGAGAGACAATAGTAGCGCTACTCTTCAGCGGCGCACAGCGTTATCCCACTCCAGCCCGGCCGGTTTGTGGCTCGGCTTCGTTGGAGTGGCGGCATTCTCGCTTACCGTCCCGTTCACCAAAGTGGCGGTCGCAGGCCTGGCGCCGCTCTTTATCGGGTCAGGCAGGGCAGTAGTGGCGGCCGCCTTGGCGGGTGCGGCACTGGCACTTACCCGGCAGGCGCTCCCCCGCGGGACGCAATGGTTCCGTGTGGCGGTAGTGGCTGCCGGCGTCGTCATTGGCTTTCCGCTACTCACCTCCTTTGCCCTGACCAGCACCGCGGCAAGCCACGGCGCCGTTGTCATCGCCCTGCTCCCTGCCGCGACGGCCACCGCTGCCGTCATTCGCGGGCGGGAACGCCCGCCCGTGGCCTTCTGGCTCGTCAGCGCTGTGGGCGCCCTTGCTGTGACCGTCTTCGCATCCGTCCAGTCGGGCGGCTTTGGCGTCCTCCACTGGGCGGACCTGCTACTCCTCGGTTCCGTGGTGGCCGCCGCGATCGGCTATGCGGAAGGGGGCCTGTTGGCCCGGGAACTGGGCTCCTGGCAGACCATTTCGTGGGCGCTCGTCTTGGCCTCACCGTTGATGCTGGTCCTGGCCGCCGCCTCCGCTGCCCAGCAGCCGCCGTCAGCGACTCCCGTGCAGTGGGCAGCGTTCGGATACCTCGCCGTGGTGAGCATGTTCCTGGGATTCTTCGCCTGGTACCGCGGCCTGGCCATCGGCCCCATCGCCCGGGTCAGCCAGATCCAGCTCATCCAGCCCGTCCTCACCATCTGCTGGGCGGCGCTCCTGCTGGGTGAGGCCCTGACCTGGTCCACGGCCCTGGGCGGGCTGGCCGTCATCCTGTGCGCCGCGGCCGCCGTCCGGGTTCGGCTCAAACCGGCCCCGGCCCCGTCCTCCCAACTTCATCCCGCATCACTCCAGCCGGTAAAGGACTAACCCCATGTACATTCCAGCCCACTTCGCCGCTGTTCCTGAAACCGTCCAGCACCTGCTCACCAGGCCGGGTGCGGCGAACCTGGTCACCATGACCCCGGAAGGCCTCGTGGCGACACTGCTGCCGTTTGTCTACGACCCCGACGCCGGGGAGTTCGGCGCGCTGCAGGGGCACCTGGCGCGGAACAACACACAGTGGTCCGCGCCCGCCGTCGGGGAGGCCCTTGCCATCATCCAGGGTGCCGACGCCTACATTTCCCCATCCTGGTACGCCTCCAAGGCCGAGCACGGGCGGGTTGTCCCGACCTGGAACTACACCACGGCGCACGTGTACGGGCGGCTCGTGATCCATGACGATCCGGCGTGGCTGGACCGGCAGGTCCGGCGGCTCACCGGCGTGCACGAGTCCGGCTTCGACCACCCCTGGGACGTGGACGACGCACCGGAGCGTTTCATTGCCGGGCAGTTGCGGGCAATCGTGGGCGTGGAACTGGTCATTACCCGGATCGAGGCCAAGGCCAAGCTGAGCCAGAACCGGCCGGAAGCGGACGTGGACGGCGTCGTGGCGGGCCTGATAGCCCGCGGTCAGTCAGGGGCCGCTGCGGATGTGGAGCGCGCCCGCCGGCCCAACTAGGTAGCGCTAAGTGTCGTTTTGACGGCCCATAACGACACTTAGCGCTACCCAGTTTTTATCCCCGCACCTCCGTGACGTCACCGCCCCCGGACCCTAGGCGGCCTTGACCAGCTCCTCGCTCTGCTCCCACAGGCGGCGGGCCAGCTCTGCGTCGTAGGCCTGGGGGTTGGCCTTGGCCAGGGCGCGCTTGTAGTAGTACGCCCCGGAAATCCAGTCCTTGCCCGCAGTGCCGTTGATCAGCCACAGCAGGGTGTCGGCACCCTGGTCCGGGGTCAGCATGAAGCGGTTTAGCAGGGTCTTGTAGGCGTGCCGGAACGGGCTGGTGGAGTCCGCCGCGAAGTTGGTGCGCACAACGCCCGGGTGGAACGCCGCCGTCGTGATTCCCTGCCCGCCAAAGCGGCGGTGCAGCTCGGAGGTGAAGAGGATGTTGGCGAGCTTGCCGGTGCCGTAGGCGCGGTTGGTGGAGTAGCCGTGCTCGGCGTTGAGGTCGAACAGGTCCAGCTTGCCGAAACTGTTGGCGCCGCTGGACGTGTTGATCACCTTGGCGTTGCTGGCAACGAGGGTCTCCATCAGCAGCGTGGTGAGGAGGAACGGGGCCAGGTGGTTGATCTGGAACGTTGCCTCGTTGCCGTCCACGGTGAGGGTGCGCTTGCCCATGATGCCGCCGGCGTTGTTGGCCAGGACGTCGATGCGCGGGTAGTCGGACTCCAGCTGCGCGGCCAGGGTGCGGACCTGGGCGAGCTCGGAGAAGTCGCTGACAAAGTAGTCGGCGTCCAGCTCCTTGGCGATGGCCCGCGTCTTTTCCTCAGAGCGGCCGACGACGACCACCTGGTCCCCCGCCTTGGCCAGGGTACGCGCGGCTGCTGCGCCGATGCCGTCGCTGGCGCCAGTGATCACGATGGTGCGAGGGGTCAAGGGGTATCCTTTGGTTGGGGAACGTCCGGCGCCCGGCGTGGGCGCGCTGCCTACCGGCACAACGACGGCGGACCGGCGGGTGTTCCCCAGCCCACCCCGCAGGGCATATCCTGCACACACCAGCCGTCCGATCCCAGGGGGAAGCAGTGGAGATGCCTAAAGCGACGGAGGCTGACAAGGAGCGCTTCCGGTCGCTGGTCCCGGACGTCCCGGACGTGTCGGTGAAGCCGATGTTCGGCAACCTGGGCGCGTTCGTCAACGGCAACATGTTTGCGGGGCTTTTCGGGCCTACCATCGGCATCCGGCTCTCCCCGGAGGACAGGCAGCAGCTCGAAAGCGGTGAGCGGACCGTCCCGTTCGGCCCGGCGGACCGGCCGATGCGCGAGTACTCCGGCCTGCCGGAAATGTGGAACGAGGAAGGCGATGGCGACGACGCCCGCGCCAAAGCATGGATCCACAAAGCCTATGAACACGTGGCGGGCCTGCCGCCGAAAGAACCCAAAAGCAAGACCCGTACCGCCGGCACGTAGTCCTGCAACGCGGCCATGGGCGGCGGCACCCCGAAAGCCTCCGAACCGGCCAGGTAGCCGGGGACCGAATTACTAAGTAAGCTTATCAACATGGCTTTTGCAACTACAGAGTACGCGGACCCCAGCAACGCGTCATCTGGGAGGTGGACGCAATCGACAAAGAGGTGAAGCGGCGGCTCGAACTCGCTGCCACAATCGGCCTGGATCCACAGAAACTCTGGCCTTCCTACTTCGGCAGGTCGCACTGTTCCGCGTTCGAGCTGGACGCCTATCTTCATGAAGCCCTGGCCCTGCCGGCGATCGAACGCGGGCCTGATGCAGTGAAGGAACTCAAGGCAGGACAGCGGCGGTTCCGGTCCGTGAAGCCGAAGAGCGGCGGCCCCGGACACCCGCTGGACGGCCAGAAACCGGGCAAAGAAGATGCGCTTGCCGCCCTGGGTGCCGCCGGCAAATCCCTGCTGTCCCCGGAGCGGGCAGAAGCGGAACGCCTGAAGTCACTGCACGAGACGGACCTTCTGTACACCGGCCCGGAGGAAGTGTACGACCGCGTTGTCGCTGCCGCCTGGAAGTTCTTCGGCGTGGGTGCAGCGTCGCTGTCCCTGATCGCCGAGGATGCCCAGTTTTTCAAGTCGGCCGTCGGGCCGCTGCGCGAGGAGGCTCCCCGCGTCATCGCGCTCTGCGCGGAAACGGTGGAGCGGAACTCGATGCTGGTCATCAACGACACCCTTGCCGATGACCGCTTCGCCTCCAATCCGCTGGTCACGGGTGAGCCTTACATCCGCTTCTATGCCGGCTACCCCCTGCACGGGCCGCGGGGCTGGAACATCGGAACGCTCTGCGTTATCGACCAGCAGCCCAGGACCTTCTCCCCGTCCGACCAGCAGGTGCTGCGAACACTTGCCGCGGTGGTCCAGAAGGACATCGACGCACGCACCTAGCACCGGCCACCCGCCGGGCCCACCTTCCCCGGTCCACCCCGCCCCGGGCGGCTCGGCTTAAAGTCCCCGGGTACGACGACGGCGGGGCGGCCAGCATGTCTGCTGCCCGCCCCGCCGCTGTTGTCCAGTCAGCCGTGGGGGTGAAGGGTGCTAGCCTGCCATTCCGGCCACCAGGAAGATCACGGCCGCGATGGCGAAGCCCATCACACCGATGAGGGTTTCCATAACGGTCCAGGTCTTCAGCGTGGTCTTGACGTCCATGCCGAAGAAGCGGCCCACCAGCCAGAAGCCGGAGTCGTTCACGTGGGAGACCACCACGGAGCCGGCGGCCACGGCGATCACCATGGCGGCCACCTGCATGCCGTTCAGTCCGGCCAGGGCCACGGCCGGGGCGATCAGGCCTGCGGTGGTGGTCAGTGCAACGGTCGCGGATCCCTGGGCGATGCGCAGGATGCTGGAGATCAGGAAGCCGGCCAGGATGAGCGGGATGCCCAGGTCGCCCAGGACGTCGGCGAGTGCCTGGCCGATGCCGGAGGTGCGCAGGACGCCGCCGAACATGCCGCCGGCGCCGGTGATCAGGATGACGGAGCAGACCGGGCCGAGCGAGGATTCCAGGAGCTTCTCAAGGGCTCCGGCGTCCTTGCCGCGCTTGCTGCCCAGCACGAACAGGGCTACCAGCACCGAGATCAGCAGCGCCACCGGGGTTTCACCCAGCGTCCGCAGGACCTGGTACCACTGCTCATCCTTGACGCCTTCGGCGAGCACGCCGGAGGAGGCCAGGGTGTTCAGCCCGGTGTTCATGAAGATCAGGACCAGCGGCAGGAGCAGCAGGCCCACCACGGTGCGGAAACGCGGCGGGTTGGATTCCGCTTCGGCGGAGGCGTGGCCCAGGATTTCTGGTACGGGAAGGACCAGCTTCTTGCCGGTGTAGAGGCCGAAGAGGTAGGCGGTGACGTACCAGGTGGGGATGGCGACGATCAGGCCGGCGAGGGTGACCAGGCCGATGTTGGCATCGAAGAACGCGGACGCGGACACCGGACCCGGGTGAGGGGGCAGGAAGATGTGCATCACGGAGAACGCGCCCGCGGCAGGCAGGCCGTAGCGGAGCACTCCCCCGCCCAGGCGGTGGGCCACTGCGAAGACGACCGGCAGCATGACCACCAGGCCGGCGTCGAAGAAGATGGGGAAGCCGAAGATCAGGGAGGCCAGGCCAAGCGCGAAGGGGGCACGCTTTTCGCCGAAGACGCCGATGAGGTAGTCGGCCAGCACCTTGGCGCCGCCGCTGGTTTCCACGATGCGGCCGAGCATGGCACCCAGGCCCACCAGGAGTGCCACCGTGCCGAGCGTGGTGCCGAAACCGTTGATCAGCACCGGCACCACCTGGTTGGCGGGAATGCCGGTGGCGAAGGCGGTGGCGAGGCTGATGAGGATCAGGGCGATCAGGGCGTGCATACGCAGCTTGATGATCAGGAACAGCAGGACGAGGATCGCTGCTCCGGCAATGAGCAGCAGGGGTCCTGCGCCCAGTGTTTGGGTCCATCCTTCGATGGTCATGGTTCTCCTTTGAAACAGTACTTTGGGGGTTTAGGGGGCGGTCAGGGCGCGCAGGGCGCCTGGCCGGTGGGAAGCTGCAGAGCCTGCACGACGGCGGCGACCAGCTGCTCGGGCGACTGCGAGATGTCGAGGCGGAGGCTGCCGGCGTCGAGCTCTTCCTGGCTGAGCGGCTCCAGGGTGGCAAGCTGGCTGGGCAGCAGGGTGGGCGGCATGAAGTGACCCGCCCGGCCCTGCATGCGCTGGCCGATCAGGTCCGCGCCGCCGTCGAGGTGGAGGAAGACCACGCGGCCTTCCGCTTCGGAGAGGAGCTTGCGGTAGCTCTTCTTGAGGGCGGAACATGTCAGGACGGTGCTGCAGCCGGCCTGCGCCTGGGCGGTCATCCAGGTGCGGATTTCCTGCAGCCAGGGCCAGCGGTCCTCGTCCTGGAGCGCAATGCCCTGCGTCATCTTGGTGATGTTGGCCTCAGGGTGGAACTCGTCCGCTTCGGCGCAGGCCCAGCCCAGCTGCGAGGACAGGGCGGCCGCGAGGGTGGTTTTGCCTGAGCCGGCAACGCCCATGACCACAAGGTGCGTGGGGGGATACTGCATGTCATACCTCCGGAGAAGACGTCTTTGGCTTTCGAAGAAGCTCGCTGTGGGCCCGTCAAGAAGTGGGCTACGCCATAAGGTATCACCTTTTTGCTGGAAAGATACTATCTTTTCGTGTTACAGGTCATACCTTTCTTCTTTTTCCCGGTATTCTGGGAAGGCGCTGCGGCGCAGGAGAGGCGGACAGAATGTCGACGGCGACAGGTGAGGGCGCGGATAAAGCGCACGACGGCGGGGCCTCCCCCGCGATGCATGAGCGGGTCCTGGAGGCGGTGGGGGTTGCCATCGCTTCCGGCAATCTGGCCCCCGGCAGCCGGCTCACCCTCGAGGGGCTGCAGCAGGAGTACGGGATATCGCGGACCGTAGCCCGGGACACCATGAAGGTCCTGGAATCCATGAACCTGGTCTACTCGCGGCGGCGCGTGGGCATTGTGGTGCAGGACCGGTCCCTGTGGAACGTTTTTGATCCGAAGCTGGTGCGCTGGCGGCTGGCGTCAGACCGCCGTGAGCTCCAGTACAGCAGCCTCACCGAGCTGCGCATCGCCGTCGAACCCATCGCCGCCGCCGGTGCCGCCCGGCGTGCCAGTGCCGCGGAAAGGGCCCAGCTCGTTGCCCTCGGGGCTCAGCTGCGGCGGCTGGGTGAAGCCGGCGACCTCCAGGGGTTCCTGGCCGCGGACATCGAGTTCCACCAGCTGCTCCTGCGAAGCTGCGGAAACGAGATGTTCCAGGCGCTGGAAGGCATGGTGGCGGAAGTGCTGACCAGCCGGACCCAGCAGGGGCTCATGCCGTTCAAGCCCCGGGATGAGGCACTGCAGGCGCACGAGGACGTGGCGGCAGCAGTGGCGCGCGGCGATACGGCCGTGGCTGAATCGGCGATGCACCACATCCTGGACGAAGTGCGGGAAGCGATGGGCCTGGGTTAACTCCCTGCGCCGGCGCTGTGTGGGGTGACTTCCCACAAGGACGGCCCTGGCCCGCACAAGCGGCGCTTGCCAGCACCGTCCATGCGGACCAGGGCCGCGAATGTGAGCGCCCTGGTGGTGTAGGGCCGCTCGTTCGTCCCGGTGGCTGGGGCTGTGGAACCTACATCCGCAGCGACGCGTATGGCTCACTGGGAAGGTTGCCTACGGACCACGGATCCGTGGACCGGATCTCGGGCGTGTGGCCCCGGCCGTCGGTCAGGACAACGCAGACAGTGACAATCAGAACCCAGAGTCCAAAGAGCAGGATGCCGAGCAATTCCATGGTTTTGTACCTCTCGTGGTGGTGTGCCGGTTGGGCGATTTCAGTGTGTGCGGGCCGCGTGTGACCAAGCGTGTGAGGCCCGCAGACGCCGCTGTTCCGGCGGCGTACCATGGGCCGTATGGCCGAGTATTTGATTCGGCTCCTTGGTCCGCCCGCGGTCGAGTCCCCCGACGCAACTCCCCTGCAGCCCAGAGGCCGCAAGGCCTGGGCGGTGCTGGCATACCTCGCGCTGCAGGCCGAGGGCACCGGCCGGTCCCGCACGGCGTCGCTCTTGTTTCCGGATGCCGCCGACCCGCTCGGTGCCCTGCGCTGGAACCTGTCCGAGCTGCGGCGGACCCTCGACGGCGTCACGGTGGCCGGCGATCCATTGCGGCTGGTGCTTCGGCCGCCGTGGCGCTGCGACGCACTCGAAGTGGTGGGCTCTGCAGCCAGGCCCGGCCTGGACCCCCGCGGCTTCACCGGCCAGTTGCTGGAGGGACTGTCCTTCGCCGATTGCCCCGTCTTCGATTCCTGGCTGGCGGACCAGCGCTTCCGGCTGGATAACGTGGTCCAGTCCCTGCTGTACGAGGCCGCGCTGGCTGCCTTGGCCTCAGGTGCTCCGGGCGAGGCCGCTGAGCTGGCCACCCTGGCGCTGCACCGGGATCCCTTCCACGCGGACTGTAACGCTGTCCTGGTCAAGGCGCTGGTGGCTTTGGGTGAGCACCGCCGGGCCCGCAGGCACGTCACCGCGTGCGGCGCCCTCTACCGGCAGGAGCTGGGGTTGCCGCTGCCCGCGGAAATTCGGCGTGCCCTCTCCGATGCTGCGCCGGAAGCAGATCCGGGAATGCCGGCCACCGCGGCGACTGTGCGTTCCTACCTTGACGCCGGCGGCGCGTCATTGTGGGCGGGTGCGGTGGACCGGGGGCTGGACCAGCTGCGGCTCGCGGTGGTGCTGGCGCAGCGCATTGACGATAGTCACCTGATCGCAGAGTCCCTGGTCACCTTGTCCGGCGCCCTGATCCACCAGGCGGGCGGCCGCGGCGCCGAGGTGGCGGACTTCCTGCACCGTGCACTCCAGGCGGAAGGGCCCGACGGCGCCTCCCGGACGGCCGCCGCCGCATACCGCGAGCTGGGCTACCTGTCTGTCCAAAGGGGTGTGCCGGACCGGGCTGCCGGGTGGCTGGACCGGGCCATGCTGGCGGCCAGGGGATTCCCCGACGAACAGGCGAGAATCCTGGCCATCCAGGGCATGCTGGCCTCAGACACCGCACGGTACGGGGACGCCGTGACGGCCCTGACAGAGTCCGGAAAGCTGGCGAAGGCCGTGCGGAACCGCCGGCAGCAGGCCTTCAGCGAGGCACTGCTGGGCAGGGTACGGCTGCTCCGCGGGGAACTGGAGCAGGCGGCTGACTCCCTGGACCGGGCGCAGGCGTGGATTGCGGAGGAACACTGGACGGCGTTTGAACCGTTTGTTGCCGGCGTGCGGGGAGAGACGTACCTTGCCGCAGGGCAGGTGGAGAAGGCTGCGGCCCTGATTGACCGGTCATGGGTGATGGCGGAGCTCGCCGGCGATCACTGCTACATGGCCCTGGCCGCCGGAGCCGAAGCACGGCTCTTGATGGTGCACGGCGATCTGGCGGCAGCGGAGCACTGGATAGACCGGGGCCTCGAACCCACACCCTGGTACCTCTGGTACTCCGCCCGGCTTCTGGATACGGCGGCGGAGGTTTCCATTGCCAGCATGTCCCCCCGTGCGGCCGCGTTCGTGGAGCAGCTGGTAGAGCTGGCGAGCCGGAGCGGGATGCGGGAATTCGTGGTGCGGGGGCAGTCCCACCGGGCTGTCCTCGGCGACGAAGCTGCGGCACAGGCAGTTCCCTGGCTGGCAAAGGAGATCGACAATCCCGCGCTGGTGGCGTTCCTGGCGGAGCGCAACCGGGTGGGCCCGCTGCGGCAGGCACTGCCGCACTGAGCAAAGCGGGGCCGTGCAGGAGGGCGGTAGGCCGCAGCGGCTGTCCGGGCCCCTTCCCGGAGGCCATGATCCTGAGTAGCCTTCAAAGTAGGGCCCATGAAGGACCTGCCACGCCATACGGAAGACTCTGTGAGGTGGAAGATGGCCACTGCGGAACATTCAACTGAAGGGCTCGCCGCTACCGCCGCGCCGGCTGTCACGAAGCGCCGCAAAGGCAGCCTGGTGGTCAATTGGATCACCACCACCGACCACAAGACCATCGGGTACATGTACCTGATCACGTCGTTTGCCTTCTTCTGCCTGGCCGGGGTGATGGCCCTGCTCATCCGCGCTGAGCTGTTCGAGCCGGGCATGCAGATCCTGCAGACCAAGGAGCAGTACAACCAGCTCTTCACGATGCACGGCATTGCGATGCTGCTCATGTTCGCCACCCCGCTGTTCGCCGGGTTCGCCAATTTCATCATGCCCCTGCAGATCGGTGCTCCGGACGTGGCCTTCCCGCGGCTCAATGCTCTGGCTTTCTGGTTCTTCCTTTTCGGCTCCACCATTGCGATGTCCGGCTTCATCACGCCCCAGGGCGCCGCGTCCTTTGGTTGGTTCGCCTATGCGCCGCTCTCGGATACCACCTTCAGCCCCGGCATCGGCGGTGACCTCTGGGTGTTCGGCCTGGCGCTCTCCGGCTTCGGGACCATCCTGGGTGCGGTCAACTTCATCACCACCATCATCTGCATGCGCGCCCCGGGACTGACCATGTGGCGGATGCCGATCTTCACCTGGAACACCCTGGTCACCTCAATCCTGGTGATCATGGCCTTCCCGCCGCTGGCCGCAGCCCTGTTCGCGCTCGGTGCCGACCGGCGCTTCGGTGCCCACATCTTCGATCCGGAGAACGGCGGCGCAGTCCTCTGGCAGCACCTGTTCTGGTTCTTCGGCCACCCCGAGGTGTACATCATCGCCCTGCCGTTCTTCGGCATCGTCTCCGAGATCTTCCCGGTGTTCAGCCGCAAGCCGATCTTCGGCTACAAGGGCCTGGTCTACGCCACCATCGCCATTGCCGCACTGTCCATGACAGTCTGGGCGCACCACATGTACGTGACAGGCTCGGTGCTGCTGCCGTTCTTCGCGTTTATGACCATGCTGATCGCGGTGCCCACCGGCGTGAAGTTCTTCAACTGGATCGGCACCATGTGGGGCGGTTCGCTGACCTTCGAGACCCCCATGCTCTGGAGCATCGGCTTCCTGGTCACGTTCCTGTTCGGCGGCCTGACCGGCATCATCCTGGCGTCCCCGCCGCTGGACTTCCACGTGTCGGACACCTACTTCGTGGTGGCCCACTTCCACTACGTGGTGTTCGGAACCGTGGTGTTTGCGATGTTCGCCGGGTTCTATTTCTGGTGGCCCAAGTTCACCGGCACCATGCTCAACGAGCGCCTTGGAAAGATCCATTTCTGGATGCTGTTCCTGGGCTTCCACGGCACCTTCCTGATCCAGCACTGGCTGGGCGTCATGGGCATGCCCCGCCGCTACGCCGACTACCTGGTGGAGGACAACTTCACGTGGATGAACCAGTTCTCCACCATGTCGTCCTTCCTCCTGGGGGCCTCCCTGCTTCCGTTCTTCTGGAACGTCTACATCACCTGGCGGACCGGGAAGAAGGTCACCGTGGACGATCCATGGGGATTCGGCGCCTCGCTGGAGTGGGCCACGTCCTGCCCGCCGCCGCGGCACAACTTCACCTCCCTGCCCCGGATCCGTTCGGAGCGGCCGGCCCTGGACCTGCACCACCCGGAGCTCCGGGTCCGCGAGCACGACACCACGCACAGCCCCGCGGCGGCGGCCCTGGGCGCAGCCGACATCGGCCAGAAGGACGTCCGCAGCCCGAGTCCGGACGAGTGACAAAAAGGCTAGATGCAGCGGGGCTGGTAGGCCGGGTCGGCCGGGCCTGAGCTCCTGCCCAAGGCGTGGGCCACGATCTGGTGGACCACGGGGTCGTTGGGTGTCTGGTCATGTTCGAAGACGTCCAACGGGCACTTGTCCTGGATGGTGATGTTGGTGACCTGCCGCGCCGGGCCGGCGAGGAACTGGCTGTTGTACGGGATCACCACTTCGTCGTAGACGGTGGAGATCACCGTGTAGGACGGTCCGGCCACGGTGTCACCGATGGAGTTGAGCTTCTGCATGAACGCGGAGCCGGCCTGCTGGTCGGCGCACGCGGCACACCCGAGCGCGGTAAAGTCCGGGTCTTCCAGGACTTCGGGCGGCGGAATGATCACGCCCTCGGTCCCGTGATTGGAGGGGGCGATGCCGATGAGATGGTTGACGTTCTTGGCCCCGCCGAGGAAGCCCATATAGTAGCGCGGCATCATGCCGCCCTGGCTGTGGCCAACGAGGTTCACCTTCCTGGCGCCGGTGGCAGCCAGGACCGCGTCAACGAATGGGGCGAGTTCCTGGGCGGAGTCCGCGACGGGGGCGGTGGCGTAGACGCCGTTCGTCTCGCCGTAGTTCAGGGCAAACACGCAGTAGCCCTGGCTCTTGAGGTAGGGCGAGAGGGTGGACCAGTTCTTCACCATGCTCTCGAAGGTTCCGGGCACCAGGACCACCGGATAGGGGTGTTCGGCGGTTGGCTTGCAGGACCAGTCGTTCGCGCCGGGAGGGGGAATTTCGACGACGCCCGCCTGGGCGGGTGCCACGGCCAGGGATGAGGCCAGGACAGCGGAGGCGGCAAGGGACAGGGTTCTGGTAAGCAGCGACATGGAAACCTCTTTGTTTTGTGTCAGCGGGTGCAGGGCCGGAAGCCAGGCTGTGGGCCCGGTTTCCATGCTAGGCACGCCGGGTGCGGCACCGGCATGAAGTGCACGGACGTGCGCCACTTGCGGAGCAGACTGCAAGGCGGCGGGACGTGGACCGCCTGGCGCGCTCGGCACGTGTTGTTACTGGTCAGTAGCTAATTGCCGGGTGCGCGCGGAATGCCCGGGCAGTGACCGGGCCTGGGCCAGTGGTTCATGTCGGCTGCACAAACGTTCACGCCAGGCCCCGGCGCCAGGGCGTCGTGCGGTGTGCTGGCACACGCGGGTTAAACAAAAGCATGGCCGGTCAGTGACCGGCCATGCTTTCAAACTTTGAAACCCTAAGGCCCCAGTTTCTCTAAGGAATTAGAGGGACTGGATGTTTACGGCCTGGGGACCCTTGGGGCCCTGCTCGGTTTCGAAGGAGACCTTCTGGTTCTCTTCGAGTGAGCGGAAGCCGGAGGAGGCGATCGCAGAGTAGTGTGCGAAAACGTCCTGTGAGGAGTCATCGGGGGAAATGAAGCCGAAGCCCTTTTCAGCGTTAAACCATTTGACGGTACCAGTAGCCATTATTTTTGTCCTTCGTGAAGGTGGAGGAACTGTCCCGACTTTCGGGTCCTCCTGTTTGGGGTGCTCAAAACCGCTGCTTCAGAAGAACACGGGCTTTCGACCGTGCGTACTGCCTGAACTACGAACTGCATAAACACAACAACAGGATTTACTCTACAGGAGATTGCGGACAGCAATTACCAACCGGCCTCCACGGTTCCCCCAGTCCCCTTCCGCAGGCCTGTCAGGAGCAGCGGCACCAGGCGTATGGTTCTGCCATGGAACCGATGCGGGCCATCCTCCTTCCTGGCGCAGTCCTCCCCGCGCAGGATGCGTACGGCGCTCTGATTGAAGCCCTGGGAGCGGATGTCCAGGCAGTGGCCAAGGACCTGGAGCTTTATGCGGACGAGGAGCCTCCGCCCGGCTGGAGCCTTGACACGGAGGTGGGCGGCGTGCTGCGCGAGGCAGATGCACGCGGATGGGAAACGTTCCACCTTGTGGGCTATTCCGGCGGCGGGGCTGCGGCACTGGCCTTCGCCGCGAAACACCCCGAACGGCTGCTCAGCCTTGCCCTGCTTGAGCCGGCCTGGGCCGGGACCTGGGACTGGAGCCCCGCCCACGCGGAGGTCTGGAAGAAGTACGAAATGCTGGAGACCCTCCCTCCAGAGCAGCTCATGCCCGCCTTCATGAGGCTGGGAGTTAAGCCCGACGTCGTCCTGCCGCCACCACCGCCGGGTCCCCCGCCGCCGTGGATGGCCAGCCGGCCGGCAGGGATCACGGCATTCCTGCGCACCTTCCGGAGCTATGACCTGAACCGGGAACGCCTGGCGGCGTTCCGCCCGCCCGTGTTTTGCGCCCTCGGCGGCCTGAGCAACCCGGATGACTACGGCGAGATTGCCGGCCGGCTGGCGCGGGTCTTCTTCCCGGACTTCCATCTTGAAGTCTTCCCCAAACGCCACCACTTCGACCCGCCCCACCGGATGGAGCCCGTTCGACTGGCGGAGATGCTGCGGCGGCACTGGGAACAGGCGGAAGGCCGCGGCTGAACCTTCCCCCGGACCGCATGGGTTGCTACACTTGCTACGGAGGTGCGGTATGACAACTATTCCACACCGTGAATTGCGCAACGAGAGCAGCAAGATCCTCGAACGCGTGAAGAACGGGGAGACAATCGACGTCACCAACAATGGCGAAATCGCCGCTACACTCATCCCGCCGTCAGCTTCCCCCCTTGAACGGTTGCTGCTGGCAGGCCAGGTACGCCCCGCAACTGGACCCGTCGACTTCACCGCCCTGCACCGGGTCAGTCTGGAATCCAGCACGGAGGAGATTCTGGACGACCTTCGCGGTGACCGTTGATCATTTACGCGGATACATCGGCAGTCCTCAAACTCGTGGTGGAGGAGCAGGAATCGCCCACCTTGGCGGCGTACCTGTCAACAGCGTCCCAGACCCACAGCCTGGTTGCCTCCATGCTCCTCTACACAGAACTCCACTGCGCAGCGCGCCGCCGTGCGATACACGGCGAACTGGTCAATGCAGCCCTCGGCGGCATCAACCTGGTCGATCTTGTACGTTCGGACCTCATGTACGCAGCGGCTCTGCCGGGCAGGCTTCGCAGCGCGGATGCCATTCACCTGGCCACTGCTATCCGTCTGCAGGTTGACGTTCTTGTCTCGTACGACGTCGAACTCCTCACCGCAGCGGTTGATGCCGGCATCAACGTCCTGTCCCCGGGAATGCGGACCGGGCCGTAACGAGGACGTGACTCACCCCTCCTCCTCCGCAATTGTCGGCGGCTCCGTGTAGCTTCCGCTGGGACTGGGTGCTGGCACGCCTGTCGGGTTAACCGGGATTGGGTTGACCGGGACTTTAGACAAACCGCGCCTGAAAGGACTTCGGACTCTGGCGGCCGGCTGTGTACCGGCGGAGGATCGCCCTATCAGCGGTTTGCGGGCGAAAGGGCGCCGGTCATGATGTGGGGTTACGGCTCGAACATGGGCTGGATGATGTGGCTCTGGGGCCTCCTCCTGCTGGTGGGCATCGCCCTGCTGGTGCTGGTGGCCGTGCGGTTGTCAGGCACCGGGAGGACGTCAGAACGCCATCCTGGACCGCCGCGGTTGCCCGGACCTGATGCCGGCCGGACCCGGGCGCAGCAGATCCTCGATGAACGCTTTGCCCGGGGTGAAATCGCGGAGGAGGAATACCGCGAACGGCTGAGGGTCCTCGGCGAGGGCCGCTGATGCGTGCCATCAGCCGGCGGCGGGCGCTGCTGCTGGGAGGCCTGGGAGCGGCGGCCACGGTGGCCGGCGGAGCCGGGCTCTGGTGGACGGCCACGTCCCGTTTCTCCCCCGAAGCCGGCGGTGGGTTCACCGAGCCGGAGGAGCTGCGCAGCACTGACGGACAACTGAAGGTCCGGCTCGAGGCTTCGCCCGTATCGGTGCCCCTCGGCGGCCTGCAGGCATCCATCCTGGGCTACAACGGAAGCGTCCCCGGCCCCACACTGCGGGTGCGGGGCGGAGACGCACTCCAGATCGAGCTGGTCAACAACCTGGGTGTCCCCACCAACCTGCACGTCCACGGCCTCCACGTCTCGCCCCAGGGCAATGGTGACAATGTCTTCGTCATGGTCCCGCCGGGCCAGTCGTTCAGCTATGAGCACCGCCTCCCCGCGGACCACCCTCCCGGAACGTACTGGTACCACCCCCACCACCACGGCATGGTGGCAGACCAGGTTTCCGCCGGCCTTTTCGGCGCCATCATCGTTGAAGAGGAGGATGCGCCCGCCGTCAGCCGGGAACGCATCCTGGTGGTTTCGGACCTAACCGTGGACGGCTCAGGTGCCTTGGCGGAGGCCACACCAATGGATCGGATGCTCGGGCGCGAAGGCCGGCTGGTCCTGGTGAACGGCCACAGCAGCCCGGAGCTTTCCGCCCGGCCAGGCGAGCGCGAGCGGTGGCGGATCGTGAACACGTGCGTTGCCCGCTACCTGCGGCTCCGGCTGGACGGACATCAGTGGGAGCTGCTGGGCATTGACCTGGCCCGTTTCCCCAAACCGCAGACGGTGGACGAGGTGCTGCTTGCGCCGGGCAACCGTGCCGATGTCCTGGTCACAGCCACCGCTGGTGTGTCCGCCCTCAGGTCCGGCTACTACAACCGGGGAAGCATGGCAGGCATGATGGGACGGGCCGGCCGCGGACCGGATGCCGGAGGCACCGGGGACCTGGTGCTGGCAACGTTCTCGGCGTCCGGAGCCCCGGCCACCACACCGCCCACGCCGCCGGCGCCGCCGCCCGCCCGGCCGGCACCGGAAGACCTGCGGAACGCGGTGGTCGCAGCCCGCAGGCAACTGACCCTCGCCACAGGCACGGGTATGGGGATGGGCAGGGGAATGATGACATTCACCATCAACGCGCGGACCTTCGATCCGGACCGGACAGACACCGTTGTGGCTGCAGGGACGGTGGAAGAGTGGACGCTGCTCAACCCCAGCCCCATGGACCACCCCTTCCACCTGCATGTCTGGCCCATGCAGGTGGTTGAGGAGGCAGGGACCGCCCCGGACTCGGTGACCTGGCGGGATGTGGTGAATATCCCCGCCAATGGCCAGGTGAAGGTCCGGGTCAGTTTCACGGGTTTCACCGGCCGCTCCGTGTACCACTGCCACATCCTGGACCACGAGGACCAGGGCATGATGGGAGTCATTGAGGTCCGCTGAGCCAGGCGCCAACCCACGGCGCCGGGTACCGCCATGAGCTACCGCCCGGCCGCGTAGCCCTGCCCGCCCCGGGGGTTGGCCGCAGCCTTCAGCACGCCGGTCTCTGGACAGCGAACCACAGCCGACAGGCGTCCGAGGGACCAGTCCCCCGCCCGGGACACCACGTGGCCGCGCGCCTCGAGTCCGGCGATGACATCCTCCCCGATCCTGTCCTCGACAACCGCCCCGCCCGGCGTCCAGGTGCGGGGCCAGAAGGAACCCGGGATGGACGTGGTGTGGAAGGCGGGCGCGTCGATGGCCTGCTGGGGCTCATACCCGCCCACGATCGTCCGCAGCAGGTACAACAGCTGCCACTGGTCCTGCTGGTCGCCGCCCGGTGACCCGAGAGCCGCCACCGCCCGGCCGTCCCGGAGCACGAGCGTAGGCGTCAGCGTGGTGCGCGGTCGCTTGCCGGGGGTCAGCGTGGACGGGGCGCCATCCTCAAGCCACGTCATCTGCAGCCTCGAGCCCAGGCAGAAGCCCAGTTCGGGGATCGCCGGGGAGGACTGCAGCCAGCCGCCGGACGGGGTGGCTGAGACCATGTTTCCCCACCGGTCCACCACGTCGATATGGCAGGTATCGCCGCGGGTCTCCCCGGTGGGCTGCACCGTCGGCTCACCCACCCCGGCGAACGCATCTTCCCCGCGGGCAGCGAGCGACGGCGGGAGGTACTCCGTGCGCAGCGGCGGCAGGAAAGGCGTGTGGCCGGGAACCTCGCCGGGCCGGAACGCGTGCGAGGCCTTCTCCCCGATCAGCTGCCGGCGCTCCGCGGCATACTCCCTGCTCAACAGGTAGTCCAGGGGCACCGCGGCGTCGCCGTAGTACGCCTCGCGGTCCGCGATGGCCAGCTTCTGCGCCTCCAGGATGGTGTGCGCGCCGAGCTCGGTGGACGGATCCAGGTACTCGTCGTCGAACCCGTCCAGGATCGCGAGCGTCTGCAGCAGCGCCGGTCCCTGGCCCCACGGACCAGTCTTGGCGATGGTGTGGCCGCGGAACTCCAGGGTGGCGGCGGGCTCGTATCCGGCCGAAAATCCCGCGAAGTCAGCTTCCGTCATCACGCCGGCGTGGTCCGTGCCGGAGGAGTGGCGGTGCGGTGTGGCGAGGAACGCAACTGCCGCCTTGGCCACGAAACCCTCCCGCCACTCCCGCCGCGCGGCGTCGATCCGCGCTGACCGCTGCGCTGGCGTGCCGCCGTCGTCCTCCACACCCTGGCCGGCGGAAATAAGCCGCTCCAGGACGTCCGCGTAGGCCACGTTCTTCACGATGTCTCCGCCTGCCGGAACGTTCCCGTCCGGCATCCAGAGGGCGGCCGACGTCGGCCAGTGCTCTGTGAAGAGCGCTGCGACCGAGGCGATGGTTCTGGCCACGCGGTCCAGGACGGGGTGCCCGTTCCGGGCGTAGCCGATGGCGAAGGAGAGCACGTCCGCCAGGTCCCACGTGCCGTGGTCGCGGAGGAGCAGCAGCCAGGCGTCGACGGCGGCGGGCACGGCGGCGGCGAGCGCACCGGCCCCGGGCACCAGCTCCAGCCCTTCGGCCAGGTAGTGCTCCCGGGTTGCCGCCGCCGGTGCGGGTCCCTGCCCCATCAGCACAACCGGTTCCGAGGGATTGCCGGCGGTGGTGAACACGCCCGTCATGTCTCCGCCCGGGCCGTTCAGGTGGGGTTCGACGACGTGCAGGACGAACGCGCCGGCCACGGCGGCGTCGAATGCGTTCCCGCCCCGCTCCAGCACCGCCTGCGCCGAGGCCGTGGCCAGCCAGTGGGTGGAGGCCGTCATGCCGAACGTGCCCTGGAGGGTGGGCCGGGTGGTGAAGGTGCCTGCCGGTGTGTACGCCATGGAGTGCAATCCTAGGGACCCGGCGGGGACGCGGCCGTGACCGCCACGCCCGCCTCCCCGGCAGGGGTCCGCTACGGATGCACCAGGATTTTGACGGCCGTGTCCTTGTGGTTGATCAGGGTGTCGAACCCCTGCTCCACCAGGTCATCGAGCGCGATCCTCCCAGTGATGAACGGCTTGAGGTCCACCTTGCCCTCCTGCACCATCCTGATGACGGCGGGGTGGTCGCGGACGTAGGCGATGGTGCCGCGCAGATCGATCTCCTTGAGCACCAGTTTCTGCATATCGATGGTTGCGGGAGCGCCCCAGATGGCCACGTTGACCACCACACCCCCTGGCCGGACGGCGTCGAGCATGGTGTCCAGCACGGCGTTCACGCCCGCGCACTCGAAGGCGACGTCCGCGCCCGTCCCGCCGGTGAGCTCCCGAACCCGCGCCGGGACGTCCTCCTTGCTCGGATCCAGCACATGGTCCGCCACTCCGCTGGACGTGGCCTTCTCCTTCCGGGCCTGGGTCAGTTCGCTGACGATCGTGGTCACGCCCATGCCCTTGAGCACCGCGGCGGTCAGCAGCCCGATCGGCCCCGATCCGCCCACCAGCGCCGTATCACCGGCCTTCACGCCGCTGCGCTCCACCGCATGGTGCGCCACGGACAACGGCTCAATCAGCGCCGCCTCATCCAGCGGGATGTCCCCGATGGGGTGCACCCACCGTTTGTCCACCACGATGGTTTCGCTCAGGCCTCCGCCACCTCCGGAGAGCCCGATGAACCCCATCTGCCGGCACAGATGGTAGCTGCCCGCCTGGCACATGTCGCAGTCACCGTCCACAAAGTAGGGTTCGACGACGACGTTGTCACCCACTGCCAGCCCCTCCACGCCTTCGCCGACTTCGGAGACAGTCCCGGAGAATTCGTGCCCCATGGTCACCGGCGCCTCCTCGTGGGACAGCGGGTGCGGATGGCCCGGTGCCGGGACGAAGATGGGGCCTTCCAGGTACTCGTGCAGGTCTGAACCGCAGATGCCGCACCACGCGACGTCGATCTTTACCGCTCCAGCGCGGAGCTGCGGCTCCGGGATGTCCTCGATGCGGATGTCCTTGCGTCCGTGGAAACGTGCTGCCTTCATGATGGTCTCTACCTTTCAGCGGGCGTGGTGGCTGGGCTGCAGTTCGTACACCGGCGTCTCCAGCCCTTCCATCCGGGCCTTGAGCTGCAGGGCCAGGTAGGAGGAGTAGTGCCGGCTTTGGTGCAGGTTGCCGCCGTGGATCCAGAGGTTGGGGACGTTGGTTGGTTTCCACATATTGCGCAGCTCCCCCTCCCACGGACCAGGGTCTTTTGGCGTGTCTGAGCCGTATCCCCAGCACTTGCCCACCTGGTCCGCTACTTCGGGCGAGACGAGGTCAGCCAGCCACCCGTTCATTGAGCCGTAGCCGGTGGCGTAGACAATCAGGTCGGCCTCCAGCTCCGTGCCGTCCGCCATCACCACGGCGTTGCCGGTGATCTTGGAAACCTGCCCTGACTTCAGCTTCACCCGCCCGTCGATGATCAGCTGCGAGGCGCCGACGTCGATGTAGTAGCCGGAGCCGCGCCGCAGGTACTTCACGAAGAGCCCGGAGCCGTCCACGCCGAAGTCCAGATCGAACCCGGCGGCCTCCAGCTGCGAGTAGAACTCCGCGTCCCGTTCGGCCATCTGCTGGTACACCGGGACCTGGGTTTCCGGCAGGATCCGCATGGGCAGTGAGGCGAACAGGAGGTCGGCCTTCTCGGTGGTGACCCCATTGGCCAGCGCCTTCTCCGAGTACAGCCCGCCCAACGCCAGGTCCATCAGGGATTCGCTCCGGGCGATGTGGGTGGAGGAGCGCTGCACCATGGTGACGTCGGCGCCGTGCTCCCAGAGGTCCGCGCAGATATCGTGCGCCGAGTTGTTGGAGCCGATCACCACGGCCTTCTTCCCGGTCCAGTCCCCGCCGCCGGGGTGCTGCGAGGAGTGCCGCTGCTCCCCGAGGAAGCTCTCGGCGCCGTCGAACGTGGGGATGCTGGGGTAGCCGGAGACGCCCAGGGCGAATACCAGCTGCTTGGGCCGGAGGGTCACAGGTTCGCCGTTGCGGAGGACGCTGACCGCCCATTCCTGCGTGCCGTCGTCGTACTCCGCGCCTACGCACTCGGTGCCGGACCAGTAGTTCAGCTCCATGATGCGGGTGTAGTGCTCCAGCCAGTCGCCGATCTTGTCCTTGGCGGCGAAGACGGGCCAGTCGTCCGGGAACTGCAGGTAGGGCAGGTGGTCGTACCAGACGGGATCGTGCAGGTGCAGGGACTTGTAGCGGTTCCGCCAGGAGTCCCCGGGCTTCTGGTTCTTCTCGATGATGATGGTGGGCACGCCCAGCCGCCGGAGCCGCGCCGCGAGGCCGATCCCGCCCTGCCCGCCGCCAACGATCACGCAGTAGGGCTGCTCTTCGTACCCGAGTTTCGCCTCCTGCTCTTCCTTGAGCTCCAGCCAGGACCGGCGGCCCCTCACGATCTCGTGCGCCACTCCCTGGTCCCGGCGGGGGCCCTTCTTCTCCTCGAAGCCCTTGAGTTCCTGCATGGTGGTGAGCAGCGTCCAGGATTTGCAGTCCCGCAGCCGCAGGTGGCCGTAGCCGCGGGCAGCGCCGGTTTCGAAAGTGATCCAGGCTTCCACGGTTCCATCAACGCCCGTACTGCCCGTGGCGTCCTCGGCCAGGGCCCAGTTGGCGGGCTGGACCCGGTCAAGGGTGGCTTCCAGCATCCGCCGGATGTCCGCCTTGCCTTCGAGCGTCTTGAGGTTCCAGGTGAAGGCCACGAAGTCCCGCCAGTAGCTGTCGTCCCCGAAAAGCTCCAGCGCCGCCTCCACGTCGCGCCGCTGCAGGGCCTCATCCAGTGACGTCAGCCAGGCCTGCGCGGCGGCCGTTGGTGATTCGGTCATGTCCACTCCTTTGTGTGATGGTCCGTGGTGTTGGGGCGGCTCCGTTTCCGTCCTGCACCCTGCGATATGCTGGGCGGGCGTGAGCTGCGTCACTCCAGTGAAACGCAGTGGGGGTTACAGCAGCGTTGCATGCAGCACCGCCGGGCGAAGGCGACGGCGGTGGAAGGGAGCCATGGACCACGGCCTGAAGTTCTCGGACCCGGCGGCGTATTCGCGGGTGCTGCGCCGCGCCCATGAACTGGTGATCTCCGGCGTTCCGCGGCCCGAAATCCCGGAACTGCTGGCCAGCTCCTGGCGCCGCTCCATGGCGCTGGGCATCAGCCCTGACCAGCACAGCCCCCGCCACCTGCACGAGGTGTCCGAGGTCCTGGAACTGCGGCGGGAGCACCGGCTGCAGCAGGTCATGCCGGCGCTCAGCGAGCTGCTGGCCGATGACTCCAGCGACGGACGGCACCTCCTGGTGCTGACGGACGCCGGCGGCGAGATCCTGTGGCGGGTGGGCAGCGCCCAGGTGCTCCGGCGGGCGGACCGGCTGGAGTTCTCCGAGGGCGCGGACTGGTCCGAGGCGGGAATCGGCACCAACGCCATCAGCGAGGCTCTGGTCACCGGCCGTCCGGTGCAGCTGTTCTCCGCCGAGCACCTGGTCCGCACGCACCACGAGTGGGCCTGCACCGCGGCGCCCATCATCGATCCTTCCACCGGCAGGCTGTTGGGCGTGCTGGACGTTTCTGGGCCGTTGGAGTCCCTTACTGCGGACACGCTGCGCATGGTGCGGTGCGCGGTGAGCATGGCGGAGGCGCTGTTGAGGACGTCCGACGCCGGCACGTCTTTGGGTGCCCCTTCCCCGGGTCCTGTTTCCCGGCAGTCTTCCCGGACCGGACCCGCTGCACGGCCGACGTCGGCAGTTGAGTCTCTTGAATTGCTCGGCGACCAGCCGGCGGCGGTGTTCCAGAACGGCAGCCGGGTGCCGCTGACCCTGCGGCGGGCGGAGATCCTGGCGCTGCTGGATTCGCGGACGCAGGGCTGGAGCGCCGAAGAACTGGCCTACGAGCTCCACGGTGACGCGGGTATCGCAGCGTCCATCCGGACGGAAATGTTCCGGGTCCGGTCCCTGCTGGGCGATGCCATAGCGTCCAACCCTTACCGAATGGATAAGGGGCTCACTGGGCGATCGGATGCCGGCCGGGTCCTGCGGCTGCTCCGCGGGGGCAACGTGGCTGCCGCGCTGGAAGCCTACCGCGCTCCCCTGCTCAGCCGTTCCGGAAACATGGCGGTACAGCTCCTGCGGGACCGGCTGGACCTCGCCCTGGGAGCGGCCGTTCGTGCCAGCACAGACCCCGCGCTGATCATCCGCTGGCTGTCCACGGACATGGGCTCGGCGGACATGCAGGCGGTGGAGGCGTTGGGGAAACTGGTGGGCAGGAGCGATGCACGGTATCTGTCATTCAGCGCGGGAGCGGCAGCGGCAGAAGCAAAACTCGCCATGGGCGGGACCTAAGGCACTTCCGCACCCGAGGGATCACGTGGGAAGTTGCAGGGGTGAGCAGGACACCCCGGTTGCAGCAACGTGAGGCTGCCGGCAATGGGACAAAGACCAACCATGCTGCCGTCGTCGCCATCAAGGCAGTCCACACCCTGGCGTGGCTGTCGATTGAGTCGTGCGTTGTTTATCTGCTCATCACCGGCCTGGCCGGGCGCACCGACAAGCGTGCTGGCCTGGCCGCGGCAGTGGTCACCACCGAAACCCTGGTGTTCGCCGGAAACGGGTTCCGCTGCCCCCTCACTGGCCTGGCCAAGCGGTACGGCGCCGAGTCCGGCTCAGTCACGGACATCTACCTGCCCCGGTGGTTCGCCCACAACCTGCCGGCCATCCACACTCCCCTGTTGGTGCTGATGGCCTACCTCCACCTGAAAAACCTCCGCCGCGGACGGACAACTGGGTTCTAGCTTTCAACCTGCAGGCTGCGACAGCTGGACTGCGTTGTTCGCGTTCACGCGGCCGTTGGCCCAGTAGGTGCCGGTGCCGGAGATCTTGTCGGCGCTTGATTGGACCTTCTCCCGGATGGCCTTGTTGTCAGCTCCGGGGTTGACGCTCCAGGCGAGCGCGGCGGTGGCAGCCACAATCGGGGAGGACATCGAGGTGCCGTTGCCCACGTCGTAGCCCAGCGAGCGGTTGTTCTGTGTTCCCAGGTAGAACTTGTGGTTCGGGAAGGTGGAGTAGACGTTGATGCCGGGGGCGGCGATGTCCACCCAACTTGCCCCGTAGGTGGAGAAGGATGCCTTGGCGTCGAAGTTGTCCGTGGCGGCGACGGCCATGACGTTGGAATACCCGGCCGGATAGATCTTGGTCTGGTTCCCGCCGTTCCCGGCAGCGGCCACCAGCACGGCGCCCTTGTTCCACGCGTTGTTGACGGCTGTTTCGAGAGTGCGTGACGCCCGCACCCCAAGGCTCATGTTGATCACTTTCGCCCCGTTATTGACGGACCAGTTGATCCCGTTCGCGAGGCCTGAGCTGGATCCGACGCCGCTGTCATTGAGGACTTTGCCGTCCAGGATGCTGCACCCCGGGCACACCCCGGCGACGCCGATGGTGTTGCCGGCGGTGGCGGCAACAGTTCCGGACACGTGCGTGCCGTGGCCGTAATTGTCCTCGCCGGTCCTGGCACCGCTGAAGTTGGCTCGTGCCACCACCTTCGGTGCGATGTCCGGGTTGTCGCTGGCGACTCCCGAGTCGAGGACGGCAACCCTGACGCCGGCGCCCTGCGTGACGCCCCACGCTTCCACGGCATCCACGTCAGCGTCCGCCGAGCCCGCGCCGATAGTCAGCGTGCCGGCGGTGTTCGTGAACGACTGGCCTGTGTTGTTGAGGGCGTACTGGCGGCTGAAGTACTGGTCGTTTGACGCGGGCGTAACCACCTCGTCCGGCTCCGCGTAGTCGACGGCAGGATTGCGGTCCAACGCTTCAATCAGCTGAAGTTCCTTCCCGGCCGGAACCTTGATCAGGCGGGCGCCGGTGCCGCCGATTTCGGGTCCGTCGCTGAGGCCGTACCCGCGCAGCACCGCAGCCGCCGCGGCGTGGTCGCGGAACTTGACCATGATGTGCCCGGCGATGTGGGAGGGTCCGGCAGCAGTACCGGGGGCTGCCAGGGTGATGCCGCCCAGCACCATCGCCGCCGCCGCGAAACCGGCCGTCAGGAGTCTTTTCATCCCGTCAGTTTGCTCCTCGCAGCCTTGGCTGGATAGGGCCCTTTGTGGAGATGTGGACTAAGCCGAGTGGTTCCGGACAAATTACATCTCTTGTCACGCAGTTAACCACTCATTCATATTCCCCTCAGGACCTGTCCAACCGGCGTCCCTAGGTTCGAACGCATGGACAACATCTCCCGCAGATCCCTGATTTCCGCCGGCCTGGGTGCCGGGCTCGTCGCCGCCCTGCCGGGTGCCGCCGTCGCCGTTTCCACAGCCGACGACGCCGGCCTCCGCACCGATCCGTTCATGCTCGGCATAGCGTCGGGCGAACCGTGGCCGGACGGCTTCGTGATCTGGACGCGCCTCGCGCTGGACCCGCTGGCCGAGGACGGCCTCGGCGGCATGCCCGCACGCCAGGTCCCCGTGGCATGGGAAGTGGCTGAAGACGCGGGCATGCGCACCGTAGTAGCCCGCGGCGTCGAGCACGCCCGGATGGAAACCGCCCACTCCGTCCACGTGGAGCTCCAGGGCCTCAAGCCCGGCCGCGAATACTTCTACCGCTTCCGCAGCGGCCGCCACCTCAGCCAGGTGGGCCGCACGCTCACCAGCCCCGCGCCGCACGAGACGCCGGCCGCGCTGGCCATGGCGTTCGCCAGCTGCTCGCAGTACGAGCACGGCTACTTCACCGCCTACACTCGCCTGGCCGAGGACCAGCCGGACCTGGTGCTGCACCTGGGTGACTACCTCTACGAGTACAAGAAGGACAGCTACGTGATCGGCGGCGGCAATCCGCGCGACCACCAGGGCCCGGAGACCACCACGCTGCAGGGTTACCGGCAGCGGCACGCGCAGTACAAGTCCGACGCCGACCTGCAGGCAGCGCACGCGGTGGCGCCTTGGCTGGTGGTGTGGGATGACCACGAGGTGGACAACAATTGGGCGGACGAAATCCCAGAGAACAGGGACGCCGGCCAGCTCAACGACACCACTGAGCGGTTCCGCCAGCGCCGCGCCGCCGCGTTCCAGGCGTACTACGAGAACATGCCGCTGCGGCGATCCTCCGTGCCGGCCGGGTTCGACATGAAGATCTACCGCACCATCCAGTGGGGCCAGCTGGCCAACTTCCACATGATGGACACGCGGCAGTACCGGGACGACCAGCTCGCCGGCGACGGCTGGAAGAAGAACGTGGCCGAACGCCTCGCGGAGAACCGGACCATCACCGGCGCGGAGCAGGAGAAGTGGCTGCTGGACGGGTTCCGGAACTCCACCCAGCGGTGGGACATCCTGGGCCAGCAGGTGTTCTTCGCCGAGCGGGACCGCGCGCAGGCACTGGAGATCGACGACGTCTCCATGGACGGCTGGGACGGGTACGCCGCATCACGCCGCCGCATCACCCAGGGGTGGCTGGACGCGAAGGTGCGCAACGCCGTCGTGCTCACCGGCGATGTGCACCGCAACTGGGCCAACGACCTCAAGGTGGACTACAAGGATCCTGCCTCGCCCGTGGTGGGCTCGGAGCTGGTGTGCACGTCCATCACCTCCACCGGCAACGGCACCGGTTCCACCACGGACCCCGTGATGGCGTGGAATCAGCACCTGAAGTTCTTCAACGACAATCGCGGCTACGTGAACACCAAGATCACGCGGGACGCCATGACCGCGGACTTCCGCACGCTGGACTACGTCACGACGCCGGGCGCACCGGTTTCGACGAAGGCCTCCTTCACCATCCAGGACGGGGTTCCGGGGCTGCAGGCACGGGGGTAACTTGTCCCAAAAGTACGACGGCGGGGCGGCAAGCATTTCTGCTGGCCGTCCCGCCTCCTCTGTTCAGTCAGCGTGAAGGCTTCTGCGCCCGCCGCCCGGTGGGCGGCCTCCGCCGGACCACAAACCGGGTGATGAGGGCGGCCACCAGGCCCGTCAGGGTCACCAGCTGCACTTCATCGAAGGACAGTCCGTCGATGTTCGGCTGCAACTCCACCTCGGTCGCCCAACCGAACCAGACTTCGCTGACCAGGGTTCCCGCGGCGAAATAGGCCACCGCCGCGAAGAGCCACAACCACCGTGTCAGGCGTTTGCCCACGATCCAGTGTGCGATCAGGCCGAATGCCAGGGACATGCCCGCAAGCAGTCCCAGGCCGGCAATGCCCAGGTCCCAGCTCACCACGGCCACCTCCCTGCGCCTGTGCGTGCACTATTTGAGGCTCAGTACCTCGTCGATGGGGCGGCCGTTGACGAACACCTGGGCGCTCGTAGCCCCGGCCGCGGCCATGGCCGTGTACTCCAGCTGCGCCTTCGCACGTGGGATGTCGCACACACCGCCCAGCATGAACTGCCCGGCGAGGTAGATGGTGATGGTGCTGCCGGTCAGCTCCCCGCCGGTGTAGCTGAGGTTGGACTGGTATAGGACGTTCACGAGCCCCGAGAGGCCGACGTTGCGGCTCTTGTTCGCGAGCAGGGTCTCGATGCTGGGACGCACTTGGTCCGTGAAGCGGACCGGTGCCGTGGTGGTGGCGACGAGGCTGTCGCCGCAGCCGATCAAGGGACCGGAGACGCCGTTGTCGTCCACGGCAACGTAGTAGATGGTCAGCGGGGCCACCTGCTCCGGAAGTCCGGGCTGGGCAGGTTCCTCCGTGGGCTGCGGGCTGGCAGGGGCGGACGACGTCGGGGCCGCGGCTGTGGAGGGCGGGGCCACGGGCGGGCTGGTCGCCGCGGTGGGGCTCGCCGTCGTGGTTGGTGCGGCGGCGTTGGTGGTGGGTGCCGCCGTCGTAGTGGGGGCTGCGGTGGTGCTCGTGGGCGCCGGGGCCGGCGGGCCGAAGCAGCCTGTGAGGATGACCAGGGCGCCGAAGGTGAAAACGCTGAATGCCGAAAGCCTTGGTATGGGCCTGGTCATGATGCTCCCTTGGTGCGGACGCTTGATTCCGGCGCCTACTTTGAAGCTACGCCGGAGCTGCCCTCCGGAACAGGGACTTAGGTCCGGACACCGGGCGCCCGGATCACCAGACGGAGTCGCCCCGCAGGACGGCGTCGCTGCCGCCGTCGACGTAGATGACCTGCCCGCACAGGTGCGTGTTCTCCTCGCTGTTGAGCCACGCCAGCAGGCGTGCCACGACGATGGGCTCGGCGATGCCGTTCAGCGGCATCGGGACCACGTGCAGCAGCTGCTCCCGCCCTTCCGCGGTGGCGATGAGGTCGGCTGTCATAGGAGTGGCGATGATGCCGGGCGCTGCGGCGTTCAGCGGGATATCGGACCCGGCCCACGCCGCCGTGGCAGCCTCGCGGCGGACCCACCGGGAAAGCGCCAGCTTGGTCGAAGCATAAATCAGCCGCCCCGTAGTTGCCGGATCACTGGCCAGGACCTCGGCACGGGCCATGGCAGCGGGCTCATCCCCCTCGGTCAGCAGGTCAACGAGCTCTCCGTCGCTGGGCAGGAGGGCGGCCATCGAAGAAACGAGGACGGCCCGTGGAGCCTCCGATCCCGCCAGAAGGGGGCGGAGGCCTTCAAGGGTGGCCACCGTCCCGAAGAAGTTCACGGCCACGGTGGCGGGCGCCGGGACGGCCAGGCCGGCAACGGCGTAGATGGCATCGATGGATCCGCCGCTGATCCTGCCTGCCTCCTGGACCAGGGCCGCGCGTCCTGCAGCGGTGGAAAGGTCCACCACCACCTCGGCGTCGTGGATGTCCACCCCAATGACCCGTTCGCCCCGCTGCTCAAGCAGGTCCTTGGTTGCCTTCCCGATCCCCGAGGCAGCACCGGTGAGGACAGATGTGCGGGGCATGGCGCCTTCTTCCCTGGCCGGATGGGGTCACGTTCCACTGTGCCCGGCAAGTCCCCCGTGGGCCCAGAGTCCAAAGGCCTGGGCCCGGTTCACAACCGGGCCCAGGCCCTCACGGCTCTTCGTCAGCCAGTCCTACTGTGTGGAGCGGCTCAGCCCAGGATGAGGTTCAGGATGAACAGCAGCGGGATGGATCCGGCCCATACAGCGGTGGTGATGCCGGACCAGCCGCGGAGCGCTGCAGTTCCTTCGAGCCCGGTGAACCGGGTGACCACCCAGAAGTACGAGTCGTTGAAGTAGCTGAGGATCATGGATCCGGCGGTGCAGGCCATGGCTGCCACCAGCGGATCGATGCCCAGCGTGCCCACCAGCGGCGCGGTGACGGAGGCGGCGGTGATCATAGCCACCGTGCCCGAGCCCTGAGCCAGCCGGACCAGCGTGGCCACCAGGAACGGCACAAGGAACGCGGGCAGGGCCGTGGCGGCAATAGCTTCAGCCAGGGCGTCGCCCACGCCAGAGCTGCGGAGAACCTGTCCCAGCGCTCCGCCGGCACCGGTGATCAGCAGGATGAGGCCGGCCGACGCGGCAGCCTCGGCAAACCAGCCCTGGACCCGGCTGCGCGGGGTCCACCGCGGCAGCAGAACATAGACGGCGAGCAGGACGCCGATGATCAGCGCGATCACCGGGTTGCCGATGAAGGCGAAGGGAACAACCCAGGCGGACGGCTCGTAGGTGCCGCCCACAACACCCTGGGCGTTCTGGTCGATGGCGCCCGTGACCGTGTTCAGCACGATCAGCAGCAGCGGGATCAAGAGGGGCAGGGAGGCCAGGAACGCGCCCACGCGGTGCGGCTTGGCACCCTCGGGCGGGGTGCCAAGGTCCAGCTCGGGATCGTCCGGCAGGTCCTCCTGCGAAGGGGCGGAGGCGGCGTCGTCGGTCATTGTTCCGGTGCTGCCGTGGTGGGATCCTTCAGCGGCACCCACCAGTGCGGCGCGGCCGTAGACGGCCTCGCGGACCTCCTCGGTGACGGAACTTTCGAGCTTGGGTCCCATCCACTTGGCGTAGGTCACGGCAATGGGAAGGAGCAGGACGGTGAACACCAGGCCGGTGAGGATGACAGCACCCAGGTCCGCGCCCAGCAGGCCGGTGACGGCCAGGGGGCCGGGGGTGGGCGGGACCAGGTGGTGCGTCAGGGTCATGCCGACGCCCAGTGCCAGGGCCAGCGTCACGTAGCCGGCGCGCTTGACCCGTGCGATGGAGCGGGCCAGCGGGTTCATGATCACGTAGCCGGAATCGCAGAAGACCGGGATGGACACCAGGGCGCCCACGGTGCCCATGGCCCAGGGCTCCCGGCCCTTGCCGAACAGCCGCAGGAAGGCCAGGGCCAGAGCGTTGGCGGCGCCGGAAACTTCGAGGATCTTGCCGATGGCCACACCCAGGCCGATCACGATGCCGATCGAGGCAAGGGTGTTGCCGAAGCCGGTGGTGATGGCCTTGACGATGTCGAGGGGGCTTTGGCCGGCCACGAGGCCGGTCACAAGGGCGGCGATGAGCAGCGCGACGAACGCGTCGAGCCGGGTGCGAAGTACGAGCACGACGATGGTCGCGATGCCCAGTACCAGCGCAAGTAGTAGTTGTATATCCACGTTGATGTACTCCTTGGGGACAAGAGCCCGGGCGCGCTGCCCGGCTCTCCTCGAATGGCGCCAGTGCCGGTTGGAATTGACTCCGTCGAGTGACGGGTGCCACACTATCCGGACATAAGACATCTGACAAGCCAATGGAGGAGGGATGCCGGTGAGCCGCCAGACACTAGCGGACTCAGTCTTCGCCGAGCTCCTTGAACGCGTGCTCTCCGGCGACCTTCCTCCACAGTCGTCGCTGCCGGCGGAGGCGGAGATCGCCAAAGCCGCCGATGTCAGCAGGCTGACGGTCCGCGAGGCGCTGAAGACGCTGCAGGCCCAGAACATCGTGACGGTGCGGCGCGGCCTGGGGACCTACGTGAACCCGCCCGAGGAATGGACGGGGCTGGAGGCCATCCTCCGGGCAGCCGCCCGCGGCACCGGGATTGACGAGGCAGCGCTGAAGCTGCTCGAGGTCCGCCGCATCATGGAAACCGGGGCGGCCGAGCTCGCCGCCCGGCACGCCACGGCCGAGCATTTTGCCGCCATGGAGAAGGCCATTGCGGACCTGGAAACGGCCCACGAGGCCGGCGACCTGGACGCCGTGACCCTGGCGGACCTAGCCTTCCACAACGTGGTGTTCAGGGCTTCGGCGAACCCGTTCCTCCCGGCGCTGCTGGGCCAGCTGGGCCACCTGCTCTACACCACCCGCCGGGAAACATCGGCGTTCCCAGAAGTCCAGCGCCATGCCCTGGAGCACCACCGGCTGGTCCTGGCGGCGATTGCCACTGGCGAGCCGGAAACAGCCCGCAAGGCCATGGACGAGCACATCAACCAGACCTACGACGACTACGCGCGCTTCATCAAAGCCAAGGAATCCAACACAGGAGTTGAACCAGCATGACTGACACCACCACTTTTCCCGCTGCACGCACGGCCGTCCTGACCGGCGCCGCCTCGGAGCGCGGCATTGGCCGCGCAACTGCGGACAGGCTGGCCCGCGAGGGCTGGAACATCGCCATCCTGGACATCGACGGCGAAGCAGCGGCGCTCGCTGCCAAGGAGATCGGGGACAAGCACGGCGTGCAGGCGCTGGGACTGAAGACGGATGTCTCGGACGAGGCGTCCATCGATGCTGCCGTCAGCCGCGTGGAGGCGGAACTGCCTCCCATCGTGGCGCTGGCCAACATCGCCGGCATCAGCTCGCCGCGGCCCTTCATGGAGGAAACCAAGGAAGGCTGGGAGCGGGTCTTCGCGATCAACATGACCGGGACCTTCCTGGTAACCCAGCGTGTCCTGGGCGGGATGATTGACCGGAAACTTGGCCGGGTGGTGAGCATCTCCTCCATCTCCGCCCAGCGCGGCGGCGGCACCTATTCGAAGGTCGCGTACAGCTCCGCCAAGGCCGGCATCATCGGCTTCACCCGCGCCCTGGCCCGCGAGATGGGCGAGCACGGCATCACCGTCAACTGCATCGCTCCGGGGCCCGTGGACACGGACATCATGGGCGGCACGCTGACGGACGAGCGGAAGAAGGAGATGTCCAAGGACATCCTGGTGGGCCGCGTGGGAACCGTGAACGACATGGCTGCTCTGATGTCATTCCTCATGGGCGAGGACGCCGGCTTCATCACCGCGGCCACCTACGACATCAACGGCGGTTTGCAGATTTCCTAGAGCGCAGGCGGGCGCGCACGTCACCATTCCTAAGGGGCACGACGGCGGCGCGCCGCCCGCCGTCGTTATGCACTGGCACTGCCCGGGGACGTGGGCGAGGCAGGCTTGGCGAGCTGGGCCGCGATGTCATCGGCCCAGGCGTCGATAGCGGTCCAGTCCCGAAAGTCTCCGAAGCGGCCGCCGGTGAGCCGGAACAGGGTGCGCAGCGCTGTCGACATCTGGTCCGCCTTGTAGACGCCGGAGAACATTCTGTGGCCGCGAAGCGGCACGTCCTGGGGCAGGACTCCTGCCAGTCGTGCCTGTTGCAGCGCCGCGCCTTTTTTGCGGAACGGCTTCGGCAGCGCATCAGCCATCCCCACATTAAAGGCCCAGACGGGCCGGTTAGCGAGCTCAGGCGCATGCCGGGCGAAGAACTGATCGGCCGCGGGCAGCCACGACTGATTGTGAACGGCGCTGCCGACTACAACAGCGTCGTAGCCGGAGACGGTCTCCACCTCGTCCACGGAACGGCACTCGACGCCGTCCAGCGAAGACGCCATGCGGTCCGCTATGTGTTGGGCTATCTCCTGCGTCGAGCCCATCGCGCTGGCATAGGCAACTAAAACAGTCATAGCTGAACCTCCGATCGTGCCGTCTCCAGTCTGATGGACACTGTGGCGGCAGGGATGTGCCGTTGGTCCCGAAACAGGGGCCGTGATCCTAGCCGGGCTCCTACCCGTTCGCGGTCGCCTCAACCCAGTCGATGGCGTCGTCGGGGAAGTAATGCCCCGGGGTTTCATCCTGGCCGGCCCACCAGGAATCGTCGCTGGCTGGTCCGCCTGCCTCCGCAATCTCGGCCACCACTGCCGCCGGCACCTCATCGCCGTTGTTGTTGATCAGCCACTGCCGCGTCGATGGCTGCAGCTCCGTCCACCACTGTTCGATGCCCATGGCCGAAGTGTCCCACGCCGGCAGGACTGGCGTCACCGCCCGCGCAAAGCCGGCGGCAGCACCGCCGTCGTACTCCCTGGTTTACTGCGGTGCGGAACGCGTCCCGGCGTCCGTGCTCGATCCCGACGTTGGAACGAACTCCCAGTCAAATGAGCCGTCGGCCCTCAGTGTCAGCCGAAGGTACCCGTGGGTGTCGCTGAACCGCTTCACGATGTACCGCGGGCTGTTGGTGAAGGGGCGGAGCCCGACGCCTCCCGTGGAAACCTGGAATGCCGTCATCCCGTCGCTGACGCACTGGTCGGCGTTGTTTACCGGGCACGACCGTTCGTAGTTGTGTTGCGAACCGGACAGCGTCAGGCGGGCCCTGTGCTTCCACATCACGTCGATCCACGGCTTATGGTCCAGGTTCCGCTTATGCGTGTCCGTGCTGGACGTAAAGTACGGCTCGTGGTGCACCACTGCCAGGTGCTTGCCCGCAGCCTTGGCAGCAGCAAGGTCCCTGTCCAGCCACGTTGTCAATGCCTGGGCCCGCGCCGGGTTGTACCGCCAGTGCGCGGAGGACAGGAACGCGAAATGCCAGTTCCCGAAGTCCTTCGAGTATGGCTGCCCGTTTTCGATAAATCCGCGCTCATGGTTGATGGCCGCCTTGGCAGAAGACCCCGGGCATTGGCCATTCATGAAATCGTCGAGGTCTTCGTTGCGCCCCGGTTTCCAGTCGTGGTTCGGGGCGGATGCCCAGTACAGCTTGGGCATCGTTCCACCCCAGAGCCTCGTCCAGTACTTCACATAGTCGTCGCAGTACGCGGCGTCGTACTGGAAGTCCCCGATCCCCAGGAACGCGTCAATCTCGTTGTTTTGCACCAGCCGCGTGATCGCCGCAGCGTTCCGGCCGGACGGGCTGCCGGGCGCATAGGTCCTGACGCCGTTCATGTCGCCCACAGCAGCGATCCGAACATCTCCCAAGGGAAAGGGAGGCTGGCCATCAAAAGGTGGCGGGGTTGCCGTTGGAGGCGCTGCCGTGGGGGTCGCAGACGGGGACGACACAGCGGGGGACGGCTGGTCCGGCGGCCGTGGAGGGCCGGTACACCCCGCAACGGAGACGGCCACGAGGGTTGCAGCGGCTGCGGCCATGCTCCGCAAGGACTCGCGTCGCGGGAGTGCTGGCTGCATTCGGTAACCCTCCATGAAGCCGGCCCGCAGGCCGTCCTGCGAGGGACAACCAGGTGCACCGGCACTTTTGATAATTCTCAGGCATGGACAGGGTGTCAAGGGCACCCCCTCCGCCCGGAATACGCCTGCCGGGGCCGCTCCTGCGGTTGGTCCGGACCATTGTTCGGCTTTGGTGCAAGCGATAAAATGCTCCCGGGGAGAGGTCCTGGTCTCGCTAGACCGCCGTTAGGGGCCCCTCCAATGACCGACTTCTTCACAATGCAGCCCGGCGAGACCGCACCTCCACTGCCGCCCGGACCCGTCCTGTGCACCGGAACCGCGGGCATGCGGCGCATACACCGCTTTTTCCTGTGGGCGTACGACGAGGCGCCCGGCCTGGTGCGCTCCGTGGAACCTGGCGACACTGCCCGCTCCGCCTATGTGGGGGAAGTCCTCGGCAACTTCGACAAGGTACTCCACATCCACCACGAGGGCGAGGACCTGCTGATGTACCCGCAGCTGGGCCAGCGGGCACCGGCCTGCGCGCTGCACGTGGCGCAGATGCTGGAGCAGCACCGGCAGGTCACCCAGCGGCTCGAAGGCATCGAGCCCATCCGCCTGCGCTGGATGGCGGCCCCGGATGCAGATTCCGCTGCGGAACTGGCCGCGCGCTACGAGGACCTCTCGGCAATCCTCAAAGTGCACCTGCGCCGGGAGGTCACGGAGGTGATGCCCGTGGTGGACAGGGTGATGACCGAGAAGGAAATGGACGGACTGGGGCAGCACAGCATTGAGCAGTTCGACAAGAAATTCCTGGTCACTTATCTGGGGATGGTGCTGGCCACGAATCCGCCCGCAGACCGGAAGGAACTGTTCAAAGAGATCCCCGCGCCGGTCCGCCTGGGCTACCGCCTTATTGGGCGCAGAATGTACCGGAAACAGTACTCGACGCTCTTTCCCGGGCGCCCGGTCCCCGAGACGCTTTAGAAACCGGCCATGGTCTTCCTGTTTCCTGCGATCGGGCTGCTGCTGTGGATTGGCGTCCTTCTGGGTGCCCTGGTCCTGGTCGGTATCCTCTGGGCGGCGTTCGGCCTGGTAGTAGGGCTTGCGAACCTCGCGCACCTGCTCATTGGAGGAAAAAGCCGGCCGAGCGTACAGAGGAAAACCGCCGCTGGCCCCAACCGGAACGTACACCTGGCGCCACCCCCACCGCAGGTAACCCGCGCCCCAGGGGTTGCGGAGTCCGACAGCAAGGCTGCGTCCGAGATATGGCCCAAATGGAACACGTCGCACAGGCGGTACGTGGAGGGCGAGAAGTCGCACTGGCAGGAGCAGTTCGACGCCCTGAACTACCGCGAATAAGCCCGTCTGGAAGATCACGGCTGTACGATCTCGTTAGACCCGGGACGACAGTGTCATGGTCTGCGGACAAGTTGGGGGACATCCGAATGCCGGAACTGAAACGCATCTACTGGGCACGGCTGGGCCTCCGCCTCTTGTTCACGGCTGTCACCCTGTGGTTGTTCGGCTCGGCCATTCTCTCGCTCATGTCGCAGGCGGATGCCGGCGCCGGGTCTGGAGTGTCTACGGCGGCCGGGGTTCTCCGTTCCATGCTGGACCGCGTGACAGCCGCGGTGACACTCCCTGGCGCTGCCGCCGTCGTCCTCATCATTGCCGCAGCCGTTATCAACGCACGGGACGTTCGACGGCGGGATCCAGTGCGCCGCTTCACCCGCCAGCAGCGCCGCGCAGGGATGGCGCGGGCCGGCGGCGTGTGCGAGATGGAGACGGGTTTTGGCCGCCGCTGCTCTGGCCCGGCCGAGCATGGCGACCACTTCTATCCCTGGTCGAAGGGCGGATCCACCAGCCTGCAGAATTTTGTGGCCGCCTGCAGCCGGTGCAACCGCGCCAAGGGCGCACGGATCCCTTCGCCGGGACAGGAGCTGCGGCTGGAACGGCGACGGCGGACCGACGTCCCGCCTGACGGTGCGGTTGCCGTCGGCGAGAGGCAGCCGCTTCCGTAGCCGGTCAGGGGTCAAGCCGCTTGCGCAGGAGGCAGAACTCATTGCCTTCAGGGTCGGCCAGGACGTGCCACTGCTCGCTGCCGGCCTGCCCGACGTCGGCCGGGCGGGCCCCAAGGGCAAGCAGGCGTTCCAGCTCGGGGTCCTGGTCCCTGTCCACCGGGTTGACATCAATGTGCAACGGGAGGCGTCCGGTCCGCGGGTTGCTGCTCGGGCTCAGGATGATGGTGGGCTGCAGGCCGCCGAACCCGGCGCCCGGCGGGCCGATCTCGATGGCACCGTCCTCCCGGTCGAGCTCTACATAGCCGAGAACCCCGCACCAGAACCCGGCCAGGAGTTCCGGATCGGCACAATTCAGGACCAGTTCGCTGATACGGGAGACCATGAACCCCAGTGTACGAAGACCAAGCCCGAACTGTCCGGAAATTGATGCTTGTCCAAAACACACGCTGAAACGAGGCGTCGGGCGGTTCGCAAGGAACACTCACCGGGTGGTATAACCTGCCACTCCTGCGCAAATTGCGCAGCCCTTCTAGCGTGATTAGCGCAATCATGTCATGATGAATGCATCCCGCCACAGCGCGGGCCCCAGCCGACGACGAGAGGAGCAACGTGGCTTCCGTATTTGTGCAGGCCGACGATTTCTCCGGCGCCGCCGAGGTTGGCTCCTGCTTTGTGCAGCACGGGCTGAGTGCCCAGGTCCTGCTGGGTACTTCCACTGTTCCGGAAGCGCACGACGCCGGCACCTCCTTTGCGGGGCCCGGCACCGACGTTGTGGTCAGCGATACGCATTCCCGCGGGCTTGCTGAGTCTGCTGCCGAGGCGCTGGTCAAGGAAGCCTTCGCCGGCCCCGACGCCGATACTGCGCAGGTGTTGTTCAAGAAGATCGACTCGCAGTGGCGTGGCAACGTCCGCGCCGAAGTCTCCGCGCTGGCAGGGCTTGGCTTCCATGCCGTTGTTGCGGGCGCACTCCCCCAGCTGCAGCGGTCCGTCGTTGACGGCCGCCCTGTGGTTGCCGGGACTCCCCTGGCGGAGACGGACCTGTGGCAGGCAGAGCAGTCGGCCCCGCCGGCGGACATCCCCTCACTGCTGCGCCCTGAGGATCCCTCCTCGGTGCAGACCGTGAGCCTGGCCGAGGTGCGGTCCGGGTCGCCGGCCGCAAGACTGGCCATGCTGCTGGACTCGGACCAGCCCGCGCTGGTGGTGGCCGACGGCGAAACCGTCCAGGACCTGGAGTCCGTGGTGGACGCCCTGCTGGAGCTGGACTTCCAGGCCGGCGACCGGCGCATTGTGCTGGTGGGTACCGGCGGAACGGCTGACGTTCTTGCAGAGCGCCTCTCAGCCCGCCTTGCGCGAACTGCGCAACCCGGGGCACAAACGGGCGCAACCGCCGCAGAAGCGCAGGCAGCTGCCACGCCGGTGCTCGCCGTCGTCGGATCCGCATCCAAAACCGCGCAGGCGCAGCTGGCAACACTCGAAGCCCAGGGCTTCACAGTAGTCAGGCTGCACCCGCAGTACGCAGGAGCCAGCGGGGCCTACGCTCCCCAACTGGCCCAGGTTTCAACGGATTTGCGGGCAGGCCACCGCGTAGCCGTCACACTGGCCGCTTCAAAAGTGGACCCGTCTGGGTCAGCCCGCATCGTGCAGGCCCTGTCGAGGTTTGCCGCCGAGGCAGCGAACGCGACACCAGCAGACCTGATCCTCACCGGCGGTGAGACGGCCCGGGAAGTCCTGGACGCCGTCGGCCTCCACCGGCTGGTACCGCTCGCGGCCGTGCAGCACGGGGCCGTGCTCAGCCGCGCGGACGACGGAACGCTGGTGGGCACCAAGCCCGGCAGCTTCGGCGACGACCTTGCCCTCCTGCAGCTTTACGACGAAATCCGGGAGCGCCGCGGCCTGACCGCGCAGGCTCCCGCCACCAATTTCTCCCCTCAAGACCAACCCTCTGGAGCACCCATGACAACCGAAGCAATCAAGACCGAGCAGAACGCCCTCCCCTACGTCGCCGTGACCATGGGCGACGGCGCCGGTGTGGGGCCGGAGGTGGTGGTGGCCGCCGTGCTGGATCCGCAGAGCAACGCCGAGTGCCGGCCTGTGGTGATCGGCGACGCTCTGCGCCTGCGCCAGGCCGCGGACGTTCTGGGCATCCATGCGGATATCCAGAGCATCGAAGACGTGGAGGATGCCGTGTTCACGCCGGGCCGGGTGAACGTGATCGACCTGGCGTTGCTGCCGGAGGACCTGCCGTGGGGGCAGCTCTCCGCCGTGGCCGGGCACGCCGCGTACGAGTACATCCGGGTGGCCAGTGAGCTGGCGATGGCCGGGAAGGTGCAGGCCATCTGCACCGCGCCGCTGAACAAAGAGGCGCTGCATGCCGCCGGGCACATCTTCCCCGGGCACACCGAGCTGCTGGCGCACCTGACGGGCACGGAGGAAGTGTCCATGATGCTTTCCACGCCCAAGATCCGGGTGATCCACGTGACCACCCACATCGGGCTGATGGATGCGATCCGCAAGATCAACCCGGACCTGGTGGAGCGCACCATCCGCCGCGGCCACGAGGCGCTGGTCCGCGCGGGCATCCCGAACCCGAAGATCGGCGTGTGCGCCATCAATCCGCACGCCGGCGAGAACGGCCTGTTCGGCCAGGGCGAGGAAGCGGAGAAGATCGAGCCGGGCGTGAAGGCCGCGCAGGCGGACGGGATCAACGCGGTGGGACCGCTGCCGGCGGACACGCTGTTCTTCCTGGCCGGCCGGGGCGATTACGACCTGGTGGTGGCCATGTACCACGACCAGGGGCACGGGCCGGTGAAGGTGCTGGGCATCGAGGCCGGCGTGAACATCACGGTGGGCCTGCCGGTGATCCGCACCTCCGTGGACCACGGCACCGCGTTCGACATCGCCGGCAAGGCGATCGCCGATTCCCGGTCCATGGTGGAGGCGCTGCACCAGGCTGCCGAGATGGCCACCCGGCCCGCCGTCGCCGTGTAGGCGTTGCTGCGGGGACTGGGCGGGGGCCGGAACTAGCATGGTTACCACTGCCACGGGAAGGAGACCGGGAATGCTGAGCGCAAACGCGCGGCGCGAGGAGATCTACCACCTTGCCGTGACCACCGGGCTTGCCTCCGTTGAGGAACTCTCCGCCCGGTTCGAGGTGACGGCGTCCACCATCCGCCGGGACCTGGCTTTGCTGAACGGGCAGGGCCGGCTGGCCCGCACCTACGGCGGGGCCATGGCCCTGGGCGCGCACCCGGAGGCGTCGCTGCGGCAGCGCACCGGCGAGGCGTTCGAGCAGAAACATGCGATCGCCCGCTGGGCGGCGTCCGTGATCGTCCCCGGGGAGAACATCCTGCTCGACGCCGGCTCCACCGTGGGTGCCCTGGCCCACGAACTGCGCGGGTTCGAAAAGCTGTCCGTGACAACGCCGGGCATCAACACCATGCAGGAACTCGCCGAGTCCGAGGGCATCGAGGTGGACTGCCTCGGAGGCCGGCTGCGCAGCCTTTCGCAAAGCTTCGTGGGACCGCTGGCCGAGGCGGCCCTGGAGCGGATGAGCTTCGACCGCGTGTTCCTGGGCGCGGACGCCGTCACCGCCGAAGACGGCATCTGCGAAGCCGACCACGCCCAAACCAGACTCAAGGAACTCATGGCCCGGCGCGGCCGGGAGGTCTACGTGCTGGCTGACTCATCAAAGCTCGGCCTCCGGCCCTTCCACGCCTGGGCACGGCTTGCGCTGCCGTGGACGTTGGTGACGGACGACGGCGCAAACCCCGTCCAGGTGCAGAAGTTCCGGGACGCCGGGGTACGGGTTGAGGTGGCCGCCGTGCTGCCCGGTGGTTGATCCCCACCTTGATGCTGTTCATCAAATGCCGCTGCCGCCAGAATTGGTGACTATTGGTCAGAGAATGCAGAGCGTCCGGACAGGGCCGGGCATTCAAGGTCGGGAATGCCATTAAAACCAAGCCCAGCTAAATATCCGCTGGCAGAGCCGTTCCATCTAGGCCTTGTCCTTAGCCCACCACAGGAATTGGGAAGCGTGCTGCTGGTGCCGGAAGCCGCCGCCAAGAAGTACAAGCAGCAAGTCGTTGCTCCAGAGGATGAGGCGTCCAATGGTCCAATCGACATTCTCCGGGTCGGGCAACTCCAAGCCCCAAAGTAAGCGTGTGATTTCCCGCTTTCCGGCCTCCCCGGTGTACTTGAGAATTGTCAGGTAGCTGTCGGGGTAGACGATGCATAGAACCTTTGTGAGGAGCGACTCTTTGAAACCCTTCATCCCAAAGGACTTGGTATCTGTGATGAGGATACTGAGGCGGTCCTCCAGTTCGACAGGAGATGTGCCGCGAAGCAGATACTCGACTACATTGCGGACCCGTTCAGCGCCAACTTCCGGCCCCAGCTGATTCCACGACTCGTTGAAGACGGACATGTTTCCTGGATTGGCGCCGACATTGGAGTTGGCAAAATCTTTGAGGTCCCGTGGGTGCGCAGTGGGCAGGCCCTCGGCGCTGAAGATCTGCTGGTACTTGGCCCAGTATGAGGCTACGTTCGGCTCAGGCTCAGGCTCCCTCTTGAGAAACTCAGCTTCTAGTTAGTTAACCCGTGCAAGCTTCCCGGGATCGACGTCCCCGGGCTTCGGGAACCCCTTCTTGATGTCTCCGAGTGTTGGCCGGGGGACCTTCTTCCGCTCAGGCTCGCCGCGGAGCCACATGTGTCCGCAGTGCTCGCACTTAAGCTTCTTCTGCGTTCCTGAGAGCCGTTCAACGAGCACGATGTGTTCATCGGTGTGGCAGGTGGAACACCTTAGATCAATTGCCAAAGGACTTACCTTCCGTACGCGATAAATATGACGCCAAAGCGTCAACAGTCTTAGCTTGCACCTGAGCCGAGGGCGCGTTTCTGGCGGCTCACCCTACATATAGAGGCCGCGGCATGTGCACGAGCCGCTGCTGGAAGTAAGTAGGCTGGCTTACTCAGACATCTCACCCGCGTCCTGTCGCCAGCCTGAAGATCTCGGTTTCGACTTGCGCTCTCGTTCGACCGCGGGACTCTCCCCAGCTTGCGAGCAAATCTAAGTAGTCGCCATAGGAATCGGTGTGGTTTTTCTCTAGGGACACCCCAGCGTGGTCCTTGAGCCACCCGATGATCCGGTCGTCCAAGATCGCGGCGGCTTTCGGATCATCAGGGCCGTCGACGGCTGAGGTAAAGTACAGCCACTTGGTGAAGTAGGAAGACCTTAGGTGGAGGACGCGGCCCTCGTTGTTCATCAACCGGAAAGCCTCAGTGGCCCCGTCTGCGCGCACAGACCTGGCTCCTGCTTCCAGCCGGCCTACGACTGAGGGATCCACCGGTTCCGAGACCGCGTTCGTGCCCTTAGCCTTGGTCTGAGTGAGTATCCAGCGCGTCCGCAGCGCACCCATGCCAGCTGTGGTGCCCCATCCCCACACCATCGCCGCTATGAATGCAGGGAAAACCCTGCCGGCATCCAGTTCTACTGCGACCGCATCTCGGGTTGACAGCCGGCTCACGTCGGTGGGAAGACGATCGAGGAGCGACAGAACGTCCGGGAGGTCGTGCATTTGGTCTAGCCACGGCTGCTTGGTCCAAGGAAATGGGCTCTGCGGCCGGGCTTCGCCATCGAGGGCTTCCGCTAGTGCGGTGGGGATGCGAGTTGTCATGGGCCAATCCTTCCCTAGCCCATGGACATTTTCCTGGCGCTTCTGGCATGTCGTTGGCGACGAAATCAGCAAAGCTGAAACGCTCCGAGTTTAAAACGCCGACTTCGTTGAGAAAGTCAGTGACTATGCCGAGGCAGTTCCCGCCCAATGTCCGCGATCTTGACGTGCGCATGACGTTGCTCGACTGTGCGAATGCGCGTATGTCTGTGCTGTCTGCAAGGCATTGGCGTCGAAGCTCGGGGTCGCACTGAATCACTACCCCGTAGCTTGTCCGGTCCCCGGTCGATATGTGAGCGGACAGGATCAGTAAGGCAACCGGAGCCACGCACAGGGTCAGAATGGATAACGCGGCTCGCCCGGAAAAGGATCCGCCCGGCTGCGGCCAACTCCTTGTCCTGCCCCAACTTCGTAACCCAACTCTCACACCTACTAGTTATGGCTGAGTCGCCTCGCTTCCGTTGAAACCGGAGCAAGGGGATATCAAACCGCGATTTCAGGTTTCCACTTCTCGATCTCAGCGCCGGCAGCGATGAACCAAATAACCTCATAGGCGTTAGCGGAACCGCTTGCTTCCCCCGTGTCGGGGTCGAACCCACCTGTATAGGATGCGACCCAGTCGGTCTTTTCTTTTTGGGGAATGGTATGTATGGCGTAGTCCATCCCATGCTCCTCGATGAAATTTTGGTACATGGACGGCGACTCGGCTTGAGCTATTTCTTTGTCTGTGACAATCTCCACGAGGAATTTGTCTGTGCCCTCGGAATAGGCGATATCCGCGATGATCATTTTGATCTGGTCTTTGTACTCATCCGTCGAATAATCGAACTTGCTCGTGTAGACCCAGTATTGGTTCAGTTTGGCTGGGCCTTGGTTTCTATCTACAGCGACGATCTCGTATTGCGGTCCTTGATATGCATATTTTTCTACTTCGGGCTCAGACTCTTTCGGTTCCGTGACCGGTTCTTCGGAGGGCTTTTGGCTCTGCGCGACTGCGACCTCGGTCGATGGTGAGGTTGCCTCGGGCGCATCGCCGCCTCCCTGAAACGCGCCGACAACGCTGCCCACGATGGCCAGGAGAAGGACGGTACCGCCCAACACCGCCATTAGGCGCCACTGCACCTTCGGCTTCGGGCGGCGGAAAGTTTACTTCGACTGCAACAGCGGCCCCGGCTCTTGGGTAACAAGTTCCCAGCCGGAATCCTGCCACTTCCTTGTGGTCCTACCTTCAGTGCCGCGTATCGCACGCACTTCCTTGAACTCGTACTGCACGCCATCGTCAACCATGCGGCTCTCCGCCCCCCATTAGACTCCTCGCTCATAAAGACATCGTGAGCTTAGCGGCTCGGCACCGCTGAAGGTGTACTCACAGTGCGCTGGCGGTAGGACAGGACCGCTCAAGAGCTGCCGAGGGCACCACAAGAGTCGCAGAATTCAAGGCCGTTTCACTGGGTGTCGACACGCCGAGTTCCCTCGCCGAGCGTCATGTTGGACTCACCGAGTCCAGGAACCGGACAATTTGGCTCGACCATTTGACTCGAATCCGGTTCGTGACGATCATAAACAAAAGCATGGCCCTCACGGCCAGGCTCCGGCTGTCTAACCTCATTGCACCAGTCCTGATAGGCAAGTGTCGTGTCAGATCCGATCGCTCCATGGAGGACAGACATTCGTTAAGGGGGAGGACTGGTGACTGAGATCGATTTCGACGACCTACAACCGCGTACGTGGGGCGAGGCCTTTCCTTGGCTGTCCAGCGCAGCTGGGCTCGTTGACTCCCTATGGTGCAATCGGGCAATCAATGATACCGGCCAGGCCGATAGGCGAGACTACCTCGTGCAGATCGCCGATCTGGCGATGCAACGTCTGTCGCACTGGACGATCGGATCGATCTTTCCCGGGCTTCCCCCTGACATTGACTTGCTGCGACAAAACCTGCCAGTACGTGCGATCAATGCGTTGACCCGCTTCGAGTGCGGGCGATCAGGCGACCTAATGGTGCTAAGCGTCGACGACGTGATGAGCTGGCGCCAAGTGGGTGTCGGCACGGTCGACGTCATCCTGCAGACGCTGGCAGACCTGACCACATCTTTTGCGACACCCTCGGCGACGGCGCCGGCGGATAACCAGAGGTTCGAGGCCGCGGTAGTCCTCCCCAACAACAAGCTTCGTCTGCCTGATTGGATATGGGCGCTCAACGACGATCTGACCCAGGTCGCATCATGGTTCGCGACCGTTGGGTTGCCCGATCAAGCGGTCTTCAGTAACTCCCTACCGCCCGGCACCCCGGATGAAGTGGTGAAGGCGCGCAAGCGGCTGGAAAGCCTGTCCGCTGACCAAATACTTACTGAGGGCGGGCTCGAACTAGATATCGCCAGGCGCTTCGACGATGCTCTGCGCATGCTCGACGGTCGCGCAGCTCGGATTCTGGCTCGACGTCTCTTCGCCGACGAGCCTGCGACTCTAGACCGACTGGCGCGCGAGCATCAAGTCACCCGTGAGCGTATCCGTCAGATTGAAGCCAAGGCACGCGGCACGATGCTTGCCTTCATCAGTGAGGGAGGCGAACTGGCCGCCGCTGCTGCATACGCACACGCCCTGATCGGCACAATTCGACCGCTAAACGAACTCCTCGAACTCATCCCCGCGTTGGGAAGAATTGTTGAGACTGTCAGCCAACCTGCGTGGCGGGTCCTCGATCGCCTAGATGAGGCCTATGAGATTAGGGACGGCTGGTGCGTCGCGCCGACGATGACTGCAGCGGAGGCCATCACGCAGACCTTGCTCCAGGAGCGGGCTAACCAATATGGGGTTGTTCGGCTCGATGAGTTTAACCTCATCCAGTCCAGCCACCCCGAACAATTGGCGGAGCTGACCGCCTCGTGGATTACCCACTGCGGCTACACAGTCGAGCGTGAATTCGTTCTCTCCCGCACGCAGTCGGTCGGTGACTACGCAGCCGCGCTGCTTTCAATCGAGGGATCACCGCTTGGCGCCCAGCAGATCGTCGATCGATTTGTGTTCGACCGGAGCGCACGCTCCCTGAGCAATGCCCTTGCCAGCGATGATCGCTTCGAACGTGTCGACCGGGACCGGTGGGCCCTCAAGGAGTGGGGCATGGACGCCTACTCAGGGATCCGATCGATCATCCGTGAGCTGGTCGCTCAGGGAGGTGGGCGCGCCAAGCTCGCTGACGTAATTGAATACATCACAGCCAGGTACAGCGTGAGTGGCAGCAGCGTTGCTGCGTACGCGGCAGCTGCCCCCTTTGTGACCGCCGGAGGAGTCGTCCAGCTTGCCACCGTCGAGCAAGGAGCACGACGAGCGCCCGAGCGGACTCGACGACTGTTCCGCCGCCCCAGCGCCTGGGCATACCGAGTTCGAATCTCAACTGATCATCTACGAGGTAGCGGCTCAGTCGCGCCGCAGGCCATTGCAACTATCCTGAACCTGAGTGCTGGAGAGACGCGGCAACTCGACTCCCCCCTCGGGCCGCAAGCGGTGGCATGGACTGGCCTGCAACCCTCCTTCGGCACCATTCGGCGGTTCTTAATGGAGAAGGACGTTGCAGCCGACAGCGAAGTGTTCCTCGTGATCCACGACGATGGCAGCTTCACCTTCGAGCAAACTCGGCAGTTGATAGCAGATCCACTCGCGGACGCGCTCTCGCTCGTTGGCGCGCCACCAACCCTCGACCGTAAAGAAGCACGTGCTGCCCTTGCCCGAGCTCTCACATTGCCCGCAGACTCCCCCGTCTCCAGCCTCATAGGCGGCTACCGTGAGCGCGGAGACAACGACGTCGCCGAACTCTTGCTATCCATCCGCGAGTATCTGGAGAGCGGGTACACTCCGACCGAGTCCAGGCACAGCGCGGACGTCGATGAGATTCTTGGACTGTTGTGACCAGTGCGCCCAGGGGCCTCCGGTCGCTCCTTCTCAATGACCGCTACCGCAGCGACCACGAAGATGTTGTGCAGACATTCTTCGTACCCTCGTTCACCGTGGCGTCGAGCTACAGCCGGGCTGTCGGATACTTCACCTCGACCAGCCTTGCGCTCTACGCCCGCGGCATCGAGGCCTTCGCACAGCGTGGAGGCTCCATGCGGCTCATCGCCTCGCCGCACCTAAACGAAGATGATCTTGTAGACATCCAACGCGGGTACGACTTGCGGGCCGTGCTTGAGCGAGCCACATTACGAGAACTCGAACAGGACCAGCCTGACACTATTCTCGATGGGCTCGGGCTTCTCGGACGGTTGATCGCCGAAGGGCGTCTGGACATCAAACTCGCTTTTGTACAGCAGGAAGGCCGTGTTGGGATCTACCACGAGAAAATAGGAATCTTCCGAGACGAGCTAGGTGACCTCATCGGGTTCACCGGTAGTAGCAATGAGACCTATGGCGGCCTCATGGCCAACTTTGAGTCGGTCGAGGTGTATCGCGGTTGGGTTGCCGGCGACGGCACCCGAGCGCTCCGCCTCGAAGCCGACTTCCAGTCCTTGTGGTCGAACCAGACGCCGCACCTCTCCGTGGAGCGCATTTCCGACGTCGCTCGCGACCGCCTCATTATGCTCGGGAATGAGCGACCGAGCAGCGCTCTCCCGGGCACGGACAACGCATTGACACCAGAGCCTACAAAGGTAAGCGAAGCCTCCCGGCTAGCGATCCCGGGTTCGATTACCGTTCGTGACTACCAGCGTGAGGCAGTCACGCGCTGGCTCAGCCGCCAGGGCCGCGGGATCCTCAAGATGGCAACGGGGACGGGCAAGACCAAGACCGCAATGATCGGCGCTACACAACTCGCGAACGCGCTCCGTCAACGTGAACAGCCATTGGTGCTGCTCATTGTAGCGCCGCTGACTCACCTCGTCGATCAATGGATGATCGAGGTCGAAGCCTTCGGCGTTAAACCCATCGCTGTCTACGAGTCCAGCCAAAAGTGGCTGCCGATAGTCGAGGAGCAGCTAGCTGCGGCACGTATGGGACAGCGTCCAGTTGTAGCCCTCGTCGCCACGAACGCATCGTTCGCGGGTGAGAAGTTCCAGTCTGTATTGTCGCGCATCACACAACCCCTCCTGATCGTCGCGGACGAGGCGCACAACCTGGGGTCGTCCACGTACCGCTCGTCGCTTCCTCCCAAGGCGACCTATAGACTCGCGCTCTCGGCGACACCTGAACGTTGGTTCGATGACGAAGGCACGGATTCCCTGATCGATTACTTTGGTCCGATTGTTTTCGAGTTGGGGCTCGGCAAGGCCATTGAGATGGGTGCACTGACGCGCTACGAATATCTGCCTCGTCTGGTCGAGCTCAACGATATCGAAACGAGCCTCTACGTGGAATTGTCGGCGCAGATCGCGACACGGATCGGCGCTGGCGATAATCTCAAGGACGCCGACCCGGATTCCGCGCTCGGCTTTTTGTTGCGTCAACGTGCGGGGGTGCTAGGCCATGCAGAGGGAAAGCTAAATGCGATTCGCGCTGACCTTGACGCAAGGCGCGACGCCTGGTTCCAGCTCATATATTGCGCGGAAGGGCGACGGCCAGCGGAATCTGGCCAGCCACCCGGTCCGAAGCAGATCGACGAAGTGATGAATCTCGTTGGGAATCAGCTGCACCTGTCTGCACACTCCTATGTCTCCGAGACGCCGCGACCGGAGCGCGGCGTATTACTCCGCCGCTTCGGTGCGGGCGATGACCTCCGAGCGCTCGTCGCGATGCGCTGTCTCGATGAAGGGGTTGACATTCCAGATGCCCGCATCGGCTACCTCCTTGCCAGCAGCAGCAATCCTCGGCAGTTCATCCAGCGCCGAGGTCGCTTACTGCGATTGGCCGAGGGCAAGGAGCGCGCCGTGATTCTCGACTACCTCGCGGTTCCGCCCGCGGGCACGAGCATCAACTATAACGTCGAACGGGCGCTGCTCGTCCGAGAGCTCGAGCGGGCCAACGAGTTCGGCAAGTTGTCCGAAAACTACGAAGCGACACTGCAGGTGCTGCGACCGCTCAAGGAGCGTTACCAGCTCATGGATATGTAGGAGGGGCGATGAACGAGAACCGCAATAAGGGAGAGTCACAGTGAGTCAGGGACGTACCGAAAAACAAGTTTTGGAAGAACTGAGTAATGAGCAGCGGGCCCTTCTCAAGCGCGTCCTGGAGATCGAGCGCGCGAAGCTCCACCTCACGGCCTACGACGCAACCGATGATTTGCTGGCCGCAGTAAAGGAGATCATTACGTGAAACTGCAATCGATTACCCTGACGAATTTTCGTCAGTTCAAAGGCACCCAATCCTTCCCATTAGCCTCGGACGCTATCAAGCCGGTTACGCTGCTGTTCGGTGCCAATGGTGCCGGCAAGACAACTTTGTTGAACGCCTTCACTTGGGGGCTGTACGGGAATATGTCCGATGACGTCGAGCAGCAGGACCGCATCGTTACGGACAGCGTGTGGCGATCGCTGGCAATCGGTGACTCAGTAGACGTCGCCGTCGAGGTGTGGTTCGACCATGATGGCCAGGATCACCGTCTCGTGCGCAGAGCAACTCTTCGCAAGGAATCCGACAATCAAGGACCGATCACTACGGAACTTCGGTTGTGGACAACTCGAGCTGATGGGTCCTCCGAAGCTAGCCAGGCGCCGCAGGAAACCATCCTTAGTATCCTGCCAGTCGGGGTGAGCAGATTCTTCTTCTTCAACGGTGAGCGCATAGAGAACCTCGTAAAGAAGGGCGCTTATGCGGAAGTCCAGAAGGACATCAAGGTGTTGCTCGACCTTGAACAGGTCGAGCGTGCCATCGCCCATCTCCCTAAGGTGAACCGGCGGCTTACCGACGAGCTCAAGAAGCACGGTGGCGATACTGCGAGCGCCATCCAAGATGCCATCGACAAACTAACCGATCAGCAGACGAAGGCTAAGGACGAGCTCAAACTCATCGAGGGTGACCTCGCCACTCTCGATGAGGAGCGCGATCGCACTACTGATCTGCTTCGCCAGCATGCGGAAGCGGCACCCATCCAGGCAGAGCGCGATGCGGTCACCAGTGAGTTAACCGATGCCCGAGCCGCACGCGAAGCCGCACTGGTCGAGCGTGCCACCCTGGTGGCGACGCGAGGGTTTCAAGCATTTACCGACACCCTAGGACTGCAGACCAAGGCAATGGCGGATAGCCTATATCAGAAGGGCGCCCTGCCGGCACCCCTGAAGCGCGAGTTCGTGGATAAGCTGCTCAATGACGGCGCCTGTATCTGTGGTACGCCGCTCGCCGAACACTCAGAGTCGTGGAATCACGTGAAGGAGTGGCGTCAACGGGCTGGCCTCCAGGCGGTTGAGACCGCATGGCAGCGTGTCAGTGGCCAGATCGCCCCGCTTGCCGACGCGCGGGAAGGCTTGCGCGACGGCCTCGCCAACCTGATTAACCGCATCGAGATTGAGCGGGACCGCGTCGCGCGACTCGAAGCGCGAAAATCCGAACTTGACGGCAAGCTGAAGGACAGTCGGCAGGAAGATGTCCAAGCCCTGGAGACAAAGCGCATGGACCTTGAGGGCCGTATCGCTATCAAAAACCAGCGCAAAGGTGCCGTAGAGACTGAATTTGCCCGCCTGGGCAAGGAGATCGATCAAAAGACCAAGGAACGGTCGCGCGCCCAGGTCACAGACGAGTTAGCGAGCAAGGCGCGCTCCCGTTCCGACCTCGTGCAGTCCGTCAAGCGGGCACTCGAGGAAATCCTTGCGATCCGCGAGGAGGACATGCGACTCCGTCTCGATGCAGAGCTCAAGTCCGTGTTTGCAACCATCACCCACCAGGCACATATCCCAACGCTCAGCGAGGGCTTCGAGCTGACGCTCCACAAGAATGTCAACGGTGTCGAACTGCCCGTGCCGAAGTCGACGGGTGAGAACCAAATCTTGAGCCTGAGTTTTGTCGCCGCTGTCTCGAAGCTCGCGCGTGAGATTCGAAAGGAACGCCGGGCAGAGGGAACAGCGGCCGAGGACGCAGGGACCTTCCCGATTGTTATGGATGCGGCCTTCGGATCACTGGATCAGGACTATCAGGAGGCGGTTTCTCGGGCGCTTGCGAGGATGGCACCGCAGCTCGTCGTCCTAGTCAGCAAGAGCCAAGGCCTCGGTAAGGTCGTCACTGAGCTTCTACCCTATGTCAGTCATCTTGGTGTCATAGAGACGCACACCACGGCGGCAGGCAGCGTGTCCGATGACATCGAGCTTGAGGGCATGTCGTATCCCTATATACGGTCGGCCGATTCCGACCACTCCGAGCTAAAGGTGATCAAGTGACGACCTTACCCAGTGAAGTCCGGGCCCGCCGGCCGCAACAGCACGAGGCTCTCATGCTTGAACTTCAGACTGAAGGCAAGTTCCCAACATACCGCGACATTCTTCTCTTCGCGGCTGCCGTCGGCTTCCGTCAAGAACGGAGGGTACCGTTTACCGCTGCATCAGGAGATCCCATCCGCAGCGAAGTACTTATGGCGCCGGGATTCAGCGACACGCTCATCAACATGATCGCTGCCAACGTGGTGACCGACGATCCGGAAATCATGGACGACTCGCGGATGGACGAGCGTTTCAAGATCTTCGAGGAGTACGCAAACGGTGGGTTGGAGTATATCCAGGAGCAGGTCAATGTTCGACACCAGCCGGCCGCTCTCGTGGTTATCGACCTCGTAATTGAGGCGTTCGCGGACGACAGTGGTGCCAAACCGGTGTCGGTCGACGAGCTGTTAAGCGGGGTAACTTGGGGATAGCCGGGTTTGGGCCGAGGGTGGAAAAGGTCGCCTTACGTGGTTCCGACTAGCGCAATCTGACGAGACGGTGTCCGGCTAACCTCACATCAGCCTTGCTCAGGGTTGCCGCCCACCCCTTCAGATGTCCGATTTGCTCAGGGTGGTCGTAGAGTCCTGCGCGAATTTCTGAACGGGTGAGGCGGCTGTAGAGCTTTCGCCGGTGATCTCCCGATCCGAGGAACTCCTCTTTTCGGTGCAGCAGCGGCGGGTTATCCGACCTCTTATAGTCGCGGAAATTAACGCTCAGACTGCGCAGGTTCACAGTTACTGCTGTTTCGAGAACGGGGTGGGCGTCCCTATCGAAGCACGGGTATGAGAGGTAAGACACTTGGGGCTCGACCACTGACAGCTTGAGAACGTTGGCTGTCGCTACATTTCCAGAAAGAATCCTCGCGCATGCTTCGTAGACTTGCAGTACCGCTGGCAACTCGCCCAGTGCCGAGGCGTGAACATACAGTGCAGTCGGCGTCTGCTTTCCAACGCTCGACCCGCGCGCAGCTAGGTACACGGTTACCGGGTTTCCCGCCGCCAAAAGCAGCTTGTCCGCTTGTAGACACGCCTGACGGTATGATCCGAACAAAGCACGGAGATCTCCTGCTAGCTCGCGTCCCAGCTCCATGAACTTGGGCCTGGAAGTGAACCGAGAGAGCGCTACGTAGATGAGTAGCTCTTCCCGCCGCCGTTTGACTAATTCCTCCCATTGAGCCTCCGCAATTATCTGCAGAATCAGGCTGGAAGCAGCCCGAAGGGAGCCCATAGCAACACAAATTTGGTCCGCGTCCGCTTGCGGGAGCTCACCTAGTCGGGGCGGACGCGCATGGGCGGTGATGAAGGCCAACAATGGGGCCAGATCATCAGCATGTTGCTCATACGTCGTCCGAGGATCTACCTGGATTCTGGGACGGTAGCTGTAGACCCTCTTACTTAGAAAGTCTTGTTCCGCCGCCGAATCCCGGAAGACATAGAAAATCCCGGGAGCTGCGGCCAGCGGACGGACTTCGAGAGTCGAAGCAATCCAATTAGCAAGCTCCGCCTGCTCAAAGAACTTTTGGAACGTACCTATCTTGGTCAGGATTCCATCACCAAAACGTTTCCCCACCAGGTCGCGGGCCTCCCATATCAAGCGACCCGAGACGACAAGGACTCTTGTTGCAAGGTTCCAAGCTCGACGCAAGGTGCTGGCTCGCTCGGCAGGATCCTCGATGACGTTGACCACGTACCCCAAATTCACCACGTCAGCAGCTCTTAGAGGTACATTCGGCCGGAAATGCGGGTCCCATCCTTCTGCGGTATAACCAAGTGCCCGAAGCGTCCGGACGTCATAGCCCCGCCCACATCCGAAATCGAATACAGTTCCGTCGTCCCTTAGTATGCCGTCCCCGATTACTGCAGCCATCGGTCGCGACAAATTGACTCTCGTCATGGCGGTGCGGGCACGATCGACTGACGGCGTCATGATGAGTTGTTTCGGTCGCTAGGACTGGAGGGCCCTGATCCGTTTCCGCAGATCATGTAGATCAACAGCGGGATTTCCCCACCAGGAAAAACGGATCGAACCATCGATCTGCTCCCTACCGATAGACATGGCTTCAAGAACATGACTCGGAGCATAACTAGCGCTCGTGCAGGCGGAACCGGTTGAGATGCCGATGAGATCTTGGAGCGTCAACACCAAGGCCTCACTATCCACTCCGGGAAACGATACATTCAATATATGGGGAGCTGTAGGTTCAGAAGCTCCATTGACGGCTCCACTAAGTTCGCCGACCAGGGTCGTAAGCCGCTCACGGAACAGGAGCGTCTCACGAGTCCATTCCTCGGCATCTTCGAGGCGTTCCTTGAGCGCCTCGGCGAGTCCCATTATGAGTGGCACCGGGAGAGTGCCTGGTCTGAGCTTGCGTTCCTGCCCTCCCCCAAACATGAGCGGTTGCAGCGGGACGGAGGCCCAGCCACGTCTGCGGATCACGAGACCGCCAACGCCCTTAGGCCCACCGATCTTGTGGCCGCTAAAGCTGATCATGTCTATGGCGGACGCCAGCTCGTTGTGTCGCACTTTTCCGAAGCTTTGTGCAGCATCGACATGGAAGAACGTGGACGTACCCTTCAATCGTTTCGCGAGCTCATACACGGGCTGCACTACGCCCGTTTCGTTGTTGACATGCATGAGTGACACGACAAGGGTATCTTCTCGTACAGCCGCCATAACGTCGTCAGCCAGATGGCGTCCATCAGGCTGAGGCGTGAGGAATTCAACCTCAAACCCGTTCCTAGCCAAGTGTTGCAGAGGTTCCAATACAGCCTTGTGCTCGGTTGCGGACGAGACAATGTGAGTTCGTCCCGTGGAGTGACCGTGAGCCGCCAACCCTAGGAGAGCTATGTTGTTTGATTCTGTAGCGCCGGAAGTAAAGATGAGTTCATCGGGCCCCGCGCCTATCGACTGGGCGATGTAGGACCGGGCATCTGCTACGGCCTTCTTCGCAACGTTTCCCCACGTGTGGGTCCTTGAACCAGCGTTACCAAATTCTTCGCGCATGAAATGGCTCACAACCGCTTCCACTCGAGACGACACAGGTGTGGTCGCGGCATAATCCAGGTAAGCTGTCATGTTTGGATTCTACCCGCAATAACGCTTTGTACGTTAAATTTTGGGTTGTTGTATGTTATCTCGGTGACGTACTAGACTCGGGTCATGGCTTCCTCAAGGCGTTCGTCCTCAGCCCGTACAGGCGGTGGCTTCAGCATTTCCTTCCCTGCGATGAGGGGTATCCAGGCGGGTAGGGAGTTTTACGTCATCATGTGTCCGCTCCGACACTTACCGAAGCTCTTCCTCTTCGACGAGGAGCCAGTACCCGCAGAACTTAGAGCTCAGCGTGCGCTCAACAGGAATAGAGTGCCCGGACTCACGAAGTACATCGTAGACAACAGGCATGACTATGTGTTCAGCGCGCTGACAGCCAGCATTGATGGAGAAATGGCATTCGAAGCGGTCCAGGACGACGCCGGTCACACAAACCGTCTGGGGGTGCTCAGCATTGCAATGGACGCCCGTTTCCTCATCAACGACGGACAACACCGGCGTGCCGCAATAGAGGATGCAATGGCCATTGATCCGACCCTTATGGAAGAGACGATACCGATCGTAATCTTTGGAGATGAAGGCCTGAGCCGGTCTCAGCAGATGTTCGCGGACTTGAACAGGCATGCGATCAGGCCTGCCAAAAGCATCGGGGTCCTTTACGACCACCGCGACGATGAATCTGCGGTCGTTCGCCTCGTGGTTTTGAAATCGGCATTTTTTCGCGGTGTCGTCGAAACGGAAAAAAGCAATCTTTCGCCTCGTTCAGGAAAACTCTTTACACTTTCGGCGCTCTACAACGCCACCCTCAGCCTCTTCGCAGGGGTGGAGGTCGACTCCATCGACACGGCGGCTGCATTGGCCAGGACGTACTGGGAAGAAGTGGCCCGGCATTTTCCAGAATGGCAACAAGTCAGCGATAGATCAGTGTCAGCTGGCGAAATACGAACCGAGTACCTTCATAGTCATGGCATTGTGCTTCATGCCTTAGGAAAAGTTGGGAATGTTCTCCTTAAACAGAGCAGGGAGAAGGACGACTGGGTCCCCTCACTCCAAAAGCTAGATGGTATCGATTGGCGCCGATCAAACTCGAGAATGTGGGAAGGCCGTGCCATGATCGGCGGCCGGGTCTCGAAATCAACGAACAACGTCATTCTGACGACCAACCTCATTAAGACCGAATTAGGCATCGCACTGACTCCAGACGAGCAACGAGCCGAAGACAACTATCTAGAAGGAGCTCGATGAGCAAGGTCAGCGTTAGCCTTCCGTTTGGAGGCCGCACGCTCAACACCGCGGTGGATCACTTGGTGGCGGAAATTCAGAATCTCTACCAGGAAGACAACACACCGTGGGTGGTTGGCTACTCCGGAGGCAAGGACTCGACGGCCGTCCTCCAGCTTGTTTGGCTCGCCCTAAAGGGATTGCCCATCGAAAAGCGCTCCAAGACCGTCCATGTCATCAGCACCGATACCCTGGTAGAAAATCCAATCGTGGCATCGTGGGTAACTTCGTCGCTTACAACAATGGAGCGGGCAGCTCAAGAACAGGGAATTCCTGTCCAGCCCCACCGACTAACCCCAGAGATCAAGGACACCTTTTGGGTGAACCTTGCGGGAAAGGGCTACCCAGCTCCACGGCCTAAATTCCGCTGGTGCACGGACAGACTCAAGATCAAGCCGTCTAACAAATTCATCAAGAGTCAGATCAAGCAATATGGCGAGGCCATTCTCGTCCTGGGCACGAGAAAAGCCGAGAGCTCAGCCCGTGCAGCATCCATGATGAAACACGAAAAGGGCCGGATGAGAGATCGCCTCTCCCCCAACGGGAGTCTGCCCGGCAGCCTCGTCTACAGCCCTGTTGAGGACTGGTCGAACGACGACGTGTGGCTCTTTTTGATGCAGGTGGCTAACCAGTGGGGCTACCCAAACAAGGACTTGCTCACCATGTACCAGGGGGCCAGTGCCGACGGTGAATGTCCTTTGGTCGTCGACTCCTCCACGCCCAGCTGCGGGGACTCGCGGTTTGGATGCTGGACATGCACTCTCGTCGAGAAGGACAAGTCGATGACGGCAATGATCCAGAACGATGAAGAAAAAGAATGGATGCTTCCTCTCCTCGAGCTCCGCAACGAACTGGATGTTGTCGATGACCGGCCCCTGCGCGACTTCCGGCGGATGGCTGGCAACGTGACGCCATTCCACGATGCAACCGTGCCTGGCCCATACACGCAGGACGCTAGAGAGAACTGGCTTCGTAAACTACTGCAGGCTCAGGAGTGGGTGCGCACTCATGGCCCCGACTCGACAGTGGACATTGAGCTCATAACTATTCCCGAGCTCCACGAAATCCGACGGATTTGGGTCTTCGAGAAACACGAGATCGAAGACTCATTGCCGCGGATCTACCAGGAAGTCACCGGCCGGGAGTTCCCAGGCAGACCTCTCGAAGAAAATATGGTTCTCGCAAGTGACGACGTCGAGATTCTGAAGGAAATCTGTGGAGACGACAGGCTGCACTTTGAGATGACTCGTTCGCTCGTTGCAGTTGAGCGGAGCCACCGCACAATGGCCCGACGAGCGGGGTTGTACGACCAGCTCGAGAAGTCCGTTCGTCGCGCTTTCTACGAGGGTGAGGAAGATGCCACAGACAGGGCCCGCGCCCTCAGACACGCCAAGGACATTCGTAGGGGCAGACTTACGATCACGACGGATGACGGCTCATCCGCCGCGCTTTCCGTGGAGCACCCAGCTGAATCCTCAGAAAGCGAGGCAAGGTTAGATCATGTTTTTTAGTGAACTCAGCATCGAGAACGTCGGCGTGTATCGCGGGCGACAAACCCTTGACCTACGAACTGAGAAGTCTAGGCCCGTTATTCTCATTGGGGGTATGAACGGCTGCGGAAAGACAACGTTGCTTGACAGTCTCCACCTGGCACTTTACGGACGCCGTGCGCGACTTTCCAACCGAGGCAACCTTGCTTGGGATACATTTTTGCGTCAAAGCATCAGTCGCGGTGTCCCAGCATCGCAGGGTTCGAAAATCTCCCTTACTTTCAGGATTGACCATGAAGGATTTGAAAAGGAGTATCGGGTCGAACGGTCATGGCGGGTTCGCAACTCGTCGCTTGATGAATCCGTAAATGTATTCCTGGATGGGAAGTACAACCGCTCGCTGTCGGAGAGTTGGGCTGAACATGTTGAAGAAATCCTTCCGCTGGAAATAGCAAGCCTCTTTCTTTTCGACGGCGAGAAAATTGAATCTCTTGCCGATCCTGACACCGCTGCGACTGTGGTTCGGTCTGCGATCGATTCGCTTCTGGGCATCGGCACAATAAAACAGCTGCGGGCCGATTTAAAGGTCCTGCAGCGACGCCAACCCACTCTCGGTTCTAACCTCGAGTCAGAAGCGGCGTTGCGAAGGATCGAGACCGAACGAGAAGTAGGACGCGCCGAGTTAGACCGCCTCGCCCAAGCCCTCGCCGCCGCATCCAATGACGTACGTAGCGCCCAGAAACTGCTTGCCGCAGCCGAGCAGAAGTTTGAAGCAGATGGCGGCGAGCTGTTTCTGCGCAGGAAGGAACTGGGCGATACTAAAGAAAGACTTCAACGCGAAATAGTCCAAGCACGCCAACTTCTTCTGGAAACCGCTGCGGGCAGCTATCCCCTCGTCCACTTGTTGCATCAGCTGCGAGACTTGTCGGCGCAGGTGGAAAGAGACGACGACCAACGTTTAGCCGCCCGCGTCTCTCGCATCCTTGAAACTCGAGATAGAGAAATCGTTTCAAAGATGCCAGCCGACATCAAGGAACTTCTCAAGGCGGCCCTCGACTCCGACCGCCGTAGCCGGCAAGTTGAAGCCGATGCCCTTCCACTCACAGAGCTCTCTAGTTCCGGACGCGCGCAGTTGGCCTCTCTTGAAACTAGGCTTCTAGAGGCGGGACCTGTAAACGATGAGCGCCTGGCTGCCCTCGATAGACTGAAACGCGAACTCGACGAGGTAGATGGTCAACTAGCTGGCGTCCCTGATGACGCAACTATGGCCACCCGCATTCATGACGTGAACGCATGTCGGGAGGAACTCCTGAAGAGTCAGGCGAAGATGCATTTTCTACAGGATGAGCATGCACGGGGCGTCGCCGCTCTCGACTCCTTGGATTCACGCCTGGCTATTGCCGAGGCGGAAAGAATTGAGCTCAATGTGCAAACCGACGACGTAAGGCGCGTCCTAGAGCATTCGGAGCGCGTCAGGCAAACGCTTGTAGTCCTTGCTGAACGCCTGACGGAGCGGCACCTGGGCAGGATCGAGGTTGCAACTCTCGACAGTCTACGGCGGCTCATGCGGAAGGATTCTCTGGTACGAGATCTGAAAATCGACCCGACCAGTGGCCGAATCGTGCTGTTTGATTTTGACGGCGAGGAGATGTCATCTAGCCGGTTGAGCGCAGGAGAACGTCAGCTCTTAGCTGTCGCCCTCCTATGGGGACTCGCACGAGTCGCAGGCCACAGGCTGCCCACGGTCATCGACACCCCATTGGGCCGGCTCGACAGCCAGCATCGAACAAACCTCGTAGACCGCTACTTCCCTGTTGCTGGCAACCAAGTGCTCCTACTGAGTACTGACCAAGAAATTGATGAACACTTGATGCGACGAATGTCCGGATCGATAAGCCGGAGCTACGTCCTTTCTAACAATGCCAGCACTGGTTCAACGACTGTTGAGGATGGCTACTGGTGGGACCTGGAGGAATCTGATGTCGCTTGATTCCGTACGTATATCACAGTCGGGGCGCGATCAGCTTATTCGACTCAAGCGCCATACCGGCATACAAAATTGGAATGTGCTTTGCAGATGGGCGTTTTGTGTTTCTCTGAGAGATGAAACTGCCCCTTCCCGCTCCCCCATTGTCACTGATTCCAATATCGAAATGTCCTGGAAAACATTCGGTGGTGTATATGAGGAAATCTACAGGTCGCTGATTCAGGTCCGGACGTTGAAAGACGGATTTGAGAGCTACGATGCCGCTCTTTCAGCCCACATACATAGGGGGCTGAGCATGTTGTTGTCCCAAGAAATACGCAACATCGAGGATCTTTTCAGTGGTTCTCTAAGAATTAATTTGAACGAAACCTAGCTGCAAGTGCCTGTCTGACGGGGATGTGAGCTGTCTTGGCCGCCCACATCCCCGATTCAGTCAGTTCTCGCCGAATAAGACGACGGCCTCAGTGAGCTAGCTACTGATAGCTCAAGCCTGCGGCACGGGGCCATGACTATCCAGTACTGCTTTCAAAACGATGACATCACATGTACTACCGTCATAATTAAGTCGATGTGTAACGCCATAGAGCAGTCTCGCGTCCTTTCGAACTGAATCTATCGACGCGGCGTGCAGCTCCAGCCAATTCTCGTCATAGTCCCAGCAGATAAGTAGATCGATTTCTTCGAGACGCTGTTTACGGTTGCTTACTAAGTCTTGTACATAGGGTTTGAATTCGACAACGAACCAGTCTGCACCCTTAGTGTCTTTCCAGGTGTAAGTGTCCTCGTCTGATTCCTCCGCTCGCCGCTTGGCAAGGTCGCCCAGCCCCAGCGGGTGCGCGGAATAATGGAAGAAAGGGTGCGCCCGCGGCAGCGCATACCGCATGGCAGCGTCATACATGGTTCCTTGGCTGACTACAACGGCTTCATAACCTGGCAGGGATCCTCTGGCTACAAGGTCTGTAAAGAGTACTACGACCTCGTTTTCATCTTCTGGCACAAATTTCAACAGGCTGTCGACTGCAAGTACCGCATTCCTCCTCCTACGCTCGTCAACACGCTCAGCGAGCTGCGTGATATTCGCGGTTCCCTCACTATCCGGCTCGGTCATCATTTGAGAAAGGCGTTGAAGACTAATCTTGCGTTCCCCCGAACCAAGATCTTTATTCCGGAAACACACCAACAAATCCTTCACCATTGCCGTCGCAAAATATCGACTGATGCCTTTTCTTCCACTGTCGAGTTGGTCACTCAATCCTAGGTCCGCATTAATAAGAACAAAGTATCTTGCCATGTCATGACCGTACGATTGCCAGTCTTCAATCGATATTCCCAAGGGCATGTCACCGAGAGCAAGCTGAACGCCGGTAGAGAGAAGAAGTTCGTTGTAATTCTCTAACTCCGCGGTTACACCGAACTCGCTTGCGAGCCTGCTCATACCGGTTCGCCCACAAACTATTACCGCCGCATTGAAATTTATAGGTGCTTGTGACCCTACCCTCCTGTTTGTGTAGGTATGCCGTAATCCGCGGTAATACTTCGCTTCCCTCGATAGGGAGCCGTCCTCGTAGGCCTGGAGGTATTCACTTACTTCGCCGTAATACTTTGTTGAGACGTATTCAGACTCATCTGCCAACAGGTAAAGATAGGGTATTTGCGTTGGTGGATGAGTATCTACTGTCGCTGCCACATTGATTTTGGGCGTGGACACACGGTTAAATATGCCCGCGGCGTTTCCGACTGCGGTACGCAGTCGAAGAACATATTCAAGGGCCTTGGGCTTTTGCGCCCACTCGAACATGTGGTCAAGGGCACTAAGTGCCCGGAATTTTGATTGATAGGCACCGCAGTTCAACGTCACCGAAACCGTTGTTCCGTTTGCTTCAGCTGTCTCCTGATCAATGGAGAGCCATTGTACGGGCGGCAGTTCTGCCTCTTCGGCAGAACCGGACGCCAGCCAGTCGATCGCGCCGGTGACGCGCAATGCCGAAGCTTTGCCGTCCCGTACTGACCGGATGTAGAACGAGGAGGACGCATATAGAACGAAAGTAAGCCCATACCCCTTATAGCCGTAGTCTTGCCCGACAGTCTTGAAACTACGCCCAGGTGCCAAGGCTCCAATCAGCGCTTCACGCGACAAACCACACCCATTGTCGGAAACAGTTATTTTCTGCAGCTGAGTCTCTACTTTGATGTCCAGGGTGCCTACAAAATTTGACGTTCCCGCCGGCGCTTGGCGCCGTACAGCATCTACCGAGTTCTGTATCAGCTCCGAGAAAATATCCCAGCTGTGCCGGTAGCTACGCACGATTTCCTCAACGTCACGCCTAAATTTCGATACATCCGTGGCTTGCGCGCTGTAGGCCGCAAGCAATTCATTTTCAGGGCTCATAACGTCCTCCTTGTGGTTGTCACTGATCCATTCGAAAGCCTAGCTGGCATGGCACGGTTAGTCGGACTCTTCGTCTCGCTCATAACAGGTCTAGTGCTCCGGTTAAAGTGCCACCGCCGCCGCCGTCGCGAATACATCTGACGGCATCGGCCGATGCAGTTTCCACGTTATCGAGATCGGCTTCTCACCCACGTGCTGCACATAGTCCACCTGCCCCAGGCAGGTATACGGAACTGTCAGTCCGGTCTCGTCGTCGGCTTTGTCCCTCGTGAATATCAGGATCTTCGATCCGTGCGAGGCCCGGTCGAGATAGCGGCGCCCCGTCGGGCTGCCAGGCGAGGTCGCATTCTGCGATTCCCAATGGAACAGTTCGGGGCTGATCGCGTAGTCCTTGTACATCGTGGTTGCCGAGTGCTTCTTGTCGTCCTTGTTGAGGGTGACAAAGAAGGCGTCTGTGGAAGTTGCAGGACACCATGCAACGCCCTCGCGGTGCTGGACGTTCTTGCCCTGCTCCAGCGAACCGTACTGCAGCGCCGCCAGAACCTCCTCTCGCCGATACGTTGCATGTGACAGCAACGGGACGTGCTGCAGCCCTGCGCCAAGACTCTTCGCTGCGTGTTTCGATGCGGCCACTCCCAGGTTCACCACCTGGCGGATCTCGCGGCACACAAACTGGTAGCCTCGCAGGTGGTCCAGGCCGTCGTCGTACGTTTTGAATCCGCCGCCGTCATCCCACAGGGTGTAGAACAGCATGCGTGCAAAAGCCTGCTCGCGCATGCCGAGCTCCGCGTAGCGGGGGGCGTCAGCGGCGACCAGCATGGAATAGGCGGCGGCACGTTCCGGATCGTCCACGTGAATCAGCGCGGCCATGCGGCCCAGCAGCTTCTTTTCCTCCGCGTCCGACAGCTCCTCAATTTTCCCATGAAGCACGGTCTCCAGGGGCGAGAACCCCTCGATCAACCCTGCCTGGCGGAGGTAGCCGGTCCACGAGTCCCTGGTGGAACGGTAGATCGTCTTAACGTTGTTCCCCGACCGCTCGAAATAGGCTTCCAGCTCGGTCTCGGCGGACGAGGCAATATCCCGGACCAGCTGTGCCCGGTTGAACCGGAGCTGTGCCTTAATGTTGTCCAGCACCACCTTCTGTGCCACCCGGTCCAACACGATCTGGGAGCCGGACGGCAGGTACGGGAACTCATCCTCGACAGCCTTCTCCAGCTCCTTGCGCCCGTAACCCGTCAGCGTCCGGTAGCGCAGATCAAAGCGGAACTCACGGCGCTGCTGTCCGATGAAGTCCAGGACCGTCAGCACCGCTTTGCCCTCCGCACGGCGCAGCCCGCGTCCCAGCTGCTGGAGGAAGATCGTGGCACTTTGCGTGGGCCGGAGCAGCAGAATGGTGTCCACCTGCGGCAAGTCCAGGCCTTCGTTGAAGAGGTCGACGGCGAAGATGCAGTTGATCTCCCGCTTACCCAGGCGTCTGAGGGCTTCCTCGCGGTCAGCGTTGTCAGTGGTGCCGTCTACGGCTACCGAGGCGATGCCCGCGCGGTTAAAGACCTCGGCCATGTAGCGGGCGTGCTGCACGGAGACGCAGAAGCCGATGGCGCGCATTTGGTCGGTGCTGGTGACCTTGTCCCTGAGTTCGCGGATGACCTTGGCGGCCCGGGCGTCATTCCCGGTGTAGAGGTTGCTGAGCTGGCTGGTGTCATAGTTGCCGCGCTTCCATTCCAGCTGGCTAAGGTCAACGTCGTCCGAGACGCCGAAGTAGTGGAAAGGCACCAGCAGGTCAGCATCCAACGCGTCCCAGAGCCGCAGCTCACTGGCGGTACGGCCGTCGAAGAATTGCTTGGCGACGTCGACGCCGTCGCCGCGCTCAGGCGTGGCAGTGAGGCCGAGGAGTTGCTGCGGCTTGAGGTGGTCGAGAAGGCGGCGGTAGGTGGGGGCCATGGCGTGGTGGAACTCATCGATGACGACGACGTCGAAGAAGTCCGGTTCCAGCTGCTCGATGCCAAGGGAGGACAGCGACTGGACGGACGCGAAGATGTGCTTCCACTCTTGCGGCTTGAGCTCCCTCACATAGAGTTCACCGAAGGCGCCGTCCTGCATGACATCGCGGTAGGTGCGCATCGCTTGTTTCAGGATTTCCTGTCGGTGGGCGACGAAGAGTAGTTTGAGGTCGCGGCCGGCAGTTTCGCTTAGCCGTTTGTAGTCCAGAGCGGCGATCACCGTTTTGCCGGTGCCCGTGGCCGCGACCAGGAGGTTGTGACTGAAGCCCTTGAGCCGCTCGGCTTCCAGGTCCTCCAGCATCTCCTCCTGATGCAAAAACGGCTGAACCTCAAGGCCGGTAGTTGCATTCGGCGCCGCGGTGCGGCGGCCGCCGTTCCGTTCCAACGCGGCCTCCAGCTTTTCGCCGTCGCGCTCCGGGTCATAGCTTTGGAAAGCCCGCTGCTCCCAGTAGCTGTCGAAGGTGACCTCGAACTTCTGCAGGAGGGCGGGGGTTGCGACGGAACTGAGGCGGACGTTCCATTCCAGCCCGTCGAGCAGCGCTGCCTGACTCAGGTTGGAGCTGCCTACGTAGGCGGTGTCGAATCCGGTGTTACGGCGGAACAGCCAGGCCTTCGCATGCAGCCTTGTGGCCTGGGTTTCGTAGCTGATCTTCACCTCGGCCCTGTACCTGTTGACGAGCTCGTCAATGGCGCGGCGTTCGGTGGCACCCATATATGTCGTGGTGATGACGCGGAGCTTTGCGCCGCGCTCCTTGAGTTGCTCTAGGGCAGACTCCAGGAGCCTGAGACCGGTCCAGCGGACAAAGGCGCAGAGAAGGTCCACTGTGTCGGCGGACTCCATCTCGGCCCGGAGTTCCGCGGCGAGGTTGGGGTCGTCCTTGCTGTTGGTGAGAAGAGCGGAGTCGGACAACCTGGTGGTGGGCCGGCGGAGTTGCCGGCGCTTGAGGACATCTGGGCGATGGAGAGACTGGAGCTGGGTTGGACCCGGCGCGATGCGGTCTCGGTTGTTCAGTTCCTGGAGGAGCTTGTTCGCGAGGGTGACGCGATCGGTGGGTTTAGCTGATGCGAGGGCTCGCCGGACGGCGTCGGCGACGTGGCGGGCGAGCACGTCCGGGGAGTCTTCGTCCTCTATGTCTGCGAAGACTGGCTGGAGTCCTTGCTCTTGCTTCAGGTGGTCACCGAGCACATCCGTGTTGAGCAGTTCATACAGGCCCTCGGGCAGCCGCTCCGCTGCCAATCCCCCAAAGAAACTAGTCACTGCGCCAGCGTAATTGATGAGACTGACTACGCCGAGTGACATTCCTCCGGCATGAAGCTTGAATGCCAGCGTGATCTTCAGAAGGTCTAATAGCTGCAGCTCAACCACAAACGCTCAAACCGCGCCCTTAAGTCGGCCTTCCAGCGTCGATCTTCCGGCCAGCGGAAGGGGAATCACCCCCTTTCCACCGGCCAAGCATCATGCCCCGGGGTGGGAGCCCACGAGACTGCCTTCCGGATGTCTCGGTCCCGCTGGAAGGGAAACGGCAACACCGGCAGTTGAATGACTCGAGGATCAGCACGGAGGCAGCACAGGACAAGAGACAGAGTGCGCCGTCTCGACGGATGGCTATACAGAAATGAACCGGACCTCAAATCCTGGCAGGTCTTGCTAGCCAATGCCCTGTCCCCGATCTCCATTCAGAGCGGGTTGGGTCAATATGCAGCTGCAACCTCTCCAAGCGGTACTCAGATCCAGGTGCCAGTTCCTACGGCCTGTGAATCCCCCATGGGTGAGGTATGTACTCCAGTCATAGGTAGGCGACTGCGGTGAGGAGCCATTACAAACCCGTCCGGAACAGGCTTGTACGGAACATCGGGTGATCTGTGGCTGGACTGAAACTGCCTTAGTGCCTCAACATCAATTTCACCAACTACCCAATAGTCGCGACTTCCACCCTTCAACCTGACGATGTCCCGTCTCCAAGAATCTTTGTAGGGTGCACGAATCCGACTGTCACCGTACTGACGGTCATTACATTGAATGATGTAGGCGTGCATGTCGAGGGAGGCAGACTCGACAAGCGAATCGAAGGTACCAATGTCCTTGTTCCACTCGGGAACGAAAAGAGCATCGACATGTCCACTCAGACTCGCGCGATACTTAATATTTGTCAGCTCGCTGCAAACTAACAAGGCAAATGAAAAATCCCCATGCCTGATAACGGGTGGCGAGGTCCACCTGGTTCTGGCCTCCAGAGTTAGTTCGCGAAGTCGATGGAGTTCTTTTTCCTCCCCCCGAGCCGGACGTTGCTTGTCCTGGCGGTAAATCATCATCGAGGGAAATCCCAGGCCGTCGTGAACTAATGAGACCCAAATCTGGTTGTGAACTAGGCCCGGTTTCTGATGCAAGTATTCCACCCCGGATATGAGAGATATCCCACGGGCCTGGAGCTTCTGAGCGATCCGGACAAACCATCGCGCCGGCATCGCCAGTTCCGGGAGGACCAGGTAATGGACGCCATTAGATTGAGATATGACATGGTTGAGCAATTCCGTCAAACGGGAGTAGCGGTCCAAATTTGGATCCGGAAACTTCATTACCGAAGCGGTCCAGCTGTCATAGTGAGTTTTCCAACTCCCCAAGGCAACCTTTTTCTTATCGGAGCGGCGGTTACTTTGAACTATGATTGTCTCGGGATGAGCCGGAAGAGTCTCCTCCAACTTGTATGGCATCTTGTCCGCAATTTGGAAGCCTCTGATGGCGAGAACGGCGTCATTCAATGCCTGCTGGCAGCTCTCACCGAATGGATCAGGGGCCAACATATATATCTCAGCCAGATTATAGGGCCGGGTTGCGAAGGCAAGCCCGATCGACATTTCCCGCCCCTCCAGCCCTAGCCATATGCCGACTGACGCCAAGCCGTCCGCGACCTCGGGCTGAAGCAACAACGAGGCATCGATCAGATGACACGGCGGATCCGTAGGTATCCCCCTGCGCGAGACTAACTCCTCTGGGAGGCTTGCAAAACGGCGCGGAACGTGGGCTAAATCATGATCAAACAGCCGCGCCTGGGCCTTCTGAAGGTCCGTGATACTCCAGTTTTTGATTGCCAAGCTCTCAAAGTCCGCCGCAGAAAACTCATTGATCCAATTCGCTTCTTCAGTGGAAGAAAGCCGTGTCGGGAAGGCAGAGATAACGGCTTCATTTACGGAATCAAAAAGATGACCCCTCCAACTCGTGAGAACATCAGCTTCAATCGCCTTCGATTCTCGATCGCCTTTAACTACCACAGTGCATTCGGATTTCACCTCGCGGTAAAGTCCTACAAGAGTGCGGACGATTTCCGCGAGGTAGTCAAAGTCTTTCGAAATTGTAGCCAGCCGAACCACTCGCGGTAGGTATATCGCAAGATCGAAGAAGTTAGGCAGAACCAGCACGTGATCGATAAAGGCGCGATAAAAGGCCTGACGATGCATCTCCCAACTGGCCGGTTCAAGGTCTCGTTCATAGGCTTCGAACGTCCGAAGCTTGAGTGCGAACCCCGCCCGCCGCATGGTCAACGAGTCAGCCTTCCGCAGACTGTCGGCTATATCGCCATCTGTTTGGGTTGCAGCAACCATGTCCGTGGCCACGGTACTCGCCTTTTCAGGGAGCCTCGGCAAGGATCTCCATTCGCTTGCTCGCTCATAAGCCTGACGCGCGATTGACTCGACCATGACCAGGCCTGACTCGCCTTCGAGCAGAAATACACGGTTTTTATCATTCGAAAAATGAATTTCGCTACCCTGCAAATAGGAGGATTCGAAAGCTACGCTATTCTCCGCCGCATGGTCAAGTGCTCCATTGTCGATCCATTTCAACTTTCCGTCAGCTCGCTTGAAGATCCATTCCCACAGTTCGGCGGAACTTGCGAACTCCGAGCTATTCTCCATGACAAGCATAATGTCGTCGACGTAACGGCCGTAGTAAAGCGGCACCAGCTCCTTCTCTACGATCCTATCAAGTTCGATTAGGGCCATATTAGCTACTACCGCAGACGCGGGAAGGCCAACAGGCAAGCCTCTTCCTAACATCGACTGCATCGCCCATGCTCTTAGCGCCGAAACAAACAGCCTGTTGAGCTTATGTTCCACTGGTGATAGCTCAATCTTAAGCATTCTTTGAAAATCACTTCCAAGCAGAAAGCTTGGATCTAGATGATGGTAAAAGGACGTGACGTCCGCTGTTAGAGCAACGACTTTCTTGGCATCCAATAACGCCGAACGCATCGCTCGAAGACCGTTATTCCGCCATTTCTGAAATGGCGCAAGGTAAGGAGCAAAAGATCCTAAGGATAGCGAATTAAGCTCCTTGTCGCGTCTTCTGCGCAGCCGACTTCCATAGGCCGATGACGATAGTTTTTGGTCAAACTTATGCCCCACCTTTGAAATCCAAAGCGAGGAAAGGACATGGAAATCAATGCTGCATTCAGCCGTAAGTCGAAATTCTGCCACCGGGCGATCCCATCCGGCAGCCCGCGCTTCGTTACATTTCCTTGTCCATGCTGCCCTCGGATTGGAGAACTTCGCGCCACCCAGAAACTTTTCGTCCTGAGTGAAGCGAACCGACTTGGGAAGGAAAGTAAAGGAGCCAACAAAATCTGCTTCGTGGACCCATGACTCTGATTCTCCGTTGATCCGTAGGAGTAAGTGTGTCAGCCTCCCTTCAAGGTCGGCCTCATATGCGGCCACGCGTTCGAGGGAAGGATTTGTCGAGTAATACAAATCAACTTTTGCCTTTCGATAGGCAGTTCCCATATCGATCAATGAAAAAGTCATCATCCCCCGCGTCTTGCCACAGCTTCTGAACGCAGCGCTGAGGCGGCGGTTCGCAACTTGATTGGTCTACACCGGCATCGGACCGGTCCGTGTGTTTCCTCAAAATGATAGCTATTAGGAGTTGCAGCGCGGCACAGCTTCTCCCGTGTCTTTCCCCAACAGGCGGGCTACGACGAAAACACCCGCTTCCATGCTCAACAAGTCCATCTCGGCAACTCACGGCGGAAGGCGCGCTAGGTCAGACCGGAGCAACCCTCCTCGTGCATCGAACGCGTGAGGCGCGTTGGTATCCCAAGATTCAGTGAATCAACCCGGGCTCCGTGGCACGTTCCGGCGCTTCCAGAACTGGCAGGATGCAGACGTTCGGGTATCGGCGGTAGAGCACCAGGGAATCGGGTCGCTGCCGGCGTCGGAGTACTCCACGTAGGCCTCGTCGATCACCACCAGGACGTCAGAACGGACGGACTGCAGGAAGGCCTCGAGGCGGCCGTGGCCGATCGGCACGCTGGTAGGGTTGTTGGGGGTGCAGAGCAGGATCACCTTGGTACGGCCGGTGACGGCGGCGGCCATGGCGTCGAGGTCATGGCCCTCCGCGGCGTCCAGCGGGACGCGGACCGGGCGGGCGCCTGCCAGCTCCACCAGGATGGGATAGGCCTCGAAGGAGCGCCACGCGAAAACCACCTCGTCCCCGGCATCGCACAGTCCGGTAATGATCTGCTGGAGGACGCCCACGCTGCCGGGCCCCACCGCCACCTCCTCGGCCGTGACGCCCAGGTGACGGGCGAGCCGTTCGCGGAGTTCGACGGCGGCCATGTCCGGGTAGCGGTTCATCCTGCCCGCCGCCTCGGCCACCGCAGTGATGGCTGCGGGCAGCGGGTCATAGTGGCTTTCGTTGCTGGCGAGGGCTGCAATGTCCGCCCCGAGGCTGCGGCGCGCAAGGTCTTTCCGAGAAGCCGATGCTGATCCCCGAAGTGGACTTCAATGGGGGTTTGCCCGGGCTTTGGCCGCGGAGTCGGCTGCTATTCGGTCGCTAGGTGACCTTTCCGTGCTGCAGGCGTGGATCGACGCCGGCGCCCGTGGGACCTTCGTGGCCGACTGCGCATCACCTCCAGCGTCCGCGCCCTGGCTGACGGCGTCGCGGGCGGCGAAGGCTGCGGGGGCTGGATAACACCAAGGGGAACGCACGGCGGGCCACCCCCTCCCCCACACCACGGACAAGGCAACGCACCTTTACCAGGTCGTCTCACATCCGTCGACAGCTACAGAAGAAACGGCTAGTATGCGTGTATGAACCGTATGCTAACTCCCCCGGATGAAAGCCGTACGGGGCACGCGTCGGAGCCGGAGCGTAGGTCCGTCCTTGCATTCATTGTGGAAGACGGCGACGTTTCCGCCGAGACAGCACTCGCCGACGGCACCAAGGTCCTGGCCGCTGTGCACGACGAAGTTTTAAAACCGGTGCACGAGTCGCCGCTAAATACAGGGCGTGACTACGTCCTGCATCTCCACGGGGCGATCCAATCTGCATTTGCAGGGCTCGCGGAGACCGGCGGTTTCGATGCCGCAGCAAGGTCGGTAAATGCGAAAGCGTTCAAGGCCGAGATCGTAGATGGAGCTGTTATCGGTGTTCCCCAAGTCATTGAAGTTGTGGCGGAAGAGCCCGCCTTGGTCAAAGCTACGCAGGCGGCTGGTCGGCTAGTCAGCCAACTTTCGGTCTCGATGGCTGCGTTGGCGCCATCCCTTGCTGCCAAGAAAGGCCCCGCTGTCTCCCCTCAGGTGGCATACGCCCTGGCAGAGGAGGAACAGGATCTCCGTGCTATCGAGGATGAGTTCGGATGGCTCGACAGCGGCGGTGTTGCGGAGCAGTTGGGCAAGAAGCGGAGCCGAACCTTGGCTTCGAACCTGCGTTCCAAGGGGAAGCTTTTGGGCTACATACGGCGTGGCCAGCAAGCAGTCCGCTTCCCCAGGTTCCAGTTCGACGGCATGGGGGTTCTTGCTGTCGTTCCTGAATTGATCCGCATCGCAGATGAGCGCGGGGTTGCCCATGAAGACTTGCTCTTCTGGCTTTGCGCCCCTACCGGAATGCTTGAGGACGACGCTCGGCCGGTAGACAGACTTCGCACGGACCCTGAGGGGGTCCTCGCCGCGGCGCACTACGACCTCGGAGGGCACTCCTGGTGAGGGGCGGGCCAGGGGTACCACCGGACCCTTTTGACCCAATTATCGAGACTTTGACGGCCGGAACTGTACTTTGGCGTGTGCATGACAACAAGTACCCTGGCGCTGCCTTCCACCCCGGTGGCGTGAACGCCAAGCACTCACGGTTCTCATTTTTCGGAAGTCCCAGCCACGTGCCAGTCCTTTACCTGGGAGAAAACGAAGAATGTGCCATTGCGGAGACCATCCTCCATGACAAGGTCAGAGGGAGCATGATCGACTCCACGGACTACGTCGACAAGGTATTGAGTCGTGTGACGATTGGCCGTGACCTGCGTCTTGTCTCCTTCAAGGGGCTCGGCCTTACACGATTGGGAACATCACCGGGGCAGCTAACCGCGTCACCTTCTCGTTACTACGCCCAGACCCGTCCGTGGGCAGAAGCAGCTCATGGCGTGGATGGCGTCCATGGGATCGTCTGGATGAGCGCGCGTAATAACGAAAAATCGGCATACATGCTGTTCGGCGACCGAGTGGGCGGTGCGAGTGATCTGCACGATGGCGGTGGGGCTGTCAAGGTATATGGAGCCGGAGACGGACTCGACAATCTCGTTGAGATTTGTCGCGTGGTCAACGTGAAAATCAGGCTTCCCAGAATCTAGATACCACTAGTGACGGCGCTTGTCCTTTTGAGAATTAACCATTGCATCCTTACGCTGATCGCCCGCACGGGGATGTAGATGCTGTCACAGGGAAAGTGCAAAGCGCCCCTTACAATCGCCGCTGCCGGAACATCGGGAACGACTCCCGCACCCGGTCCACCGTCTCCGGCGAGACCCCCACCATCCGAACACCAGCAGCCAGCCCAAGGCCAGCCTCGCTAACTCCCATCCGTCCACCAGCACGCTCCGCTCCACCGAGACCGGCGGCGCCTGGCACACCCCCGCCACGTACAGGCTGTTCTCGATCGCACGGGCTGCGTTCAGCGCCAGCCACTGCTCGGTCTTGTGCTCCCCGGCACCCAGGACGAGCACACCAGCAGGACCTGCGCGTCGGCGTCGGCCAGTGACCTTGCCAGCTCCGGGAACAGCAGGTCGTAACAGGTCATCAGCCCGAACCGCACTCTCCCATGCTCGAACAACACCGGGTCGGTGGACGGGCCGGGCTTGATGAACGTGGACTCCCCGAAGCCCTGCGCGTCGAAAAGGTGGATTTTCCGGTAGGAAGCCAGCCGGCCGCCGTCGGGCCCGGACACCACCAGCGTGTTGTACGCCGTGGAACGTCGCGTCGACCTTCTTTTTTTCGTAGGTGGCGTACTCAGGGCAGGCGACCAGCTCTGCGCCGTCGCGCGTTGCCTCGGCGGCGAACCGTTCGATCGCGGCCAGGTTAGCCCGGACGTCGGCGCCCGACTCCAGCTGCCCCAGCGCAATCCTCACGGCTGTTCCTTCCCTCGGGCCCGGCCACACTACAAACTGTCAGGGTCAGGCGGCCGCCTCGACCGTCGCCTTCTCCGTGGCCGTCATCTCCGGCGGCGAGGCCTTGAAGCCGCGGGTAATCAGAGCCAGGACCACCACGCCCAGCACCAGCCAGGACACCCCCAGCGTAATGGCGTTGCTGTCCAGCCGGGAGAGCAGGTAGGCGCAGATGATGGCGCCGACCACCGGGACCACCACGTAGGACACCGGGTTCAGCTGCTGCCCGGCCCGGCGCTGGCGCACATAGTGGAACACCACCGCGGCGTTCACCAGCGTAAAGGCGGTGAAGGCACCAAAGTTGATGAACGACGTCGAGGTGGCCACGTCCAGGAAGATCGCGATCAGGCCCACGACGCCGGTGACCACCAGGTTCGCCACCGGGGTGTGGAACTTCTCACTGAGCCGGCCGAAGACCGCCTTGGGCAGGACGGAATCGCGGCCCGTCGTATACAGCAGGCGGGAGGCGCTGGCCTGCGCGGCGAGGCCGGAGGCGAACTGCGCCACCACCAGGCCTGCCAGGAACACGGCGCCGAACAGCTGCCCGCCAATCTGCAGGGCGATGGGAGCTGGCCGCGGAGGCCGAGTCCTCGAACACGCCGCCGGGGTGGACCAGCTGGCTCACGTAGGAGACCGCCACGAAGATGCCGCCGCCGATCAGGGCAACCAGCATGATGGCGCGCGGCACGGTGCGGCGCGGGTTGATGGTTTCCTCGGTGAGGGTGGTGACGGCGTCGAACCCCAGGAACGAGTACGCGGCGATGGCCGCGCCGGCGGAGATAGTGGCGAAGCTGGCGGTGCTGTTGAAGAACGGCTGCCCGCTGGCCAGTCCCCCGGCGCCGTTGACGGACACCACGCTGCCGATGGCCAGCGCCACAAAGAACACGAGAACCAGCAGCTGGAACGCCATCAGCACGTAGTTGGCCTTGTCCGCCACCTTGATGCCCAGGATGTTTAGCAGCGTGGTGATGACGATGAAGCCCACGATCCAGACGCCGATGGGGATGCCGGGGAACCGGGCGCTCAGGTAGGAGCTTGAGCTTGTGGGACGAGGCCTTGCAGCCAAATCCTGAAGACCGTCGCGGCCTGTCACACCGGGGAACCCCTCTGGCGCACTGCATAATCTGAGGAATGTGGGATACTTTTTGGCCAGACGTCCTAGTTACTGTCATCGGGGCAGTCTTAACTGTCGCTATCGCATACGGCACCTTTCTGGTCCAGCAAAGACGAACAGAGAAGCAGGTTCTGACAAACCTGATTCACGATCTCCATCACAGACGGGCTCTTCGCGCCTCTGCTCCTAAGTTTGTGGCTGGCGCGTCAGACTTAGACGACTACAAACACACAAGTTCCAGCGTGCTCGAGGTGCGTGAGCAAATCCGCACCGCCCGAAACAGCCTTCCTCCGCGCTCAAGTACGAGCCCTCTACTTTCAAAGATGCTCGTTGAGTGCAACAGGCACTTGAGCAAATCCGGACGCGAGCCGGATCGGTACCAAGAACACCTCATAGACCTGCGGACATCTCTGACCTGTGAAGTTGAGGAAATCTGTTCAAGGGTCCGCGGCTTGAAACCTCTCGAACCAGGTGGGGCGATGGACCAACCAGAGGTAGTAAGAAACGAGCGCATCCCCCGCCGAACCGAAACGTCCCCCAGCGACTAGCAACATGAGTCAGCATCTATCCCTCGCACGGCTGGGTCATCGCGGCGTCCGAGAGGATCGACTCCCGCAGATAGCCCCAGCCTCAGATGAAAGAAGGTCCTCTCTTTCCTACGAGCGGACAACTACTCCGGCACGACTTTCTGAAAGTACTGAATCAGTAACAGCGTGAACTGCTTCAGCCAGTTCTCTGTCCAGGAATGACTCAACGAAGTTGATAGCAATGATCTCAGGAGTGCATTGATCTGAAATAACAGACAGCTGCTTCGCAAGCCAAGCCTGCACCCGGGGCAACCATGAAGCCTGTCCCTCATCTGCGTCGTACAGGTGCAGTTCAGTGAGGAAGTCCTTCATGAAAACATCTGGATCCCGCTTTGGGTCTGCATATCGGTTGTCTACGACTAGCGACAAGTAGAGTGCCATAGCGCCGCGCTCGTAAAGTCTGACGAGCTCCAATGCGGCCGGCATATCAACACCGATCGGTGCACGCACTCCTTGAACTGTGCCGTGACCTGCGCCGGGTTTCCAGCTGCGCTCACGCTCGATAATTTCTGCCGACGGCAACACCTCCCTGAGCCTTTCAGCAGCGCCCTGCAGCCTGTACATTGCTCGATGCGTCTCAACTTCGGCCGCATTTCGCTGCTGGATCAACTCCTTGGCCCGACTAGATCCTGGATCTGCATCCAGCAGCTTCCGCGGATCCTCCTTCCAAAATACGTGCATGGCTGCTTTTAGCTCGGCCATTGCCTCAAACAAGGCGACTCTGGATTGCGTTATTAGGTCCGCCCGCCCGGCCGCGTAGTCCAAGGAGGCCCGTTCTACTGTTTCAGACGCTATCGCTATTGCCCGACTGCCAAGCACAGTGGCAAGAACAACACCCGCCACGGCCGAAAGTGCAGTTACCAGGTTTACGACTAGTGAAACTAACTCGATGTCCAAAATTCCCCAATGCTAGAAATGTAACTTGGATATAGAACCACAGTTTTAGTCATGCCCTAAATGACAAATCCCGCTCGACTAACGGACAGCGGTGGATGAATAGTCCTGACTACTTTCTCGGTTTGACTGCAAAACCTTGAACTTTTCTCATGCCCGTCCGAATATAGAATGCGTGACGGATGAAGAGCCTTGGTATGCCCAACTGCGCAGCCAGTGGAAGCCTGACCGCGTGAAGTTGCTGATGATCGCCGAGAGCGCCCCGGCCGACGGCGGTGACGTCTCGGCCCGGAATTTTTTCTACGCCGCAGACCGGCTTGGTCCGGATAACCTGTTCCGTGGAGTGGTTGAAGCTATGTACGGAACGTCGAACGCGGACCTGCAGCGAAGCGGAAAGCGCCCCTGGCTGGAACGTCTCCGCGATGACGGCTTTTTCCTCATTGATCTGGCATCATCTCCGGTAAATGGTTTGGGCAGAGCCGAGCGGCGGCGAGTCCTGAAGGAAGCCATTCCAGGATGCATTGGACGCGCTGTCACGCTTCATCCCGCAGGTGTCGTTGTTGTGAAAACGAACCTCTACGCACTGCTTGCCGGGCCACTGCGAGACGCCAGCCTTCCACTCCTGCAAGACCAGCCAATTTCGTTCCCCCTAGGCAATACCCGCGCCCAATTCGTCGCGGGATTTAACTTGGCCCGATCAAGGCTTCCCGCATAGGACTCAAGCCACGGAAGAACCGGTGCCCGGTACGAGTTCGCAGTCCCCGGATGGATGGCCGGCCCTTACCTCGCCAACGTCAGACGCACTCCAGCCCCGCTCAACGGCCGCGTCGTACAGCAGCCGCGTAACACGGCGCCTTCTGCTCTCGAAATGGCTACATGAAGGCTGCCATAGTGGCGGTGGCCTCCGCCCTGACCCAGGAGGCTGGAGCGGACCGGCTGACGGATACGCCCGCTTCTTCGGGCAGTGCCACCGGTCGGGTCGAAACCGAAGGGCGCGCCCCGCTAAAGCCGGACGCGCCCTTGATGTGACCCGAGCAAGGAAGCCGTTCGGGCAGCTGGTATCAGTCGATGAGCACCGGCTGCTTGTCCCCCTCAGAAGATTCGACACGCGTCGGAGCGTCCGACGCCTCAGTCACGAGCGCAACCTTTGTAGACCGCTGATTCAACCAGCACCCCACCGCCAGCAGAGCCACGAGCCCGAAAGTACTAAGCAACTGGGGACGGGAGTCCTCGCCGATGAAGCCCACCGTGAAGATCGCCGCGAGGATGAGCAGGCCAAAGCACGTGAGCCACGGGAAGCCGGGCATCCGCAGCGGAAGCTCTGTCCCCTCACGGTCGGCGCGGAGGCGCAGCGCGAGCTGGGCCAGGAGCGCGGACGTCCACACCAGCAGGCAGGTCGACCCCACGATGTTCAGCAGGACGCCGAGGACCATCTCGGGGAAAGCCAATTCCAGCACCACCGTGACAACGCCGAAGGCGACGCTGGCCAAGACCGCGACCACCGGGACCCGCGCCTTGGACACGGCAGCAAGCACGCGAGGTGCTTCACCCCGCTCTGCAAGGGAGTACGCCATCCGGGAGGCGCCGTAGAGGTTGGCGTTGAGTGCTGACAGCAGTGCCGCGACGGCCACCAGCGTGATGGCCGTGGCCGCACCGGGCATGCCGGCGGCCTCCAGCACGGCAGCAAACGGACTCTTCAGCCCCTCCGAACCAACCGGAACCACGGCCGCGATGATGAAGATGGCACCGATGTAGAACACCAGGATGCGCCACAGCACGGTGCGCACTGCCTTCTTCACGCTCCGGGCCGGCTCGGCTGTCTCAGCTGCAGCCACGGACACAATCTCGGTGCCGCCAAACGCGAACGCCACCACGAACAGTGCCGTGGCAATCCCGGCAAAACCGCTCGGCGCGAAGCCGTCGCCCATGAAGTTGGACAGGCCCGGCGACTGCACGCCGGGCACCAAGCCGAAGAGCAGTGCGAAGCCCACCAGCAGGAACGCGACGATGGCCGCCACCTTGAGCAGGGCGAACCAGAACTCGAACTCGCCGAAGTTTTTCACACTGGTGAGGTTCACGGCGGTGAGCACCACGATGAACACGAAGGCCATCAGCCATACCGGCAGCGCGGGGAAGATGGTGGCCAGCAGCCCTGCCGCACCGAGGGCTTCGGCGGCGATGACCACCACGAGCTGGATCCACCAGAGCCAGCCCACAGTGGCGCCGGCCACCGGCCCGTAAGCCTTGGCGGTGTAGACGGAGAAGGCGCCGCTGTCCGGGTTGGCCGCAGCCATCTCGCCAAGTGCCCACATCACCAGAATGATGAGCGTGCCCGCCACGAGGTAGGAGATCAGCACGGCCGGGCCAGCGGCCTGGATGCCGGCGCCGGAGCCGATGAAGAGGCCCGCGCCGATGGCGCTGCCGAGGCCCATCATGGTGAGCTGGCGGGGTTTGAGGGCCGCGCCGAGGGCGCGGGCAGACGTCTTTGTCTGTTGTTCCATGGGGATTCCTCTTAGGTGTTGGTAACTGTTGGGGAGAAAAGTTCAGGCCGCGTGGGCTGCCAGGAGCCGGAGCACGCGGTCGTTGGAGGCGGCATCGGCAACGGTGATCCGCACGCCGTCGCCCTGGTACGCCCGGACCATGATGCCAGCGCGGTCGAACGCCTCGACCAGCGTCGCCAGGAGGACCTCATCGGCACGGATCCAGAGGAAGTTGCCCTGGCTCGGCTGCAGCTTCCAGCCCTGGGCCTCCAGCTGAGCGGCCATCCGTGCACGCTCCTGCCGAACGGCGGCGACCCGCACTGCCATCTCCTCCCCCGCGTCCAGCGATGCGACGGCCGCCTTCTGGGCCAGCGCGCTCACGGCGAAGGGAAGGGCGGTCCGGCGCAGCCCCTCGGCGATCGCGGGTGCGGCCACGGCGTAGCCCACCCGCAGGCCGGCCAGCCCGTAGGCCTTGGAGAAGGTGCGCATGATGCAGACGTTCGGGTATTCGCGGTAGAGCGCCAGGGAATCGGGGCCGCTGCCCGCTTCGGCGTATTCCACGTAGGCCTCGTCAATCACCACCAGGATGTCCGAGCGGACAGCGCGCAGGAAGGCCTCAATGCGGTCGTGGCTGATCGGCACGCCGGTGGGATTGTTGGGGGTGCAGAGCAGGATGACTTTGGTGCGGTCGGTGACGGCGGCGGCCATGGCGTCCAGGTCATGGCCCTCAAGGTGGTCCAGCGGGATGCGGACCGGCCGGGCGCCTGCCAGCCCCACCAGGATGGGGTACGCCTCGAAGGAGCGCCACGCGAAGATCACTTCATCCCCGGCGTCGCACAGGCCGGTGATGATCTGCTGGAGGACGCCCACGCTGCCGGGTCCCACTGCCACCTCGTCTGCGACGACGTCAAGGTGCCGGGCGATCCGTTCGCGGAGTTCGACGGCGGCCATGTCCGGGTAGCGGTTCATCCTACCCGCCGCTTCGGCCACCGCGGTGACGGCTGCGGGCAGGGGCTCGTAGTGGCTTTCGTTGCTGGCGAGGGCTGCGACGTCCGCGCCGGCGCTGCGCCGGCCGGGGACGTAGGACGGAAGGCCGGCGACGGCGCCACGAAGGGTGGGCAGCGCGGTGGCGGGAGCGGCCAGGAGTTGTTCAGCGGTCATGACGACTGACTATGGAAGTGACCCGGCCCACATTGCAAGATACGCTCTAGCCATTGGGACTTCTGCTCAACTTCTAGTATCTGTGGTGAAAATATGACCATCGCGAACTCTCGCACCCTCGATTCGCTCGACGGCCGCATCATCCTGGCTTTGGACAAGGACCCCGAAGCCAGCGCCCTGGCACTCTCCCGGACACTCGGCGTCGCACGCAACACCGTCCACGCCCGGCTGGCGCGGCTCGAGCGCAGCGGAGCCCTCCGCTCCTTCAGCCGCAGGCTGGACCCCGCCGCACTCGGCTATGAGCTCATGGCCTTCCTCTCGCTCGAAATCAGCCAGACACGGTTCGGCTCGGTGGAAAGCGGGCTCGCCGCCATCCCGGAGGTCATCGAGGTGCACGCCACCACCGGGGACGCGGACCTCATGGCCAAGGTAGTGGCCCGCGGCACCGCCGACCTCTACCGCATCACCAACCAGATTCTGGAGATCGACGGGATCCAGCGGACCAGCACCGCCATCTCCGTCATGGAACTCATGCCGCCCCGCTACGACGGGCTCATCAGCCGGCTGTCCGAGCAGGAATCACGCACGTCGGAGTAAGCGCGGGTGACGTGCACCATCTTTGGGCATTTTGTCACTTCTCCCGATTCATGCTGCCAAAAGTCCCAGCAGTATCCGTGGGTATTGCAAATGTGGAATGCAGGCCCCACGCTTCCTGCATGACTACTCTCACCGTCTCCGGCCGCGTGGCGCAGGTTCTCAGCAGCTATGTCAGCGACGTCTTCGGCGTCATGGGCAATGGCAACGTCTACTTCCTGGACGCCGCGGAGAAGCAGGGCCTCCGCTTCACTCCCGTCCGGCACGAGGGCGCCGCCATCGCCGCCGCCGACGCCTACTACCGTGCGTCGGGACGGCTCGCCGCGGGCACCTCCACCTACGGCCCCGGCTACACCAACGCGCTCACCGCCCTCGCGGAGGCCGTCCAGGCGCAGATCCCCGTGGTGCTGGTCACCGGCGACGCCCCCACCAGCGGTGCCCGGCCGCAGGACGTGGACCAGGCGGCCATCGCCGCGGGCCTTGGCGCGGCCACCTTCACGGTCACCCGGGACGCCGCGGGCGCCATCACCCGGCAGGCGGTGGAGTACGCACTCACCACGCGCACCGCCGTCGTCCTTGCCATTCCCTACGACCTCGCGGCTCTCGAGGCTGCGGACGAGGACCTTCCGGCGACGCACGCACCGAAGGTGACGGACGACGTCGACGGCGGCCTTGGGCAGGCAGCCCGCCTGCTCGCCGGTGCCAGGCGGCCGCTGATCCTCGCCGGCCGCGGTGCGCACCTCGCCGGTGCCGGCCCGGAGCTCCGCGAGCTCGCCGACCGGCTCGGCGCACTGACCGCCGGAACCGCCCTGGCGCTCAACCTCCTCAATGGCGAGGGGTACCTGGGCGTGGCCGGCGGTTTCGGCACCGACCCCGCGGCCGGGCTCATGGGCGAGGCGGACGTGGTCCTGGTGGCCGGGGCGAGCCTGAGCCCCTTCACCATGCGGTTCGGGCACCTGCTCGGCCCGGACAGCACGGTGATCCAGATCGACGCCGGCCTGCAGCCGACGCACCCCCGGGTGGACCTGTTCGTCAGCGCGGACGCGAAGACAGCTGCTTCGCGTCTGCTCCAACTGCTGGATGGCGAGGCTGCGGCGGAAGGCTGGCGGGCGGAAGCCTCTCGGCGTCTGGCCGTCGGCCCGGGGCACCACCCGGGCTCTGAGGAGACCCCGGACGGGCGGCTGGACCCGCGCGCCCTGGCCACGGCCCTGGATGCCGTGCTGCCGGAACGCCGCACGGTGGTCCAGGACGGCGGGCACTTCATCGGCTGGGCACCCATGTACTGGAACATCCCGCGGCCGCAGGACCTGGTGATGGTGGGGACCGCCTTCCAGTCCATCGGGCTGGGACTCGCGAGCGCCGTCGGGGCAGCCCGCGCGCTGGAGGACGGCCGCACCCTGGTGCTCGCCTCCGGCGACGGCGGTTTCCTGATGGGCCTGGCGGACCTCGAATCCCTCATCGGTGCGGCCCGGAGTGCGATTGTGGTGATCTACAACGACGCCGCCTATGGGGCCGAGATCCACCAGTACGGTTCGCAGGGCCTGACCGAGAAGCCCATGCTGATCCCCGAGGTGGACTTCAGCGGTGTTGCCCGCGCGTTGGGTGCGGGGTCGGCGATCATCCGGTCTCTTGCGGACTTGTCTGCGCTGCAGGAGTGGATCGACGCCGGCGCCAAGGGAACCTTCGTGGCCGACTGCCGTATCACGTCCAGTGTCCGGGCACCGTGGCTGAGCGAGTGGATGCAGGCCTCGCAGGCAGCGAAGGCGGCGGTGGCGGGATAACTAGGCCGCAGCTCAGGCCCGGGCTTCCCCAGCGGCCTGCCGCCGAACACCTGGCAGGACGCCGTCGTGGGGCACATTGACGCTGGCACGGCCCCGAAACGGCGCAATCCACGGCGTGTCCGTGTCAAAGTGCCCCGGTTCGGCTACTCAAAACATGCGGGGAACAAGCCGCCAGAGGGACGTGACCTCGGCTGCGCGCGCCTCGAAGAGAGGATCGTTATGGTCTGACGCCTTCGGATGCGTTGGCTTGGTGTCGAGCCGTTCCACCACCTTCAGCCCGGCCGCCGTGATGGCGGCCAGCAGGTCCTCACGCGTCCGCAGGCCAAGGTGCTCGGCCAGGTCGGAGAGGACAAGCCAGCCCTCACCACCCGGCTCGAGATGGTCGGAGAGTTCGTTCAGGTAGCGGAACAGCATCCTGCTCCCGGGGTCATAGACGGCGCTGTCCAGGCTGGAATGCGGCGTGGCCGGAATCCAGGGCGGATTGCACACGATGAGCGGTGCCCGCCCGGGCGGGAACATGTCGGTCAGGACGGCCTCAGCACGGTCCTGGACGCCGAGGTTCCGGAAATTCTCAGCGGCGCAGGCGATGGCACGCGGCTCATTGTCCGTCGCGATCACGCGGTGGACGCCACGGCGTGCGAGGACGGCAGCGAGCACCCCCGTGCCGGTTCCAACGTCGAACGCCAGCGTGTCAGACGGCAGCGGAGCGGCGGCCACGAGCTCCACGTACTCGCTTCGGGTGGGGAAGAACGTGCCGTAGTGCGGGTGGATGCGGCCCTGCAGGGCATCGACGTAGACGCCATTCCGTCGCCACTCGTGGGCGCCGATTGCCCCGACGAGCTCATGCAGGGACACCACGGAAGATTCGCCGATATCACCGTACGCTTCAACGGCGGCCTGCCGGATGTCCGGTGCGCGGCGCAGCGGAACCACCGGGCCCGGATCAAGGGGAATCAGCAGCAGGCCGAGGATGCGTGCACGATGCGAGCGGGACTGGCGATGCCGGTAGAACTTTTCGGCCGGAGTTTGTGCGGTCTGTTTCTTTCCGGCGCCTATCCGCCGGTCCAGCGCGTTGAGGATCTGCCGTGCGTTGTGGAAGTCGCCGTGCCAGAGCATCGCGATCCCCTGTGACGCCATCCGGATCGCATCATCGGCCGTAAGTGAGTCGGAGACAACTTCGACGCGCCCCGGCGCCGGCCTGCCGTTCGCCGAACGCCATCGCGCGGTCATGCTCACACCAGCCTCGACCCAGGTCACGAGGGCGGGCTGCTCCACCGCAGCTGTGTGCGCGGGATTGGGGTCTGTCGGGATTCCAACGGGAGCTGGCGTGTCGGTACTGATAAAGGTCCATTCCATGCGTCAGAGGAGCCGATCGGCGACTGACGATTGCGGCGGTAATCCACGACATAGAGGGCGACGGCCCAGGATTCCGGACTGTCATCCGGCCGCGAACCGAGCTTGGTTGATGGCCGCTGGAGCCGTTCAACCTGCATTGTCAGGATACAGGTGTGCCGTGATCCACCACGGCACCCAGCCAGTGCTGATCCCGAAGTGGATTCCAGCGGGATTGCCCGCGCACTCGGTGCCGAGTGGGCGGTCATCCGCTCACTGGATGACCTCTCCGCACTGCACCACTGGATCGACGCCGGCGCCCAAGGAACCTTCGTGGCCGACTGACGGATCACTTCAGAACATCCCTTTGTGTCCGTCTCTATTCCGGCTTGGGCTTGAACGGCATGCTACGTCACCCGAGCAAGCGAGCCCCGCCTAAACCACCGCGCGGCGGGTGAAGACCAGATGCACCACCCCGGACGGGGAAGGGCTCGCTTCAATGTCAAAGCGTTCTTCGAGGCCCTCGAGGCCGTCCCAGAGCCGTTCACCCCGGCCCAGAAGGATCGGCACGAGGACGATATGCATGTGGTCTATCAGGCCGGCCTGGAGGAACTGCCGGACCGTACTGGCGCCGCCGCCGATCCTGACGTCCATGCCGGGCGCAAGGGCCCGGGCCTGTTCCAGGGCGGAGGCAGGGTCCGCGTCGACAAAATGGAAGGTTGTTCCGGCTTCCATTTCGAGGACCGGCCGGGGATGGTGTGTCAGGACAACCACAGGAGTGTGGAACACGGGGTTATCGCCCCACCACCCCTTCCAGTCCTCGTTCTCCCAGGGACCGCGCTGGGGACCGAACTTGTTGCGCCCCATGATTTCGACGCCGACCCCGGGTCCCCACTGGCTGGCGAAAGCCTCGTCGATACCGAAGGATCCCTCTGATTCCCCATGGATGCCCATGGCGCGGAAGGTCCGGGTCTCGAAGGCCCACTCCATCAGCCGCGTGCCTGCGTGGCCGAAGGGAGCGTCCAGTTGCTGGCCTTCGCCGGTGCCGAAGCCGTCGAGGGAGACCGAGAAGTTATGTACGCGGACAAGGGACATGGCGTCTCTCCTGAAGTGGTCGTTGGCTGTCACTGTAGGGCGGTCGGCCCCAACCGCTCAAGGCCTGATGCGGGACTCTTTGATGCTGCTGATCCCGGCGCCGATACCCTGTTTCCCATGAGCACCCGAGACACGCCGGCACAGATCGGGGACCTGCCTCCCCTGGGCCGACCGGCCAACAGCGCCCTGCTGCAGGCAGGCATCACGACGCTGGCGCAGGTGGCGTCGCACGGTCCTGGTGAGCTGCTCGCCCTGCATGGCGTGGGACCCAGAGCAATTCGACTCCTCGAAGCCGCGCTGAAAGAGCGCGGACTCGAGTTCGCCGACCCTTCGTAGCGGACAAACGGACGTAACAGCCGCCCGTTGCTAAGCCCCCAGGCCCGCTGTCTCGGCGGCACCCAACCCGTGCGCCGCCGTCGTGCGCCCAAACACAGAAAAGCCCTGGCACGCAGGTACGTCGCGCCAGGGCTCCCGTATCCGCTCTGCAGCGGGACTTATTAGTCCTCGGGTTCGTCGGCGGCTGCCTCACGGTCTTTCGTGACTGGCTTGTCGTGGACCTTTTTGGGGATCTTGCCCTCAACGTCAGCGGGGACGGGAGGGTCCTTCTCATCATCTGTAGACATAGGCCAAGCCTAGGGCTGCACCCCGGCTGCCGCCGCCCGGACGTAAAACTGACGGCCACCCCATCATCCGGGTGGCCGTCAGTTTTCAGTGCCTGCTGGTGTTACTGCTCAGCTTCGGCGGCGGCAGCCGCCTTGACGGCGTCCTTCTCGGCCCGGAGCGCCTCGGCGTCGTGCTGTTCCTCGGCCTTTTCCTGGTGGATGACCACTGCGAAGAGCTTCTCCATCTCCTTGGCCACGCCGGCAGCCGAGGCCGGATTCTGGCCGGTCACCAGGCGCTCGTCAACTACAACCTTTTCCTCAAAGACACCGGCGGAGACGTGCGTGGCGCCCTGCTCCTCCAGCCGGTCTGCCAGGAAGAACGGAATGACCTTGTCCTTGCCCGCAGCCACCTCCTCGTCATTGGTGAAGGCGGCCACCTTGCGGCCCTCCACGAGGCGGAGCCCGTTCTCCAGCTCCACGTTCAGCAGGCCGGCCGGCCCATGGCAGACCGCGCCCACCAAGCCGCCATTGTTGTAAACGCTGGCCACCAGGTTCTGCAGGCCTTCGCTGTCCGGGAAGTCCCACATGGTGCCGTGGCCGCCCACGAGATAGACGGCGTCGTACTGTTCCGGATCAACGACGTCCACGCGGGCCGTGTTGTAGAGGCCGGCGCGCGTGGTCTCATCCTCCGTGAAGGCGACCTGGATGGGATCTTTCGTGTCCACCTCGTCGCGCGGGGGCTGGCCGCCCTGAATGGACGCAAAGTCGACGAAATGCCCCGAATCCTTGAACACCTTCCAGGGATGCGCAGCCTCGGCCACGTTGTAGCCGGTCTTCTCTCCCGTATCGCCGATCTCAGAAACGCTGGTCAGTACCATGAGGATTTTCTTCATGAAATGCTCCTTTCGTCCGCCTCCCACCCTACGCCCAGCCCGGTCCGCGGCCCCCGAGCTGGGTTCAGGGGCGGCCTGTGGGGACGAGCCGGTAGGCGAACCAGCTGTCCAGGCCACCGGGTCCCATCGTGAGGTTGGCCCCCTCGGTGGGCAGCACCAGGGGTGCCTTGAACATGCTCCCGCCGCAAGGGACTGACACGGGGGCGAGGACTTCCGCTCCCTTCCAGGTGGAGACGGACAGCTCGGCTACCGGCAGTCCGGCGCACACGAGCTGGAGTTCGTACTGCCCCGGTGCGGCCGCCACGCCGGCGGTGGTGGTGGTATTCCCGCTGCCGGTGCCCCGCAGCTCGCCGGGCACAGGCGGTTGCAGCTGCTGCGCTGCCCAGTCTGAAAGGTCTTCGAGCTCCGAAAGCCTGCGTTCAGGGTTAGCCTGCACCTTGACGCCCGTTGCTGCCGGCCTGCCCGTGGGCGGCACGGCGCTGATGGTGAGGGGCCCGCCGTCGTGCCTGACAAAGCGGTCCAGCGTGGAGGTGCACTCAAAGCTGGACGCTTCCGGGACGCCGTCAGCCTTCATCAGGGTGAGCTTGGCCCCGTACACCCCTGCGCAGGCGCCGGTGACCAGATAGTCTCCGGGCGCCAGGTCAAGGGACAGCTTCCCCGCGGGTTCAGCCTCCGACGGCATGCCGGGGTCCGTAGGGGACGCCTCGAGCAAACGGGCCACTTCGCTGACGTTGTCCTTGAAGGACGCGCCCGACGGCGTCGCGGGCGGCGGGGACGACGGTGCCGGCGGCTCGTCCGGGCCGCTGTACTCACACCCCGCCAGCGGCATGACCAGAACGGCCGCAACCACGAACACTCCTATGCGCCGAGCCGGCGTCCCCCCATAAGACATGACCCCGAGTTTACGGTCTCGCGCCCTCGCCGCGGTACGGAATCCCAGGCCTGCTCCGCTGCCCGTCCATCGCCGCGTGCGGTTCGCCACCTTGCGCGGGCAACCGGAATACCGAAGCGCAGCCTTGCCGTTGTGGCAGTCATGAAGGCAATTACTTACAACACTTACGGAAACCCGGACGTCCTCGAATTCGGCGATCAGCCAATGCCAAAAGTGGGGCCCGGCATGGTCCTGGTCAAGGTCAAGGCTGCCGCGGTGAACCCGGTGGACTGGAAGATCATGGCCGGCGGACTCGACGCCGTCATGGACCTGGAGTTCCCCGCCATCCCCGGCTGGGACGTGGCAGGGGTAGTGGAGTCGGTGGGCATCGATGCCCGGCAGTTCCAGCCCGGCGACGAGGTCATCGCCTACGGCCGCAAGGACTACGTCCACGGCGGAAGCTTTGCCGAGTACATCGCGCTGCCGGAGCGGCTCCTGGCCCGGAAGCCGGCCTCGCTCGGGTGGAACGAATCGGCAGGGCTGCCGCTGGCCGGACTGACCGCCTACCAGGTCCTCAACCGGCTGGGCCTGAAAGCAGGCGAAACCGTCCTGATCCACGGCGGTTCCGGAGGCGTGGGCTCCCTTGGCATCCAGATCGCGGTGGCCCTCGGCGCGAGTGTTATTGCCACAGCTTCGGAGAAGAACCACGAATTCCTCCGCTCCCTGGGAGCCGAGCCGGTTGCCTACGGGGACGGGCTCGCGGACCGCGTACGGGCACTGCGCCCGGACGGCGTGGACGTTGTTGCCGACTTTGTGGGCGGGAATCTCGACGCCACACTGGCGGTGCTGGCCGAGGGAGGCCGGCACGCCTCGATCGCGGACAGTGAAGTGGAACAGCACGGGGGCGACTGGATGTGGGTCAATCCCGTGGGAACCGACCTTCAGGAACTGGCCGATCTGGTGGACAGCCGGAATATCCGTGTGGAAGTTGCCGAGGTCTTCCCGCTGGACAAGGCCGCGGACGCCTTCCGCTCAAACATGGAAGGGCACACCCGCGGCAAGATTGTGGTTGCGGTAGACCAGGTTTCCTGAGCCCACCAACAGGTTGGCGCCGGGCCGGCCACGCCGCCCGGGCCGCCGTCGTCAATTCACGACGGCGGCCCGCTGGCCGGGTGACGGACTGCCCTTGCCCCAAGTGCCATACTAAGCCATGGCTTTAGGGATGACCCGGGGTGGAACAGCGCTGAGGTACGCCGTGGTCTCGTTCCTGCTGATCTCGGCACAGGTGGGCAGCATGTGGTTTCACTCAGCCGGTGTCTACCAGGGAGACGCGAACGTTCCGCTCAGGGAATTCCCGGAGGATCTGGACGTCTTCTTCGTTCTGACCTTCGCCCCCACGATCGTCGGCCTCAAATACCTTGCCTACGACGCAGCCGTGAGGACATTTACCAAGGACTACAGGACGCCCGCACTGCTCGTCTGCTTCGGCGCCGGCTACGCGGCCGCCTTCGCGATGGACGTTGCCTGCCTGTTTGCGGCGTCGAGGCCCGTGTCCGATTCGGGGCTCGCCATCCTGGGCACAATCCTGCAAAGCCCGCTGGCCCTCGTCGCAGCCGGGGGCGTTATCGCCGCGACTGTCCTTTTGAAGGACAGGCCCCCGCACACCAGGGCCACACGCTCCTCCGGACACTAAGGCAGCCGCCGTCGTAAATGTACGACGGCGGCCTGCTGGCTCGTCTGCCCGGCTCCCCTACCGTCCCGGCGCCCTACTGTCCAGGCGCCCGGTAGGTCGGCGTCTTCTTGGCGGCTTCGTCCAGATCCTCCACCGTCAGGAGCGGCTTCAGACGGACGTTGACGTTCCCGCTCGAATTGATCAGCAGCGACAGGGCGGCGGCACTTGCATCGTCCGGCGCCTCAAAAACGCCAAGGACGTCGTAGTAGCCAAAGGCGTAGTAAAAGCTCTCCAGCGTTCCGCCCACGGACTTGAGGGCCTCCACCAGCGCCTCACGCCGCTTGGTGCCGCCTTCCTGCATGAGCCCCTTGATTCCCTGGCCAACGTAGGTGGCTTCAAACAAATACTTCGGCATGATGTTTTCCTCCTGTATTCGCGGTGCAGGAGCGGCCCAGATCCGGCCCTTCATTCCGTGGAAACGGGGTGTTGGACCCCGCTATCGCAGAAACTATTCCTCCGCCTGCAGGCAGTCAATAGGCCGCGGATTGCCAGCTGGTTTCGAAGCCTGCGTGCCTAAGCGGTGGGCCGATTTCGTGCTCCTTTCAAGCACCCGGCGTACCCTGATGCCATGGAATCCGAGGTCCGGAACTTGGCCCTCCGCACCGGCATCACGGTGCCGTGCCTGATCCAGGGCGACGCGGGCGCGGCACCGTTGCTCCTGCTGCATGCGTGGGGCGAATCGCGCCGCTGCTTCGACCGCCTGCTGCCCGGGCTGGCCGGCTTCCGGGTCTATGCACCGGATCTCCGCGGCCAGGGCGAGGCGGACAAACCCGTGGGCGGCTACTCCCTGGCGGAACAGGCGGAGGACGCGGCGGCCATCCTGGACGCAGCCGGGGTGGAGACGGCGTTTGTCCTCGGTTCCTCCAGCGGCGGTTACGTGGCCCAGCAGCTCGCTGCATCGCATCCCGGGCGGGTGGCCGGGCTGGTCCTGGTGGGGTCGCCGCTGAGCCTGCAGGGACTGCCGGCCTTCGCCGAGGAGGTGGACCGGCTGGCCGATCCCATCGATGAGGACTGGGTCCGGTCATCGCTCTCCTGGTTCACCCTGCACCAGCCTGTTCCGAACTGGTACTTGGAGGAGCGGGTGCGCGACGGCGTCCGGATGCCTGCCCACGTGTGGAAGAAGATCCTGGCCGGGCTGACCGCTGCCGCCCCGCCCACCGAAGCCGGCGCCGTCCGGACGCCTACGCTGATCCTCTACGGCGGCCAGGATGACCTGCTGCCACGGCAGGACCAGGAGGTTCTGGCATCGCGGATTCCTGGAGCCGTGCTGACGGTCTATCCCGACGCCGGGCACCTGGTCCTGTGGGAGTGCCCGGAGCGGGTGGCAACGGATGCCGCGGCCTTCCTGCACCCGCTCAAGAACACCCCAACCGGCCCAACCGATTCCGGGCCCTTCTATCACGGCACCAAGGCGGACGTGCGGCCCGGGGACCTGCTGGTACCCGGCTACGCTTCCAACTACGGGGGACGGAAGGCTGCGAACCACCTCTACTTCACGGCCACCCTGGACGCCGCCACCTGGGGCGCCGAACTCAGCGTGGGTGAGGGGGCCGGCAGGATCTACCGCGTGGAGCCCACCGGCGCCTTTCAGGACGACCCCAACCTCACCGACAAGAAGTTCCCCGGCAACCCCACCCGGTCCTACCGCACCCGTGAACCCCTCCGCGTGCTCGGCGAGGTTCCGGACTGGCAGCCGCACTCCCCCGAGGCGCTGCAGCACATGCTCAGCCACCTGGAGGAACTGAAACGGCAGGGCATCGAGGCCATCGACTAACCCGGGCAAGGCCGTTCGGCCCTGCCCGCATCAGGCAAGCCGGCACACGCTGAAAGAAGCAGGCATCAGGGCCCGATGCCCGCGGATCCTGCAGCAAGCCCCTACCAGCCCGCGGGCTCTGAGGAACGTTCCAAAATGCCAATCGCGAAAGGGCGGCACCCCCAACGCAGCCGGGCCGCACAAACCGGGAGCCCGCGGCGGGACGCCGTCCGGCGGGTCCTCCTGGCTGCCGGGCCGCTGTCTTCGCTGCTCTACGTGGTGGCCACGGACGGGCTGGCGGCATCCCGATGGGAGGGGTATCTCCGCACCGGGCAGATGGTGAGCGAACTGTTCGCGGTGGGATCCCCCGGCCGGGACATCCTCGTCGTATTTACGTGGCTCTATACAGCCCTGTTCGTCGCTTTCGGTGTGGGCGTATGGAATTCCGCGCAGGGGAACCGCGCCCTGCGCATCGCGGGCGGCCTGCTCACCGCGTACGGGCTGTGGAACATCATGGGTGCCCTGTACCCGCTGACGCTGGGTGACGATGCGTCCGTTCCCATGCATATCTTCGCCACGAACATCCAGCTCGGACTAATGGTGGCCGCGATGTGCTTCGTGGCGGCAGGGTTCCACGGCCGGATGCGATGGTATTCGATCCTCTCGCTCGCCGCTTCTGCGCTCATGGGCATGGTGGCGTTCATGGCAGCTCCCGGGCCAAACCTGGTGCTGGGCATCGGCGAGCGAGTCAGCATCGGGGCGTTCCTGCTGTGGGTGGCGGTTCTGGCGGTGGCGCTGTGGAGGAGTGGTCTGGACGAGCCCGCCGAGGAACGCCGCCATCACTCCGCTCGTTGAGGTGTTATGGGAAAGCGCGCTGCCATCTCGGCAGGACTGTTCGTGGCTGCAATTGCACTGGCGGTAGGGCTGTACCTGTTCCAGCCCTGGCGGCTCTTCACCAGCTCCACCGTGACCGAGGACATTCCGGCCGCTGCCCCGGCCGCCGTCCCGTCCCAGGAATCGACGGCGGAGCCCAGCGCCCCCGCTGCATCCGCCACGCCCAGCGTGCCCGCCGCGCCCGCTGCTCCGCGTGAACTGGCAACAGGCCAGCTCATCAGCCACGAACATGCCAGCTCCGGAACGGTGAGGATTCTTGAGCTCGCGGACGGGAGCCGGATCCTCCGGCTCGAAGGCCTTGACACTTCTGATGGGCCGGACTTGAAGGTGTGGCTGAGTGATGCCCCGGTCATTGAGGGAGTGGCAGGCTGGCACGTCTTCGACGACGGCGCCTACCTGGACCTGGGCGCGCTCAAAGCCAACAAGGGCGATCAGAACTACGAGATTCCGGCCGCCACGGTACTGGGCGACTACACCTCGGTCAGCATCTGGTGCGCACGTTTCGCTGTGTCCTTCGCCGCTGCCGAGCTGAACACGTAGTCCGTGCTCCGGCCCGCAACGTCAGTCCCTAGGCGCGCACACCGCTGACGTAACGTTCGACGGCGGAGTGACCGCCGCCGTCGGGCCCGGGCGCGTGCCGTCCGTTTCGCGATCGTGGGTTAGAGCAGAGCGGTGACGACGGGGATGCTGGTGGTGAGTCCGAGCGCAATGAAGACCACGCCGGAGATGCAGTGGATCCATTGGGTGACTGCGGGCCGGTTGAGCCAGGTTCCGGCGGTGTGCGCACCGAGAGCGACGACGGCGAGGTAGCTGCCAATGACGGCTGCAACGGTGCCGCCAACCACGGCGACGACGTAAAGCGGACCCGCGCCGGTGGGGCTGAACTGCGGTATGAGGGCGAGAAAGAACAATCCGGTCTTGGGGTTCGTGAGGCAACACAACACCCCTGCACCGAACGCCGACCACCTCGTTGGGATACCCCCTCCAGGCTGAAGGTCACCGGCAGTGGTATCAGCGGAGGCATCACCTGGGCCTACGGCGAGGAGGGTGCTGGCGCGTGGCCACTGCGCTCCGGCCACAGATCCTGCTGCCACCGATTTCCTCGCTGCCATGCGGGCGCGGGTGTGGGTGGTGAGGGCGCGGTAGCCGAGGTAGAAGAGGTAGGCACCTCCCAGGACGCGAAGGGTGTGGAAGGCCACGGGCGAGTCCCGGAGGAAGGCTGCAACACCCGCAGCAACCAGGCCCGCCCACACGAAGATCCCTGAGGCGGAGCCGACGGCGACGAAGATCCCTGCGCTCCGTCTGCGCAATGCGTACTGGAGGGTCAGCAGCGTGTCCGGCCCCGGGGTGATGGCGAGGATAACGGCTACTCCCAGCAGGGCGAGGTAGTTCGATGTGTCCACGGGAACGGCCTTTCGGGCGGGTCGGGCAGGGATGGCGGCGGAGCGCCGGTCCTCAGGAGGGGTGCGGTGCGGAGGCCCACTTTAATCCGTTGCCCCGCGCCTTCTCCTTCACTTTGGCACGGGAGCATCGTGAGGGACCAGCAAGTATTTCCGTCGAATCATCAGGCATCGGCATACAATCGGCACATGCTGGATCCCCATAAGCTCATCATTCTGCGGGCGGTGATCGCTGCCGGTTCCGTTCAGGGCGCGGCCGCAGGCCTGCACCTCACTCCCGCCACGGTGAGCCAGCACTTGCAGGCCCTGGCCAGGCAGACCGGGCTGGCGCTGTTCGAGAAGAGTGGCCGGGGCATCGAGGCCACGCCGGCCGCCCTCCATCTGGCGGAGGAAAGCAGCCAGGCGCTTGCTGACCTGGAACGCCTCGAACGTACGGTGGCAGACCTCAGGGCAGGCCGGGCCGAGCGCATCACATTCGCTTGTTTCGCGTCCGTCGCCCAGGCGTGGATGCCGCATGTGGTGGGCGTGCTGCGAACCGCCTCTCCTGAAACTGTGGTGGAGATCAGCATCAACGAGCTCCACCCGGGCGGAGGACGGCACCAGCCTGACATTGACATCCGGAACGAGGCGCTCGATGCGGACCCGCTCACCATTGAGGGCTATCAGCGGCATGTCCTTGACGAGGAAGAACTGCGGCTGGTCCTCCCCCTGAACCACCCGCTGTGCTCGCAAGACGCAGTGGCCCTGGTCCAGCTGCGGGACGAAGCATGGATCGACCACGACATTCACGACGGCCCGACCGGCCGCATCATCACCCGGGCCTGCACAACGGCAGGGTTCACTCCACGGTACGTTGCCCGGCTCGATGACCACCATGCCGCGATCAGCCTTACCGCTGCCGGCCTGGGAGTGACTGTCCTTCCCGGGATCGCGCTGTCAGGACTCCCCGGGAACCTCACCGACCGCCCCCTTACCGGCCCCACCGTGAGCCGCCGCATCGTGGCCTTCACCCGCGCACACCCCGTCCGGGCCCGCCTCATCCACACCGCACTCAACGCCCTCCGGGAAGCCGCTGCTCCGAAATCTGTCCACGCGCAGCCGGCAAAGTAGGGCACTTCTCCCCTGTGCACCACGCGTCGAGGGGACTAGCCTGATCCGCATCAGTGCCCACCGCCGTCGAGGAGCCGTTATGCCCGGGTTTGTGCAGATCATCGAGTTCAGGACCTCACGTATCAAGGAAATCGAAGAGCTCGGCCGACCCTCAAGAACCGAGGGAAGCACTGCGCCCACGTTCCGCCGCATTGTTGCCACGGCGGACAGGGACCACCCGGGGACCTACTTCACCATCGTGGACTTCGATTCCTTCGACTCGGCAATGGAGAATTCCGGCCGGCCGGAAACCTCGGAGTTCGCTGCCACGATGGCGAAGCTTTGCGACGGGCCCGTGATCTTCCACAACCTGGATGTCATGTGGGAGGACACCGGAGACGGTGCGGGCAACGGCTAGGAGCAGGACATGGCTTCAGAAAGCACTGAGCAGGGCAGCGCCGGGCCGGACCTGGTTGTTGATCTCGGCAACATGGCATCAGCGTCGCTGGCCGCCGTGGGCGGCAAGGCCCTCAACCTCGGCCGGCTTGTTGCCGCCGACTTCCCCGTTCCGCCGGGCTTCTGCCTGACGACGGCGGCTTACCGGAATGCCGCACCCACGGACCTGGACGCCATCGCCGCCCGCCTGGGCGGCATGGAACTGGACAGCATGGAACTGGACGGCATGGAACTGGACGAGGTCGGGCTGGATAGCCTCCTACCGGGCGGCACCCGCCGGGACGGTTCAGAGAGGCTGGCCATGGCGGAAACGTCCGACGGCGGCAACGGACTTTCGCACGACGGCTGGGACAGCCTCGCGCAGCAGGCCCGCGATGCCATGTTGGCAGCGCCGGTGCCGCCCGGCGTCGAGGCCGCCATCCGTGACGCCTACGCCGCGATGGGCAGCGGCCCGGTGGCGGTGCGCTCCTCCGCCACCGCCGAAGACCTCCCCTTCGCCAGCTTCGCAGGGCAGCAGGACTCCTTCATGGACGTGGACGGAGCCGACGCCGTCGTCCAGGCCGTCCGGCGCTGCTGGGCCTCGCTCTGGACGGACCGGGCGGTGGCCTACCGCACCACGAACGGGATCAGCCACCGCGAGGTGGGCCTCGCCGTCGTGGTTCAACGTATGGTGGACGCCGCCACGGCCGGTGTATTGTTCACCGCCAACCCCGTGACCGGCACCCGGACCCAGACGGTCATCGACGCCAGCTCGGGGCCGGGACAGCAGGTGGCGTCCGGCGCCGTGAACCCGGACCACTTCGTGGTGGAGACGGCCTCGGGCCGGATCCTGCACCAGCCAAAGGACCAGCCGTCCACCCTGACCGGGGCGCAGCTTCCCGAACTGACCTCCCTTGGCGACGACGCCCAGCGGCTGTTCGGCGCGCCCCAGGACGTGGAATGGGTGATCGACGACGGCGGCAAAGCCTGGCTGACCCAGTCGCGGCCCATCACCACCCTCTACCCGCTGCCGGAGGAGGACCCGTTCACCGGGCAAACCAGCACGGTGGGGCCGGCCGGCGCAGCGCCAGGCGCGGACACCCGCGTCTACCTGTGCGGCACCCTGATGCAGGGCCTAACCCGCCCCCTCACCCCGATGGGCCTCCATGTGCTGGCCCTCATGCGCGGCAACAACAGCGGGCCGTGGAAAACCCTGAACCCGGGCCTGCGGATGTACGTGGACCTGACACCCATCCTCCGCAACAAATCGGGCCGCGAGGTCATTGCCAAACTGCTGCCGCTCGCGGACGGACGGTCAGCAGCGATCCTCCCTGCCCTCCTCGACGATCCGCGGTTCAGCGCTGCCCGGCCACCCCGCAGGAAAGCCGGCCGCAAGGACAGGACCGCCCCTTCCCGGACGCAGTCCAAAGGCGCTGAAGGCACCCAGGGCCTGGGCGTCTTCCTGGGGATCATTCCCGGCATGGTCCGTGCCCTGCTGTGGCCGGACCGGGAACTGCGGAGGGCGCGGCGGTACCAGGACCGCCTGGCAGACCGGCTGACCCTCCCGCTGCCGGCCACTGCGGCCAGGCGGCTCCAGCACACCGAGGACATCCTTACCATTACGTTCAAGGGGTTGATCCAGGCCTCGCTGCCGGCCCCGGCCATGGGGTACCTGATGCTGGCCGGGGCCCGGAGGCTGCTGCGCGGAATTGCCGAGCCGCGTGAACTTGAGGCTGTGCTGCGCGGGCTGCCCCACAACGTGACCACCATCATGGACCTGGAGCTGTGGCACCTTGCCGCGTCCCTGGGGAAGGACCCGGAAGTCCGCAGGGCGTTCAGTGAGCTGACACCCGGAGACCTGGCGGTCCGCTTCAAGGCGGGCACGCTGCCCGGCGCCGCCCAGTCCGGGCTGCAGGCATTCCTGTCCCAGTACGGCCACCGGGCGGTAGCGGAGATCGACCTGGGGATGCCCAGGTGGTTCGAGGAGCCGGACCACATTCTCGGCATGGTCTCCAACTACCTCCGCGTGGAGGATCCCGAACAGGCCCCGGACCGCCAGTTCGCCAGGGCCGCCGGGCACGCGGAGGCCCGGATCAGCGAACTGGTGGAGCGTGCCGGGACGGAGAGCCGGCTGCGGGGGCGCCTGGTGGCGTTGTGCCTGCACCGGACACGGCAGCTCGCCGGCCTGCGGGAACTGCCCAAGTTCTGCATTGTGCTGGTACTGGCGGAGATGCACCGGCAGCTGGCGGAGGTGGGCGCCGAACTGGTGAAGAACGGAACCATCGGCGACGCCGGTGACGTGTTCTTCCTGGACTTCGACGAACTGCGTGTGGGCCTTCGCGGCGCGGACCTGAAGGGAATCGTCACCCGCCGCCGTCGGCTGTACGACGTCGAACTGCGGCGCCGGCGCATTCCGCGCCTCCTGCTTTCGGACGGCACCGACGTGGAAGCCGCCATGATGGCGGCGGCCGCCGCCCTGCCGCAACAGGCTGCCGCGGACCGCCTGACGGGGACACCCGCTTCCGCGGGCACCGCCACCGGGAGGGTCAGGGTGATCATGGATCCTGTGGGCGCCCGCCTGGAACCAGGCGAAATCCTGGTGGCCCCCTCCACGGACCCCGGCTGGACGCCACTGTTCATGACGGCAGGCGCGTTGGTGATGGAGATGGGCGGTGTCGTCTCGCACGGGGCGGTGGTGGCCCGCGAGTACGGTATTCCCGCCGTGGTGGGTGTTGCCGATGCCACCACGCGGCTGCACGACGGCCAGAGCATCACGGTAGACGGTGCGGCCGGTATCGTGACCTGGTGAGGCGGTTCACCGGGCGTTCGGCCGCCGGACTGTCGATGGCGGGCAGGGGCATTGTTGGGACATGATCTGAAGATGCGCCGATCCGGAAAGACCCTGTCCTGGTGGGTTCCGCCAGCTCTGCGTGGCTACAGGATGGAGTGGCTGCGCCATGACCTGCTGGCCGGCACCGCGCTTTTCGCAATCCTGGTCCCCGCGGGCATGGCGTACGCCCAGGCCGCCGGCCTGCCACCGGTGACCGGCCTCTACGCAACGGTGGTGCCCCTGATTGTCTACGCAGCTGTGGGGCCGTCGCGCGTGCTGGTGCTGGGGCCGGATTCCTCGCTTGCCCCGATGATCGTTGCGGCCCTCATCCCTTTCGCCGCGGCCAACGATGAGGAATCCGTGGCGCTGGCGGGGCTCCTGGCCATCCTGATCGGCGTCATTCTGCTGTGTGGTTCTGCCCTGCGGCTGGGAATCGTCACGGGACTCCTGTCCAAGCCCATCCGGCTCGGCTACCTCAACGGCATCGCCTTGCTGGTGGCCGTGTCCCAGATTCCCACCCTTCTGGGGATCTCCGTGGAAGGCGGCACGCCCTGGGAAAGACTCATCGCCGCGGTGCCGAAGGTACTCGCCGGGGAGACCAACATGGCGGCACTGCTGATTGGCCTGGCCTCGCTGGCGCTCATCCTGGTTCCCCGCTCGCTGAAATGGAAAATACCGGGCGTGCTGATTGCAGTGGTTGCGTCCTGCATCGCCGTGGCCCTGCTGGAACTCCAGGGGCGCGTCCGGGTGACGGGGGCCCTTCCGCAGGGGCTCCCCGCGCCTGCCCTTGGCGGCATTGGCTGGGCCGACGTCCTGGCGTTGTTGCCCGCGGCCGCGGCCATCGCCCTCATCGTCTTTGTTGATACCGGAACCCTGTCCCAGTCCCTGGCCGCGGCGGAGGACAAAAGGGTCTCCGGCAACCATGAAATGGCTGCCCTAGGTGCGGCCAACGCTGCCAGCGGGCTAATGGGAGGCTTCCCGATCTCGGCCAGCACGTCCCGCACGCCCGTGGCCGTGGAGTCCGGGGCAAAAACCCAGGTCACCGGCGTGGTGGGCGCCATCCTGGTGCTCGGCTTTATGCTCCTGGCGCCCGGCACCACCGAGTTCCTGCCGGCCGCCACCCTTGCCGCCATTGTCATCGCCGCAGCCGCAGCACTGGCCGACCCTGCAGGCGTGCGGCGGCTCATCGGCATGAGCCGCAGTGAATCGCTGGTGATGCTCGCGGCGTTTCTGGGGGTCACCATCCTGGGGGTCCTCACGGGCATCGCCGTTGCCGTTGGCCTGGCAATCCTGGACTTCCTGCGGCGGGCCTGGGAGCCCTACCGTGCTGAACTGGTGGATGTGCCCGGGGTGCCGGGATACCACGACGTAAGCCGCCATCCGGACGGGGAACGCGTCCCCGGCATGCTGATCCTGCGCTTCGACGCACCCCTGTTCTTCGGCAACGGAGCGCTGCTGGGGTCCTTCGTGCGCAACAAGCTGGACCAGGCGCCGCCCGGCACCGAACGCGTGGTGCTGGCGGCAGAGCCCGTGACGGGAATCGACACCACCGCACTGGACGAGCTGGTGCAGCTTGACGAATGGCTGGAACGGCACGGCGTGGACCTGGTGTTCGCCGAACTCAAGGGACCGGTTAAAGACAGGCTGCTGCAGTACGGCATGGCCGCCCGTTTCTCGCCCGGACACTTCTACCCGACGGTGGGCGAGGCAGTGCGGGCCTTCCAGCGGCGCTGACAGCAGAGTTCCCTAGCCGAACAGCGCCGCCACCCGGGTCAGGGTTTGGTAGATCCCGTACGCCAGCGGGACACCCACCAGCGCCCAGGCGACGGCGAGTTTGCCGGTGGACATTGTGGCTGGCGCCTTCGCGCCGGTGTTGTGTGCGGTGCTCATCTCAGGCCTCCATGGCAGGTTCGTGTGCCCGTCCGCGGTCCGGGCGGGGTTCGTGGAATCGTGCGTCCACCGGCTTGACCATCAGGTTGGCCAGGAAGCCGATCACCAGCAGCACCACCATGGTCAGCAGCGCCGGCTGGTAGGACACGGCGTTCAGCTGGCCGGGCTTGCCCTGGGCGTCCAGGAACGCGTTGACGATCAGCGGCCCGGCCACACCGGCGGCGGACCAGGCGGTCAGCAGCCGGCCGTGGATGGCACCTACCTGGTAGGTCCCGAAGAGGTCCCGCAGGTAGGCCGGCACGGTGGCGAAACCGCCGCCGTAGAAGGAGATGATGACGAACGCCAGCGCCACGTAGAGGACCGTGGTGGTGGAGCCGGCCAGCGCCAGCACCGTGTAAAGCACGGCGCCGACGCCCAGGTACACCATGTAGATGCGCTTGCGGCCGGTGACGTCGGAGGTGGCGGACCAGGCAAAGCGTCCGGCCATGTTGCCGATGGAGAGAAGCCCCACGAAGCCGGCGGCGACGGCGGCACTCACCAGGGAGACGCCGTCGGACTGGCGGAAGAAGTCCTGGATCATCGGCGCGGCCTGCTCCAGGATGCCGATGCCCGCGGTCACGTTGCAGAACAGCGCGATCCACACCAGCCAGAACTGCCTGGTCTTGACGGCGTTCTTGGCCGAAACGTTCTCCGTGGTGACCAGCTTGGCGGCCTTGACCTTGGCGGGATCGAACCCGGCCGGCTTCCAGCCGTCCGCGGGGACCTTGATGGTGAAGGCGCCGAACAGCATGTAGGCGAGGTAGACGACGGCGAGCGTCAGGAAGAGCTTGCCCACGGCATCGCCGCTGGCCACCCAGTCCGTGGCACCGGAGTTGGGATCGTACATTCTGAGCAGCGCCGTGGAGACGGGGCTGGCGATCAGCGCGCCGCCGCCGAAGCCCATGATGGCCATGCCGGTGGCCAGGCCCGGGCGGTCCGGGAACCATTTGATCAGGGTGGACACCGGTGAGATGTAGCCGATGCCCAGGCCGATTCCGCCCACCACGCCGTAGCCGAGGTACACGAGCCAGAGCTGCTGGGTGAAGATGCCGAGCGATCCGATCAGGAAGCCGCCCGCCCAGAACATGGCTGACGTGAACATGGCCTTGCGCGGGCCGTTCCGGTCCACCCAGGTGCCCATGATGGCGGCGGACAGGCCCAGCATCACGATGGCGATGGAGAAGATCACGCCGATCTCGGTCAGGCTGGCGCCGAAATGCTTGACCAGTGCCGTCTTGTACACGCTCGTGGCGTAGGCCTGGCCGATGCAGAGGTGGACGGCGAGCGCCGCGGGCGGCACCAGCCAGCGGTTGAATCCCGGCGGGGCAACGGTTCGTTCTCGGTCCAGCCAGCCCATGGTGCTCCCTTGCTCGTCAAAGACGTCAGTGTCCTGTAGCTGCCGCAGCGCCTACCCCTCCAGAGGCGAAAGTCCCTCTTACGCGCTGCGGCCTCCGGCAATCATGGGGCAAATAGTAAGCAAACGTATCTTTAATGCGGTGGGCGGTAGGTAATCCGCGACGAACGGCGCCGCCGGAGCACGGCGACAAGGGAGGCTGCACCTGCCAGCACCAGCGCACCAGCCCCGGCGGCGACAGCAGGAAGCGCAACATCGAAGGAACCCTCGGCGATGACTGCGCCTTCGGATGGAGGTGCTGAAGGAGTGGCGGCGGCGGCCGCAGCGGCGGAGCCGTCCGATCCGCCGTCGAACACGGTGACTGTCTTGCTTCCCCTGTTGACCACGGCCACCGAACCATCTGCCGCAATTGCCAGGCGGCCGGGGTCCTCGCCCGTGGCAAGTGTTTGGGCCACGGCATCAGCTCCCGGCGGGATCACCGAGACTGTATTGTCCACACTGTTGGTCACGTACACCGTTCCGTCCGGACCGGCCGCCACCTCCTGCGGTCCGCGGCCCACCCTGATCCGTTGCGACACGGTGGTGCCGGCGGGCTCGATGACGGCGACGTCGCCGGAGAGGACGTTCGCCACGTAGACAGTTCCATCCGGCGCGACGGCGATGCCGTGCGGGCTGGACGTCCTCCCCACGTCAACGGTGTGCGAGGGGCCTGCGGCACCGGCGGGAATCACGGTGACGGTCCCGGCGTGCTGGTTGGCGGCGTACACTGTGCCGTCCCTGGCCACCGCCACCTCTACCGGGAAGGGGCCGGCGTCCAGGACGCGCTCCACGCGGGTTCCACCCGGCGGAACCACCGAAACGGTCCCCTCGGAGGGACTGGCCACATACAGCGACCCGTCCGGTGCTGCGGCCAGCCAATGGTTGCCCTGCGTCAACGGAATGGTCGCGGACACCCCGCTGGCACCGGGCGCCACGACTCCCAGCTCCGTCTGCTGGGACTCGGTGTGCTGGAGCACGTACACCCTTCCGTCGGCAGTGACGGCCAGGGACGTTGAAAAATGGCCCACCGTGATGTGACGGGAGGCCTGGGCCTCGCCCGGCTGGTAGACGCTGACGCCGCCCACCCAGTTGTAGTCACTGACGTACAGAGCCCCGTCGGGACCGTACGCAATACCCAACGGCTGCCCGACAGCGTCAATCACCGTGGCATCGGCGGCGGACGCCGGAACGGCTACGACGGCGGATGCGAGCAAGATTGCGGCGCCGGCCAGCAGCGCCGTCCGGACGGAAGAGACCATGCCGGCGGCACGGCGGAACAGCTTGTGAAGCACGGTGTTTCCCCCAAAACTGCTGCCGACCCCCGCGGCAACCCTCCGATACTACCGCCGGCCGCCGGGTTCGGAACCTGACTTTGGACCCATGGCCACCCGCCCCTGGCGGTGCCAGTATGTGAGCATCAGGTTCACCCCCAGGCGCCCCCAGCCGGGCAGCAAGGACGCGCGGCCATGACCTATATCAGGGACCTCAGCGATGTGGGGCCAGGCGACGTTGCCGTAGCGGGCGGCAAGGCCGTGGGGCTGGGCGGCCTCATCCGGGCCGGGCTGCCGGTCCCGCCCGGGTTCGTGCTCACCACCGCCGCGTACTCAGAGTTCGTGGACGCCAACAACCTCACGGCCGGCATCCAGGAACTCGCGGCGCTGCCACCGGAGGTCGAGCCGCAGGCGTACCAGGATGCCTCCCGGCGCATCAGCGCCCTGTTCGCCACCGGCACCATGCCCGCCGGGATCGCCGCCGAACTCGGTGCCGCCTACGGGCGCCTCGGCAGCGGAACACCCGTGGCAGTCCGCTCCTCCGCCACGGCCGAGGACCTCGCCTCGGCCAGTTTCGCGGGGCAGCAGGAAACCTCCCTGAACGTCCGCGGCATGGTGGAACTGTCCACGGCAGTGACCGGCTGCTGGGCCTCGCTCTGGACGGCGCGCGCCATGTCCTACCGCGCGCGTGAAGGAGTGGAACCCGGCCAGGTGCGCCTCGCCGTCGTGATCCAGCAGATGGTGGAGGCCGAGGCCGCCGGGGTCATGTTCACCGCCAACCCCGCCAACGGCCGGCGGGACCAGACTGTGATCAGTGCCGCGTGGGGCCTGGGCGAGTCGGTGGTCAGCGGGACGGTCACCACCGATGACGTGGTGGTGGACACCGGGACCGGCTCCGTGCTGTCGCGGCGGACAGCGGACAAGGACGTCATGACCGTCTACGCGGAGAACGGCACCCGGGAGCAGCCGGTGGCGGCAGCCCGCCGTCGTGAACCCGTCCTCGATGACCGGGAGACGGCGGAACTTGCCGGCCACGGACAGCGGGCCGCCGCGCACTTCGGCGCGCCGCAGGACATCGAGTGGGCGCGGGCCGGTGGCCGGTTCTTCATCCTGCAGTCCCGCCCCATCACCGCACTGCCCGAGCCGACGGCCGACACCCCGGAGGCCTGGCCCGTGCCATACCCGAACGGGCTCTACTTCCGCGCGAGCATCGTGGAACAACTGCCGGACCCGCTCACGCCGCTGTTCGCCGACCTGGTGGACGGCTCCGTGGCAAAGTCGCTGCAGGCCCTGATAGCGGAGGCCCTGGGCAGGAACGTCATCCGCGACGGCGACGTTGGACTGCCCACCGTCAACGGCTACGCCTACTACTATTACCGCACCTCGGGACTGCTGCGGATGACAGGGCGACTGGTGACGGCGCTGGGTGCGCTGGCCCGCGGCAAGGCGCACATGGGGATCGCCGGCTGGCGCGGGTTCTCCCACCCCCGCTACGAACAGGCCATCAAGGACTGGCAGGCGAAGCCCCCGGCGGAGCTCACCGGCGGGGAACTGCTGGCGGGCGCGCAGGCGCTGCTGGACGCCGGCACCGTATATTACACGGCCGTGCAGTCCATCATTCCGCTCGCCACCAGCAGCGAGCTCGCCTTCCGCACCTTCTACGACAAGATGGTCCGGCGTGCCGGGGATCCGCCGGCCCAGACGTTCCTCCTGGGGTACGACAGCGAACCCATCCGGGCGGAGAAGTCCCTGTGGGACCTGGCCGCCTGGGCCCGCAGTGACCCCGGGCTGACATCAGTGCTGCTGGAACGGCCGACGGCGGAGCTCGCCGAGTGCCAGCGCACAGGGTCGCCGCCCGCAGGGGTGGACGACGCCCTGTGGCAGGAGTGGCGCTTCGCCTTCCGGGAGCACCTGGACCTCTACGGCCATGCGGTCTACAACCTGGATTTCGCTACCGCGGTGGCCGCCGATGATCCGTCCACCCTTCTGGCGACGGTGAAGTTCTACCTGCGGGGGCAGGGCACCGACCCGCATGAGCGGCAGCGGCTGTTGACCGAGCGCCGGGAGGCTCTGACTGAACAGGTGGCCGCCCGGCTGGGGCCGCGCCGCCGGGCCGCCTTTCTACGGCTGCTTAGGTGGGCCCAGCACACCGCGCCAATCCGCGAGGACGCGCTGGCCGACGTCGGACTCGCGTGGCCGCTGCTGCGGCAGATGCTGCTGGAACTCGGGCGCCGGCTGGTGGCTTCCGGCGTCATCACGGAGCCCGCCGACGTGTTCTGGCTGCGCTTCCAGGAGGTGCGGACCGCCGTTGAGTTCGGCCTCGCCGCACCCGGGGCCCAGGCCGTCATCACCGGAGCGAACCGCCCCGTCCGCGCTGCCGCCGTCGAGGAACGCCGGATGCTGTGGCGGGGCCAGGCGAGGGCCGCCGCCCCACAGATGCTCCCGGAGCGCCGGTGGATGGAGAAGGCCTTCGGGTCCATGATGCCGGCGGCGTCGCAGCGCCAGCACGGCGATGTCATCAAGGGCGTGGGTGCCAGTTCTGGACGGGTCACCGCTCCGGCCCGCGTCCTGGGCGGGCCCCGGGACTTCGGCCGGATGGAGCCCGGAGATGTCCTGGTTGCCCGGATCACCACACCCGCCTGGACACCGCTGTTCGCCATGGCCTCCGCCATCGTGACGGACGTGGGCGGCCCGCTGAGCCACAGCTCCATCGTGGCCCGCGAGTACGGCATCCCCGCCGTCCTTGGCACCGGCGCGGCTACGCAGCGGCTGGCCACCGGCCAGCAGGTCACCGTGGATGGGGACGCCGGCACGGTCACCATCGAGCACCCGTGAGTGAGGAGCCGGCATGAGGGAACAGCATCCGCCGACGCTGCGTTTTCTGGGGGCGACGGACACCGTGACGGGTTCCCGGTACCTGGTCCGGTCGCAGGGCCGGCACGTCCTGGTGGACTGCGGGCTCTTCCAGGGGTACAAGCGCCTCCGCGACCGCAACCGCGTGCCCTTCCCGGTCAATCCTGCAAGCATCGACGCCGTTGTCCTGACGCATGCGCATCTGGACCACACCGGGTACATCCCCGCGCTGGTCCGGGACGGTTTCCGCGGCCCCGTATACGCAACGGCCGGGACCACCGAGCTGTGCAAGCTGCTGCTTCCGGACAGCGGATACCTCCAGGAAGAGGAAGCCCGCTACGCAGACCACACCGGATCCACGTCGCACCACCCTCCCGTTCCCCTCTATACGGCAGCCGACGCCGTCCGGTCACTCGACAGTTTCATCACCCGCGACTTCGACGCGCCGGTCCCGCTGCCCGGAGGCATCGAGGCAACGTTCCTGCCCGCCGGCCACATCCTCGGCGCGGCACAGGTGCACCTCAAACTGGGCGGCCGGACCGTCCACTTCACCGGGGATCTTGGCCGCGCGCAGGACCCGCTGATGTACCCGCCCCGGGCACTGGAACCGGTCAACGTTCTGGTCACCGAATCCACCTACGGCGACCGGGAACACCCGGCGGGAAACCCGGAAACCGAACTGGGCGAGATCATCAGGCGGGTGGCCAAGCGGCAGGGGGTCATCATGATCGCTGCGTTCGCGGTGGGCCGGGCCGAGACGGTGCTGCTGCACCTCTCACGCCTCCTGGCCAAAGGCGCCATTCCGCCGATCCCCGTCTACCTGAACAGCCCCATGGCCATCGACGCGTCCGGCATGTACCAGCGGCACCGCGAGGAACACCGGCTCAAGGACCACGAATTCGAGGCCATGTACAAAGTGGCCGTCCCCGTCCGCAGCCCGGACGAGTCCAAACTGCTCAACCTCCGCGGTGGGCCCATGATCATCATCTCGGCCAGCGGCATGCTCACCGGCGGACGGATCCTCCATCACCTGGCAAGCTACGGACCCGACAGGCGGAACGCCATCATCCTCAGCGGCTACCAGGCGGGCGGAACCAGGGGCGCTTCCCTGGCCGCGGGCGAAAAGTACCTGCGCATCTACGGCCAGGAAGTCAGGATCGAGGCGGAGGTCATCCAGATGGAAGGACTGTCCGCGCACGCCGACTCCAACGAAATCATCCAATGGATGAAGGCTGCCCCCCAGGCGCCGTCCATGACGTACATCACCCACGGGGAACCGGACGCCTCGGACACCCTCCGGGCGCGCATCAAGCACCAGCTCGGATGGAAAGTCCGCGTCCCGGAGCATCTGGAGACCATCTCGCTCGAGAACCCCCGCTGACGGACCGTCGGCAGGCCTCGCCCCGGGGGCGGGTGCGCCTACTCCTCGCGCATCCCGGGGTGCACCGGAACGAAGTCAATTTTGTTGCCGGAGTTCGAGCGGCCGGCGGACGTCCGGGAGTATCCCCGCGCGTCGAGGTTGTTCTTCGCCCTGAATTCCGCCAGGGCGGCGTCATAGGCGTGGTTGAGGGCCTGGCCTGAGAACTCGCCGGTGCTGCCGTCGTTGAAATTGATCCTGATGCGGACGCTGGCGGGGTAGCGCCGGTTCATCCGGATGAAGCCTTCTGCGTCCTGCTGGAGAGTAATCACGGAGAAACTGCTTTCGTTGTGGCCGGACTCCAAGTCTCGCGCACCTTGCAGCATCCACCACAAATTCGCCAATGTGACGTGAACGACAGCCTGGGAATTAGTCAAATGGACGGACGACGGGCCTTTGTGCGACACTTCACAGGTTTTGGTGTGGTGTGCGCCACTTCCGTTCACCCAACAGCGTCCACCCCCGAACCGCATCACCCGCGCTCTTCCATGGAGGGAACCCACACTTATGAGCGGTGTTTTGTCAGCAATAAATAGCGTGATCTGGAGCGACTGGCTGGTTTATCTCTGCCTCGCCACCGGAGTCTACTTCTCGGTCCGGACACGCTTCCTGCAGGTCCGGCACGTCAAGGGAATGATCGAGCAGCTGTTCCGGGGCGAAAAGTCCGCCTCCGGCGTCTCCTCGTTCCAGGCCCTGGCCATGTCCCTGTCCGGCCGCGTGGGCACAGGCAACATCGCCGGCGTCGCCACCGCGATCGCCTTCGGCGGACCGGGCGCCCTGTTCTGGATGTGGGCTGTGGCCTTCCTGGGCGCCTCCACGTCCTTCATCGAGTCCACCCTCGGCCAGATCTACAAGACCCGCGACCCGCTGTCCGGCGAGTACCGCGGCGGCCCGGCCTACTACCTCTCCCGCGCGCTCTCCCACACCAAGGGCGCCGGCTTCTTCAAGGTCTACGGCTACGTCTTCGCCGCCGTGACCGTCCTGGCCTGCGGCGTCCTGATGCCGGGTGTCCAGGCCAACTCCATGGCCACCGCCATCGCCAGTGCCTGGACCATTGACCCCTGGATCGTCTCGGTCGGCTCCGTGATCGTCCTGGCGTTCGTCATTATCGGCGGCGTCAAGCGAATCGCCAGCGTCGCCTCGTTCGTGGTGCCGTTCATGGCCGTCGGCTACATCATCCTCGCCCTGATCGTCGTGTTCATCAACGCCTCCCAGCTCCCGGAGATCCTCTCGCTGGTGTTCCGCAGCGCCTTCGGCATGGATTCCGCCCTCGGCGCCATCATCGGCCTGGCCGTGATGTGGGGCGTCAAGCGCGGCGTCTACTCCAACGAGGCCGGCCAGGGCACGGGCCCGCACGCCGCTGCCGCCGCCGAGGTCTCCCACCCGGCCAAGCAGGGCCTGGTCCAGGCCTTCGCGGTGTACATCGACACGCTGTTCGTCTGCTCGGCCACCGGCTTCCTGATCCTCTCCACCGGCGCCTACCGCGTCTTCTCCGGAGGAACCGAAGACGGTGAGATCCTCGCCGAGGGCGGCCTGCTGTCCGCGACGGCCGTCGTCGGGCCCCAGTACGTGCAGACCGGGTTCGACTCCGTCTTCCCCGGCGTGGGTGCCGCGTTCATCGCCGTCACCCTGTTCTTCTTCTGCCTGACCACGATCATCGCCTACTACTACATGGCGGAAACCAACCTCCGGTTCCTGGTGGGCAAGTCCTCCAACAAGGTGATCCCCGGCATCCGTGCCAGCGTGGGCCGCGTAACCACCATGGCCCTGCAGGTGGGCATCCTGATCGCCGTCGCCTACGGCTGCGTGAACACCGCCGCCAACGCGTGGGTGATGGGGGACATCGGCGTCGGCCTCATGGCATGGCTGAACATCATCGGCATCCTGATCCTGCAGAAGCCGGCCTTTAAGGCGCTCAAGGACTTTGAGCGGCAGCAGAAGCTCGGCCTCGACCCGGTCTTCGACCCCCGGCCCCTCGGAATCACCGGGGCCACCTTCTGGGAGTCCTACAAGCCGGCCGAGCGCGAGAAGGAATCCGCCCGCGCCTAGTACGCACCGCACGCAGTACACAATGCACTGAGTACACACTGGACCGTGCGCCGCGCCCTTTGCGCGGCGCACGGCCACACCCCCGCCGCCGTCAAGGCGCCATTAAGGGGCGGCGTCATCAAGACCCCTGATTCTGGAACACAACCCCCGCTGTGATAATCCGGTAGGTATGTCTTCCTTACCCGAATCTTCGACGACGGCCTCAGCCGCCGAAGAACGCAGCGCCCGCATCGCCGTCACACTCTTCCCCGTGCTGATCCTGGCCGGAGGTGCCGTGGCGCTTGCCACCCCCACCGCCTTCACCGGGCTCGGCCCCTGGATCAACCCCCTGCTGGGGGTCATCATGTTCGGCATGGGGCTGACCCTCACTCCCCCTGACTTTGCCGTTATCGCCAAACGACCCGTCCCCGTGGTGATCGGCGTGGTGGCGCAGTACGCCATCATGCCGCTGCTGGGCTGGCTGATCGCGGCGGCGCTGGGGCTGCCGCCGGCGCTGGCAGCCGGCGTCATCCTGGTGGGCTGCTGCCCCGGCGGAACAGCCTCCAACGTGGTCTCCTACCTGGCCCGGGGCGACGTCGCCCTCTCCGTGGCGATGACCACCGTGTCCACGCTGCTTGCTCCCTTGCTGACCCCCGTCCTGGCGCTGTGGCTGGCCGGCCAGTACATGCCGGTGGATGCCGGCTCCATGGCGTGGTCCATCGTGCAGATCGTGCTGTTCCCCGTGCTGTTGGGGCTCATTATCCGGCTCTTCCTGCCGCGCCTGGTCACCAAGGCACTGCCCGCACTCCCCTGGATTTCGGTCCTCGCCATCACGGCCGTGGTGGTTGCGGTGGTTGCCGCCAGCGCGAAGGCCATCTTCGCCGCAGGGCTGCTGGTCCTTGTGGCCGTCATCCTGCACAACGGCCTCGGTTATGCCCTTGGCTACGGCGCCGCCCGCCTGTTCAAGCTGCCGGTTCCTTCCCGCCGCACCACCGCGGTTGAGGTGGGCATGCAGAACTCGGGCCTCGCGGCAGGCCTGGCCCGGCAGTACCTGACCCCCGAATCTGCACTGCCTGGCGCCATTTTCTCCGTCTGGCACAACGTGTCCGGAGCCGTGCTGGCCGCTTACTGGCGCCGCCGCAGCACTCCCGCGCAGCGCCAGGGCGAGGCGGTCCCGGCGGCCGTTACGGAGTAGTCCGGGTTCCTTCCGGAGGTCCTGCAGGCTCCGCCTGCTCCCCCGGCTTCCGGGCGATGACCGTGTACGTGCAGGGCACACGGTCCCGCTCGGCTTCGGGCCACGCGAAACCGTCCGGCACCTCCACCATGCGGGGTGCGAACTTCCACGGGAGGGTCCTCCCCTCCTCCAGGCGGAGAATCTGCAGGCCGGCTCCTATCAGGGAGTTGATGATGGCGGACAAAGGATGCGCCCACTCATAGGTCCGGGAATGCGCCACCGTGCCGTCCCCCGCGTAGGTTGTCGCGTCGTCCCACACCTGCGCCTGGCCTGTGCCGAAGTACGGGTACCGGAGCTGCAGTCCGTCCGCGTGCTCGTCAATGGCGTACAGGGCCGGGTGCCCGTCCCTGATGTAGAAGGTCCCTCCCGGCCGCAGGAGCCCTGCCACCTGGACCGCCCAGCGCTCCAGGTCAGGCAGCCAGTTGATCGTGCCGATGCTTGTGTACACCAGATCGAAAGAGCCGACGACGGCGGCGCGGGCTTCCAGGACGTCCGTCTCCACCCACGTGGCGTCCAAGCCAAGACGCGCGGCCAGGCTGGCGGCGGACGCCAGGGCGGCCGGGGAGAAGTCGACGCCGGTGACGCGGGCCCCGGCCCTGGCCAGGGACAGCGTGTCCGTGCCGATGTGGCACTGAAGGTGGCACACGTCCAGGCCGGAGACCGTGCCGTTCGGGAGGTAGGGCACCAGGGCGGAGAGGTCCGTCCGGACAACGCTGGTCAGATGGCTGGGATCATCCAGAGCACTGACGCCGTACGCCTCTTCGTGCAGGGGGACCCGGTCCTCCCAGTTGGCCAGGTTGCTGGCGCGTGCGGAATCCCAGTCGATCGCCATCCGGCTGTCACTCATGCTGGCGAGTCTATGCCGGGGCCTGCAGGGCGTGTGCCGTCCCGGACCATGCGGAATTCAGGCAGCGACTCCCACTCGGGTGGCAGCGTGTTGCGTTTCCCGTCGGGACGGAAGCCCTGCTTGAGGTAGAAGGCAAGCGCCCGCGGGTTGTCCTCCACCACCCAGAGGTAGGCTGGCCCGTCGCCGATGGCGGCACGCATCAGTGCTGCGCCGAGCCCCGTTCCATACGTCCGGCGGAGGGTGTAGATCGAGTACAGCTCCAGCGCTTCGGGGCCGTCGACGTCGCGGCCGGGCCCGGCGTCCGCGAAGCCTACCAGTTCGTTGTTGGCGTCCACGGCGATGATCCGCGGGTCCGGGACAGCCAGGTGCGGCCGGCGCCGCTCCACCCGTTCCGGGATGCTGGCCCTGCGGCCGCGGAAGAACCCGGGCGAGAGCAGGTGCGGGTAGCACTCCTCATGCGCCATTGTCTGCATGAGCACCACCGCCTCGGCGTCCTCGGGGGTGGCCTGGCGAAGCTGGAAGTCCATTGCGCCAGCCTAGCCACGGACCAGGTGAGTTGCCGTGCAGGCGTCCGTGCCGCATTGTTTTCCGTTCCGCCACGCCCTACCGTGAAGGGACGGTCGGCCGAAGCAGGTGCAGCCATGCGGAGTATCTCGTGGTTATCGCGCGGCCTCCTGCTGTGCCTCCTCCTGGCCGCCACTCTCGGTGCTGCTGCCCCTCCTGTCCAGCGCGGGCAGGACTACCAGGCCGTGGACTCGTTCCTGCGGGAACAAATGGATACGCTCGGCATTCCCGGTGCCGCCATCGCCGTCGTCCGTGACGGGACCCGGGTGCACTCCGCCGCCTTCGGCCACGCTGACTCTTCCGGACGGCCGATGACTGCCCAGACCCCGGTCCTGCTGGCCTCCACCAGCAAGTCCCTCACCGCAATCGCCGTGATGCAGCAGGTTGAGGCGGGGCGGCTGCGGCTGGATGAGCCGGTTCAGACCTACCTGCCGTGGTTCACGCTCAACGACCCACGTTCGGCGGCCATCACCGTCAGGCACCTGCTCCACCAGGCCAGCGGCATGAGCTCCCGGGACACCGCTTTCGAAGCCTCCCGCCGACAGGACCCGGAAGCACTGGAGGAAACGGTCCGCGCCCTGGCGGACGCTCCCCTGGCCGGTGAACCGGGCCGGGGCTTCCACTACGCCAGCGCCAACTTCAACATTCTGGGCGTCCTGGTGCAGACCGTCTCCGGCCAGCCTTTCGGGGACTATCTGGAAGAGCACGTCTTTGGGCCACTGGACATGCTCCACAGCCATCCCACCCGGGCTGCCGCGCAGGACGACAGTGTTGCGGCCGGCTATTCCCGGTGGTTCAGCTCGTCCTGGCTGCCGACCGACGTCCCCGCACCCCTCGCCGGGATGCCGTCCAGCACCCTCTACGCCTCCGCCGAGGACCTGGGCAACGGGCTGGCGGCACTGCTCGACGGCGGCCGGTACGGAAGGGCGCGGATCCTTGAGCCTGCGAGCGTGGCCGCGATGTTCGAACCCCGGGTGCAGGTGGACGGGTCCAAGGGGTACGCCATGGGCTGGTTCACCCGGCCACTGGTGGAGTCCGTGGCCGCCTCCCGGCCGGCCCCGGACGGGGACCTGCCGCTGCTGCTGGAGCACCAGGGGGAATGGGGCAACAGCCACACCTACCTGGCCATGGTTCCGGCCTCCGGCCTGGGCGTCGCCCTGGTGATCAACGGCAACGACACAGCAGCGCCATCCCGGCTCAAGGCCATCGACACCAACGTCCTGCGGATCCTCCATGGCCACTCCCCCGTGCCCGCGGTCATCCACGAGGACTGGCTGCAGCGCTACAGCTGGGCCGTTGCGCTGGCTTTGCTGGTGGCGGAGGTGCTGAGCCTGTCGCTGTCGCTCCGTTTCCTGCTCCGGGGACGCTCCGCCCCCGGACGCCGGCAGGCACCCCTGGCCCTGGGCACGGCCGCGCTCGCCCTGGACGGTTTCGCCCTGTGGCTGTGCCTCGCCTACGCGCCCGCCCGGTTCGACACCCACCTGTCCGTGATCATCCGCCAGTTTCCTGACGTCGGAGTCTCGCTGGTGCCCGTCCTTGGGCTGGCGATCATCTGGCCCATCCCGCGGACCGTATGGCTCCTGGCACAGCTGAGGACCGCAGAAGCTACCGGTCCGTCTTGACCACCGTGAACAGCACCGCCGAGTCCTCCTCGGCCTCCAGGCTGTGCAGCCCGTCCGGGACGATGAGGAGGTCACCGGCCTTGCCCTGCCAGGCCTCACCGCCGGACTTAAGCCAGACCGATCCCCTGATCACGTAAACCGTGGCCTCGCCTGGATTCTGGTGCTCGCTCAGCTGGGTGCCGGCCCGGAAGGCCATGACCGTCTGGCGCAGCTTCTTCTCGTGGCCGCCGAACGCCGTGTCCGCCGCCCGCCCGCTGGGAGCCGCCACCGCCGCCTCGAGCTGCTGGCGGGCCAGGGCATCAATCGATATCTTCTGCATTCGGACACCGTACCCACCGCGGACAGCCAGAGCTAGGAGACTGCTGAACTAAGTGCTTTATGGGGCTGGTCCGGGGCGTTCACG
>NZ_JCAXEF010000040.1:0-459 GCF_059758765.1 Pseudarthrobacter sp. GQ63
TCTTCCTGTCCCTGGGCCTGATGTTCGCCCTGGGCGCCCTGATGCCGCTGGGCTGGGCCGCCCTGATCGTCGCCGTGGTCTGGGGCATCATCGCCGCGGTCCTGGCCTCGATCGGCCGCAAGGAACTCAAACAGGTCAAAGGCCTGCCCCAGACCGGGGAAACCCTGTCCGAAATACCCCCAACCCTAAAACCAGGTGAGGTAAACCGATGAGCGATAACCCGGACGCAATCCGTTCAGACATAGAAGCCACCCGCGCACGCCTGGGCACCAACGTTGACGCCGTGGCCGATAAGGTCACCCCGTCCAACATCGTGAACCGCCAAACCGACAAGGTAAAAGACGCCGTGAGCGGGGTCAAGGAGAAAATCATGGGCGCAGCAGACCACACCACCACCCGTGTCCAGGACACCATGCACACCGGCGCCGGGCACACCGGCAACGCCCTGCACTCCACCGG
>NZ_JCAXEF010000041.1:0-439 GCF_059758765.1 Pseudarthrobacter sp. GQ63
TCCTTAAACGCCTCGGCAGCGGACTTGTGGTCCTGTTCGCCGTCTCGGCGCTGACCTTCTTCCTCCTCTATGCCTCCAGCGGAAGCATCGCCCGGAACATCGTCGGAGACCAGGCCACGCCCGAGCAGGTGGCGCTGAAGGAAACCGAGCTCGGGCTGGACCAGCCCGTCCTTGGAAGATACCTGGATTGGGGCCTTGGCGCGCTGCGGGGGGATTTTGGTTCCTCGTGGTTCACGTCTGAACCTGTTGCCAATGCACTGGCCACGCGGATTCCCGTGACCATGGTCATGGTGTTCACGGCCATGATCCTTATTGCCGTCATTGCCACCCTTATCGGCGTTGCGGCGGCGGTGAAGCGGGGCTGGGTGGACCGTGTGGTCCAGGTCGGTGCGATCATCGGGGATTCGATTCCGGGGTTTGTTATCGGCGTCATCCTGGT
>NZ_JCAXEF010000042.1:0-386 GCF_059758765.1 Pseudarthrobacter sp. GQ63
GCGTTCTCCATCCCGGGTGCGAAATGCAGCGCGTAATACAGCACCGCCGGAATGATCCCCGCAGCCCCGTTCGTCGGCGCCGTCACCACACGGCCCCCCGAGGCGTTCTCCTCATTCACCGCAAGAGCAATCAAATTAACCCACTCCTGCCAATACTTCGGATCATGGAACTCGTCCCCGGCCCCGTTCTCGTCACCGGCGCCGCCGGGCCGGGCGCTTTCCTTCCGCAACCGGTCATACCAGTCCGGGGCACGGCGCCGGACCTTCAACCCGCCCGGCAGCACACCCTCCCGCTTCAGCGACGCGGCCACGCAGCCTTCCATGACGGAGTAGATGTGCAGCAGGCCTTCGCGGATTTCCTCCGGTGACCGGCTGTCCTCCTCGTT
>NZ_JCAXEF010000043.1:0-368 GCF_059758765.1 Pseudarthrobacter sp. GQ63
GTGCCGCGGATCTTCAAGCGGATCCGTCCGGCGTTCCGGTACGAGCGGTCCCTGGATGTGATCACGCAGGGCCGGAACCTGGGCATGGTCACCAAGTCCAACCTGATCCTGGGCATGGGCGAGACCCGCGAGGAGATCTCCGAGGCCCTGCGGGACCTGCACGAGGCCGGGTGCGACCTGATCACCATCACCCAGTACCTGCGCCCGAGTGAGCGGCACCTGCCGGTGGACCGGTGGGTCAAGCCGCAGGAATTCGTGGACCTCCAGGACGAGGCCACCGAGATCGGGTTCCTCGGCGTGATGTCCGGGCCGCTGGTCCGTTCCTCCTACCGCGCCGGGCGGCTCTGGGCCACCGCGATGCGGAAGAA
>NZ_JCAXEF010000044.1:0-353 GCF_059758765.1 Pseudarthrobacter sp. GQ63
CCGCCGCCGCCGCCGCTCGCTGCCGCCGTGGTGAAGGTCCAGGTCTTGTCCGAGGCCAGCGCGTTGCCGGCAGCGTCCTTTACCCCGGTGGAGCCGCCCTTGACGGTTGCGGTGTAGGTGGTGCCGGCTGCCAGGTCGGTGCCTGGGTTGAGCGTCGCGGTGTTGCCTGTGCCGCTGTACGTCACTGCGGCCGAAACCGCCGTCGTCCCTGTCTTGAGGGTGAACGTGTCCGAGGTGATGGTCGAGGTGTTCATCGCCTCGGAGAACGTGGCGGTCACGTTTGTCGACACTGCCGTGCCGGTGGCCCCATCAGCCGGGGACGTTCCCGTAACCGTGGGAGCCGCCGTATCACC
>NZ_JCAXEF010000045.1:0-331 GCF_059758765.1 Pseudarthrobacter sp. GQ63
CGTCTCGACATTGTGCGCGAACACCTCAGGCTTGGAATCGCAGATCGCTTTGATGTGCTCGGGTTTGCCGGAGAAGTCCGGGATCAGCAGCTCCACGCCGGTGCCGGGGTTCAGTTCGTGGATCTTCCGCACCGTCTCGGCGTACAGCCACACGCCCTCGTCTTCGAGGTCGTCCCGGGCCACGCCGGTGACGGTGGCATAGCGCAGCTGCATCGCCTGCACAGAGCGGGCCACCTTGGTGGGTTCGAACATGTCCACCGGGGAGGGCTTGCCGGTATCGATCTGGCAGAAATCACAGCGCCGGGTGCACTCGGACCCGCCGATCAGGAAC
>NZ_JCAXEF010000046.1:0-331 GCF_059758765.1 Pseudarthrobacter sp. GQ63
GGTCTCGACGTTGTGCGCGAACACCTCGGGCTTGGAATCGCAGATCGCTTTGATGTGCTCGGGTTTGCCGGAGAAGTCCGGGATCAGCAGCTCGACGCCGGTGCCGGGGTTCAGCTCGTGGATCTTCCGGACCGTTTCGGCGTACAGCCACACGCCCTCGTCTTCGAGGTCGTCCCGGGCCACGCCGGTGACGGTGGCGTAGCGCAGCTGCATCGCCTGCACGGAGCGGGCCACCTTGGTGGGTTCGAACATGTCCACCGGGGAGGGCTTGCCGGTATCGATCTGGCAGAAATCACAGCGCCGGGTGCACTCGGACCCGCCGATCAGGAAT
>NZ_JCAXEF010000047.1:0-296 GCF_059758765.1 Pseudarthrobacter sp. GQ63
CTGGAGACCGCTCTGGAAGCCGAGCTGACAGAGCACCTCGGCCACGAGCACGGCCAGACACCGATCGCAGCCAACATGCGTAACGGCACCAGGTCAAAGACCGTGTTGACCGAGATCGGTCCGGTCGAGATTGAGGTGCCCCGGGATCGGGACGGCTCGTTCGAGCCGGTAATCGTGCCCAAGCGGAAACGGCGTCTGGACGGGATCGACCAGATCGTGCTCTCCCTCTCTGCCCGAGGGCTGACGACCGGGGAAATCGCCGCGCACTTCGAGGAGGTTTACGGGGCTAAGGTCTC
>NZ_JCAXEF010000048.1:0-280 GCF_059758765.1 Pseudarthrobacter sp. GQ63
GCCGCACCGGCGGGGCTGACCGTGCTGAGTCTGCAGCTGATCGGCATGCTGGGCGGTGTGGTCATCCTGGAGTCCATTTTTGCCCTGCCGGGGATCGGCCCGCTCGCGGTGGCGGCCACCGTGCAGAGTGACCAGCCCGTGGTGATGGGCGTTGTTATGTACACCGTCGCCGTGGTGATCGTGGTCAACCTCATCGTTGACCTGCTCAACGGCTGGCTCAACCCTAAGGTGCGTGCCTCGTGACCGAGTCCGTTGAAACCTCAGCCCTGACCCCCGCCCC
>NZ_JCAXEF010000049.1:0-263 GCF_059758765.1 Pseudarthrobacter sp. GQ63
GTGAGGACGAGTTTGGGTGCGGTGCTGCCGGCTTCCTTGGAGTTGAGGTCCAGGCCGTCGGTGCTGGTGGCGTCCAGGCCGAGGGAGAGTTGTTGGCCGAGCTCGCCGGCCAGGGCGCTGGCAGTGAGCGGAACGCTGTAGTTGCTGTTGGCTGCTGTGGGTCCGAGGGTGCCGATGCTGGTGCCGAGCGCGGGGCGGTTGTTGTAGGTGATTCCGCTTTCGGTCCAGCTGTCATCCGTGACGAGTTTGATGTTTTGTTTGCC
>NZ_JCAXEF010000005.1:0-238604 GCF_059758765.1 Pseudarthrobacter sp. GQ63
GTGGCGGCGCGCCGCGGACGACGGCGTGTCCCGGCTCAGGTGGGTATGGCCCCCTGAGCAACTGGGGCAGGACCGCACGGCAGCCCGCACTGCCGCTCCCGCAGGGTGACGCGCCGCCGTCGTGCGTTCCTGCCCGGTTACTTCCTAGGGCACCGTGGCGGCGCGCCGCGGACGACGGCGTGTCCCGGCTCAGGTGGGTATGGCCCCCTGACGAACTGGGCAGGACCGCACGGCAGCCCGCACTGCCGCTCCCGCAGGGTGACGCGCCGCCGTCGAGCGCTCCTGCCCGGTTACTTCCCGGGGCACCGTGGCGGCGCGCCGCGCACGACGGCGTGTCCCGGCTCAGGTGGGCATGGCCCCCTGACGAACTGGGCAGGACCGCACGGCAGCCCGGGAGAATACGGGCGGAATGTGAGGTCTGTTTCATCTGGCGGACTGCGCCGTGCTGCGGTGGTACCGTGGCGCCTATGCACCTGAAGGCTTACCAGCGAAGCCCCCACCCTCAGCGCCGAAGGAAAAAACCCAGGGCGGTGCTGGCCGGGTACAGCCGGTCCCTGGCGGAACTCCAGGGCAAGCAGGTGTCCACCCTCCGACGGCTGACCCACAAGCTGGTTCCACGGCACCCGGCGCAGCTGATCGCCCTGGGATTCGTCCTTGCCATAGCGGCGGGGACCGCGCTCCTGATGCTGCCGGCCGCCGCCACGGGACCACAGCCGGCGTCACTGCTGGAAGCCCTGTTCACCGCGACGTCCGCCGTATGCGTCACCGGGCTGATCACTGTGGACACCCCGGTGTTCTGGACAGGCTTCGGGCACGCGGTCATCCTGGTGCTGATCCAGATCGGCGGGTTCGGCGTGATGTCCTTCGGTGCGCTCCTGGGCGTGCTGACTGCCCGCCGCCTGGGCCTGCGGTCCCGGATGCTGGCCGCCACGGAGACCAAGAGCACCGGCTTCGGCGACGTGCGCCGCGTCCTGATCGGCGTCCTGCTGATCACCGTCATTGTGGAGACCATCCTGGCGGTGCTCCTGATGCTCCGCTTCCTCCTGGGTTACGGCTACACGCCCGGCGAGGCCCTCTGGCACGGGGTGTTCCACTCCGTGTCCGCCTTCAACAACGCAGGTTTTGCGCTGTACTCGGACAGCCTGATGGGGTTTGTGGGCGACCCGTGGGTGTGCCTGCCCATCGCGGGCGCGGTGATCATCGGCAGCCTGGGCTTTCCCGTGCTCTTCGAGCTCCGCCGCCAGTACCGCCGGCCCGTCTACTGGAGCATGCACACCAAAATCGTCCTGGCCGGCAGCGCCGTGCTCCTGGTTGGCGGGACCGTGTTCCTCACGGCCGCGGAATGGACCAACACCGCCACCCTGGGCGGACTGCCGCCCGAGGACCGCATCCTGGGCGGATTCTTCCAGTCCGTGATCACCCGCACCGCCGGCTTCAACAGCGTTGACATCGGCCAGATGCACCCCATTTCCTGGCTGGGCATGGACATCCTGATGTTCATCGGCGGCGGCCCGGCCGGCACCGCAGGCGGCCTGAAAATCACCACCTTCGCCGTGCTCTTCTTCATCCTGGCCACGGAACTCCGGGGCGACACCGCGGTGAACATCTTTGGCAAGCGCCTTTCCCGGGCCGTTCACCGCCAGGCCATCACCGTGGTGCTCCTGGCCATCGCCCTGGTGACGGCGTCCACCATGTTCCTGATGATGATCACCGACTTCGGCCAGGAACGGATCCTGTTCGAGGTGGTGTCCGCCTTTGCCACCGTGGGGCTGTCCACCGGCATCACGGCCGGAATGCCTCCCGCCGGGCAGGTGGTGCTGATCCTGCTCATGTTCATCGGCCGGCTTGGCCCCGTCACGCTCGGCACCGCGCTGGCCCTCAGGAAGCGCCCCATACTGTACGAAAACCCGAAGGAAAGGCCCCTCATTGGCTAAGGACATCTTCACCCGCAGGGGCGAGCGCGCCGCGCACCCCGATTCCGTGGCCGTTATCGGCCTGGGGCGCTTCGGCGGCTCCCTGGCCCTGGAACTGGAGGCCCAGGGCACCGAGGTGCTGGGGATCGACAACAACGAGGACATCGTGCAGTCCTACAACGGGCGGCTGGCCCATGTGGTCCGTGCCGACTCCACGAGGGAAGAAGTCCTGCGGCAGCTCTCCGTCCACGAGTTCGACCGGGCCGTGGTGGGCATCGGTTCGGACCTGGAGGCGAGCATCCTCACCACCTCCCGGCTGCTCACCTTCAAGCACCCGCAGATCTGGGCCAAGGCCATCAGCGAGCCGCACGCGGAAATCCTGGAACAACTCGGCGTGCAGCACGTCATCCGGCCCGAGCACGACATGGGCCGGCGGGTGGCGCACCTGGTCCGCGGGTCCATCCTGGACTACGTGGAATTCGAGGACGACTTCGTGATGGTCCGCACCCAGCCACCGGCGGATGCCCGGGACCGGCCCCTGGGCGTGCTGGGCCTCCGGGACAAGTACGGGATCACCATCGTGGCGGTCAAACGGCCGGGCGGAACCTGGCAGCACACCACCGCCCAGACCGTGCTGTACGACGACGACCAGATCATCGTCCAGGGCACCAAGAACCTGGCTGAGCGGTTCAGCAGCCGCCCCTAGTTTGGCCCTGACGCACCGCGGCGGTCTGCGGCGCTTATGAGTATCCGCCGCTAGTTCCCCGGCACGAATACGTTGATGTTGTCTCCATCGTCCTGCACCAGCGCATCAGGCTGTTGCCGGGAGACGACGTAGACCTCAACGTAATCCCCGGCCGAGCCGGCAAAGTTCAGTGCCAGGAGGACATACATGGTGATCCGGTAATCAGCCGGGACCGTCAACAGTGCGGCGAGGAGGACACCTCCCCAGACGATGCACGGCGCGAGTGCCACCACCACGGCAGTCCGCCGGGTGAGGTAGGCACGGTTCCCCGTTGTCAGGAAGGGGAAGCGCACCGCATAGGTGGGGCGGACCCTGGTCAGCAACTGCAGGACGACGCCGTGGGTCGCCTCATGCGCAGCCATGTACGCCAGGCAGGCGAGCAGGGTCACCGGAACTGTGACGAGGGGACTCAAGCCTGACCCGAGCGGCAGGCCAAGAAGCAATGCAGCGGAAACTGCCAGGAGCGCCACCAGAACGAAGATTCCCTGCACTGCCGCCGGGAGCTTTCCGTCCTTCTTGAGGTTGACGGTCCGGTGCGGCCGGTAATCCGGCGGTAGTTCCACTGTGTCCGACGGGAGTTGACCGTGCATGCCGTCTCCATTCCCCCTGCGTACCGTAACCGTTCGTCCCATACTGCCGGAGCCACGGGTTCGGGACTAATGCCCGGCGCCGAGCTTCCCGCCCAGGCGCTCACGCATGGTGGTGCTGGCATCGTTCAGGCCGATGATCTTCACGTCCTTGCCGTGGTGCCGGTACTTCTCGGTAATGGCGTCCAGGGCTGCGATGGTTGAGGCGTCCCAGAGGTGCGATGCGTGCATGTCGATCACCACCAACTGCGGGTCCAGCGCGTACTCGAACTGGGTGTAAAGATCGTTGGACGAGGCGAAGAACAGCTCGCCGTTCACCGTATAGGTGGCGGTTTCATGGCCCTCCACGCCGGTGACCGTCCGTTCCACCGTGACGAAATGGGCCACCCGGCGGGCGAACATCACCATCGCCACCAGCACACCGACGCCGACGCCGATGGCCAGGTTGTGCGTGGCAACAGTGACCACGACGGTGGCCACCATGACCAGGGTCTCGCTCTTGGGCATCATCTTCAGCGTGCGCGGGTGGATGCTGTGCCAGTCGAACGTGGCCCAGGATACGAAGATCATCACAGCAACCAGGGCGGCCATGGGAATGACGGACACGACGCCGCCGAGCACCACCACAAGGATCAGCAGGAACACGCCGGCCAGGAAGGTGGAGATCCGGGTCCGGGCGCCCGAGGCTTTGACGTTGATCATGGTCTGACCGATCATGGCGCAGCCGCCCATTCCGCCGGTGAAGCCGGTGACGATGTTCGCCACGCCCTGTCCCCAGGCCTCGCGGCTCTTGTGGGAGCGGGTATCGGTGATGTCATCCACGAGCTTGGCGGTCATGAGGGACTCAAGGAGCCCCACGAACGCCACGGCGAGGCCGAAGGGGAAGATGATCTGCAGGGTCTCAAGGGTGAACGGCACGTCCGGAATGAAGAGCGACGGCAGCGAGTCCGGCAGCTCGCCCTTGTCCCCCACCGTGGGAACGGCGATGGACGCCAGGACGGTGATGAGCGTGAGGACCACGATTGCCACGAGCGGCGCGGGGACGGCCGTGGTGAGCTTGGGGAGTCCGAACACGATCACCAAAGCCAGCGCCGCCAGGGGGTAGACCAGCCAGGGAACGCCCAGCAGTTCGGGCACCTGGGACATGAAGATCAGGATGGCCAGGGCGTTGACGAAGCCCACCATCACGGACCGCGGGATAAAGCGCATCAGCTTCGCCACGCCGGACAGGCCCAGGATCACCTGGAAAATACCGCCGAGGATGACGGCGGCGATGAAGTAGTCCACGCCGTGGGACTTCACCAGCGGGGCTATCACCAGGGCCACCGCGCCGGTGGCGGCCGAAATCATCGCCGGGCGGCCGCCCACGAAGGCGATGGTGACGGCCATGGTGAAGGAGGCGAACAGGCCCAGGCGGGGATCGACGCCGGCGATGATCGAGAAGGCGATCGCCTCCGGGATCAGCGCGAGCGCGACCACGAGTCCGGCGAGGACTTCGGTCTTGAGCCGTCGCGGGGACTTCAACGTCTCCCGGACAGACTGGAGCTGTTCCGGTGTGTAGGCGGAGGCATCCGCGGCGGTTTTGACGGCCATTGCTGGCTCCGTTCATGGTCAGGAAGGCGCAGGGCGGCGCCTCCATTTTTCGAAGAATGAAGGGGGCGCAGCGCCGCGCCGGGATGTCGGGAGTCCGCTCAGGCGCATCACCGACTGGAACCAACCCTACCCTAACGTGATGGTAGGGTTGAACGCGGATATTACGGAGGCCCACGACATGACAGCACGAACCGGTACTTCCACCATGCACATTGGCGAATTGGCGGAACGGACAGGTTTGTCCCTGCGCACCATCCGCCATTACGACGACGTGGGGCTGCTTCCAGCCACGGCCCGCACCGAGGGCGGCTTCCGGGTGTATTCAGAAGACGACGTCGAGCGCCTCATGGTGATCAAGCAGATGAAGCCCCTGGGGTTCTCGCTGGAGGAGATGGCCGACATCCTCGAGCTCTTCTCCTCGCAGGAAACAGGGTCCGCCGGTGACGCGCAGGCCAAACTCGCCGCCTACCTGGAGAAGGCCGTGGCTGAACGCGCCAAGATGGCCCGCAACCTGGCCCAGGCCGATCAACTCATCGAACGGCTCAGCGGCCGCGGCTGACAATCGACGCTCTGCAGCACCGAACCGCCGCGGCCGGGCTGCCCTCGGCGCCCCCAAATAAGCGCCAAGGACAACCCGGCCGCTGGACAGGGGCCGGTCAGCCCTCCCAGTGATCGAAGCTGAACCCGCACGCGCACCGGTAGGTGAGCAGGCCGCCGTCGTTCTTTGCTGCCAGCCCTTCGCCCGGCGCCGCTACCAACTGCATGGGCTCGCCGCAGTGGACGTGCGTGGCCAGCATCCGCCGCAGCTGCGGGTCTTCCGCCCGCCCTGCACGGGATCCGCCCCTGCTGCCGGCGCGTCGAACCGCCAGCGGAATCTGTGAATGTGTCATGGCCGCCACCTCCACCTAGTCCAGCGAGGCCAGGAGGTCGGTGCAGGCCTGCTCACAGCGGCGGCAAGCCTCAGCGCATACCTCGCAGTGGCGGTGCATGGAGGCGTGCTGGCCGCACTCCTCCGCGCAGGCACGGCAGGCGATGCGGCATGCTTCCAGCACTGCCCGGGTGATGCCGACGTCGTAATTGCCGTGGCGGGAGAGGATCTTTCCGGTGGCGGCGCAGATGTCGACGCAGTCGAGGTTGGTGCGGATGCACTTGGTGAGCTCGGCCACCATGTCCTCGTTCAGGCATGCGTCGGCGCACGCGGTGCATGTTTGTGCGCAGTCGAAACACGCCTGGATGCATTCCACGAGCTTGGCTTTGTCGATGCCCGCCACATCCTTGGGGTAGGCGTCAAGCATGGACTGTACATGTGTCATTGGTATCTCTTTCCAGGTCAATACAGCAGGTAGAGGTGTAGTGGAACGGCGAACCGCTCCTACGTCCTGCTGATGGAAAGATCCACCACCGTGAGCGCCGGCAGTTCCGGCTCCGGCGGCACGTCACTGGAATGGAGGCTGCCACCGGGCAGCCGCTGGATCAACGACGGCGGATCCACCGCACCGGTCCGCACCGGGACCGGTTCGCCGCGGGGCGCCTTACTCCGCTCGCCCTCTTTCTCGAGTGCCGCAGGCTCGGACGGGCCGGCCTCGTGGATCACGCGGACGGACTGCGACGCTGAGGCTGAAGGCTCTGCCGGACCGGCTTCGGTTATTGCCTGAAGCGGCTCTTCGCCAGCGGTTTGTCCGCCCGCTGACTGCACCGGGCTGTGCCAGGGGACCAGGGCATACCGGCTGCCGGCCGTGTAGGAAGCAGCACCGGCAATCAGCAGGACCAGGAGCAGCCATACGAAAACGCCCCGCAGCGCACCAAGGCGGCGAAGCAGTCCAAGCGCAGACGAACCCAGTGTGGCCATCACCACTTCCTGTTGAGGGCTTTTACTCAGCCTAGCTTCGTATTCCTGTTCCGCAGATCACATGAGTATTACTTTTGAGATGGAATCAGCCAGGTCCATCAGGTTTTTCCGTTCCGGGCTCGAATAGTGTGCGGAGCCGATGGCGTTGCGCATCCGGCCCAAGTGGTCCACGATCTCCGCCCGGTACCGGCCCGTCCGGTCGCACCACGCAAGCTCGTGGAGGAGCCGGAGGAGGCGGGCGGCGACGGCAGGGTCCGCCGCGCCGTACTGCCGGGGCTGGTCCATGGCCAGGCTGAGGAAGTCCTGCATTCCGGGATGGGACAGCACCACCCTGACCCGCCCGTCGTCGTCGACCAGGTGCTCCGGTCCGGGGTTACGCTCCGCCAGCCTGCAGAGGAGCGCCGAGAGGTGCCCGATGACGTGCACTGCCGTGGTGGGATCGTTGATGCCCGGGGAGAGCGCCCGGGCGGCAACATCCACGAGCTGCCGGAACCCGAATCCGACGTCTTGGACGTTGGTGCGCTCATACCCGGTTGCCACGGCGGTGTTGGTGTCCTTGGTGAGCTTCTCCCGGACTTCTGCGGTGAACGTTGCTCCCGGTGCCACGGGCCAGGCGGTGGCAAACGGGACGCCTTGCACCAGTGAGCTGCCCGGTTCCCGGTCTATGCGGAGAACGGCACCGGCATCTTTCGCAGCCTGCAGGAGTTCGCCCTGGACGTATGAGGTCAGGAAGCCGGAAGAACTGGCGCGGATGGGGAAGCTGCCCGACGCCGGAAAGGGCTGCGGCAGGAGTGCGGGCCGGTCCTGGGGAAAGACGCGGTCCATGGTTTCCTGGGTTTCCACGTTGACTCGGCTCATCATGGTTTCCACCCGGATTTCCCGCGTGAGGTGCGCCAGGAAGAGCACCAGCCCGACGACGCTGGCCATGGCGAGCGCATAGGCCACCGTGACGGAGATTTCAGGTACGAAGGCGGTGTTGCCGTTGCCCTCGTCCCGCACACTGCGCAGGACTGTCAGAGAGAAGGCGAAGGCTGCCAGGAAGAGCGCCAGCGTTCCGTGGACAAACCGGTCCGAGGTGAAGGTCCGCAGCAGCCTGGGTGAGAACTGGCTGCTGGCCAGCTGCAGGGTTACCACGGTGAGCGAGAACGTCAGCGAGGTAACCGTGATGAGCGAACCCGAAATGGCCTGCAGGATAGCCCTGGCAGCCTCCGGCCCGCCGCTGAAAAGGAAAACCGTGACGCTGTCCGGCAGCTCGCCGTCAACGGCCGAATCCAGCGCAGGCAGCGCTATGCCCAGGACGACGGCCAAGGCAACAGCCAATGCCGGAAGCGGCCAGAGCTGGGTCCGCAGGGCATCGAGCCAGTGCGCGCTGCGGGTAGTGGTGTTCACCTATTCCTCGGTTCCCTGGCCCGCGCCGCTGTGGGATGCCGCCGGTTCCCGCGAAGGCTGGTCCGTTGCCGCGGCGGCGGACAGCTGGCCGTGGGAATCCCTGGCGGTCTCCTGCTCGGCTCTGGAAACATCCTCCGCCGTGATTTCGTCGTCTGATTTTTCGTTCCATGCTTTGATCGCGGCCCAGATAACGGCCGCCAGGGGAACGGAGAGGATGGCGCCGATAATGCCCGCCAGGATGGTACCGGCTGTGAGTGCCAGCAGGATGACGAGGGCGTGCACGCTGAGAGTACGCCCCATGACCACCGGCTGCAGGAAGTTGCCTTCAAGCTGATTGACCACAACCACCACGATGATCACGATCAGGGCCGTGACAGGCCCGTTGGCCACCAGCGCCACGAGGGCAGCCAGCACACCGGCGAGGGTGGCTCCCACCAGCGGGATAAAGGCGCCGATGAACACAATCGCGGCCAGCGGCAGGGCGAGCGGAACTCCGAGGATTACAAGGGCCAACCCGATGAAGACCGCGTCGACGACGGCCACGATGGCCGTTCCCCGGACATACCCGCCCAGCACCGCGAGGCTGTCATGCCCCACGCGCCTCGCCTTGACCAGCCGTGTGCCCTTGAAAGCGCGCAGGACGAACGCCCAGATGCGTTCTCCGTCCTTGAGGAAGAAGAAAAGGATCACGGCCATGAGCAGGGCACCGGTGATGAACGTCCCTGCCGCGCTGAGGCCGGTGACAACACCGGCGCCCGCGGTGCTGCTGGTGACGAAGTCCAGCACGGCGTCACGTGCCTGCTGGATCTGTTGGTCATCGATCGGAATCGGGCCGTTCCGGACGAAGCCGTAGACCTGGTCGAACCCCTCCGTCGCGCTGCGTCCCAGTTCCCCCGCTTGGCCAATCACGGCGAAAACAATGGCCGTGACCACTCCACCCAAGGTCAGCAGGAGCAACAGGAAGGAGAAGCCGGTGGCGGCCGCACTGGGCCAGCCTTTCCTTCTGAGCCAGTTCACCAGCGGTGCGATGGCAGCCGCCAAAATTAGTGCCAGCAGCAGGGGAATGACCACCAGCCGCACCTGGATGAGCCCGTAGACCAGGACGGCCGAAAGTGCCAGAAGCACCAGAATCTGGCCTGCCCTGATACTCGCCCGGCCAAGACCGTCCTGCCACGGGTTTACCCGGTTTTGAGTCTGCATTCAGTTGTCTCCCTGGATCAGCAAGCGCTGGAGCTGCGAAAAAGTGGCATCGGCGACGCCCCGCAGGCTACCTAAACTTCTCATGGAGCCACAGTGGTATACCAACCAATGGCCCGCCTTGGACCAGCCGCACGGTGCCGGCATCGCCGCGCTCCGCCGTGGCCGGGAACCGAATGGCGCCACATCACTCGCGTTCAGGCTTCAACGGCCGGGAAGGTATCACCAAAACCGGAGAGGACGTACTTTCCAAAACGGCCTGGCTGACTGACCCGCGAACGATTCCCGGAAGGCCGCTGAGGCCGCGCGATCCAATGACCAACAGCCGGGCGCCGCTGGCTGCCTCCGTGACTTCACCGGCCGGAGTCCCCGTCAGGGTAACGCCTGCGCACTGGAGTTGGGGGTGCTTTTCATTTATGCGGTGAAGAAGCTCCGGGAGCCAGGCCGTGCCGTCCCGGGCTGCACCATCAGGGCTGACGGTAACGGCAGTCAGCGGCGCACCGTGCCGCTGGGCCAACTCTGCTGCCACGGCAAGCAGGTTTGCTGCCTCCGGCCCCTCCTCCGCCCCTACGATGACATGCCCGAAGAATCTTGCCGTGCCGGGGGCCGGGACACCGTCCAAGGCAGGTTGGTCCCGCTTCCACCTCTCCGGGATGACTGCAGTCCAACAGGAAGAGTGCGCCGCCAAGGCGGCGGAGACGCTTCCGAAGCGGGATGCGTAACCGGTGCGGTGACGGCGCCCAACGACTACAAGCCCAGCCCGGGACGACAATCGGATCAGCACGTCCTTGGCGCGTCCGGCAACCACCCGGCTTTCCGCAGGCACACCCTTGGACTCTGCGTCCTCCAGCAACGGCCCGAAGGTCCGTTCCGCTTCACTGAAGGATGCTCGAAAGTACCGTGCCTCAACTTCCGGGTCTGCAACATCGACCGGGGACACGGCATGGACGAACACAACGCTCCATTTGAGCGACTTCGCCTCTGCCAGCGCCCAGTCCGCGGCAGCGGCGCTTTCAGTGGAGGCATCAATACCGACAAGAATCGTGTTCGCCATACTCCACGATAGCGGGGCGCAGGACCACGGGATTCAGAGCCTGCCCAAGTTCCGGTAAACGCAGGAAGGGTGCGGCTCCAGTGGAACCGCACCCTTTGCTGATGGACCGGTAGGTCAGTCCTTCTTGAAAGCGTCCTTGACCTTTTCGCCGGCCTGCTTCAGGTCGCCCTTGGCCTGGTCGCCCTGGCCTTCGGCCTTCAAACGATCGTCGCCGGTCGCTTCGCCGGCGGCCTCTTTACCCTTGCCGCCAAGCTTCTCGGCTGCGTTACCAATCTTGTCGTCCAAACCCATGGTGTTTCTCCCTACGGTCGGCTCCCGCCGGCGTGCTGCCAGCGGCTTACCTACCCATCGTAACCACAAATCACTAAGGGTGCTGATCATTTTGCCCGGTGAGCTGCGGCACGCGGCCTTTCGACGCGTCAGCCGTGGGTGGGTTCGCCGGTGACGCGGTGGTCCGCATGGTTGATGGTTTCGCGGATCAGGCGGACCAGGTGCCCGTCGCGCAACGAATAGATCACGTGGCGGCCGTCCTTGCGCGTGTCCACCAACCCGCTGAGGCGGAGTTTGGCCAGGTGCTGGCTTGCCACTGTCCGCGGAACTCCGACGGCGGCCGTCAGCTCGGTCACGGTCCTGGGGCCCTGCGACAACTGCCAGAGCAGGTGCAGGCGCGTGGGCTCGGCCAGCATCCGGAGGGTGGCGGAGGCTGCCTCCAGCAGCTCCGGCCCCGGAGTTACCTGGTGGACCAGGGACGGGACATCAACGGCGGGCGCGGCTTCGCTGCGGGGCTGGCTGGCCACTGTCCTGCTCCTCCCCTGCACGGCCCGTGGCCCCTGCGGCATCATGCCGGGGCCAGGACAGGAATGCTCCTGCACTGCCTATCATCGCAACAATTGTCAGCCCCGCCGCGGCCCAGCCCAAACCGGCCACGGCTCCCACCCAGCCCGCCAGCGGATAGGCCAGGATGTAGCAGGCGTGCGAGAGCGAGAACTGCGCCGTGAAAACATACGGCCGGGTGTCCTCGGTGGAGGCTTCGCGCAGCAGTCTCGACGACGGCGTAAGGATGGTGGAGTTCGCCGCACCCAGGAGGAACCAGAGGGTGAGCAGCAACCACCATCCGCTGCCGGGCGTGGCCCATGAGATGGCGGCGGCGCCGGCCATGACGATGGGAACGACGGCGGCCCCGGCGAGCATCACCGTCCGGTCACCCAGGCGTTTAAGCAGCCACGGGGCGGACAGGGCAACGATCATGGACCCCACCCCAAAGCAGGCCAGCGCCAGGGCAAGGTCCGTGTCCGGCCGGTGCAGGACATCACGGACATAGACCACCGTGTTCACCAGCACCAGGGCCGTGGGGGCCGCGACCACCAGGTTCAGTGCCAGCAGCGACCTGAGCCGCCGGTTCCGCCAGAAGATCCTGGCGCCGAGCGTGGTCCTGTGCCAGAGCGAGGCCTGCGGCGACTCCCCGGCGGAGACCCGCGGCAGGACGGAAACGGCCACCATGAGGGCGGAGAACACGAACCCTGCCACGGTACCCAGGAACAAGTTGTTGTAGCTGACAACGGTGAGCAGCAGCGCGGCAAGGGCCGGGCTGGCCAGGGCCTCCATGTCGTACGCCAGCCGGGACAGGGACAACGCGCGCGTATAGTCCCGTTCGTCCGGAAGGACGGCGGGGATCAGCGACTGGAACGCCGGGGTGAACGTGGCAGAGGCTGACTGCAGCAGGAAAATCACCACGTAGATCTGCCAGGTTTCGGTGATGAACGGCAGCGACAGTGCCATTGCCGCGCGCACCAGGTCGGCCCCGATCAGGACCGGTTTTTTCGGCCAGCGGGCCAGCAGCGCGTTGATCACCGGCGCCAGGCCCACGTACGCAAGCATCTTGATGGTCAGCGCGGTACCGAGCACCGCCCCGGCATTACCCGCAGCCAGGTCGTAGGCCAGCAGCCCCAGCGCGACCGTCAGCAGGCCCGTGCCGATCAGCGCCACGATTTGGGCAGCAAAGAGCCTCCGGTACGTTGCGTTCCGCAGAACCGAAAACATCCAGCCCACTCCTTGGGTGCATATGTGCACGTATATGCACTCATCATAGGCCCGGCCTGCCATTATGTCCTGCGCCGCCGGCCGGGCCCGTTAACGGCGGAAGGCGCCGCCCCGTGACGGAGCGGCGCCTTCGTGGCTGTGGTGCAGCAGTGTGGTGCGGTGGCCGTGCTGCAGGTGGCCGTGCTGAAGGTGGCCGTGCTGCAGCCGGCGTTTCAGGCGCTGGTGGCGTCCTGGACCTCGCCTACCAGTTCCTCGATGATGTCCTCCAGGAACAGGACACCGGTGGTGTTGCCCTTCGCGTCGAACACCCGTGCAACGTGGGCGCCGGTGCGGCGCATCGTGGCCAGAGCGTCCTCAAGCTCGCTGCCGCTGTAGGCGGACGCGAGGCGGCGGATCCGCTTGGCAGGCACCCGCTGGGTGAACTTCTCCTGCGTTGTCAGGTCCATGACGTCCTTGAGGTGCAGGTACCCGGAGGGCTCGCCGTCGTCATTGGTGAGGATGTACCGGGAATACCCGTGCCCGGCCACGGCGCGCTGGATGTCAGCCGGCGTGGCGGACTCAGGCAGGAGCACCATCTCGGAAATGGGAACCTCCACGTCCGCCACGGTCTTGGCCGTGAATTCGAACGCGGCGGTCAGGGTTCCGGTGGTGTCCGTCAGCATGCCGTCCCGGGTGGACTGCTCCACGATGTTCGCCACCTCATCCAGCGTGTAGGCGCTGGTGGCCTCGTCCTTCGGCTCCACCTTGAACAGGCGGAGGATGGAGTTGGCAATGCCGTTCAGCGTCCAGATCACCGGCTTGACCACGCGGGAGACCATGACCAGCGGCGGGGCCAGGATCAGGGCTGCCCGCGTGGGAACGGAGAAGGAGATGTTCTTGGGGACCATCTCACCAAGCACCACGTGCAGGAAGGTGACCAGCAGCAGCGCCGTGATGAAGGCAATGATGCTGATTGCCTCGTAGGACAGGGACGTCAGGCCCAGCGGGATTTCCAGCAGGTGGTGGATGGCGGGTTCGGAGACGTTCAGGATCACCAGGGAACACACGGTGATGCCCAGCTGGCTGGTGGCCAGCATCAGCGTGGCATGCTCCATGGCCCACAGCGTGGTCTTGGCGGCCTTGCTGCCGGCCTCTGCCTTGGGCTCAATCTGGGAGCGGCGTGCGGAAATGACGGCGAACTCCGCACCGACGAAGAACGCGTTGACCACCAGGAGCACCACCAGCCAGATAATGCCGGGAAGATATTCACTCATGGGTCAGCTCCTGCGTAAGGTCATCAATGATGCGGTCATGCGCACTCTTGGGCGCTTCCTGGGATCCGTTAGGCGTGAAGCGGATCCGCTCCACGTGCGTACCCAGGACACGCTCCACCCGGAGCGTCCCGCCGTCGATCATCACTTCATCACCGAGTTCGGGAATACGGTCCAGCTGGTCCGTGACGAAACCGGCCAGGGTGTCATACTCCTCGCCGTCGGGCACCGTGATGCCTGTCCGGTCCAGCAGTTCGTCGGGCCGCAGGGACGCGTCAAAGGTGATGGACCGTCCGGTCCGGACGACGCCGGTGCGGGCACGGTCGTGTTCGTCCTCAAGCTCGCCGACAATCTCCTCCACCAGGTCCTCCAGCGTCACGATGCCGGCGGTGCCGCCGTGCTCATCGGAGACGATGGCCACCTGGAGGCCCTGCTTGCGCAGCAGGACCAGCAGCGTATCCACGCCCATGGACTCGGGCACCCGCAGCGGCTCAATCATCAACTCCGACGCGAGCACCCGCGACCGGGCTGCCAGGTCCACGGCGAAGGCCTGCTTTACGTGGAGCACGCCCAGCACGTCGTCACGGTCCTCCCCAATGACGGGGAACCGGGAATAGCCGGTAGTGGTGGCAAGGGCGACGATTTCTTCGGCCGTGTCATCGGCGTTGACTGCTGTCATCCGGACGCGGGGGGTCATGACGTCCGCGGCAGAGTGCTCCGAGAACCGCAGGGTCCGGTGCAGCAGCACCGCATGGTCCTCATCCAGGAGGCCCTCAAGGGCTGACCGGCGGACCAGCGAGCTGAGTTCCTCCGCGCTGCGGGCGCCGGAGAGTTCCTCCTTCGGCTCGATGCCGAAGGAGCGGATGATCTTGTTGGCGGTGTTGTTGAACAGCAGGATCACCGGTTTGAACACGGTGGTGAAGAGGGCTTGGAACGGCACCACGAACTTGGCCGTGGCCAGGGGCAGCGCCAGGGCGAAGTTCTTGGGCACCAACTCGCCGATCACCATCGAGAAGATCGTGGCGATGAAAATGCCGATCACCGCACCAATGCCCGGCACAACAGCCTCGGGAAGCCCCGTGGACAGTAAAGGGCCGCGCAACAGCGAGCTGATCGCCGGCTCGAACGTGTAACCCGTGAGCAGCGTTGTCAGGGTGATGCCCAGCTGCGCACTTGAGAGGTGGGTCGAGGTGATCTTCAGTGCTTTGATGGTGGGCTTAAGGCGCTTTTCCCCGCGGGCCTGGCGGGCTTCGAGGTCATTGCGGTCCAGATTGACCAGCGCGAACTCGGAAGCAACAAAGAAACCGGTACCGACCGTCAGGACGAGGCCGATACCGAGCATGATCCATTCATACATTCAGGCGCCCCTCTCCCGTGGTGGCCGGCGAACCGGTCAGAAGGCGGAGGGGCTTGGGCATATGTGAGGGAGGGTCATCCATAATGCACTCCATCATACCGGCACGGTCCCCACCGGACCGGGCCTGTACGCCCAGAGCAGAGACGCATAGGAGTCCTGCGGCCGTTCCGTACCGGCACAGGCAAACCGCACGGGTGGTCCGATTGCTGTACTTACCCCCTGGGCGGGCGTACATTCGGAAGAGTGACGGGAATCATTCCCTGTCCCCTCCCGGACCCCTGCACAGGCCCCTGAGAAGCTGCTGTAGCCACACGGCGGCACATGATGCAGAAGATGAACAGGCCACATTATGGCAATCACGCACTTCCAGCAGTTCCTTGACCAGGCAACGGTTTTAGATCCTTCGAACGACGGCGGCCTCGGGCCCGACTGCCTCTACGGCCTCTATGTGAGCTGGGCCGCACTCCGGGGGCTGGAGCCCAAGCCGGACCAGGCATTCCGGGCGGGGATGCACCGCTGCGGCATTGACCTGGCTAACAGCAGGCTCCGGATGACCGGTCCGGCTGCGGCCGACTACATCCTCTACAGCTATCCCGCCGTGGCCTGATGCCCGTCCCTCCGGGCGTCAAGGACTCAACGCCGGGCGCAGGCGGCAGCGGTGTTTCGCTGATTGGCCGGGGATGTGCGGGAACCAGCAGCGGTTTCACCGACACCCTGGTAGTGGCCTGCGTGGCAGTCTGCCGTAGCTGCCCTGCCGGTCCGTTCCGTGGTCAGCGCGCCGCTGGTGTTTGGACAGTAAGGAATCAAAACGTTGAAGATCTATGCGTTCCTTCCGGGACAATTTGATGAGGACAGCGGACGCGTCCTGCCTCAGCCAGGACGACGCGATGAAACAGCTCGTCAGAAAAGCCAGGGAATCCGGTCTTCCCTTGATTGAGGTCAGCGAAAAGCTGCTCACCAAGGCGCCCCCGGAAGCACGTTAAGAGGTTGGAACGTGGGCTTCGATCCTCATGAACCGGAACAACGCAATCAGCTCAACGATGCCCTGAAGGCCGCTGACATCAGCATGGGTGAACTCTGGCTGAGGTACTTCAGCATTTGCGGTTCCGCGGGCGAATACGAGGTTCAGGCCTACTCACAGGGCCTCATTTCCCTGCCCGTCTTCCAGCGCGACCTCCTGGCCATGGCCGCGAACGAGCTCATCGACGAGAAACCGCAGCTTCATGCGCCCTACTCGGACCACCTCAACGGCGCGGAATCCAATGGTTCAGGCACCGGTTCCGGCCCAAGCGGAACCACTGGGACGCCGGACCGCCTTGGCGACACCGGCAAAGGCACGTCACGCTGACAGTTTGACTCCCGCATAGTCACAGAAAAAACACCGCATTGAAACATTTCAGCAACCTGGCCACGGCATGCTGTCTCTTACGGGGACACAACAGCAGGAGGCGCATCATGGAGGCACAGGGAGTTCTCACCGGCCAGCTCAGGGTCGGGGACCAGATCGAGGCATGGCACAACGGCAAACTTTTCCACCGGGGGCGGGTGATGGACGTCGTCCCGGCCCTGGAACTGTTCTGGATCCTGGACGCAAGGACCGGCACGCGGAAGCTGCTGGACCCGGAGGCGCTCGAAATCCGGCACGTGGAGGAACAGGCCAAGCCGCTGGCCCCGGCCTGATTCCCGCCAGTACGGGGACCATCGTCCTCAGGGCCGCCACCGCGCGCAGCAGAAGCGGCCGGAGGTGTACATAGAATGAATCCATTGCGGCACCGCTGCGGCAGTACGGGCGTCATCCGTCCGCAACCACCACTAAGGAGCACACCGTGATTGGATTCATCGTCGCCGGCCTGGTCATTGGCGCACTTGCCCGCCTGATCAAGCCGGGCAAGCAAAACCTGGGCCTGCTGGCCACCCTCCTGCTGGGCCTTGTTGGCTCGGTCATCGGCGGAGTGGTCGCATCATTGCTGGGCACCGGAGACATCTTCGAGCTGAACTTCGTGGGCTTCATCGTGGCTGTCATCGCCGCGGTGCTGCTGGTGGGAACAGCCGAGGCCGTTGTGGGACGCAGGAACTCAGTGCGCCGCTAGGCGCGTTGTCTGCGGCTCAACCAAACGCGGGGCTGCTCCGCACCCATCCGATGATTCGGGACGGGTGCGGAGCAGCCCCGCGTTTGCTATTGAAGTGGTGTCAGTTCCGTTCCTGGTAGACGTCCGGAATGCCGTCCTGGTCCGCGTCCACCTTCTCGGCCTCTTCCTCGGCACGGTACTGGCGGTTCCTTGTGGTCAGTACCGCCGCGGCCAGCAGCGCCGCGAGCACTGACGCGGCCAGGATGCCTACCTTGGCGTGGTCATCGTGCAGGCTCCCCTGCCCGAAGCTGAGCTCGGCCACCAGCAGGGACACCGTGAACCCGATGCCGGCCAGGAGGGCCACGCCAAAGACGTCGATCCACTTGAAGGACTTGTCCAGCTCCGCCCGGGTGACCTTGGTCAGCAGCCAGGTGACGCCCAGGATGCCGATCGGCTTGCCCACCACCAGGCCCACGATGATGCCCAGCGCCACCGGGTCCGCAAGGGCGGAACCCAGCCCCTCCCAGCCGCCAACGGCCACGCCGGCGGAGAAGAACGCGAAGATGGGAACCGCCACGCCCGCGGAGATGGGCCGGAAGCGGTGTTCGAAGATTTCCGCCAGGCCTGGCCCGGCGTCCGGACCGCCCGCGGCCTGGGAGCGGATGACGGGGACGGCGAAGCCCAGCAGCACGCCGGCCACGGTGGCGTGGATGCCGGACGCGTGGACAAGGGCCCAGGTGATCACGCCAAGCGGCAGCAGGATGACCCAGGCTGCGGAGGCTTTCATACCGAAGAAGTGGCGGTATTTGTGGGCCAGGAAGGCGTAGAGGGCCAGCGGAATGAGGGCCAGGACCAGCGGCATGACGTCCAGGTCGCTGGTGTAGAAGAACGCGATGATGGAGATCGCGATGAGGTCGTCCACCACGGCCAGCGTCAGCAGGAAGATCCGCAGGGCGCTCGGAAGGTGGGAGCCGATGATGGCCAGGACCGCCACCGCGAACGCGATGTCCGTGGCAGTGGGGATGGCCCAGCCGCGCAGGGTCTCGGGGCTGGTGAGGTTGATCACGACGTAGATCAGCGCGGGTACCACCACGCCGCCCACGGCGGCCGCAACGGGCACGATCGATTTGCTGATCTGGCGCAGGTCCCCTGCCACGAACTCGCGTTTGAGTTCCAGGCCCACCAGGAAGAAGAAGATGGCCAGCAGCCCGTCCGCCGCCCACGCACCGAGGCTGAGCTCAAGGTGCCAGGGCTCGTAACCGAACTTGAAGTCCCTGAGGGCAAAGTAGCTGTCCGACGCCGGCGAGTTGGCCCAGATGAGGGCGATGACCGCAGCTGCCACCAGCAGGGCGCCGCCGACGGTCTCCTTGCGGAGAATCTCCCCGATCCGGAGCGCCTCGGCGTAACTGCCCCTGGAAAGAACGGTGGATTTCCCCTTCCCGGGCGGGGGTGTGGAGGGCGTGGTCTGGTTCATTGAGTCTCCTGGCATTTGGGGTCTACAAGACTATGCCGACCAGACTTCCCGGCGCACCTTCTGTCCATCCTACAGGGGGTGTTTCCCTCGAGTTCCGGTATTGCTAGCACCACATCCTGTGTTCCAGTTCACTTTCTTCCCATCCGTAACAGCAGCGGCGCCGAAGTACTTTTGTCCCTCATCCGGGACGACACCGTTACTTGTATGAGGAGACTGCTTTCTGATGAATAAGACACTCCGCTTTTTGGCCGTACCAACCCTCGCATTGGGCGCCCTTGCCCTCTCCGGCAGCCCCGCCATGGCCGCCGACCAGTCGTACCAGTCCACCTTGGGCCAGATCAACGGCAGCTCGGCCTCCGGCACCATCACCGTAGATGTCACGGGCAACCAGGCCCACGCCGTCCTCAAGGTCTCCGGCCTGGCCGCAACCTTCATGGATGCCCCCTACCCCCACGTCCAGCACATCCACGGCGGCGCCCAGGGCGTATGCCCGGCCCCCTCCGCCGACAAGGACGGTGACCAGGTTGTCTCCACCACCGAAGGCGCACCGGGCTACGGCGGCATTGTCACCACCCTGTCCACCAGCGGCGATACCAGCCCTGCCGCCGGGCTTGACCTCAAGGTCGCCGGCCAGGGCGCAAGCTACACCGTAGACCGCACCTTCGAACTGAACGCCGAAACAAAGGCCGCCCTGGAAGCAGGAACCGCCGTGGTTGTGGTCCACGGCCTTGATCCGGCAACGTTGAGCGCAGCGGGCCAGGCAGCCAAGAGCGACCTTGTCCCCGAACTCCCGCTGGCCGCCACCTCCCCCGCCCTGTGCGGAACCCTGGCCGCCGGACAGATGAAGATGCCCGCCGGCGGTGCTGACACCGGCGTTGGCCAGGAAACCGGCACCGACACCGGCGCCCTGGCCCTCGGCGGCGGCCTGGCCCTGGCCGCTCTCGCCGGCGGCGCGTACGTTGTTCGCCGCCGCAGCGCCGGATCCGCGGCCTAAGCCTGGGCTGACTGGATCATCACTGTGACAACCATGAATTCCGGCCGCCGCGGGGGCCCCTGGGCCACCGCGGCGGCCGGGCTTCTGCTCCTGCTGGCTTTGGGCGGCTGCGGCACCGCAGATTCGGTAGCGCCCGACGCCGGTGCCCCACCTTCCGCTTCCGTGGCGGCTTCCGCGGCACCCACCCTGGCCGCGGCCAGTCCGGCGATGCCGGCACCGGCCGTTTCCGCTCCGGCGCCTGCAGCATCACAGCCGGCAGTCCTGTCCCGGTCCGAGCCGGTGGTCCTGGAAATTCCTGCCATCGGCGTGCGGACCGATCTGCTCAAGCTGGGCCTGCGGGAGAACGGCTCGCTCGAGGTACCGCAGGACTCCGGAAGCGGCGCTCCGGCCAGCTGGTACAACGGTTCCCCCGCCCCCGGCGAGCGTGGACCGTCCGTCATGCTTGGCCACGTCAACTCTCCCAGCGGCCGTGGCGGTGTGTTCGCGGACCTCCGCAAGCTCACCCCGGGAGCCGAGATCAACGTCTCGCGAACCGACGGCAGCATCGCCGTATTCACCGTTGACCGCGGAGCCCTCTACAGCAAGAACGACTTCCCCACGCTGGAGGTCTACGGAAACACGGCAGGCCCGGAACTCCGGCTGATCACCTGCGACGGCTACGACCCCGCCACCGGGCTCTTCGATGACAACTACGTCATCTACGCCAAGCTCAAAGCCTGACCCGTTTCCCGCCAGCGCCCCATCGCACCATCACCTAATCCCTCAGTAACCGAACAAACGGCCGCGAACCCTCACAGGGGTGCGGCCAGGACGGACGAGTCATGACCCACCGCACCCCGCTGCTTGCTTCGCTTGCTGTCTCAGCCCTGCTGCTCTCCGGCTGCGCTGCTGCGGCGGGGTCCGTGGGAGCGGCCCAGGCGCCGTCGTCGGACGCCTCCGCCCCGGCAGCACCAGCTGCCGCGGACCCCTCAGCGCACGGCGGCCACGCGGGGCATCATGGCGGCGGCTCCCCTTCCCCGCGCGCTGCCGTCAGCGAACCCAGCGAAGCAGCGAAGATGGTGTGCGGTGACCAGCCGATGGACAGGCTCACGGCGATCCTTGACCTGGAGCAGGATCCGCATACCGTCAACAGCTGGGCGGACAGCACCTTCACCTGCACGTACCACCTGGACGAGGGTGCGCTCGAGATTTCGGTCCGGGAAGCACCGGACAAGGCGGCGGCGCTGACCTACTTTGACGCCATGCAAGCGCTGGCTGTGGACGCGACGCCGATTGAAGGGCTCGCCAGCCTCGGCTTTCCCGCCTACGAAACCGCGGACGGATCGGCAGTGTTCCAGAAGGACAGCTTCGTGCTGCAGGTGGACGCCTCGGGCTTGCCGGAGGCCATGGGCCCGGATGGCATCAGCCGCAATGCGCTGGCCTACCAGTTGTCCACCACCATTCTGGCGTGCTGGGTGGAGCACCACTAACTGACCCTAGACAGCCCGTTTCCGCTGCGCCGCATTCCCCCGGCCGTCCATTTCGATGGCCTTGACAGCCGCCTCGAGGTACTTCCGCGACTCCGCCGAGTTGGCCAGCTGCACCAGCTCGGCGGCCACCACCACCAGCTTGACGTTGCGGTGGCTGCTGGTGCTCACCAGCATCTGGAATGCGTCGTCAGACCCCATTTTCAGCTGGCCCATGAGGATGCCGCGGGCCTGGTCGATGACAGTCCTGGTGGAGGTGGCTCCAATGACCGCGTCACGGGCGGTCTGCTCGGTTTCGCGCTGGAGCGTTGAGGTGAGGTCGATCATGACGCCTTCCAGGGCAGTGACCCTCCCGCCCTCTACGAGCGCGTCACCGGTTGTCAGGACCCGCCGGGTCCGGCCCTGCGCATCGATGATGCGGTGGTACATGCAGAAATAGCCGCCGGTCCGGACGACCTGCGCCACAATTTCCTCGCACTTGGGCCTGTCCTCAGGATGCTTGTGGGAGAAGAGCAACTCCAGGGTGGGCACCACCTCGCCCCGCTGGTATCCGTGCAGCTGGAACATGGCCTCCGACCAGTGGAGCCTCCCCGTGGCGACGTCCGCGTGGAACGTTCCGGCAACGCACTGGTTGTCCCCCAGCGCGCTGGAATAGGTATAAGGGCCGGTCAGCTCTGACACAGGGCCACCTCCATGTAGCGTCCAACACGTCCCCGGCCGTTGGCACAGTCCGCACTTATTCCATTATGGCCGGGCAAGGCCCCGGGCGTAAGGGACCATGGCCCCTTCCGAAGCGCCGGTGCCCTCCGGGTGGCAGCAACGCTTGACGCATATACCCCCTAGGGGTATATTCAAGGTGTTGTCAGTGAAGTGGTATGTCCAGGCCGGTGCCCCGCACCGCCGTCACAGCCGTTCAACCCCAGCGCCTGCCCAGCAAGGAATCGTCCTTCACCAAGGAATGGAACTGACATGTTTGATAGTGAGAACCGCACCGCGCTCCCTCTGGCCTCCAGCGCCGGCTGCAGCTGCTGCTCCCCCGCAGGCCACGCGCAGAAGGCGCCGGCCGCCGTCGTACATTCCGACGCCGCTGCCCCCTCCCAGCGAACCTTCTCCGTCGAGGGCCTCACCTGCGGGCACTGCGTCCGGACGGTGGAGAAGGCCGTCTCCGCCCTTGACGGCGTCGAGTCGGCCTCCGTTGACCTGGTAGCCGGCGGCCGTTCCGGCCTGACCGTTGCCGGCTCCGTTTCAGACGCGGCGGTCCGCCAGGCCGTCACCTCGGCCGGGTACTCCCTGGCTGCCAACTGATTTTCCGCAACGGGGCTGTTGCCCCGGGTTGCGGCGCCCTCCAAGGAGGATCCGATGCAGGACCACCAGCACCACCATCACGACGACGACCGCCCCTCACGCGGCACCCTCACCGAACCGGCGGCTGCTTCAGGCAGCGGCCACGGCCACGGCCACGCCGCGCGCCCTGACGACGATCATGCCGTCCACACGCACGGGCAGCACGCCGGACACAGCACGGCCATGTTCAAGAACAGGTTCTGGCTGACGCTGGCCCTGTCCATCCCCGTGGTCTACTTCAGCCCCATGGTGGGGCACATCCTGGGCTACATGGCCCCCATGTTCCCCGGGTCCACCTGGATCCCACCCGTCCTGGGCACGGTGATCTTCCTCTACGGCGGCCAGCCATTCCTCAAGGGCGGCCTGCAGGAGCTGAAGGACCGCCGGCCGGGCATGATGCTGCTGATCGCCATGGCCATCACCGTTGCATTCGCCGCGTCCTGGGTCACCAGCCTGGGCCTGGGCGGCTTCGACCTGGACTTCTGGTGGGAGCTCGCGCTGCTGGTGGCCATCATGCTTTTGGGCCACTGGATCGAGATGCGGGCCCTGGGTTCGGCGCAGGGGGCCCTTGATGCCCTCGCCGCGCTGCTGCCGGATGAAGCCGAACGCATCACGGACACCGGCACCGAAACCGTTCCCGTCTCCGAACTCCAGCAAGGCGACCTGGTCCTGGTCCGTTCCGGCGCCCGGATGCCCGCGGACGGAACGGTGGTGGAGGGGCAGGCGGAAGTCGACGAGTCGATGATCACCGGCGAATCCAAAACCGTGCCCCGCGGCCCGGGCGACACCGTGGTGGCTGGAACCGTCGCCACGGACACCAGCGTCCGCGTCCGGGTGACGGCCGTGGGCGACGACACCGCCCTGGCCGGCATCCAGCGGCTGGTGGCCGAGGCACAGTCGTCCTCCTCCCGGGCCCAGGCCCTGGCCGACCGCGCCGCAGCCTTCCTGTTCTACTTTGCCGCCGGCGCGGGTGTCCTCACCTTCATCGCCTGGACCCTGCTGGGCAGCATCCCGGAGGCCGTCACCCGCACCGTGACCGTCCTGGTCATCGCCTGCCCCCACGCCCTGGGCCTGGCCATCCCGCTGGTCATCGCCATCTCCACCGAGCAGGCGGCCCGGGCCGGGGTGCTGATCAAGAACCGGATGGCGCTGGAACGCATGCGCACCATCGACGTGGTCCTTTTCGACAAGACCGGCACGCTCACCACGGGCGCACCCGAACTGAAGGACGTGGCCGCCGCCGAGGGAGTGGACGCTGATGAGCTGCTGGCCCTGGCCGCCGCGGTTGAGTCGGACAGCGAGCACCCGGTGGCCCGTGCCATCGTCCGCGCGGCCCGGGAACGCAACCTCACCCTTCCTGCCGCCAGCGGCTCCACCTCCCTGACCGGCCGGGGCGTGCGGGCCTCGGTGGACGGACGCACCGTGCACGTGGGCGGGCCCGCGCTCCTGCGCGAGCTGGGCGCCGTCGAACCTTCCGCCCTGGCCCGGTCCACCCGGGCATGGATGGACCGCGGCGCTGCCGTCCTGCACGTGATTGACGACGACGGCCGCGTGCTGGGGGCGGTCAGCCTGGAGGACGCGGTGCGGGCTGAGTCGCGCCAGGCCGTTGCGGCCCTGCAGAACCGCGGGGTGAAGGTTGGCATGATCACCGGCGACGCCCGGCAGGTGGCCCAGGCCGTGGCCGAGGACCTGAACATCGACGAGGTGTTCGCCGAAGTGCTGCCCGCAGACAAGGACAAGAAGGTTGCCGAACTGCAGGCCCGCGGCCTGAAGGTGGCCATGGTGGGCGACGGCGTCAACGATTCGCCGGCGCTGGCCCGCGCCGAGGTGGGCATCGCCATCGGGGCCGGCACGGACGTGGCCATGGAGTCCGCCGGGGTGGTGCTGGCCGGAAACGATCCGCGCGCCGTGCTGTCCATGGTGGACCTCTCCCGGGCGAGCTACCGCAAGATGTGGCAGAACCTGGTGTGGGCCACCGGCTACAACGTCCTGGCCGTGCCGCTGGCCGCCGGTGTCCTGGCGTTCGCCGGGGTGGTGCTCTCGCCGGCTGCCGGAGCCGTCCTGATGTCCGTGTCCACCATTGTGGTGGCCCTGAACGCCCAGCTGCTGCGGCGGGTGAAACTCAACCCGTCCGAGGTACGTTGAAGGTACTGAACCCGGTCCGATCCGTCCCAGCCTGACCAATCCAGTACAGCCTGACCAATCCAGTCCAGCCCCGCCGGACCCAACCCAGTCCCGGCCCGTCCACTGAAGGAGGAGGAACCAGCATGACGGCACGCGCCAGCGTCCTGCCGGCAGCCCTCCTCCGCGCGGGGCTGCTGGCTGTGGTTATGGCCGTCGTGGCCGGAATTTTCGGCATGCACGTCATGACCGCGGACCATTCCTCGCACGCGGCCCACGCGGACGTCGCCCTTGGTGCCGGGGACTCCGCCGTCGGGCATTCTCCCGGTGGGCACTCCGCGGCGGAACACGCCGCCGTCGGACATTCCCATGCTGGACACGCAGCGACCCTGACGGATGCGGTAGGCGCGGCCTTCACCGCCTCCGAATCCTGCAGCGCGGGGTGCCCGGATGTGCGGGAAGAAGGCGCGTCGTGCACCCCGCTGGCGAAGACCGGATCGCTCGCGGCCGTCCCTCCCCCGGCAAGCCCCACCGCACTACTGGCACCGGTTTTTGGCACCCACAGGGCCGCCGGTTACTCCTTCGTCCCGCCAAGCCCGACGCCCTGCGACCTGTCCATCAGCCGAACGTAAACGTACTGCGCCGCGTGGCCTCCCACGCCTCCACAGGCCCAGTTCACCTACTTTCCTGAAGGACCATCACACAATGAACAGCAAGATCAAAGCCCTGTCCGTCGCCGCTGCGCTGGCAGCCTCGCTTGGCCTGGCCGGGTGCGCCACCGATGCCGGAAGTTCCGGCGGAAGCACCATGCCCATGAACCACGGGAGCTCAGGCCCCGCGTCCAGCATGATGCCCGATGCCAGTGCCGGCCATAACCCGGCGGACATCGCCTTTTCCCAGATGATGATCCCGCACCACGCGCAGGCCGTGGAGATGAGCGACATGATCCTGGCGAAACCGGACATGCCCGCGGACGTCACCGCCCTGGCCACCAAGATCAAGGACGCGCAGGCGCCGGAGATCGAAACGATGACCGGGTGGCTCGAGGACTGGAACGTGCCCACCATGATGTCTGACCACTCCGGGCACGGCATGACCGGCATGGTTGATTCTGAGGGCATGGAGAAGCTCAAGGATGCCCAGGGAACGGACGCCGTCCGGCTCTTCCTGGAGCACATGATCGGACACCATGAAGGCGCGATCGACATGGCGCAGCAGGAAATCGCCGCCGGCAAGCACCCCGAGAGCATCCAGCTGGCCCGCGACATCGCCACGTCCCAGGAAGCGGAGATCGCGGAGATGAAGGAGATGCTGGCCGGGCTCTAACCCTCCCCCACGACGCTCTCTCACTTAATACCCCAAATCGGCCAACGCTCTCTCACCTAACGCACCAAATCGGCCAACGCTCTCTCACCTAACGCACCAAATCGGCCAACGCTCTATCACCTAACGCACCAAATCGGCCGACGCTCTATCACTTCCCCAACGAACTTGAGAGAGCGTCCGCCTGGAAAGGGCGTTAAGTGAGAGAGCGTTCGCCCGGCCAGCGGCGTCTGGATCGCCTGGATCCAGCCGCCGCCGGCTTCACATGTTCGGGGCGGATTCCGACGCCGATAAACCGTGCGGTGAAGCGGCGCAGCAGCGGTGAGGCGATCCCGATCAGCACAACCACCCAGCGCGGGGCGAAGCTGTGGCCCGTGGCTGCCCTGGAGATGGCCTTGTGCCCGTTGCGCTGTATCAACTGCATGACTTTCACCGGCATCTCGCGGCGCCGCTGCACGGCCGCGAGCTTCTCCACCGGGGCCGCTCCGGCAGCCAGGTCAGCAGAGATAGCGTTGAACAGCGCCACGGCGTCCTGGATGGCGAAGTTCACGCCGACGCCGAACACCGGAGACATTGCGTGGGCGGCATCGCCGATCGCCATGAGTCCGGGCCGGTACCAGCGCCGGAGCCGGTTGATCTGGACGGAGAGGAGTTTGACCTGCTCCCAGTCCTGCAGGGTGCCAACCACCGGTTGCAGCACAGGGGCCGCGCGAGTGAGCCGTTCACGGAGTGCGCCCAGCCCTGCAGCCCGGAGATCATCGAGTCCGCCTTTCTGGATGGCCATGCCCGACTGGTACCTGTCGCCCCGGTCAAGGGTGAGGACCATCCCGCGGGATGAGATATACCCGAGGGTCACGGGCGGCGGCGAGGGCGGTTTGGGAAGGTTGAACCACAGCACGTCGATGGGCACGCCGAACTCATCCGGAACCAGCCCTGCCGCCGAGCGCAGCACGGACGCCCGCCCGTCCGCGGCCACGGTCAGCGTCGCACGGATCTCGCGTCCGCCGTCGGGCGTTTCAACCCGCACTCCGCGCACGTGGTCCTGCTCCATGATCAGTCCGGTGGCCTCCGTGTCCATGAGCAGCTCGAAGGTGGGGAAAGCTGCCGCCTCGCGGGCCAGGAAGTTCAGGAAGTCCCACTGCGGGGCCAGGACCAGGAAGTTGTCGGGGGCCCGGAGGGTGCGGAAGTCGGCCATGGTGATGCGCTGCCCTTCCACAACGGCGTCCAGGGTGGGCAAGCGGGTCAGGGGCAGCTGCAGGAATTTCTCCCGCAGCCCGAGCTCGCCGAGCAGGGTGACAGTGGAAGGATGCACGGTGTCCCCGCGGAAGTCGCGCAGGAAGTCCGCGTGCTTCTCCAGCACCGTGACTTTCAGGCCGGCGCCCGCGAGCAGGTAGCCGAGCACCATGCCGGCCGGGCCGCCTCCGGCAATCACGCAGTCGCGTTCCAGCTGTTCCTGTGGACTCATCGTGCCACTCCTCCGCATCGGTGCCTGCTTCCATGGTGGTCGCAGTGCCCCTGGATTGGTAGTCGTGGCGGTGCCGCTGCGTCAAGTGAGAGAGCGTCCCGGGAAAAGCTGCGTCAAGTGAGAGAGCGTCCCGGGAAAAGCTGCGTCAAGTGAGAGAGCGTGTAGGTGTTGCGTGTTAAGTTGAAACGTGCGGGCCGGACGGTCCGCGCACCGGCTGGAAAGAGAAAATCCCCTTGGACACATCCGCACCAGTACGAATCCTTACCGTCTGTACCGGCAACATCTGCCGCTCTCCGGTGGCCGAGAGGCTGCTGCAGGCAGGCCTCGACCAGGCGGTGCCGGGCGGTTTCGTGGTCACCAGCGCGGGGACGCGCGCCATGGTGGGCGAGCCCATGCAGCCCATCTCAGCGGACATCGTGCGCACCTTCGGCGGGGACCCGGACAACTTCGCGGCCCGCCAGCTGACCCCGGCGATCCTGCGCGGCGTGGACCTGGTGCTCACCATGACCACCGGACACCGCGGCGAAGTGCTCCAGCTGGACGCCTCTCTCCTCAAGCGCACCTTCACCATCCGCGAGTTCGCCCGCATGCTCGACGTCCTTGACCAGCGCGCTGCAGCATCGGACGGGGGCGCGCCTCCTGCAGGAGCGGCCGACGACGGCGACCGGCTGGCTGCCAACACCGCCTTCTGGAAGAGCCTGGCAGCGAGGGCTGCGGGGGTCCGGCACTTGTCCCTGCCTCCCAACGCAGGGGACAACGACATCATCGACCCCTACCGGCGGTCACCCGAGGTGTACCGGCAGATGGAGGACGAGCTGGCTCCGGCCATCGTCTCCATCCTCCGCCACGCGCGCCTGAACGTTCCCGCCTGAGCCGGCCTCCGGCGTCGTCATTTAACCTGTGGTTTTCTCTGCGGTTTTTCTGCGGATTCCCCCGATGTAATGAATTTTTGCCAGTGCTAATTTTCCCAAATGGGCATCCAGCTGCACGATCCAAGCACCCAGCCGGCCGACGCACCCGAGCCGGCCAAACGCGGCAGGCGCCACCGGTTGCGGACCATCCTGCTGGTGCTCCTGGCCGTGGCAATCATCGTTCCTGCCTCCCTCGGCGCCTACCTGTACAGCCTGGGACAGATCTACGAGTCCGAGATCACCACCATCGACTCTCCCTGGCCGGCGGAATCCCTCCGGCCCCAGCGCCAGCCGGCGGAAGCGGCGGCGGGAGAGCCAGCACCCGGTGAAGGCGGCGGACCGGCCGGAAGCCAGACCGGCACCGGCACAGCGGAGGGCACCCAGAACGCCGTGGCCGACGGCATGCTGAACATCCTGGTGATGGGCAGCGACAGCCGCGGCGCCACCACGGAAGAGGCATTGTCCGGCGGCAACTCCAACCAGCGCGCGGACACCCTCATGCTGGTCCACGTCCCCGCAGACAGGTCGAAGATCTTCACCGTCTCCCTGATGCGGGACCTGTGGGTGGACATCCCGGGCAACGGCCAAGCCAAGATCAATGCAGCCCTCGCGTACGGCGGGGTCCCGCTGATGGTGCAGACGGTGGAATCCCTGTTCAACCAGCGGATCGACCATGTGGCCATGATCGACTTCGAAGGGTTCGTAGGCATGACCGACGCCCTGGGCGGTGTGGAAGTCAACGTCACCCAGCCGTTCGTCTCGCCGCACAGCAGCAAGAAGTACGCCAAGGGGCCCACGGTCCTGGACGGCAAGGGAGCCCTGGACTTCGTCCGCGAACGGTATGCCTATGCCGACGGCGACTACCAGCGGGTGCGCAACCAGCAGGCCTTCCTGCAGGCACTGCTAGCGAAGAACCTCAGCCGGGACACGCTCCTCAATCCCGTGAAGATCCACAACGTCATCAGCGCCATGGCACCCTTCGTCAGCGCGGACAGCGGCCTGAACGCCGGAACGCTGGCACGGCTGGGGCTGGAACTCCGGAACGTCCGCTCCGACGACATGGAGATGTTCACCCTCCCAACACTCGGAACGGGAACGTCGGCGGACGGCCAGTCCATCGTGATCCCGGACCGCAACGCCATTGCGGGGCTCTCGCGGGCCCTGGCAGATGACAGTTTGGACAAGTTTGTAGCCAGCAGGGGCCTTGCGGGCTGACACTGATCCCACCTACCCACAACGAGGTGAGACATCGTGAGCACGCCTGGCGGTCCTGATTCATCCGGTTCCTCCGGTCCCGGTTCGTCCGGGCCTGGTTCGTCCGGGTCCGGTTCGTCCGGGTCCGGAGGTACCGGCCCAACCGATCCCCCCGCGTCCGGTCCGCACGGCGGCAGCTGGGTGGCCCACGGCCGCCGGCGCTGGATCGCGGCGCTGCTGGCGCTCGCCCTGGTGGCTGTAGCCATCGTCGCCGTCTTCAGCCTCAACCGTCCCGCCCCCGAGGCCCAGCCCGCCGCAACGCAAAGCGAAGCGCCGTCCCCGTCGCCGTCTGAGACACCGTCCCCCTCGGAAACCCCTTCTGAGGCACCTCCGCCTGCCCCCGCTCCCCCGCCGCCTCCGGAGCCCATTCCGGAGCTGCCGCCCGCGCCCATGAACGTGCTGGTCATCGGCAGTGACATACGCGGCAACGCGAAGGACGCGGCGGCGCACACGGCAGCAACCGGCGAAGCGATGGACCAGCGCTCGGACGCCCTGATGCTCGTCCACGTCCCGGCCGACCGCAGGACCCTGTACATCGTGTCCATCAACAGGGATACCTGGGTGGACATTCCGGGCTTCGGCGGGGCGAAGATCAACGCCGGCCTGCAGTACGGCGGCATCGACATGACCACCCAGACGGTGCAGCAGCTGTTCGGAATCACCATCGACCACACCCTGATGCTGGACTTCGGCGGCCTCAAGGTCCTGGTGGACGGACTGGGCGGGATCGACGTCAACGTCCCCATTCCCTTCCAGTCCACCCACGACACCGGCCACGTCTTCGGCCCCGGAGTCAACCACCTTGACGGACAGGCGGCCCTCGAGTTTTCCCGCGAGCGGTACGCCTTCGCAGACGGCGACTTCCAGCGGGTCCGCAACCAGCAGATCCTGCTCAAGGCCGTCCTGGCCCGGCTGACCACAGGTGGCGGCCTGAATGATGTCAACGCCGTCCGCGGGCTGGTGGACTTCGCTTCCTGCTGCCTCACCGTGAACAAGGGTTTCGACCCGGTCCAGGCCGCCATCCTGGCCTACAGCCTGCGGAACCTGGACGCCAACGCCATCGGCACCATGACCCTGCCAACCGCCGGATCCGGGTTCGTGGCCGGCCAGTCCGTGCTGTTTCCGGATTACGGCGCCATCAACGCCGTGGGGGCAGCGCTGCGGGAGGGCCGGATCGGCGAGTTCGCCGTTCCGTAAAGGATGTGTGGGCGGCAGGGGCTATGCCTCCCGCCCGATGAACGGCCCGGCCCCGCAGGAACGGTGCTGGGCAGCACCGTTCCTGCGGCCCAGGGCCGTCCATGCCGGAGGTGTGTTCCCGGGTGTTCAAGCACCCGGCACCCCGTGTTCATCCGGGGGCCAGAGTCCGTGCGCCCCGCGGCGGCAGCCTGAGAAGCATGACTTCCACTTCACCGGCCGACGTACCGCGCCGCACCATCGTCAAGGGATCCGTCCTCGCCGCCGCACTGGCCGCCGTGCCCGCCGCAGCGCAGGCCGGCACCGTCCAGGCTGCCCCGCGCCAGGCCCCCGCCGGCGTCGCGCTGGTCCGGAACCGGCTCACCCTGCCCAGCGGCATCGCCACCGGAGACGTCACGTCGGACTCGGCGGTGCTGTGGTCGCGCGCGTCGGGGTCCGGGCGGATGACGGCAATCCTGCGGGCCGTTGACGACGGCGGCGAACTGCTGCGCGGCCGCGGCGCCTTCGAGCGCGTCATGCGGGGACCCCGTGCCACCCAGGCGTCCGACTTCACCGCCAAGATCCACGCCGGCAACCTGCCGTCCAACACCCGCTTCGCGCTGGACATCAGCTTCGAGGACGACGGCGGCGCGGCCGGTGAGAGCGTGCGCGGCACCTTCCGCACGGCTCCGGATGCCGGGACGTACAACGGCCGGGGCCGCACTGGCGGGACAGGCAACGGAGGCGACGCGCCGTCGTCGTCCGCCCAAAGCTTTGTGTGGACTGGCGACACTGCCGGCCAGGGCTGGGGCATCAACGAGGAGATCGGCGGCATGCGCGGCTACCGGGCCATGCACCAGACCCGGCCGGACTTCTTTATCCACTCCGGCGACACCGTGTACGCGGACGGTCCGCTGGCCGAAACCGTGGTGGAGAAGGACGGGCAGGTGTGGCGGAACCTGGTCACCGAGGAGGTGTCCAAAGTAGCCGAAACCCTCACCGAGTTCCGCGGCCGGCACCGGTACAACTCGATGGACGCCAATATGCGCGCCATGTTCGCCGACGTCCCGGTGATCGCCAACTGGGACGACCACGAGACCACCAACAACTGGTACCCCGGCGAGATCCTGGACGATCCCCGCTACACCGTCCGCGACGTCAACACCCTCGCCGCCCGCGGCCGCCAGGCATGGCAGGAGAACATGCCCATCGCCGATTCCGCAGCGCTCTGGCGGCCGGGAACGTTCGACGACGCCGGCCAGTACCAGCCCGCCCGCATCTACCGGAAAATCAGCCGCGGCCCGCAGCTGGACATCTTCTGCCTGGACATGCGCACCTTCAAGTCACCCAACACGGACGGCAAGGAGGCCTACTCAACGAACGTTTTGGGCCAGGAGCAGGTGGACTGGCTGATCCGCGAGGTCTCAAAGTCGAAGGCGACGTGGAAGGTGATCGCTGCGGACCTGCCGCTGGGGATCATTGTGCCCGACGGCGCCGTGAACCAGGAAAGCCTGGCCAACCGTGATCCCGGCGCTCCTTTGGGCCGCGAGCTCGAGATTGCCGGGGTGCTGAGCGCCTTCAAGCGGAACCGGGTGAAGAACGTTGTGTGGCTGACCGCCGACGTGCACTACTGCGCCGCGCACCACTACTCCCCCGAGCGGGCGGCGTTCACCGACTTCGACCCGTTCTGGGAGTTCGTAGCCGGGCCCATCGCCGCGGGGTCTTTCGGCCCGAACGCCATGGACGGCACGTTCGGCCCCGAGGTGGTGTTCTCGAAGGCCGGGCGCTTCCCCGGGGAGTCACCGCGCGACGGCGAGAACCAGTTCTTCGGGCACGTCCAGCTGGAGTCCGACACCTTCACGGTGAGCCTGCGGAACGCCAACGGTGCCACGGTGTTCTCAAAGGTGCTGACGCCGGAGCGGTAGGCCCCGCACTGCCCGGCCAGCCGCCGTCGTCCGTTATTTTCCCTGTCCTGTGGGTACGCCGCTGGTAGTGTTCCTGCATTCGGCAAGGCACGCGGACGGGGTGATTCTTTGTGAAGGACGACGGACTGACAGAGGCTGTGCAGGAAGCCGGGGCGGTGGAACTGCTGCTGATCCGCCACGGTGAAAGCGAAGGGAACGTGGCTGCCACCGATGCGCGGATGGCAGGGGCGGAAGTTATTGCCGTGCCTGCCCGGGACGCCGACGTCAACCTTTCGGGCACCGGCCAGGAACAGGCCAAGGCTCTGGGCGCGGCTCTGGCCCGCATTGCCGAGCAATTCCGGCCGGACGCCGTGGTCTCCTCCCCCTACGCGCGGGCATTCCAGACGGCCGAGATCGCGGTGGAGGCTGCGGGCTGGCCTGTTAAGGTCCAGCTGGACGAGCGGCTGCGGGACCGCGAACTGGGCATCCTGGACAGGTTGACCCGGCTCGGCGTGGAGAAGCGCTACCCGGAGGAGGCCGAACGCCGCGAGTGGCTGGGCAAGATGTACTACAGGCCGCCAGGCGGTGAATCCTGGGCGGACGTGGCCCTCCGGCTGCGTTCCGTCCTGGACGAACTGAACAACCTCGGCAGCGGGCACCGGGTGATGCTGGTGTGCCACGACGCCCTGATCATGCTGTTCCGGTACGTGCTGGAGGGGATGACCGAGAAGGAGCTCCTGGACCTGGCGGCCAGCACCTCGGTACTGAATGCCTCCATCACCCGCTTCGTGCGGCCCGCCGGCGAGGGCCCGTGGACGCTGGAGAGCTTCAACGTGGCCGACCACCTGGCCGAACACGGCGTCACCGTCACCGAACACGGAGGGGATTCCAGTGTCCACCCCCAGTGATTCCGCCGCGCCAACCCTCGTGACACCGTCGCTGCTGCGCGACTGGCCGCTGCCGGCGCCCGGGGAGGACAAGTATTCGCGCGGCTCGGTCCTGGTGATCGGCGGCGCACGGGCAACGCCGGGGGCGGCGCTGCTCGCCGGCGCGGCCGCACTGCGCGCCGGAGCCGGGAAGCTCTCCCTGGCAGTGGCGGAATCCGTGGCCGTGCAGGTGGGCGTGACGCTGCCCGAGTGCGGGGCCATGGGGCTGCCCGAAACCTCCAGCGGGTCCGTCACGGGTGAGGGGCTGGACCTGATTTCGTCGTACCTGGACAGCGCTGACGCCATCCTGGTCGGCCCGGGCCTGGACGATCCGGACCTCGCCGAGGACCTGCTCCGGGCCCTCGTGGAGCGGGAGGCTGCCGCTGGGGAGAAGAACGACGGCGGAGGTCCCGCCGTCGTTCTCGATGCCTTCGCTTTGGGTGCTTTGGTGAACGTTCAGGACCGGTGTGACCCGTGGAAGGGCCGCCTGATCCTCACGCCCAACCCCAAGGAGGCGGAGATCCTGCTGGGCCGGGACCTGAAGGACCTGCCGGCGGATGTCGCGGAAATCGCCGACAGGTACCAGGCCGTGGTGAGCTGCCAGGGGCTCATAGCCCGCCCATCCGGCCCGGACGCCCCAGAGGAATCGGAGCTGTGGAAAATCACCACCGGTTACGGCGGGCTGGGCACATCCGGCAGCGGGGATGTCCTGGCTGGGGCGATCGCCGGCCTCCGGGCCCGGGGAACCACGGGACCGCAGGCGGCCTGCTGGGGAACACACCTCCATGCAGCTGCCGCGGACCGGCTGGCCAGCAGGCTGGGACCCCTGGGATTCCTGGCCCGCGAACTGGCCGACGAACTGCCCGCCCTGATGCTCGAGCTCAACACCTGATTCGGGGCCTCGACCGGGCCTAGGACTCCGGGCATGGGACGACCCCCGGCCGAAACCGGGGGCCACCGTATCGGGAAGTTCAGGCGCAACCTGCCGATGCGCGGGAAGCGCTGTGGCGTGCTCAGAATGGCCATCCGCCCTGAAGAGGCAGTACACAATCAGTGCCCGACGTCCCGATCCTGTGTTGAAACTAGGCGGCGATTTCCTGCTTTGCCCCCTTCGTCTCAATTTCGATCTTCCGCGGCTTGGCCTTTTCGGCGACAGGAATCCGCAGTGTCAGGACACCGGCGTCGTACGTAGCCTTCACATTTTCAGCATCCAGGGTGTCCCCGAGGATCAGCTGGCGGCTAAACACGCCGCGCGGCCGCTCGGAGGCGATCAGCTCGGTGTCCTTGCCCGCAGGATCAGGCCGCTCGGCCTTGACCGTGAGGACGTTCCGTTCCACATCCAGATCCACTGAATCCACATCGACGCCGGGCAGATCAAAGGCGACTACAAATTCCTGGTCCTCACGCCATGCGTCCATCGGCATAGCTGCCGGACGCGCTGCGGTGCCGAGGACCTGCTGGGCCAGCCTGTCCAGCTCGCGGAACGGATCGGTTCGCATCAACATGGCTTCCCTCCTCGTAAGAGACGGTCCAACACTTTTTACTATCAGCCAATCTGTATTGGCTGATACAGATTTTTTATCACTGGCGAGGCAGGTCCGCAAGCGTCTCACGGAAGATTTTTTGGACTTTTTTGGGTGTAGGAAGGCGCGTCTGAAGGCGGGAAAAGGAGCCTTCCACGTGGTGCGGAAGGCCCCTTTTCTGGCTGCTCTTGGGTTGGGATGTGGCTATGTTCGCCGGCGCCGGCTTAGTCCCGGGTGGGGTCCGGCCGCAGGGGTGCGGGACCGGGGTCAGGGACGGGCAGCGGCCCTGGAGGTTCGGGTGCAGGGAAGGGATTGGGGGCCGGCGGCCCGGGGTGCCCGGGGTGGGCCGGATCCGGCTGGGTGGGGCCCGGTTCCGGCGGGAACGGCTCGGGCTCGTGCACTGGCGGGATGGTCATGAACTTCCCCTCTCACGCTGGGCGGATGTGCCTTGGCGTGAACAGGATACGCCTGCCACCTCAAGCCGACCAGCGTCCTCGGGTGAGAGAGCGTCCGGGGAAAACCCGCGTCAAGTGAGAGAGCGTCCGGGGTGGGAGGAGAGGGGTTGGCGGTGTAATCCCCCGGTAGCGAACGGCGGCAAAATTGTCGGGGCGGCTCTATATATTGAAGGCATGACCCAGACCCCGCTGCAGGACTCCGCCGCCACCGCCGTTCCCACCCCGCCGGCGGCCAAGAAGATCCCGTCCGAACGCCTCCACCACGGGGACACCTTCGTGGACAACTACGAGTGGCTGCGGGACAAGGAATCCGCCGAGGTGGTAGCGCACCTGAAGGCCGAGAATGCCTACCAGGAAGCAGTCACCGCCCACCAGGAGCCGCTGCGGGAAGCCATCTTCCAGGAGATCAAGGGCCGCACGCAGGAAACCGACCTCTCCGTACCGCACCGCAAGGACGGCTGGTGGTACTTCAGCCGCTCGGCCGAGGGCAAGGAGTACGGCATCCAGTGCCGGGTCAGGGCCGCGGACACCGGGGACAAGATCGCCGACTGGACCCCTCCCGCGGTGCAGCCCGGCGTCGGGATCCCCGGCGAGGAAGTCCTCCTGGACGGCAACATCGAGGCCGAGGGCAAGCCGTTCTTCTCGGTAGGCGGATCGGCGGTAACGGTAGACGGCAACCTCTACGCCTACGCGGTGGATAACTCGGGAGATGAGCGTTTCACCCTCCGCATCAAGGACCTCCGCACCGGAGGACTGCTGCCTGACGTCATCGAGAACATCTTTTACGGCGTCGCTTTTTCACCGGACGGCACCCGGATTTTCTACACCGTGGTGGACGACTCCTGGCGCCCCTACCAGGTGAAGGCGCACACACTGGGAACGCCCGTGGCCGAGGACGTCGTCATCTACCAGGAGGATGACGCCGCCATGTGGCTAGGCTTCGAGCTTTCCTCCGACCGCCGGTACCTGGTGCTGGGCATCGGATGCTCGGAATACAGCGAGACGCGCCTGCTCCGTTTTGACGACCCCGCCCAGGAACTGACCACCGTCATCTCCCGCAACGACCGGGTGCTCTACGAGGCGGAGCCGTTCCTCCTCACCGGCCCGGACGGCACCGCCAGCGAACGTATTTTGCTCACGCACAACCGCGGGGCCATCAATTCCATGGTGTCCCTGGCGGACCCGGCCGAGCTCGCCAGGCCGCTGTCCGAGCAGGATTGGGTCACCGTCGTCGGGCATTCCGACGACGTCCGCGTCAACGGGGCCGGCGTCACCTCCACGCACCTCATCGTGTCCATCCGCAAGGACACCATCGAACGGGTCCAAGTCATCGGGCTGCATGGGCTGGGTACTCCGGCGCAGGAAGCACCGGTTGAACCCGCCTTCGACGAAGAGCTGTACACCGCGGGCGTGGGCGGCTCGGACTACGAGGCACCCGTGATCCGGCTGGGCTACACGTCCTACTTCACGCCGTCGCGCATCTATGACTTTGTGCTGCCCACCCCCGAGGTGCCGGCAGGGGAACTGCTCCTGCGGAAGGAAAGCCCGGTCCTCGGCGGCTACGACGGCAACGACTATGTGGCCACCCGCGAATGGGCCACCGCATCCGACGGCACCCGGATCCCGCTGTCAGTGCTGCGGCACAAGGCAGTGAAGCAGGATTCGACGGCGGCAGGCCTGGTGTACGGCTACGGCTCCTACGAGATGAGCATGGACCCGGGCTTCGGCATTGCGCGGCTCTCGCTGCTGGACCGCGGCGTGGTGTTCGTGATCGCCCACATCCGCGGCGGCGGGGAGCTTGGCCGGCACTGGTACGAGAACGGCAAGAAGCTCACCAAGAAGAACACGTTCACCGACTTCGTGGACGCCACCGACTGGCTGGCAGCCTCGGGCTGGGTGGACCCGGCACGGATCGCTGCCCTGGGCGGTTCGGCCGGGGGCCTGCTGATGGGTGCCGTGGCGAACATGGCACCGGAGAAGTACGCCGCCATCGTGGCCCAGGTGCCGTTCGTGGACCCGCTGACCAGCATCCTGGACCCGGAGCTGCCGCTGTCCGCCCTGGAGTGGGAGGAATGGGGCAACCCCATCACGGATCCCGGTGTCTACGAGTACATGAAGTCCTACTCCCCCTACGAGAACGTGCGCCCGGCCGCCTACCCGAAGATTGCCGCCGTCACGTCCTTCAACGACACCCGGGTCCTTTATGTTGAGCCGGCGAAGTGGGTGCAGGAGTTGCGGAACAAGACCACCGGAACCGAGCCGATCGTCATGAAAATCGAAATGGACGGCGGACACGGGGGCGCCTCCGGCCGGTACGTGCAGTGGCGCGAGCGCGCCTGGGACTACGCGTTCATCGCCGATTCCCTTGGGGCCACGAAGCTGCTCCCGGGTGCCGGCCTGAAGTAGGCCGGGCGTACGCCATCGATTGCTCCAATACTGCCGTTTAGAGCCCTGTGAACGGCGTTTTCGGAGCAATCGATGGGGAAATCTGGCAGCTCAGGTCTGTGGATGCTCCACCAGCCACTCCGCTAGGGTTTCGAGGTTGGCGCGGACGGTGCGGCCCTGGGCCCGTTCAACGAGCGGGTCGGCCAGCTTGCCGAACACGCCGCCCAGTCCTGTGGCAGCGTCGATCCGCTGGGTGAGGCGGGTGCCGCCGTCGGCCGGCTCAAGGGTAAAGGTGATGGTGAAATCCAGCTTGCCCTCGACCGAACGGGACACCATGCGCCGGGGAGGATCGAACTCGGTAACCTCGACGGTCCAGTCGAACTGCCTGCCCATCACTTTGCTGGTGCCCCGCCCGCGGGTTCCGACGCCCAGAGGGCCGTCCCCCACCTGCTCCGAGGACGTGACGGAGGAATCGAAGACCGCGACGTTCTGGAACTTCGACACGAAGTCAAAGACCTCCTGCGGCGGCCGGGCAACAACAACACTTTCTTCTACAACAGGCATGGGAGCCTCCTTCACAGGGCACCTGATGCCGGCTCGGCTCTGCCGGCACGATAGGCAGGCACAGCGCCAGAGTGGACCTTCGGCAGGCCGGTGTCAATGCCCTGCCGGAAGGGCCGGCACCGCCTGCGAATGAAGCCGCGCGCGTGCGGTCCCACAGGCCTGACCAGCGGTAACGCTCATGACGCCTCCAGTACCCATAAATGCTAATCAGGCTTACTATTGTCTGGCTGGCTGCCCGCTGGGGGCAGGACAACCAGCGCCGCATGTGGAGGTTTTGCGTGAGCATGGAACAGGAAATGCGTCCCCTGACCGACGACGAACTGATGTCAGAGCAGGCAACGGCCCTGCCGGACAAGGAAGTTGCCTCTGTCCTGGACCTGAATGCCGACCTGGACCTGGGCATCGACGCGGCAGCGCCCATCGACCTTGCTGTGGCAGCGAACGCCAACGTCGCAGCACCGATTGACGCTGCAGCCTCCGCCAACATTCTTTCCTACGGCTCGGACGCCCAGGCACTCGCCGATCAGGGCGTCGTTATTGAGCAGGGCATCGTGGCGGATGCGAATGCCGAGTCCACCCAGGACAGCACCATCGACCAGGGCAATGACACGGTGGACGGCGGAACCCCGGAGAACACCGGCGCGGGCACGGTGGACGGCGGAACCCCGGTTGCGGGAACCACCACAGGAACGGCCGACGGCGGCGCCCTCCTCCCCGATGGCACCCTTCCGGACGGAACACTCCCCGACGGCACCCTGCCCGATGGAACCCTGCCCGATGTCGGCGCGGTGCCTGTGGATCCCGCAGCGGCACTGGACGGCGACCTGCTCAACGTCAACGTGGACCTTGCTGCGGACGCGGACATTGCGGCGCCGATCAACGGTGCCGTGGCCGCCAATGCGAACGTCGCGGCCCCGATCGACGCGGCTGTGGCCGCGAACATCGGTTCCATCGACAGCCAGGCCTACGCTGTGGCCGAGCAGGATGCCATCATCAGCCAGCACATTGAGGGCCAGGCCAACGCCTATGCCGACCAGCAGTCCAACCTCGAGCAGTAAGCACAGATGACCCGAACCAGCGGCGGGCCGCGCCCCCAGGCGGGCCCGCCGTCGTTCCCTGCCCTGGAGACTGAGCCCCACCTGCGGGTTCCCCGCCTGGCCGACGGCGTCCAACTGATCGGCGAGTCCGAAGGATCAGGCTACCGAGAGCCGCCTTCCCTGGTCCGCCGCGCCGACGGGCAAACCCTCCAGCTGACACCGCTGCTCTATCTTGTGCTGGAAGCCGTGAACGGGACCCGCGGCCTATCCGAGATTGCGGAGCATGCCAGCGCCGGGTCCGGCAGGCTCATCAGCACTGACAACGTGCGCACCCTGATTGATTCGCAACTGCTGCCGCTTGGACTGCTCCGGCTGGCCGACGGGTCCCAGCCGGAAGTCAGGAAGGCGGATCCGCTGCTGGGCATGCGCTTCCGCTACACGGTGACGGATCCGGTGCGGACGGGCAAAATCACGGCCCCGTTCGCCGCACTTTTCAACCCCCTGATCGTCGCGGCTGTTACCGTGGCCTTCCTGGCGGCGTGCTGGTGGGTGCTGATGGTGAAGGGACTGGGATCAGCCACCCACGAAGCTTTTGAAAACCCCCTCTTGCTCCTGCTGATCTTCGCCATCACCATCCTGTCTGCAGGCTTCCACGAGTTCGGTCACGCCGCCGCAGCACGGAAGGGAGGCGCCATCCCCGGCGCGATGGGCGCGGGCCTCTACCTGGTCTGGCCGGCATTCTTCACAGATGTGACCGACTCCTACCGGTTGGGCCGCGGCGGCCGTCTCCGGACGGACCTCGGCGGCCTCTACTTCAACGCCATCGTTGCCGTGGCAATCATGGGACTCTGGTGGGCCACCGGCTTCGACGCACTGCTGCTGGTTGTGGTGACGCAGATCCTGCAAATGGTCCGGCAGTTGCTGCCCCTGGTCAGGTTCGACGGCTACCACATCCTGGCGGACGCCACCGGCGTGCCCGACCTTTTCCAGCGCATCAAACCCGTCCTGCTGGGCATGCTTCCATGGCGCTGGGGGCGGCCTGAAAATAAGGTCCTCAAACCATGGGCGCGCGCCGTTGTGACGCTTTGGGTCCTGGTCACCGTGCCCCTGCTGCTGTTTAGCCTGGCCATGATGGTGATTTCGCTGCCACGGCTGCTGGCCACCGCATGGAGCAGCGCCGCCCGGCAGCAGGGCCTGCTGGCAGAAAGCCTTTCGGCCGGAGACCTGGCCGGGGCCGCGGTACGCTTCCTCGCCATTGTTGCCGTGGCACTGCCCATGCTGGGCATGCTGTACATCCTGCTGCGCCTGGTTCGCCAGCTGCTTACCGCGCTCTGGCAGAAGACCCGCAGCAACGCTGTGCAACGTACCGCTACATTGACAGTGGTGGGTGCCCTCCTTGCCGGCCTCGCCTGGGCATGGTGGCCCGACGGCGCAACCTACCGGCCCGTCCAGCCCTACGAACGCGGCACCCTTGCGGATGCGACCACATCGATCCTCCCGGCCGGCGATACCGCCTTGAAAGAAGGGCGCGGCGGACGCACAGTGGCCCTCTGGCCTGCGGGCACCCCGACGCCCACGCGCGAGAATCCCCAACTGAGCATGGTGCTTGTTCCCGTTGCAGGCCCGTCCGGTACCGGGCCTGCTGCATCCACATCCGCCGCGGGCGCTTCCGCCGCGCCGTCCTGGGTGTTCCCGTTCGATCGGCCCGCCGCGCCTGAGCCGGACGGCAACCAGGCCCTTGCCATCAATACCAGCGACGGCTCAGTCACCTACAGCGTGGCATTCGCGCTTGTATGGGCTGAGGACGGCGAACCGGTGGACGCCCGGAACGAGGCCTACGCCTTTGCCAGCTGTACAGGGTGCGCGGCGGTGGCGGTCGGTTTCCAGGTGGTTCTTGTTGTGGGGCATGCGGACGTCATCGTCCCCGAGAACCTGTCAGCTGCCGCAAACTACAACTGCCTGGACTGCCTTACCTATGCGCTGGCCAGCCAGCTCGTGCTCACCCTCGACGGTCCGCTTGAAGGGGACAGCATGGCCCGACTGACAGCACTGTGGGAAGAAATTGCCGCGTACGGCAGGAACATCCACAACGTCCCGCTTTCGGAGATCCAGGCCGCCCTTGCTTCCTATAAGGAACAAATCATAGGCATCATTAGGGCCGATCCCAGTGCCTCGGCAGGTCCGGCCGCCAGCCGGCCGGCGTCGCCCAGCCCAGCCTCCGCGACCGCACCGGCGGACCCGGCTTCGGCGGCCCCCGCCACCGAGCCTCCTGCTCCTGCTCCGGCTCCGGCAGGAACCGAAGCAGCAACCGCGCCACCGGCCCCGGCCGGCGGAGCCAGCCCGGCGCCGTCGTCCACTCCAGTTCAAACTGCACAGCCGACGGCGGGCACAGGTCCCACTGCCCCTGCTGCGGAACCGCTCCCCACAACAGATCCGGGCTAGGCCAGCCGATTATTTCTCCACTCAATGGTCTATAACAGTGCTTTTTACTTAGGTGAGGCTTAGCTAATACCATCGTCGGATGACCACGCAGCTTGACTTCGCGCGGGTACCTTTCGCTGCCGATCTTTCGAGCTACGGAAACAGGCCTGCCATCATCACCGACGGACTGACCCTCACCTACGGCGAACTCGCCGACCGGGTGGACAGCTTCGCCCGAAGGCTCGGCACCGAGCGCCGCCTGATCGCGCTCGCCGCCTCCAACGACGTCGAGTCCGTTGTCGCCTATTTGGCCGCCCTCGCCTCCGGCCACCCGCTGATCCTCCTCCCGGAGGACAAGCCCGCGGCCCTTGAGTCCCTGGTGGCCGCCTACGATCCCGATGTGGTGGTGCGCTCGGCCGACGGGCAGTGCGTCTTGGACGAACGCCGCCCGGGGACCCGGCACACCCTGCATCCGGACCTTGCCCTACTCCTCAGCACCTCAGGGTCCACCGGGTCCCCCAAGCTGGTCAGGCTTTCCCACGCGAACCTCCAGGCCAACGCCGAATCCATCGCCACTTACCTGCAGATCACCCAGGACGACCGCGCCGCCACCACGCTGCCCATGTCCTACTGCTACGGGCTCTCAGTGATCAACAGCCACCTGCTGCGTGGCGCGGGCCTGGTCCTCACCGGGCTGTCCGTGGTGGATCCGTGCTTCTGGGAGCTGTTCCGGCGGGAAGGGGCCACCGCCTTCGCCGCCGTTCCCTACACCTTCGAACTGCTGGAGCGCGTGGGCTTCGCGGACATGGACCTGCCCAGCCTGCGCTACGTGACCCAGGCCGGCGGCCGGCTTGCCCCGGACTCGGTACGGCACTACGCCGAACTGGGCCGGGAGCGGGGCTGGGACCTGTTCGTCATGTATGGCCAGACGGAGGCCACCGCCCGCATGGCCTACCTGCCGCCGGACCTGGCAACCGACCATCCCGGCGCGATCGGTGTTCCCGTTCCCGGCGGAGCCTTCCGGATCGAGCCCGTCCCGGGGCTTGCCGACGGCGAACTGGTGTACAGCGGCCCAAACGTGATGCTGGGCTATGCAGAGAGCCCGGGCGACCTGGCGCTGGGCCGCACGGTCACCGAACTGCGCACGGGCGACCTCGCCCGGAAGAACAGTGCCGGACTCTACGAGGTGCGCGGGCGCCGCAGCCGGTTCGTCAAGATCGTTGGGCTGCGGGTGGACCTGGGCCAGGTGGAACGCCTCCTCGCCGACCTCGGCGTGGACGCGGCCAGCGCCGGGACGGACCAGCGGCTCGTCGTCGCCGTCGAAGGGGACCACGACACCCACCTGCTCACCAAGGTCCTGGCCCAGGGGCTGGGACTGCCGCGGGCCGCCGTCGACCTCCATGCCGTGGAGGAGCTCCCCCGCCTGGGCACGGGGAAAGTGGACTATCCGGCCGTGGCGGCACTGTCCTCCCGCCCGGCCACAGCCGCTGAGCCCATGGCGGACGCTTCCGGTGCCGCAACAACGCAGGCCACCGCCGCCCAGCCGGACACGGTCAGGCGGATCTTCGAGGACACGCTGGAACTGACGGACATTTCCGACGACGACACGTTTGTTTCGCTCGGCGGCGACTCCCTCTCCTTCGTGGCCGCCTCAGTCCGGCTCGAGCAGGTTCTGGGGCATCTGCCGCCGGACTGGCACGTGACGCCGGTCCGGAACCTCAAACCGCGGCCGGACAGGAACAAGAACGGGCACCCGGATCGGCTTACGGACGGGCGCCAGGCCGAAAAGCCGGCCCGCCCGTGGACCGCCCGCCTCCTGGCCCCGATGGACACCAGCCTCGTCCTCCGCGCCGTCGGGATCTTCCTGATTGCCAGCACCCACATCGGCCTCTTCAGCTGGCAGGGCATGGCACACGTATTGTTCGCGGCGGCGGGATTCAACTTTGCCCGTTTCCAGCTGTCCGGGGAGAGGCTGCCCCGCCTGCGGCGCCAGCTCACCAGCGTGGCGCGAATCGCGGTGCCCAGCATGGTGTTCATTGCCTTCGCCTACCTGGTCACGGACCGGTACGGCCTGGTGAACATCGTGCTGCTGAACGCCGTCCTCGGCCCCGAGCAGGTGACCACGCAGTGGCACTTCTGGTTCATCGAGGTGATGGTCTACATCCTGCTGGCGATGACGGCCCTGCTCGCCCTCCCCTGGCTCCACCGGGCCGAACGCCGGTTCCCGTTCGTCTTTCCCCTGGTCCTGTTCGGCGGCGGACTGCTCACCCGCTTTGAGCTGGTGGAGCCCGGCGTGCCCCATACCGTCCCTGCCTTCTGGCTGTTCGCCCTGGGGTGGGCGGTGGCCCGCTCCCGCACCCTCGCCCAGCGCTGCACCGTCACCGCGCTGACGCTCCTCACCGTCCCGGGATTCTTCGAGAACCCCTACCGGGACCTCACCGTGATGGCCGGAATCCTCATGCTCGCCTGGCTGCCCACCCTCCCGGTGCCGCGCAGCATGAGCCGGCTGGTAGTCCTGCTGGCCAGCGCCTCCATGCACATCTACCTGGTCCATTGGCTGGCCTACCCCCTGCTGACCGGCATCAGCGTGCCCCTGGCGGTGGCCGGCTCACTGGCCGCGGGGGTGGCCTACTGGGCCCTGTGCAACAGGACGGCCGGGGCAGCAACCCGCTACCTGGCACGGCGGTGAGGTGACGACGGCGGCCGCCTCCCGCCGTCGTCACCTCACCTTCATGCGGCGGCAGTACCCGGAGAAGCTAACCGTGCTTACTATTGTGGAGCACCCGTATTCCAGCCGGAGACCGCTACGGCCCGGACCCCACCAAAGGAGCAGGCATGCCGCTACGCAAGGGAACGTCCGTCGAATGGAACACGTCGCAGGGCATGACCCACGGAAAGATCGTTGAGAAGAAGACTAGCGACTTTGAGCTGGACGGACACACGCACCGGGCCAGTGAGGACGAACCGCAGTACGTGGTGGAATCCGCCAAGACCGGCGCCCGGGCCGCGCACAAGGCTTCTGCCCTGACCGAAAAGAAGTAGCACGGTGGCCACGCAGCATGAAGTGGTGATCATCGGCGGGGGCAACGCCGGCGTTTCCCTGGCGGCCCGCCTGGAACGCTACGGGGTCAAGGACGTGGCCGTCGTCGAGCCCAAGGACCACCACCTCTACCAGCCGCTGTTCTCCCACATTGCCGGCGGCCGGGCCCAGGCCCAGGAGGCCGTCCGCTCCCAGGAGTCGGTGATGCCCCAAGGCGTGACCTGGATCCGTGACGGCGCCGTCGGCGTGGACACGGACACCAACACCGTCAGCCTGGCCTCGGGCTCCTCGGTGTCCTACGGGCAGCTGGTGGTGTGCCCCGGCCTGCAGTACGACTGGGACGAGGTGCCGGGCCTTGCCGAGGCCGTGCATTCGCTGCACGGGGCGTCGCATTACGAGTTTGAGCTGGCGCCAAAGGCCTGGACCCTGCTGAGCGGGCTCACGTCCGGGACCGCCGTCTTCACCATGCCCGCCGGCCCCATCAAATGCGGCGGCGCCAGCCAGAAGCCCATGTACCTTGCCTGCGACTACTGGCGTGAACAGGGCGTGCTGGACCAGATCCGCGTGGTGATGGTCCAGCCCTATCCCACCGTTTTCGGGGTGCCCGAGATCGACCGGGAACTGGACCGCAAGATCGCGGAGTACGGCATTGAACTGCGGACCAACAGCGAACTGGTTTCCGTGGACGCGGCCGGCCGGAATGCCGTCATCCGGGACATCTCCACCGCGGCAGAGGACACCATCCACTACGACGTGCTGAACGCTGTTCCGCCGCAGTCGGCGCCGGACTGGCTCAAGGCCACGGACCTTCCGGCGGCAGGCGATGCTGGCGGGTTCGTGGAGGTGGACCGCCAGACGCTGCGGCACATCAGGTTTCCGAACGTATGGTCCCTGGGGGACGCGGCCGGAACCACCAACTCGAAATCCGGCGGCGCCCTCCGGAAGCAGACCAAGGTTCTGGCCAAGAACCTGGTGGCGGCGCGGAAGGGGAAGCCGCTTCCCGCAAAGTACAACGGGTACTCGGTGTGCCCCTTCACGGTGTCGCGGGACACGGTGGTGTTCGCCGAGTTCGACGACCGCTACCGGCCCATGCCCACCATTCCCCGGGTGCCTACCTGGAACGAGAGCAGGCTGTCCTGGGTGGTGGACCGGGGCATCTTCCCGCAGGTCTACTGGAACCTGATCCTCAAGGGCCGGGCGTAGGTGAGAGAGCGTCGCGCGAAAACCGCCCTTAAGTGAGAGAGCGTCCCGGGAAAACCGCCCTCAAGTGAGAGAGCGTCCCGGGAACCCCATCGAGTGCACCAATAATGCCGTTTTGGGCGCCGAAAACGGCACTTACAAAGCAACCGATGGGGAGACGACGGCGGCCGTCGCCTCCGCGATGGCGCGTTCCTCGTCGGTGGGAACCACCAGAACGGGGATGGCGGACCCGGACGTGGAGATGACGCGCGGTTCCTTGGACCGCTCGGCGTTCAGGCCGGCGTCGAGCTCTACGCCCAGGGCACCCAGCCGGTCCGCCACCAGCGCACGGAACTGGTGGGAGTTCTCGCCGATGCCGGCCGTGAACACCAGGGCCTTCGCCCCGCCCACGGCCACGTGGTACCCGCCGATGTACTTGGCCAGCCGGTAGGACGCGACCGCGAGCGCCGTGGCAGCCTTGGCATCGCCGGACTCAAAGGCCTCCACCACCGAGCGCATGTCATTGTTGCCGGCCAGGCCCTTCAGCCCGGATTCGCGGTTGAGCATGGTGTCCAGGTCCTCCGGGGTCCAGCCAGCCCGGCCCAAAAACACCAGGATGGACGGGTCCAGGTCGCCCGAGCGGGTCCCCATCACCAGGCCCTCGAGCGGTGTGAAGCCCATGGAGGTGTCCACGGAGTTGCCGCCGCGGATGGCCGTGACGGAGGCGCCGTTGCCCAGGTGGGCGATGACGCCGTCGAACTCCTCAACGGGCAGGTCCAGCAGCGCGGCGGCGCGGCGGGTCACATACTCGTGCGAGGTGCCGTGGAAGCCGTAGCGGCGGATGCCGTGGTTGGTGTAGAGCTCGTCCGGCACGGCGTAGCGCCAGGCGTGCTCGGGCAGCGTGCGGTGGAACGCGGTGTCGAACACGGCAACCTGGGGCATGTCCGGCCACTTCCTGGTGATGGCCCGGATCCCCAGGACGTTGGCGGGGTTGTGCAGCGGCGCCAGCGGGTTCAGGCGCTCGATGGCGCGGGTGATCTCGTTATCGATCAGCACGGGCTCCGCGAAGCGCTCCCCGCCGTGCACCACCCGGTGGCCCACCGCGGCCAGCTCCAGGCCGCCAAGTTCCTGGTGGATGGCGGCATCCACCTGCTCCAGCGCCTCGGCGTGGTCCCGCGGGCCCTCGATTTCGCCGTCCCCGTCACCACCGTTGCCCATGCCGATCTTCTCGATCAGCCCCTCGGTCAGGACGGTCCCGGCGGCGACGTCGCGCACCTGGTACTTGAGCGAGGACGAGCCGGAGTTGATGACGAGCACGAGCATGTGGGGCCTCCTGAGCCTTGCTTCTGCGGTTCAAACCCCACTATAGGCGGGCCGGGGCACGGGTTTCTTGCGGACAGGCGAGGCGGGGGCCTAGAGTCGGCACACAAGCTGGACCACGCCCGAGAGGACACTTCCATGACGAACGAGCCGAATTCGATCGACGAGAACGACCCCACCAACACGGGATCCAGCAGCACCGCGCCCCTGCATCCGCAGGCGGATTCGGATACCGGTTCCGGTTCCGGTTCCGGGAAGAAGGACCCCACTGTGGTGGAAGGCGCCAACCCTGCCCTGGACGACACCGGCGCCGTGAAAGCTGAGGAAACCGGCGAGGCACCCGAAGCCCCGGAGAACACCGAGGACCTGGACCTCACCCCGCAGGGACTGTCCGATGAGCCTGCCAAGCAGGAGGACCCGGCCAGCATGGCGAAGCCGGACAACAGCTGACGCAGCGTTAAGCACCTGAATACAAAGGGCGACGGCGGCACCCACGGAGGGTGCCGCCGTCGCCCTTTGTGCTGGCTTGTTTGGGCCCTGGGACGCTGGCCCTAGGAAGCGGGGGCCTGTGCCTGGATGGCCGTGATGGCCACGGTGTTGACGATGTCCTCCACGGTGCAGCCGCGGGAGAGGTCGTTGACCGGCTTCCGCAGCCCCTGCAGGACGGGCCCGACGGCCACGGCACCGGAGCTCTGCTGCACCGCCTTGTACGTGTTGTTGCCGGTGTTGAGGTCCGGGAAGATGAACACCGTGGCCTGCCCGGCAACGGACGAGCCCGGCATCTTGGACTCCGCGATGGAGGCGTCCACGGCGGCGTCGTACTGGATGGGCCCCTCGACGGCGAGGTCCGGGCGGCGCTGGCGGACCAGCTCGGTGGCCTGCCGCACCTCGTCCACCGCTTCACCCGAGCCGGAACCGCCGGTGGAGTAGGAGAGCATGGCCACCCGCGGCTCCACCCCGAACTGCGCCGCGGTTTCCGCCGACGCCAGTGCGATGTCCGCCAGCTGCTCCACGTTCGGGTCCGGGTTCACGGCGCAGTCGCCGTACACCAGCACCCGGTCCGGCATCAGCATCAGGAACACGGAGGACACGATCTTGACGCCCTCGCGCGTCTTCACGAACTCCAGGGCGGGCCGGATGGTGTGGGCGGTGGTGTGGGCCGCCCCGGACACCATGCCGTCCACCACGCCGAGCTGGACCATCATGGTGCCGAAGTAGCTGACGTCCTGCATGATCTCCAGCGCCTTCGCCAGGTCCACGCCCTTGTGCGCCCGCAGTTCCGCGTACTTTTCGGCGAACTTCTGGCGCAGGTCGGAGGTGGCCGGGTCAACGATGTTGATGCCGGACAGGTCGATGCCGCGGGCGGCCGCCAGTTCGCGGACCTCCGATTCGGGGCCGAGCACGGTGAGGTCGCAGACGTCACGGCGGTGCAGGATCTCGGCTGCCCGGAGGATCCGCACGTCGGTCCCTTCCGGCAGCACCACATGCCGGCGCTGCGACCTGGCACGTTCGATGAGGTCATGCAGGAAGCGCAGCGGGGTCATCCGCTCCGCCCGGGGCAGGTGGAGGCGCTCCATCAGTTCGGTCTCGTCCACCCGGCGGGACCAGAGGCCCAGGGCGGACGCGACCTTGCGGCGGTGTCCGGACCAGATCTCGCTGCGGACCTCGGAAACCCGGCGGGCCGTGGTGTAGGTGTCCTCCGTGGCGGCAAACACGGGGAACGGGGCCTGCGCCAGGAGCGGGTAGATGTTGGCGTCCGGTGCGAGACCGCCGGTGAGGATGAGCGCGGAGGCCACCGGGAACTCCGGCGAGAAGGACGCCGCCAGGCACGCCACCATCACATCGGCCCGGTCGCCGGGGACGATCACCAGGGCGCCCTCGTCCAGCACGTTCAGGAAGTTGCCCACGTTCATGGCGGCCACCTTGATGTCCTTGACGTCGCGTTCCATGTCCGGCCGCCCGGCGATCTGGCGGACGCCCAGCGCCACGGCAACCTCGCCGGTGGTGGGCCGTGCGATCGCCTCCAGCTCGGGCAGGATGTACACGGGCCGCTTGGAGGCGCCGGGCTTCACGGCGGCGGCGATTGCGTCCAGGTCCGCCGGATCCGCCCGGTTCACCATGATGGCCAGCAGGGAGCACCTTTCAGCGGCGAGTTCCTTCCGGGCAACCTCGACGGCGGACGCAGCCTCGGCGACGGTCCGCCCCTTGGCGCCCACCACCGCCACGATGGGGGCGGCCAGGTTGTTGGCCAGGCGGGCATTGAGGTCGAATTCGACGGCGGAGTCCTGGCCCACCAGGTCCGTTCCCTCCACGATCACCACATCGCAGTGCCGCGAGATATCGGCGAAGATCTCCACGCAGCGGGCGTCGATCTCGGCCCGGTTTCCCTCGGCCAGCAGGGACCGGACTTCCTCATGGGTGAGGCCTCCCCGGCAGCGCTCGTCCTCCAGCGCGAAACGGGACTTCATCAGCGCGACCATCGGATCGGCCGCGGCGTCCGGGCCATGGACCACGGGCTTGAAGAAGCCGATCCTGTCCGCATGCCGGTGGAGGGTGTCCGCCAGACCCAGGGCCACAAGTGACTTGCCCGATCCGGGGGTGGTTGCGCTGACGTAGATGCCTTTGGCCATGGTCCGCCCTTTGCTGTGCTGGTGCCGGTTACTCCATCCTTGCACTTCGGCACGGGCTTTCGGCAGCGTGGGAGTCTGCCGGGCCTGTGGTGATGGGCACGGGATGTTGTGGCGGCGGGCACGGGGGCGGTGGGACCGCGCATCAGGCGGGCCGGCGGCGGCCGGTGCGTGCCGCCGTCGTACGTTCCAGCCCGGTTGCTTCTCCGCACCCTGGCCGGCGCGCCGGGCACGACAGCGTGTCCCTGCTCCGGCGCACGATCCCGCCGGAGCAAGTGGGCAGGAACGGCCGGCCGTGGACGCCCGGCCCTTGACACCGGACCCCTCCATGGGATTACCTAATGAACATTCGGTAAATAAAGCTGGAGGCAATGACGCATGGCTGAAACCACCCTTTCCGGGCCGACACACCAGATCCTGGAGAACGACTATGCCTCCGAGTGGATGGGCATCGAAGTCCTCGCCATCAGCGACGGCCACGCAACCATCCGGATGACCCTCCGGCAGGAAATGCTCAACGGCTTCGGCATGGCCCACGGCGGAATGATCTTCGCTTTCGGGGACACCGCGTTCGCCCTCGCCTGCAACCCCGCCGTCCAGGCACCCGGCGAGGAAAACAGCATCACCGTGGCCTCCGGCGTCGACATCAATTTCCTCAAGCCGGCGTTCCGCGGCCAGGTGCTGACCGCAGTGGCGGACCGCCGCTCCAGCGCCGGACGCAGCGGCCTGTACGACATCCAGATATTCGCCACGGATGCTGCACCCTCCCCAACAGGCCAGCCCGCACAGGCCCTGCCAGGCCCAGTCCAGCCCAATTCAGTCCAGCCCAGTTCAGCCCAGCCCAGTTCAGCCCAGCCCGGCGAGCTCATTGCCGAGTTCCGCGGACGCAGCCGCACCATCCCCAAGAAGTAGGAAAATCATGACCCTGCATGCCCCCGAAACCCCCGCCGCTGCCGCAGCAACGGCCGCAGGCACTAACGTCATCCTGGACCGCGAGGAGACCATGTCCCGCGACGAGCTCGAGGCCCTGCAACTCAGCCGCCTGCAGCACACCGTGGCCTACGCCTACGAGCGCGTACCCCTGTACAAGCGCAAGTTCGATGACGCCGGCATCCACCCGAACGACCTCCGGGAACTCAGCGACCTGGGCAACTTCCCCTTCACTACCAAGGACGATCTCCGCGAGGAATACCCGTTCGGCATGTTCGCCGTCCCGCAGCATGAAGTAGCCCGCGTCCACGCCAGCTCGGGCACCACGGGCAGGCCCACGGTGGTCGGGTACACCAAGAAGGACCTGGCGGACTGGGCAAAACTCGTGGCCCGCAGCTTCCGCGCCTCCGGCATCCGCCCGGGCATGAAGGTCCACAACGCCTACGGGTATGGCCTGTTCACCGGCGGCCTGGGCGCGCACGCCGGCGCGGAAGCCCTCGGCTGCACCGTCATCCCCATCTCCGGCGGGCAGACCGAACGCCAGATCCAGCTGATCCAGGACTTCAAGCCGGACGCCATCCTGGCCACCCCCACGTACCTGCTCACCATCGCGGACGCCATGGCGCACATGGGCATCGACCCCGCCTCCACCTCGCTGAAGTACGCGGTGCTGGGCGCCGAGCCGTGGACCGAGGAAATGCGGCACGAGCTGGAGGTCACCATGAACCTCAAGGCCTGCGACATCTACGGGCTCTCCGAGGTGATGGGACCCGGCGTGGCCGGCGAAGCCGTGGAAACCCAGGACGGCAGCCACATCTGGGAGGACCACTTCCGCCCAGAAATCATCGACGCCTTCAACCCGGTGGTGGGCAAGGAAAACGTTCTGCGCGACGGCGAGCACGGCGAACTGGTGTTCACGTCCCTCACCAAGGAAGCGCTGCCCATCATCCGGTACCGCACCAAGGACCTCACCCGCCTGCTCCCCGGCACCGCCCGCCCCGCGCACCGCCGGATGGGACGCATCACCGGCCGCAGCGACGACATGATCATCCTCCGGGGCGTGAATGTGTTCCCGTCCCAGATCGAGGAGATTGCGCTCCGCATCCCCGAGCTCAGCCCGCACTTCCAGCTGGAGCTCACCCGCCCCGAGGGCCAGCGGATGGACCAGATGACGGTGAAGATCGAGCGCCGGGAGACCGTCACCATCGAGCAGGTTTCGACGGCGGCGCGCACCTTGAAGGAGCAGATCAAGATCCACGTGGGTTCTTCCTGCACAGTCGACGTGGTGGACCCCGGCTCCCTGGAGCGGTCCAACGGCAAGCTGCGGCGCATCTACGACATGCGCCCCAAGGCGTAGGCCATCCAGCGGTGGCGCAGGCTCCGGGCTGCGCCACCCGACCGACCGTTCATGAGAAACTAGCCACTATGCCCAGCACTGATACAGCCAGCACAGCCAAGCGCGGCCGCCCCGGATACGACCAGCAGTCGGTGCTGCGCATCGCCGTCGACGTTTTCAACCGGCACGGCTACGACGCAACGTCCATGGGCATACTTGCGGACAACCTGGGCATCTCCAAGTCCGCCATCTACCACCACGTGCCGTCCAAGGGCGACCTCCTGAAGCTGGCCCTGGAGCACGCCCTCGGCGGCCTCGAGGCCATCCTGGAAGAACCCGCAGCCACGTCCGGCGCGGCCGATGCCCGCCTTGAGTTCGTGCTCCGGCAGACCGTGGCCGTCCTGGTGGAGCGGCTGCCGTTCGTTACGCTGCTCCTGCGGCTGCGCGGGAACACGGAAATTGAGCGGGACGCCCTGGAGCGCCGCCGCGCCTTCGACCACAAGGTGGCTGGGTTGATCTCCGCAGCCCGCGACGAAGGCTCCCTGCGCCAGGACATCGATCCGCGGACCGTCACCAGGCTGCTGTTCGGCATGATCAACTCGATCGTGGAATGGTACAAGCCGGGCGGGCCCCTCTCCCCCGAACGGCTTGCCGACGACGTGATCACCATGGCGTTCGACGGGCTGCACTCCACCCAGCACTAAGGCAGATACTAAGGGTGCTTGGTATTTCCTCCGATCCCCGGCTACGGTGGTAGAAACCAGCCAGGACCCGGAGGAGGCCGTCCATGAATACCGTCACCCGCCGGGAGCTGCCGCATCCGGACCGCTTCCGGACCGCCGCGGGAGCTGCACTGCTCACGGCATCCCTGGCCCTCACCGCCTGCACCGGCTCCATGCCTCCCCCGGAACCCAGCGGCTCCTCCAGCCCCGGGTCCGCGTCAACCGCTACGCCCAACAGCACATCGGCGCCGGCCCCCGCGCCGGCTGCGGAGGGCGATATCCCCCAGCTGGTGGAGAACCTCGCCCCGTCCGTGGTCACCATCTTCACGGACGGCGGCCTGGGCAGCGGCGTGGTCTACTCCGAGGACGGCCTGATCCTCACGAACGAGCACGTGGTCCGGGGCAACACCCGCGTTGAGGTGGCCTTTGCTGACGGCCAGCGGGTGGAGGGAACCGTCAGGGCCACGGACCCCGTAACGGACCTCGCGCTGGTCCAGGCCAACCGCACCGGCCTGCCCAAACCCGTCTACCAGACCAACCTCCCGCGCGTGGGCGAGGGTGCCGTGGTGCTCGGCTCGCCGCTCGGCTTCGAGAACACAGCCACCGCCGGGATCATCTCCGGGCTGCACCGGTCCATTCCCGGCTCCGCCTCCAACAGCCTCTCCCTGGTGGACCTGATCCAGACCGATGCCCCCATCAGCCCAGGCAACTCCGGCGGGGCGGTCATCAACATGCGCGGCGAAATCATCGGCATCAGCGAGGCCTACATTCCCCCGTCGGCCGGTGCCGTGGCCCTCGGATTCGCGATCCCCGCCGCCACCGCCGTGGAGGTCGCCGAGGAACTGCTGGCGGACGGCACTGCCGAGCACGCCTACCTGGGCCTCACGCCGGGGGAACTGACCCCGCAGATCGCCGGCCAGCTGGGCATCAACGCTCGCACCGGCGTTGTGGTCCTGGCAGTGGACGACGACGGCCCGGCCGCACGCGCCGGCATCCGCCCGGGTGACGTCCTGGAGTCCCTGGAGGGCGCTGACCTCACCGCTCCGGAGAAGCTCCTGGCGGAACTCCGGAACCGCAACCCCGGCGATACCGTAGGCTTCAAGGTCAAGCGGCAGGACCAGAGCCTTGACCTCAAGGCGGACCTCATCGCGCGGCCCACAAGTAACACCCGATAGGAAGGTAAGAAAATGAGCCACCCCAAAGACGAAGCAGACGCCGGATACATCATTCCGGACCCCTCAAAGATCCGTGAGGACGTCCCCGGCGACGCCGGCGATGAGGCCAACGTGATCCGCTTCAGCGAAGAGCAGGCACTGATCGAGGAACAGTCCCACGGCATCCGCCCGGACACCTACAGCGTTCCCTCCGGCGGCCCCACCATGGCTGAGGCCCGGGGCAACATGGACCTCTCGGACCAGAGCGAAAGCGGGCACGGCACCGGCCGTGAGGATGACAGCAGCGACGACAGCCTCCACGGCGGCGCCGAGTCCTGATTTCACGGCAGCCGGCACGGCCGGCTGCTAACACAGCAGGCGGCCAGCACGGCGAAGGGGCGTCCCGGTATTCCGGGGCGCCCCTTCGTGTTTCACCGGTGTGTGGTTAGAGTTCGTACTCGGCCTGGACGCCGAGCTTTTCGTGGACACACAGGATGTTGTGCTCGCTGTCCATGAACCACGCGCACTTCTCCGAGTCGGTGGTGCAGATGTGGTTCTCTGTCTTCAGGTTGGGCAGGTCGTAGTCCTGGAACGCGACACCCCTGGCTTCCATGTCGCGGACCGTTTTTTCGATATCCGTGACCTCGAAGCTCAGTGCGGTGTGCTCCGAGTGCTTTCCGTCCGAGACCGGCATCAACTGCAGCATGGGGCCGCCGTCGCTGCCGAGCAATTCGCTTCCGTCGCCTGTCATGCCGCGGTGCGGGAGTCCGAGCTTTTCGGTATAGAACCTTCGGGCGCGCGCTGCATCATCGACTGGCAGGACGGTTGTGGCTGTGTTCATTCTTAGGTTCATGTGGCCACCTCCTACGGGCAGAATTTTACGCTTCCGCCCGCCAAAAAGAACCGGCCGCCCCCACCGTCCGGTTCAGCCAAACGCTCTCTCACTTGATGCAGGAAATCCCCAAACGCTCTATCACTTGATGCGGATTAATCGCCAACGCTCTATCACCCACCAGGGGCAGTGATAGAGCGTTGGCGAAAAACCGGTATTAAGTGAGAGAGCGTCGCAGAAAAACGGGCGTTAAGTGAGAGAGCGTGCCGGGGGGGGCTACTTGGTTGCGGGGCTACTTGGCTACGAGGGTGAGGACGTCGTAGGTGGCCACGATCTCGTCGTTCTGGTTGGTGAGCACCGCGTCCCAGGCCACCTCGCCGTACTCATCGGTTTCGCGCGGGGTGATCTTCTTGGCGGTGAGCGTCACCCGGATGGAGTCGCCCGCCGCCACGGGAGTGATGAACCGCAGGTTTTCCAGCCCGTAGTTGGCCAGCACCGGCCCCGGCGCCGGCTCCACGAACAGCCCGGCACCCCAGGCCAGCAGGAGGTAGCCGTGCGCCACGATGCCCGGGAAGAACGGGTTGGCTTCCGCCGCCTCATGGTTGGTGTGGGCGTAGAACGTGTCGCCGGTGGAGTTGGCGAAGGCGGTGATGTCCTCCAGGGTGACCTGGCGCAGGTCGGACCGGACGGCGTCGCCAATCCTCAGGGTCTCCAGCGACTTCCGGAACGGGTGGGTACCCTCCGTCTCGACGGTGAAGTTGCGGTCCGCACCCGCATGCCACACACCCGTGACGGCGGTGAGCATGTTCGGTGAACCCTGGATGGCGGTGCGCTGCATGTGGTGCATGACCGACCGGATGCCGCCCAGTTCCTCACCGCCGCCAGCGCGTCCGGGCCCGCCGTGGACCAGGTGCGGCACGGGCGAACCGTGCCCGGTGGAGCTGCGGGCGTCCTCGCGGTTGAGCATCAGCACACGGCCGTGGTGCGCGGCGATGCCGGTGACCAGTTCCCGGGCCACCGCGGGATCGTTGGTGCAGACCGAGGCCACCAGGGAGCCGCCGCCGCGGGCGGCGAGGCGGACGGCGTCGGCAACGTCCTTGTACCCGATCACCGAGGACACGGGACCGAACGCCTCCAGGGAATGGACTTCCTCCGCCTCGGGGTCCTGCCAGTTCAGCAGGACGGGCGCCATGAACGCGCCGCCGTCCACCACGCCCGTGGATCCATCCGCGGACGTGACCGACGGCGAATCGAGCGTCCCGTAGGCCAGCTCACCGCCGTTGTCCAGCATCGTCTGGACGGCTGCCCGGACATCCTTGAGCTGCTCCACCGAGGCGAGCGCGCCCATGGTGACGCCGTCCGCGCGGGGGTCACCGAGGACAACGCGCTCGGAGATCCGCTTGCCAATGGCGGCAGAGACAGCCGGAACCATCTCCTGCGGCACGATGGCCCGGCGGATGGCCGTGCACTTCTGCCCTGCCTTCGCCGTCATCTCCGTGACCACGGACTTCACGAACGCGTCGAATTCCGGGGTTCCCTCCACGGCATCCGGCCCGAGGATGGCGGCGTTGAGGGAGTCGGTCTCGGACGTGAACCGGACCCCGCCCTGCACCACGTTGGGGTGCGACTTCAGGGACAGGGCCGTGGATGCGGAGCCAGTGAAGGCCACCAGGTCGCGGTAGTCCAGGACATCCAGCAGGCCGCGGACGGAGCCGGAAATGAGCTGCAGCGAGCCCTTGGGGAGGATGTTCGATTCGACGATGGCCTTGACCACCGCCGCGGCCACGTACCCGGTGGGAGTGGCGGGCTTGACGATGGTGGGGACGCCGGCGAGGAAGGCCGGGGCGAACTTCTCCAGCATGCCCCAGACGGGGAAGTTGAAGGCGTTGATCTGCACGGCCACGCCGGGGATGCGGGTGTAGATATGTTCACCGGCGAAGGAACCGTCCTTGGACAGCACCTCCATGGGCCCGTCCACCACCACCTGGGAGTTGGGCAGCTCGCGGCGGCCCTTGGACCCGAACGTGAACAGGACACCGATGCCGCCGTCGATGTCGATCATCGAGTCCACCTTGGTGGCGCCGGTCTGGGCGGAGAAGGCGTAGAAGTGCTCGCGCCGGGCATTGAGGTACTGCGCCAGCTCCTTGAGCTTGAGGGCGCGCTGGTGGAAAGTGAACTGGCCGAGTTCCTCCTGGCCGGTGGTGCGGCCATAGTCAACGACGGCGGCCAAGTCCAGCCCCTCGGTGCTCACCTTGGCCAGGACCTCCCCCGTGCTCGCGTCCCGGACCGGCGTTGCGGAAGCTGCCGCTCCGGCGTCGGGCGTCCACCACGAATCCATGATGAAGCTGGGCACTGTCTCCACGGTGTCGACCGTGGCCTGGGGAGCTGTGGCTGTGGTGGTCATCGTTGACGGGTCCTTCCAACAAAGGGGCAGGCAAACAGGACGAGTCATTACTGACCGTCCGTTCGGTAATATATTCACCATACATGAAGTGCCGTGCTGCACACTAGAAGGCCAGGACGGTATTCGGCCACCACAAGGAGAACTTATGAGCGCCCCATCACCCATGGATGCTGCCGAGAGCAAGCCTTCGGCGCATGAGCTGTGGAAGATCACCCTCGGCGAACTGGACGAGAAGATGGGCGTCAAGATCATTGAGGAGTCCGTCCAGCGCGTGGTGGCCACCATGCCGGTGGAGGGGAACAGGCAGTCTTTCGGGCTGCTCCACGGCGGGGCGTCACTGGCCGTGGGTGAAGCGGTGGGCTCCTGGGCGGCCGTGATCCATGCGAGCACGCTGGGCAAGACGGCGGTGGGCGTGGACGTTTCGGCAACCCACCACCGCTCCGCGCGGGAAGGGCAGATCACCATCACGGCCACACCCATCCACCTGGGCGGTACGCTCACCACCCACGAGGTGCTCATCACCAACGAGGCCGGTCAGCGGCTCTGCACCCTCCGCATCACCAACCTGCTGATGCGGCGCCACAAGTAGCCTGCGGGCCGCGCCTGATCGCGCCGTTATTCCGGCGTGTGCTGCCTCCGGCGGCGGACGAGTGCCATCAGCAAGGTTCCGACGGCGATCGCCCCCGCGGCCGCGCCCGCTGCGGGGACCGCGCTGGCACCCGTGTACGCCAGGCCGCCGCTGTCACGGTCGCGCGCGTAGACGCCTGACGCGTCCGCGGGAGGGGTGGCGGCAGGCACAGGTACGACGACGACGTCATGGCCCGCCGGGGAGGAATCCGCCGGCGACGGGGCCGGGTCAGCCGGGGCCGGGTTCGCCGGGGCTGGGTCTGCCGGCACAGGCGCCGGGGCGGGCAACGGGCTGCCCGGGGGCTCTTCCGGCTCCGGCTGCACCGGCGGGGACGGTTCAGCCGGGGCCGGTTCTTCCGGGGCAGCGGCGGCGAACTCGAAGTCCGCAGCACCGGAGGCACTGAACCCGTTGACCGTTTCCGCGGTAAACCGGAGTGTTCCTTTGCCCTCCGGCGCCGGAAAGCTCCAGGTTCCGTCTGCGCTGACGGGGACATCAAAGGAGTCCTGCTCACGGAGGGTGATCCGGACTTTTGAACCGGCAGCCACGGCAGAGGCAGGGGCCGCAGGGACGGCACCACTGATGTCCTGCCCCGGTTCATAAGTGGTGCCGGGCGCGGGAGAGGTCACCGAAGGCGTGTTCAGGAAGAGTTCCAGCTGGTAACCGGGCAGCACGGCCAGGCTGTCCGCCAGGGTGGCCCCGACTGCGAAATTTTCCACCACGTTGCCCTGCTCGTCAGGAGTGTCGCCGGCGGCATGGGTGCCCACGGCGTAGTTGCCGCTGACATACGGGCCGCCTGAATCACCGCCGCTGGACTGGACGCCGTAGGACAGGAAGCCGTTGAACGCCCGCAGGTCGTTGGGGTCCGCCGCGTAGCCGGGCCCGGGAACCACAAAGATCCCCACCGCATCCACCGTGCCGCAGGACCAGGCCGAAGTCCGGCCCGAACGGCACACCGGCATTCCCGCCACGGGCTCGGCCGTCCCGATGATCTTGACGTCGGGTTCCGGCTGGGACACGACGCCCCAGGTGCTCGCTGCCGGCACTGGGTCCAGGTCCTCACGGAGGGATTCGACCACCGCGATATCTGTTCCCACGTTGCCCGGGTCATCCGGCTGGAGCGGATCATCCACGCTCCCGGGCCGGAGGACCGGGCTGTTCCCGGGGCCGCCGAACTGGCTGAAGCCGAACTTTCCGAGCAGCCCGGTCCGGTTGAACTGGAATTCCAGCTCCGCCGTCACGGCTGCCCCGTCCGAGGCACAGTGCCCTGCCGTCAGGACGGCCGGCAGGCCGGCCGGGTCAAACGCCGAGAAGCCCGTGGAGCAGATCCAGCCTGTGTCGGCGATGTAGCCCACTCCCCCGGGAACGTCGGCCTCCGGGGCAAGCGGCGTGCCGTCGTCGAGCTCCACGTTGGCGAACCGGGCAACGAATTCCGCCGGCGATTTCCTCCCGGCGTGCCCCGCTTCGGAGCTCGTGGCCTCTGCAGCCGCGGTACCGTCCGGGGCCGCTTCCGGCGCGTTGACGCCACCGGTCCGGATGACGAACTTTCCTCCGGAGGTGACTACCGCCTGCAGTCCCTGCAGCCCCACCTCGGCCACGTACGCCTGGAACAGCTGCTCCGTGCTCAGCGCCAGCTCGGAACCAGGGTTCGGCACGGCAGGGTTCGGCGCGGCAGGGTTCGGCGCGGCGGGGATGGGCGGGGCGGGCATGGCGGCGCCGGCCGGAGCCGCCTCCAGAACAAGGCCCGGGATGCCGGCGACGAGCGCCGCCACCGAGTCCTGGAGTTCGGCACCAGTTCCAGACACCACGATCTGCCCCTCCTGGAGCCGGATGCCCGCATAACCGGGGACATCCCGGAGCTGCCCGGCGGCGGCTGCGGCCCGGGCACCGAGGTCCCCGGCGGCGGCGAACTGTTCCGGGGTGAGGCCGAGGTCCCGCTGCACGGCATCGGCCAGGGCGGCGTCCGACGGGAAGGGACTGCCCGAGCGCAGGGCGGCGCCGGCCTCCGCGCCGTCTCCCGGAGGAACCACAGCCCAGCCCGGCGCAGCCACAACAGCGGAGGATGCGAGGACGCCCGCAGCCGCGCCGAGGGAGAGGACCCGGCGGATGCTCATCGGGACACCCCGGCTCCGCATAACGCCCGTACGGCGTCCAGCTCCGCGGCGCTGAGTCCGTTGTCCAGCAGGAACGCGCGGGTATCCAGGCTCCGCACGAACTGCACCACGGCCTCTCCGCGCGCCTCAAGCAGCGGGACCAGTTCCGCCTCGCTGAGGTAGCGTTCGCGCGCATGGGGCGGGCCGTGGGTGCGGTAGCGGTCGTTGATGCCGCGGGCCGCGCGCCGGTAGCCGTCGGCGATGTCCCGCCCGGAGTCCCCGGCAAGGTCCTGGACCATGGCCGCCACCATGCCGCTGCGGTCCCGGCCGGCCGCGCAGTGCAGCACCACGGCGCCGCGGGCCGAGGCTGCCGCGAGCTCGCGGAAGACGCCCACCAGCTTGTCCGGGAACAGCCGCGCGTTCTCCGGATAGTGGGCAGGATCGTTGAGGTAGGGGCCGGTCACCTCGGTAAAACGCGGATCGCCCGGCTCCTCGGTGGGCGCGGAAACCACCACCATCCCGGACCAGGCTGCCACCCCCACCACGGGATCGGTGTCCCGGCGCTGCGCCTCCGCCTCGTTGCGGAGATCAATCACCGTGCGGATGCCGTCGTCGTACGCCTGCCGCCAGCCCGACTCGGTGAGCCACTCGCGCCTGCCCATGCGGTAGACGCCGCCGGCCACATGCCAGGCGTTGACAGCACCGTCCCAGTCCATGGGCCTGCCCGGTTTCTTCATCCGCACAGCTAATCACACCGGCCACAGGAGGTGCACGTCACAGCCAGGTAGTACGGTGGCTCGTACTTGCCTTCTTCCACCCGTTCAAGGAGAGCCACTTGGGAAATATCACCGTACGACGCCGTCGCTCGGCTTTTGCAGCAGGCCTCGCCACCCTCGCCATGGCAGTAGGGCTGGCCACCATGCCTGCACAGGCTGCGGACAAGACCAAGTACATTGCGCTGGGAGACTCCTTCGCCGCCGGGCAGGGAGCCGGGCCGTACCTTGATGACTGCTATCGCAGTGACAACACGTATTCAGAGCTCGCCGACGGGTCCAAGGCGATCAAACTGATGGTCAACGAGGCGTGCAGCGGGAAGACAACCCAGGATGTGGTGGACTCCCAGCTTGGGCGGCTGAACAAGAGCACCGAACTGGTGACCATCACCGCCGGCGGCAACAACCTCGGCTTCGGCGCCATCGTTACCTACTGCGGCGTGGCGCTGGCGGGTGCAACCCCGGGCCAGGAGTGTGCTGCTGCCACCGCGTATGCAACAGCCCAGCTTGGGAGCGGGCAGCTGTACCGCGACGTCGTCTCGATGATCGAGGGCGTGCAGGCCGCCGCGCCCAATGCCAAGGTAGTGGTCACCGGATACCCCTATCTCCTGGACCCCATCCCGGCCGGGCAGACAAGTGCCGCGGCGCTGTTCGTCTACCAGGCCACCCAGTTGGCCGACGCCCTGAACGGCGCCATCTCCGAGGCCGCGGGAGACGCCGGCGCCACCTACGTTGACGTGCGGTCCGCTTTCCTTGGCCATGGAGCTTCGTCCCCGGACCCGTGGATCAACCTTGGCGGCGCGGGCAGCCCGGACAGCTTCCACCCGAATGCCGAGGGCTACGAGGCGTATTACGCCGCCCTGGACGCCGCCGGCGCCTACTAAGCGGCTAGCCGGGAACAGCTAGCCGCGCTTGGCCAGCCTGTATTCCAGGCCCGCCCGGACCATGGGCCACTCGTGCTCCAGGATGGAGAACACCACGGTGTCCCTGAGGAGCCCGTCGCGGGTCCTGGAGTGGTTGCGCAGCACGCCGTCCTGCTTGGCGCCCAGCCGGGCGATTGCCTCGCGCGACTGGTGGTTCAGCCAATGCGTCCGGAACTCCACTGCCGGGCAGCCCAGGGTTTCGAACGCGTGCCGCAGCAGCAGGAGCTTGGAATCCGGGTTGGTCCCGGTTCCCTGAACGGAAGCGGCGTTCCAGGTGGAGCCGATCTCCACCCGGGGCGTGCCGGCGTCGATGTTCATGTAGGTGGTCATGCCGATGATCCGGCCGGGAGCGCCGGTGCCGGGGTCGACCAGCCGCGTGGTGAACGGCAGCATGGATCCCTGCTCCTGCAGGTCCAGGCGGCGCCCGATCTCAGCGGCCATTTCGTCGGGAGCCGGCACCGAGGTGTACCAGAGCCGCCACAGCTCGCCGTCCCGGGCCGCGTCCACCAGGCCGTCGTGGTGCTCCCTGGACAACGGTTCCAGGGTTACATACCTGCCCGTGAGGGTAAGGGGTTCTAGGAAAGTCACGGCACCAGCCTAGGTGCAACCACCTGGGGCGGTTACGCTGGGGACAGCATCAGGACGGCGAGCGAGGGAGTTTACGTGTCAGGAACCAATCCGGACCCGGAGGATGACAAGATCACAGGCCTGGAGCCCGGCGGCGGGGTGCCGCCCGGCGAAACGCCTCCCGGTGAAGGGTCGGTGGCAGGCACCCAGGAGCCCCGGCAGAAGGGCTCAGGGAAGGGCCAGCAGATCTTCTGGATGGGCGCCATCGGGGCCGGCGTCCTGCTGTTCCTGCTCTACTTCATCGGCTACATCGTCGGCTTCTTCGACTGACCTGCGCTCCTAGCCGGGCCAGTCGAAAAAGCCCTTGCCGGTTTTCCGTCCCAGCTCGCCCCGGGCCACCTTGTCCTTGAGGATCTGGGGTGGGGCGAACCGCTCGCCCAGGGTGGAGTGCAGGTATTCCGCGATGCCGAGCCGTACGTCCAGCCCCACGATGTCCGTGGTCCTCAGCGGTCCGGTGGGGTGCTTGTAGCCCAGGACCATGGCGGCGTCGATGTCTTCGGCGGACGCAACCCCTTCCTCAACCATGCGCATCGCCTCCAGGGCGATGGCCACGCCCAGCCTGGAGGATGCGAACCCCGGGGCGTCATTCACCACGACGGCGGTCTTGCCGAGTGCCTCCACCCACCCCTTCGCCGCGGCAGCGAGCTGGGGCGACGTGCGCTTCCCCAGCACCACCTCGATGAGCGTGGATGCCGGAACAGGGTTGAAGAAGTGCAGGCCCAGGAAGTTGTCCGGCCGCTTCAGTTCACCGGCGAGGCCGTTCACGGACAGCGATGACGTATTCGAGGCCAGATAGGCATCATCGGCCAGCCGCTCCTCGATGCCGCGCAGTGACGTGACTTTCAGGTCCCAGTCCTCCGGCACTGCTTCCACCACCAGCTGGCGGTCCGCGAAGTCGTCGTAATCCACGGAGACTGACAGCCTGGACACCATCTCGTCCAGGTTGACGTCCGTCATGCCGCGTTCGATGCTTTTGGCCGCTGCTGATTCCACGCGCTCACGGGCAGCTTCCGCTGACTGGTCGTCGCGCTCCACCACCAGCACGTCCGCGCCCTTGACCAGAAATGCATGGGCGATTCCGGCACCCATGCGGCCGCCGCCCAGGACGCCCACGAAGTGGGGAAGATCAGTGGGCAGGCCGGGGGAAGGTTCGGGTGTGCTCATCGGTTCTGCTCTCCGCTCTCGGTGCCTGCCGTGGTTCCGGCGGTGGCAGCACTGCCGCCGTCCTTCGTGCCGGTTTTCTTGTCGTTTTTCCTGTCCAGGAACTGCTGCATCCGGTCGAATTTGGCCTCGGATTCAAACAGGATGCCTTGTGCCAGCTGGTCAATGACGGGATGCGCTTCCGCGGGGGCGTGGAACACGGACTTGGTGATCCGGACTGCCAGCGGATCCTGCCGGGTGATCCGGTCCGCCAGGCCGTGCGCCGCGTCCATGAGTTCCGGTGCGTCGTGGATTTCGGTGATGAGGTTGACGGCCAGTGCTTCTTCGGCGGTGAGGACCTTTCCCGCCAGGAGGACCTGCTTGGCCACGGGCTCCCCCACCAGTTCCTTCAGCCGCCAGCTTGCACCGGCGGCGGCCAGGATTCCCAGCCCTGTTTCAGGGTTGCCGATGCGGACGCTGGACGTCCCGATCCGGAAATCCGCCGCGTAGGCCAGCTCCGCCCCGCCGCCCAGGCAGTACCCGTCGAGCGCGGCAATGACCGGCATGGGCAGCTTGGCGATGCGGACAAAGATGGTGGAATTGATGCCCTGCAGGGCATCGTCACGGCGCCGTTCGCGCAGCTGCGCAATATCGGCGCCGGAGGCGAACACGCCATCCACGCCCGCGATGATCAGCACCTTGGGCTCCTGCTCCAGCGCGGCGCACACCACGTGCAGCTCGTCCACCATCTGCTGGTCGATCGCGTTGCGCACCTCGGGCCGGTTCAGCAGCACCACCACCCGGTCGGTGCGTTCCTCCACCAGAAGGGTGTGGAACTTCTCGGCGGCCAGGTCCACGGGGCCCGCCATCAGACTTTCTCCACCAGCATGGCCGTACCTTGGCCCACGCCGATGCACATGGTGGCGAGGCCCCTCCTGGCGTCCTCGCGCTCCATCCGGCCCAAGAGGGTGATCGCGATCCGCGCCCCGCTGGAACCCAGCGGGTGCCCCAGGGAGATCGCGCCGCCGTCGTTGTTCACGATGTCCGGATCCAGGCCAAGGCGCCGGATGCTGGCGAGGGATTGCGTGGCAAAGGCTTCGTTAAGTTCGACGGCGTCCAGGTCACCTGCGCTGAGGCCGCTCCGCTTGAGCACCTTCTGGGTGGCGGGGACAGGGCCGATGCCCATGATCTCCGGCTCGCAGCCGGCAGAGGCGCCGTCGATGATGCGTGCCCGGGGCGTCAACCCGAGCCTTTCGATGGCGGCTTCGGAGGCCACGATGATGGCGGACGCCCCGTCATTCAGGGTGGAGGAGTTGCCTGCGGTGACCACGGAACCTCCGTGCGTCACGGGCTTCAGTTTGGCGAGGACCTCCATGGTGGTGCCTTCGCGGGGGCCTTCATCCGTGTCCACCACGGTCTCGGATTTGCGGGTCCTGACGGTCACCGGGACGATCTCGTCCTTGAACCGCCCGGCAGCGATGGCGTCCAGGGCGCGCTGGTGGGACCGGACGGCAAAGGCGTCGGCGTCCTCGCGGGAGATGTTGTCCACGCGGGCCACTTCCTCTGCGGTCTCCGGCATGGAGTAGGTCATTTTGCCGTCGCGGGAAAGCTCGCCCTTCTGGAACAGCGGGTTGGCGAACCGCCAGCCGATGGACGTGTCAAAGATGGCGCCCGGCTTTGCGAACGCCGTTGCGGGCTTTTCCTGCACCCAGGGCGCCCGGCTCATGGATTCCACGCCGCCGGCAATCACGATGTCCGCCGCACCCGATTTGATCATGTGGCTGGCCATGATGATGGCACTCAGCCCTGACGAGCACAGCCTGTTGACGGTGATGCCGGGGATGTGGAGGGGCAGTCCGGCCAGGAGGGTGGCCATCCGGGCCACGTTGCGGTTTTCCTCACCGGCTCCGTTGGCGTTGCCCAGGATGACCTCGTCGATGCTGTCCGGGTCCAGTCCGGCCCGGCTGACCGCCTCCCGGAGCACCAGGGCGGCCAGGTCATCGGGACGGACAGCGGAGAGGCTCCCGCCGTATCTGCCCACCGGCGTTCGTACCCCGCCAACAAGGAAAGCCTGTGCACCTGCGGTTGCAGCCATGGAAACACCCTTCACGCGATAAACAGCACTGTCATCAGCGGCCAGCTAAACCTCACTTACCGACCGTTCGTTCTGTAAATAGTACACGGGAGGGTGTGCCGTGGATACGGGAACCCCTCAGCGCACCGGCGCTCCGAAGGCTCAGAGGACCGTGAGCCCCAAATGAGCTGCCAGCAGGGGCGCCAGGAGGCCAAGCTGGGAGTCGTCAATAACCACGCCGCCAAGGCTGCCGAGACCGCTGATCCCTCTGAGCTCCGTGCCGCGCAGGTCAAAGTCCTTGAGCCTGGCCCCGCTGAGGTCCAGGGAGCCGATGGTGCAGTTCTTCAGGGCCACCCGCATTCCGGTGGCAGAGCCGAGGTCCAGTTCGTTGATGATGCAGTCGCTGATCACGACGTCGGTGAGCTTGGCGGCACGGAGGTTGAGGAAATCGAGTTTGCCGCCGTCAATGCTGACCGACTGCCAGCCGCTCTCGTACAGTTCGGCAGAACCAAGGCGGGCATTCCGGATCTCAACCTCCCGCCAGGTGGAACGGGCCGCCAGAAAGACCGGCGCGTACAACTCCTCCAGGATGCAGTCGCGGAAGGTGGAGCCACGCAGCTGCGCTTCATTAAACGCCGCGCCCCGGAACTCACAATCGATGAAATCCGCACCACCCAGGTCCATCCCCTCGGCAGCCACGCGGCTGTACCGCGCGCCGTCGTACCGCCCTCCGCGCTGGAAGTCCGGCTCAGCGACGTCGGTCAGGTTTTCGAGCCGGACAGGGGTCAGGCGCGGTGCCGCGACGCCGGGAGGTGCTGCCCGCGGGGTGCGCGCGGCCATTAGATGGATTCCGCCTTGGCCGCTATGTCTGCCAGGTCCTTGCGGAGCGCTTTCCGGGTGGCCGCCATTGCCATCTTGCCGAAGACCGCCATCATGATGCGGGTTGCGGCGGTCGGCTTGTGCATCTCTCCCCCGAACGTCACACTGAGGTCCGTTCCGCCGTCGCGCGGTGCGAGGGTGAACAGCGTGCTGTAGTCGGCGCCGCCCTGGACGGCTTTGACGGTGGTGCTGCGCGGCGGCTCAGCCTTAGCCACCCACATCTCCACCGTCTCGGATTTGCCCATCATCTTCCGGGTCTCCTTCCAGCGCGTTCCCTCGCCGTACGGGCCGTCCGTCAGCAGCTGGACGGACTCCACCCCGCTCAGCGTGGTGGCCGAGCCGGGAATGTCCGTGATGACGGACCAGACTTTTTCCGGCGACGCGTGGATGTGCTGGCTGAGGCTGATGCTGTGGTCCATGGGTTCGAGCCTAGCCGCGGACCCCCGCAATCGACAGAACCCGGCGCCCCTGAGGGACTTGAATTAGTAAGCATGCTTCGTGTTAGTGTGAAAATGTTCGATCACCGGAAACGAAAGGAGGCCACCATCATGGGCCTCGGAGACAAGATCAGCAACGCAGCGGAAGACATGGGCGGCAAGGCCAAGGAAGCGGCCGGCAACGCCACGAACAATGACCGGCTGAAGGCCGAAGGCCAGGCGGACCAGGTCAAAGCCGACGCCAAGAAGGTCGGCGAGAGCGTCAAGGACGAGTTCAAGCGCGACTAGGTTTTCCTGCGCCGCTCCGGCTGGGCCGGGCGGCCCCAAGCAGGACGGCTTGAAGCAGGGCGAAACGGCGGCGGATCCCACGGGATCCGCCGCCGTTCTGCATGTCCGCGGGTATCCCCGCCAACACCTTCATCGATTGCTCCAATACTGCCGTTTTGGGGCGGCATAAAGGCAGATACGCAGCAATCGATGGAGCCCGTCACCATCCGCTGCGGGTTGGGGTATGCCCCTGCCGGGAATCCTCGGGCATCGTCATTTCGGCGCGCAGCCCAAGGAGCCGGATGGGCCGGCCCGGCTCGATCTTCGCCGCAAGGTCGAGGGCGCGCGCCAGCACTTCCGCGGGGTCCGATGTTTCGGGGATCTTCCGGGCGTACGTCTTGGTCAGGAACGGCGCGTAGCGGACCTTGAGCGTCAGCCCGATCACCGGCCGCCCCTCGGCGGCGACGTCCTCCAGGACGTGGGCCGCCAGCTCCCTCACAGCACCATCAATCTGCCCGGACCCGGTCAGATCCTGTTGGAAGGTGGTTTCCCGGCTGTGCCCGCGCGCCACCCAGGGTGTGTCGTCGACTGTCCGCGAGCCGTCGCCCCGCCCCAACTGCGCGTACCAGGGACCCATCTTCGGGCCGAACTCGGGGACCAGGTCATCGGGGTTGGCCGCGGCAAGCTCGGCAACCGTCCCAATGCCGAGCTTGGCCAAGCGGGCAGACACCTTCGTCCCCACGCCCCACAGCTCGATCGTCGGCCGGCTCCCCATGACCTCCAGCCAGTTGCCTTCCGTGAGCCGGAAAACCCCGGCCGGCTTGCCGAACGTCGTTGCCACCTTGGCGCGGACCAGGGTGTCGCCGATGCCTACGCTGCAGTGGAGCTGCGTCGCCTCCAGGACGGCGTGCTGCAAACGGCGGGCATAGGACTCCGGATCTTCCGTCCGGACGCCAACAAAGGCCTCATCCCAGCCGAGCACCTGGACCGTGGCGCCGGGCTGTGAGCGCAGTACCGCCATGACCTTCTCGGAGGCTTCGAGGTAGGCCTCGTGGTCCACGGGCAGGATTACGGCGTCGGGAACTTTCCGTGCTGCGATGCGCAGCGGCATTCCCGATCCCACGCCGTAGGCCCTGGCTTCGTAGGACGCCGTGGACACTACCGCCCGCTCAGTGGGATCACCGCGGCCGCCAACAATCACCGCCTTTCCCGCGAGCTCGGGCCGGCGGAGCACTTCGACGGCTGCGATGAACTGGTCAAGGTCCACGTGCAGCACCCACGGTTCGTCCACACGCCCAAGTCTGCCCCCGCCGGCCGCTCCGCACCACCGTTCCCGGCCCCCGCAGTCGTAATCGCTGGAACGGTGTCCGGACGCTGAACCGTTCCGGCGACCGGGCACCGTTCCGGCGACGGGCGGGCTTTCCACATAACGACGACGACACCTGGCCAGGGCGTTTTCCGCACCGGAGGCTAGGCGGATGACACAAGTCCCCGCTCCTTTGCCACAGCTGCCGGCCACTGGAAACCTGTGGCGCACTGACCAGCTGCATGCCAGCGGGCTCAACTCGCGGGCCATCCGGCGTCTGGTCAGCCGCGGCGGCCTGGTGCGCCTCAGGTACGGCTGCTACATCCGGGCCTCCTTGTGGGAGAAGCAGTCTCCCACAGTCCGCGGCCTGCAACTGATCCATGCGCACGCCCATGGCACGCTGACCACGTCAACGGGGAACTTCGTCTACAGCCACACCTCAGCCGCCCGCCTTCACGGCCTGTTCCTGTGGAACGCGGACAACCTGATCCATGTGCTGCTCCGGGTAAGGCCATCCGGCGAACGCCTCGGGAAGGATGTCCGCGGCCATACCCGGGCATATACCGAGGCGGACGTGACAACCCTGGGACAGCTGAGGGTCACAACCCTTGAGCGGACAGTGGTGGACTGCGCCATGATGCTCGAATACCGCCAGGCGCTGATACTCGTGGACCATGCGCTCAGACTGGGCGCCAACCCCGATCTGATGCATGCCATGGCGGGCAATCTTTTCGGCCGCAGCGGGATACGAAACCTTCGCCGGGCGCTGGCGAACGCGGATATCCGCGCCGAGTCGGCCGGAGAAACGATGACCCGGGAGCTTCTGGTGCGGCTGCAGCTTCCCCTGCCCGAGGCCCAAGTGGAGGTCCAGAGCCGCGTGGGCCGGCATCGTCTTGACTTCGCATGGAGGGAAAAGAAGGTGGCCCTGGAATTCGACGGAAGGGTCAAGTATTTCGACTACAAGCCAACTGCCGAGGTCCTCTTCCAGGAGCGGCGCCGGGAGAAAGCACTCACTGAAGACGGGTGGCTCTTCGTCCGCGTGGAATGGAGCGACCTGTTCCGGGAGCACGAGTTCAAGAACCGGATCCTCGCTGCCCTCCGGCGCTGAGTCCGATCCCCACGGCCGCGACAGCATCCAAATCGCCGGAACGGTGCCCGGACGCTGGAGCGTTCGGGCGAGCGGGCACCGTTCCGGCGATTGGGGCGGGGTAGGGCGGCGGACCGTCAGCTGTACAGGGCGTTTTTCGGTTCGTTGGCCTTGACCTTCTGCCAGCCGAGCCACAGGAGCAGGGCGAAGAACGGGATGGTGGCCAGGGTCCACAGGCCCAGGTAGAACACCTCGCCGGACTTGCTGGTCATGGTGTCGAAGCCGATCAGCACCGTGATAATCAGCAGCGAGACCAGGCCGGCCCAGCTGGTCCACGGGGAGCCGGGCATCGGCAGGCTGGAGGTGACGCCCTTCTTGTGGCGCAGCGCGATCTGGCTGGCGAAGATGGCACCCCAGGTGAAGATCACGCCGATGGAAGCCGTGTTCAGGGCGAGGTCGAAGGCGTGCGAGCCGCCCAGCCAGATGTTCAGCAAGATGCCCACCAGGTAGAACGCCGCGATGGCCAGGATGGCCGCGAACGGAACGTGGCGGCGGGACATCCGGGTGAGCCACTGCGGGGCATGGCCGTTGTTGGCCATGGTCCGGAAGACACGGCCGATCGAGTACAGGCCTGAGTTGCAGGAGGACAGCGCCGCGGTGATCACGATCATGTTCATCACGTCGCCCACCCAGGCGAGGCCCATCTGGCCGAACACGGTGACGAACGGGGAGGTGCCGGCCACGTACTGGTCGGACGGCAGCAGCATGGCGAGCAGGGTCACGGAACCGACGTAGAACACCACGATGCGGAGGACGACGGCGCGGATCGCCTTGGGGACTTCGCGCTGCGGGTTCTGCATCTCGCCGGCGGTGATGCCCACCAGTTCGATGCCGTTGTAGGCGAAGATCACGGCGTTGAGCACCAGCACCATCACCAGGGCGCCCTTGGGGAACATGCCGCCCTCGGCCGCGAACAGGTTGGCCACCGAGGCGTTGCCGTCGCCCACCTGGGCGTTGGTGACCACCATGAACGTGCCCACCACCAGGAAGGTCAGGATGGCGCCCACCTTAAGGCAGGAGGCCCAGAACTCGAACTCGCCGAACGCCTTGACGCTCAGCAGGTTGACGGCCACCAGCAGGGCCAGCGCGGCGATGGCGGAAGCTTCCACGGGAACATTGGGGAAGAAGAACTGGAAGTACAGGCCGATGGCGATCAGCTCGGCGATGCCGGTCATGCCCCAGTTGATGAAGTACATCCAGCCGGACAGGAACGCGCCCTTCTTGCCGAACATTTCGCCGGCGTAGCTCACGAACGAGCCGGAAGTCTGGCGGTACATGATGAGCTCGCCGAGGGCCCGCATGAGCAGGTAGGCGATGACGCCGGCAATGGCGTAGGAGAAGATCAGGGCGGGGCCGGTGGAGGCCAGGCGTCCGCCGGCGCCCATGAAGAGGCCGACGCCGATGGCGCCGCCCATGGCGATCATGGTGACGTGGCGCCTGCCCAGCGTCTTGCTGTAACCCTCAGCGCTGAGGGTGGGGTCGACGGCGGCGGATGGTGCCGTGGGGTTCTGGAGATCTGTGGGGGTACTTTGAGGCACAACTGTTCCTTGTGGGTTGGGGGGTTGGCCGCATCCGGAACACGCATGATTCCGCCCACAAATTCGGATTAATGCTTTCTGGGCATCCGAATGTGAGCGGAATCTCTTGCGGCGCCGAAGCTTCGCGCGGCTCGTCTATCCTACAAGACCCACCGGGGTGCTACGTGACCCGCACTACACCCCGCCCGTCTCCAACACAAGGTTCTGCTCACCGTCCACGCTCACGCGGTAGGCCTGCAGCGGTTCGGCGCCGGTGGTTGAGCAGCCGCTGGTGAGGTCGAACGCGTGCTGGTGCAGCGGGCAGATCACCTGCTGGCGGTCGATGGTGCCGTCCGCGATGGGGCCGCCCCGGTGCGGGCAGACTGCCGCGAGCGCCCGCACGGTTCCGTCGCGCAGCCGGAAGACGGCCACCTGTTCGCCGTCCACCGCAAATGCCCTGCCTTCCCCCAACGGAACCTGGTCCACGGGGCCGAGGATGTGGGACGCTGCGGCCGCACCGGTGGCGCTCATCGGACCGGCACCTGCGGAAGGACCGTCAGCGGCAAAGACGTCCTGAACTGGCCGGGCGTCAGCGGATCCACGCGTTCGCTCCACGGATCCACGTAGCTGTCCACGGACGCCTGCATCGCGGCATCCAGCTGCCCCGCAATCCCCTCCACGTCCTCGACAATCACCGCGCGGAGATGCTCGATGCCCACCCGGGGCACAAAGGCGTAGGTCCGTTCCAGCCAGTTGGCGTGTTCGCGGTAGTACTGCATGAAACGGCCGGTCAGGACCTTCACTTCTTCCGGGCTGTCAACGGTGGCCAGGAGGTCGCCCTTGCGGATGTGGGCTCCCGCCGCTCCCCCGACGTAGACTTCCCAGCGGCCGCCTTCCACAGCCACCACGCCCACGTCCTTCACCAGGGATTCGGCGCAGTTGCGGGGGCAGCCGGAGACTGCCAGCTTCAGCTTGGCCGGCGACTCGATGCCCTGGAACCGGGATTCGATCTCGACGCCCAGCTTGGTGGAGTCCCCCGTCCCGTAACGGCAGAAGTCCTTCCCGACACAGGTCTTCACGGTGCGGAAGCTCTTGCCGTAGGCGTACCCGGACGGCATGTCCAGATCGGCCCAGACCTGCGGCAGGTCCTCCTTGGGGATGCCCAGCAGGTCGATCCGCTGGCCGCCGGTGAGTTTGATCAGGGGCACGTTGTACTTCTCGGCCACGTCCGCGATCCGGCGCAGCTGCTGCACGGACGTGACGCCGCCCTTCATCTGCGGCACCACGGAGAACGTCCCGTCCCGCTGGATGTTGGCGTGCACCCTGTCGTTGATGAAGCGGGCATCGCGTTCGTCGACGTACTGGTCCGCGAGCATCATCTTGAGCAGGGACGCCAGGCCCATTTTGGACTTCGCGTCCTCGGCGCCGCCAGGAGCCAGCGCGTGGAACACGGCCGAAACGGACCGGAGCCCGCGTTTCCGGATCTCTGCCATCAATGCGGCTTTGTCCAGAGGGATGCCCGGTACGTAGTAGGTGGCGGCAGGATCCTCCTCCACGGCCCCGTCCGCCGCCCACTCCACCACCTGTTTCACCAGGAGCTTGCACGAGCCGCAGCCCTTCCCGGCCCGGGTGGCGTCCATGGCCCCGGACACCGAGGCGCAGCCGCCCCTCACGGCTGCGGCCAGGTCCTTCTTGCTGACACCGTTGCAGTTGCAGACCTGGGCGTCATCATCCAGTTCCGCCACGCCCACGTCCTCCCCGGGCGTCCCGAGATCGAACATGAGGCCAAGCCGCTCCTCCGGCAGCGGGAGGCCGCGGTCGTAGGCCTGGGTCAGGAACGCCACCTTGCGGCTGTCGCCCAGGAGGGTGGCGCCCACCATCTTGTTGTCGCGGACCACGATGGACTTGAAGACCCCGCGGCTGGGTTCGGAGAAGACGATGTGCTCGTCGGTGTCGAGCTCCGGCCCCTGCAGGCCCATGGAGGCGACCTCGACTCCTGCCACCTTGAGCTTAGTGGCGGTCCGCGAACCCAGGTACGCGGCGCTGGTATCGGCGCCGGTCACGTGGTTTGCCAGCACCACCGCCTGCTCCCACAGCGGTGCCACCAGCCCGTACACCTCACCGCGGTGCTGCACGCACTCCCCCACGGCGTAGATGTCGTCCTCATCCTGCACGCGCAGCCGGTCATCCACCACGATGGCCCGCTCCACCGGCAGTCCGCTGAGGACAGCCAGGTCCACGTTGGGACGGATCCCGGCCGCCACCACCACCATGTCGCAGTCAATGTCCGGCCGGTCGCGGAGGCTGACGCCGGTCACCCTGTCCCTGCCGAGCACGGCGGTGGTCCGGCTGCCCGTCAGCACCCCGATGCCCAGTGCCTCAACGCTCCGGCGAAGCACCGCACCGCCGTCGGGCCCCATCTGCGCGCTCATGAGGTGGCCGCCCGAGTGGACCACGTCCACCCCCAGCCCGAAGCTGCGCAGCCCGGCGGCGGCCTCCAGCCCCAGCAGGCCCCCGCCGATCACCACGGCACGCCGGTGATGGTCATGCCGGGCGTGCTCGGCCATTTTGCGGGTGTCGTCGATGGTGCGGAAGCCGAAGACGCCCGGTTTGACCGAGCCGCCGGGCGTGTAGAGGCCGTCCATCGGGGGCAGGTGCGGGCGGCTGCCCGTGGCGATGACCAGGGTGTCGTAGGGCGTCACCCTGCCGTCGCTGGAAAACACGTGCTTGGCGAACCGGTCGATCCTGTCCGCCCGGACTCCCGCGTGGAGCGTGATGCCGTTGTCCTCGTACCAGGACAGCGGGTTGAGGAAGATGTCCGCATCGCTTTCCTCCCCGGAGAGGACATGGCTGAGCATAATCCGGTTGTAGTTGCCGTAGGGTTCGTCCCCGAACATGGTGATGCTGAACTGCTCCGCACCGCCCCTGGCCAGGATCTCCTCCACGGCGCGGGCTCCGGCCATCCCGTTCCCGATGACCACCAGGCGCCGGCGGCTGTCCCGGCTGCGTGCCCGGCCGCCCGGCCGGGGTTGGGCCCGTTCGGCCACGCTGGTCATCAGTGCTCCACCATGCCCAGGTCAATCACCACGGTGCCGTTGACGCCCTCGGGCGCGGCCAGGTAGAGCTCGATGGCCGAGCCGCCTTCGATGTCCTCCACAACGCGCAGCGGGACGTGGACGTCACCCTTGGCGCCGATGGGGAAATACCGCATGGGCACCCCGTTGCGCATCAGCACCACGGCGATCAGTTCGCCGCTGGAGTTGCCGCCGCGGAAGTACAGCGCCTGGTTGACGACGCCGTCCGGGACATAGTGCGAGAGCTCGCTGTGCAGGGGCACGGGTTTCTCCATCCCCACACCCTGGAAGTGATAGATGCCCTGCATGAAAAGGTTCCTGGTGATCACGGGCAGATCCTTTCGGCCGGCGGAATGACGGGCATGGCCCTATCTTCCGCCGCCGATGTTTCCGCCTGCCGGTCCCCCGGTAAAGACTGCTTAACGCAAACCTCACCGGTTCCCGGGCCTGCCCCTAGACCGGCGCGAGCACGCCCTTGTCCATGGAATACCGGGTCCAGCGTCCGACGGCGGTGTGCCCGGCACGGGTGCCTTCCGGGCCGGCCTCACCACGGCTCCGCCGCGCGCACGCCGCGAACCACTCCCGCAGGGCACGGTCGTGGCTGACCATCACCAGGGTCCCGGTGAAGCCGGCGAGCGCCGCCTCCAGCTGTTCCACCAGCACGGGCGCCAGATGGTTGGTGGGTTCGTCCACGACCAGGGTTCCGTAGCCGCCCAGCAGCAGGCGGGCCAGGGCCAGCCTTCGCTGCTGGCCGGCGGACAGGCTTCCCACGGGCACGTGGAACTCGCTGGTGCGGAAGAGGCCCAGGCGGAGGAGGGCCTCGGCGTGCTCGTCGATGTTGCCGCCGAGGCCCGCGGCGAAGGCCGGGAGCAGGCGCAGGGAGGGCCGTTGCGGCAGCTCCAGTTCCTGCTGCAGGTAGCCGACGCGTTCGGGCCGCGTGACAGAACCGGCAGCCGGGTCCAGGGTTCCGGCAAGGACGGAGAGCAGCGTGGATTTGCCCGCGCCGTTGGGCCCGGTGATCAGGACCTTCTCGCCGGGGCCCGCTTGGAAGTCGGTGGTTCCCAGCCGGCCGGGCACGCCCACCCCGTGCACAGCCAGCACCGGCGCGCCGTCCTGCGCTGACCCGGAAGTCCCCACACCGGAAAGCTCAGCATCGGAAGCGGCAGCACCCGGGTCCGCGGCGAGATCGACGTTCAGCCGCAGGGGTACGGGCGGCCGGTCCACGGGGCTGGCTTCGAGCCGGCGCAGGCGTTCCTGGGCGTTTCGGACCTGGCTGCTGGCGGCCTTCTGCCAGGTGCCTGCCTTGAAGTCAAAGCCCATCTTGTCGCCGTCGCGCTTGCGCCCGTACCCCATGGTGCCGGCAACAGTCTCTGCCTGCCGTTTTTCGGACTCCATCGCATCAATCCAGGTGTGGTACTGCTGGACCCAGCGCGCCCGTTCGGCTGCCTTCTCCCGGAGGTAGCCGTCGTAGCCGTTGCCGTAGCGGGTCACGGCGCGGCGCTCGGCATCCACTTCGATGATGGTGCTGGCCACCTTGCGGAGGAGCACCCGGTCATGGGAAACCACCACCACGGTGCCGCGGTGGGCGGCCAGCCGGTCCTCCAGCCAGGCCGTTCCGCGGGCGTCCAGGTGGTTGGTGGGTTCGTCCAGGAGCAGGATGTCCGCGGGATCGGCCAGGACACACGCCAAGGCCACCCGTTCCTGCTCCCCGCCGGACAGCGATCCCAGCACCCGGTTCCGGTCCAGGCCGCCCAGGCCCAGCCGGTCCAGCGCAGCCTCCACCCGGGACTCCGCCGCGTAGCCTTCCCGCAGCTGGTATTCCGTCTGGAGCCTGCCGTAGGTTTCCAGCTCGTCGTCGCCGGCGTCGGCCAGCCCCGCCTCCAGCCGGTCGAGCTCCGCTTCGAGGGCACGCAGGGCGGCCAGGGAAGCGTCGACGGCGGCACCCACGGTGAAGGATTCCGGCAGGCCATGGGTCTGGGCCAGGTAGCCCACCCGGCCGTGGATTGCCGCGGCGCCTTCGTCCGGGGTTTCGAGGCCGGCCAGGAGGCGCAGCAGGGTGGATTTGCCGGCCCCGTTTTCGCCGACGACGGCCACATGTTCGCCGGGGGTGATGGCCAGGGTGATGCCGTCCAGCAGCAGGCGGTCGCCATAGCCGTGGGAGACGCCGGAGAGGGTCAGGTGTTCAGTCAAGGGAAGTCCTCGCAAAGTTCCGCAGTGTGGCCGCGGCGTGGACCGGATTTTCCGGTCCCCGACGGCGGCCCTGGATTCGGGAAGGCAGCCCGGCAGGGCCGGCTGCTGGCTAGGACTTCATCGCTCCAGCCTGCCCGCCGCGGGTGGCCGAGTCAAGCGGAAGCCGGGTCACGCGCTGACCGGTTCAGGCAGCGGCGAGCACAGCGGCCTTCCTGCGCCGCGCCTTCGCCAGCCGGGTTCCGATCAGCCCCTGGCGCGGGCTGAAGAGGTAGACGACGGCGAAGACCACACCCTGCGTGAGCACCACCATGGCGCCGGAGGCTGTGTCCAGGTAATAGCTGAGGTAGATGCCGGTGATGGAGCAGGCTGCCGAGACTACCGGCGCGATGACCAGCATCCGCGAGAACCGGTCCGTCAGCAGGTAGGCCGTGGCACCGGGGATGATCAGCATGGCCACCACCAGCACCACGCCCACGGTCTGCAGCGCCACCACGGAGGTCAGGGCAAGCAGGCCCAGCAGCAGCGCCCCCAGCCTTTGTGGGGACAGTCCGATGGCGTGCGCGTGGGTGGGGTCGAACGCGTAGAGCGTGAGGTCCCGCCGCTTGAGGATCAGGATGGCGAAAGCCACAACGCCCAGCACCAGGACCTGTATGAGGTCCGGAATGCTCACGCCCAGCAGGTTGCCGAAGATGATGTGGTTCAGGTCCGTTTGGCTGGGCGTGACGGAAATCAGCACCAGGCCCAGGGCAAAGAGGGAGGAGAACACGATGCCGATCGCGGCGTCCTCCTTAACCCGGCTGGTATTACGGACTACTCCGATCAGGGTCACGGCAATCAGGGCGAACACCAGCGCCCCCAGCGCGAAGGGGGCACCCACGATGTACGCCAGCACAACGCCGGGCAGGACGGCATGCGAGACGGCGTCACCCATCAGGGACCAGCCAATCAGGACCAGCCAGCAGCTGAGCACTGCGCAGACGACGGCGGCGAGCGCGGTGGTGACGATGGCCCGGACCATGAAGTCATAGCTGAGGGGTTCGAGGAGGAGTTCCATCGTCAGCCCGCTTCCTTCCGGTTGAGCACGTCCAGGCCGAACGCCATGGCGAGGTTTTCCGGCTGCAGCACCAGCTCCGGCGGGCCGTGCATGAGGACTTTGTGCATCAGCAGCACGGCTTCGTCGCACAGCTGCGGGAGGGCATGGAGATCGTGGGTGGACACCAGGATGGTGCAGCCGTCGGAGGCGAGCTCGCGCAGCAGGCGGGTGATGGTGGCCTCGGACCGTTTGTCCACGCCGGCAAAGGGTTCGTCCAGCAGCATGATGGTGGCGCCTTGCGCGATGCCGCGGGCCACGAAGGCACGCTTCTTCTGCCCGCCGGACAGCTGGCCAATCTGGCGGCCGGCGTAATCGCCGAGCTCCACCCGGTCCAGCGCCTCGTCAACGGCAGCCCTGTCGGCCTTGGATGCCCGGCGGGTGAACCCCTGGTGGCCGTACCGGCCCATCATCACCACATCGCGCACGGACAGCGGGAACTGCCAGTCCACTTCCTCGCTTTGCGGAACGTAGCCGATCCCACCTTCACGGCGTGCTTTGGAAGGTGACTGGCCGCCAATCCGCACGGTGCCGGCGTCGGGCTTGACCATTCCCATGATCACCTTGAAGAGGGTGGATTTCCCGGAGCCGTTCATGCCCACCAGGCCGCAGATCCGTGCCGGGTCCACCGTCAGGGAGGCGGCGTCGAGGGCCAGGACCTCGCCGTAGTGCACCGTGACGTTGTCCACGGCGATGGCCGGGGTGCTCATGATCCCGCTCCGGCGGTGAGGGCCTTGGTAATGACCTCTGCATCGTGCCGGATCAGGTCCAGGTAGGTGGGGACCGGCCCGTCCGCTTCCGAGAGGGAGTCCACGTAGAGCGTGCCGCCGAAGCGGGCGCCCGTGGCCTCCACCACCTGCTGCATGGGGGCGTCGGACACTGTGGATTCGCAGAATACCGCGGGAACCTGGTTTGCCTTGACGTATTCGATGGCCCGCGTGATCTGCTGCGGGGTGGCCTGCTGTTCGGCGTTGACCGCCCAGATGTAGACCTCCTTCAGCCCGGCGTCGCGGGCCAGGTAGGAGAATGCGCCTTCACAGGTGACCAGGGCGCGCTGGTTTTCCGGGACGCCGGCCAGGCTGGCGGTCATCTGGTCCTGCACAGCCTGGAGCTCGGCCTTGTAGGCGTCGCCGTTCGCTGCGAAGGCAGCCGCGTTGTCCGGGTCCAGCTCGCTGAAGGCCCGGACCATGTTGTCCACGTAGGTCTGCACATTCACCGGCGACATCCAGGCGTGCGGGTTGGGTTTGCCCTGGTACGAGTCCTCGCTGATGGACATCACTTCCACACCCTCGCTCACCACAGCGTGCGGTACGTCCAGCCCTTCAACGAACTGCCCGAACCAGGCCTCCAGGTTGAGTCCGTTGTCCAGGATGAGGTCGGCTTTGGAGGCCTTCCTGATGTCCCCCGGGGTGGGTTCGTAGCCGTGGATCTCTGCGCCGGCCTTGGTGATCGACTCCACCGTGAGCTTGTCCCCCGCAACATTCCGGGCCACGTCGGCCAGCACGGTGAAGGTGGTCAGGACCACGGGTTTGCCGTCTCCGTTGCCGGAGGCTCCCCCGCCGCAGGCGGTCAGCACAAGGGAAAGCACGACGGCGGCCACGGCTGCGGCGCGGAGACGCACCGCCCGCCCGGGGCGGGTCCGGGCGGCTACTTTGGCGCACCGAAACATAAATTTAGGCATACCGAAGATTCTACGGGAAGCACGTTTCGGCCAGCAACGCACCCCGGCCCATCCAGGTAGCAGCAGATGTCCGTTTGACCGCTGAATCCGACATCTGCTGCTACCTGGTTGGGAGGCTAGGCTGAAGCTATGGCTACCGCCCACCGAATACCACCCGCACCGCAGCCGGAGCTGTACCGCTTCAAGCCGTTGGATTTCGCCACCCTCATCACCTACGTGGCCATCGCCGGCTTCTTTGCCGTGGCCGGTGAACTGCTGGCTCCCTTCCTGCGCCAGATAGCCCCCAGCCCGGCGGCAGCTTCCTACGCGGTCAACCTGCTCTTTTATGCCTCCGTGGGCATACTTGCCGTGCTGGCAGCCCGGAAGGTGGTGGGCCGCGACCTCAGGGTGCTGGCCACCCGGCCCTGGTTCACGCTGCTGATGGTCCCGGCCGCGGTGATTGCCATGATGATCCTGACCGCCGTGGTGGTCGCCCTGAGCGGCGAGGCCCAGACGTCACAGAACCAGGCGGGACTGCAGGAACTGGCCCAGCAGATCCCGGCCTGGCTGATGGTCCCGCTGCTGGTGGTGGTGGGACCGTTCGTGGAGGAGTACATCTTCCGCCACCTGCTGATTGGCAAGCTGAGCCGGCGGGTGAACATCTGGATCTGCTGCGCCCTGTCCGTGGTGCTGTTCGCGGCGCTTCACATCGTGGGCCAGGAGGCGGTCACCTTCACTGCATTGCTTCCCTACCTGGCCATGGGCGCCACGCTGGTGTTCGTGTACGTGTGGACCGGGAAGAACCTGGTGTTCGCCTACTTTGTGCATGCGGCAAAGAACCTGCTGGCCGTGGTGTTCATTTACGCCATCCCGCCGGAGGTTTTCGAACAGCTCCAGCAGGTCCAGCCCTAGGAGCTCCGGGGCACGCCGCGCAGCGTGAACCGGTGGCTGCCGCGGGTGCGCCCGGTGATGTACACCTTCACGCCTCCGGTCGCGTTGGTCCCGGCCAGGTACCGGTAGCTTTCGCCGGGGTTGTAGGCAGCCGGCGTGTCCGGGCCGGCAGGTAAACCGGGCCCGAACTCGATGGCGTCCCCGCCCACCTCGTAGCGGCCCATCCCCTCCACCAGTTGGAAGGCGCCGGTCCCGCCCAGGGGGATAACGCCGTCGAGCGTTCCACCCGGCCGGAACGTCAGCTCGAGGGCGAAGGCCGTGTCCGCGCCGTCGAAACTGACGTCCAGCACCGCCTGTCCGCCGCCAGCCTGCACGGCTATGTCCGTGGCGAGCCGGTGGACCACGGTGGGGCGGCTGCTGAAGTCCATGCCGGCGCTGAACCGGCCCTCGTGCTGCAGCGTGTAGATGCCGTCCGCCCGCCGCTTCTGGGAAGGAAGGGGCAGGTAGAAGTTGGCTTCCAGCTCCTCGGACAGGGTCACGGCATTCCCGCGCGCCACCGTGTGCTGGCTGCGGAAGGGCCCCAGGTCAAAGAAGCTGCGCGACAACCGGACGTCCGTGAGCACCGCCGCGCCGTGCGCAAAGCGGAGGAAGGTGGGATTCGTGGCAAGCCCGGACACCACACCGGGGACCAGGGCGTCGCAGCCGCCGAACACGGTGGCCACCGATCCTGCGCCCCGGAACCGGTACGCGCCGCAGCTCTCCAGCGCAGCTCCCGCGGGTGCCATGGCGGCGTGGAATGAATTGTCCGACGACGGCGGCACCCCTTCACCCGGGCGGTTTCCGGGCAGCACCTCCCGCAGCCACGGGTCCAGCCGGGACAGCGCCAGCAGCTTGGCCGGCTCATGCAGGGGCAACGCCTCCAGCCAGGTGGCTGCGGCGGCGAAGTCCTGCCGCCCGTCCTGGTTGGCCAGCCGCCGGTACAGGTGCAGGAAGGGGGCGGCGTCGAAGGTCATCCACTGGTCCTGGCGGCGAGAGAACACCGACTCCACGCTGCCGTCCGGGCTGAACCACGGCAGGAACGCCGTGAGGTTCCGGCGGACGTGGTCCAGCAGTTCCGGCCGCCCGGAGCTGTCCGCGATGGTCAGCAGGGACGGGTTGGTGACGGCGGTGGCATACAGCGGACTGCGCTCGGAGTACATCCCGTCCGGCAGCTGGTCGATCCCCTCGGCCAGCCACTCCGCGATCCTGTCCGCAATGCCCGGCCGCGGCTGCAGCCGGTCCATCTGCGCCAGCGCCGCGCACAGCTCCCACCGGTGGTTGGGCGTGTGGACCCCGCCCGCAACCATGGCGTCCGTGGCCCGGGAAACAATGCGGCTGAGCCGGGCATCCACCCCGGCAAGCACCGGGTCCGGCGGGCTGTCCAGTTCCCGGATCAGGCCCAACGCAAGGCACACGTCATTGAGCGTGAAAGCGGAGTCAGGCGGTGAGCACAGGTTGGTGCCGTCAAACAGGCCGGTGGGGCCCTGGAGCTGTTCCAGCCGGTCCAGGCACCTGGACATCGGCTCCCGCAGCCCGTCCGCCCCGTAAAAGCCGGAGCCGGGCTCGGTGAAGACCGCCACCATCGCCAGCAGCCTGCCCATGGCGGGCCGGTGCGCCAAGGCCGCCACACCGGCGTCGTGCGTTTCCAGCATCGCCTGCACGGACTGGTCCGCCGCCTCCGCCACGCGGTTCAGGAATGCGGCGTCGGCCGAAGCTGTCTGCAATGTTCTTACCTTTCATGGGCCTGCCCGGGGGCAGGCTGGCGGGGTGGTGTGCCGTGGCCGGACGCTAGTCCTTCAGGCCCGCGCTGACATCAGCGTTGAGCACGTATTTCTGGAACACAAAGAACACCAGGACCAGCGGCAGGATGGAGATCACCGAGGCGCCCAGCAGCACCGGCCAGTCGATGTTTTCCGCACCCACGATGCTGCGCAGGGCCACCTGGAGCGTGTACCACTTGGGATCGTTGAGGACGATCAGCGGCCAGATGTAGTCGTTCCACCGCCACTGGAACGAAAAAATGGCGAGCGTGAACAGGATGGGCCGTGAGAGCGGCAGCATGATCCGGAAGAAGATGGCCAGTTCGCTGGCGCCGTCGATCCGGGCCGAGTGCAGCAGGTCATCCGGGACAGTGAGGAAGAACTGCCGGAACATGAACACGCCCGTGGCCGTCAGGACGGACGGCACGATGATGCCGGCCAGCGAGTTGTAGAGGCCCAGATCGCGGATCACCGTGAACGTGGGGTTCAGGATCACCTCGGTGGGCAGCATGGTGGTGGCCAGGATGCACACGAAGAACAGCCGGGTGCCCTTGTTGTTGTACTTGGCCAGCGCGTAGCCCGTGCAGGCGCTGAAGAACACCGTGAGCACCGTGGTGACGATGGCAACCGTTGCCGTATTCAGGAAGTACTGCGCGAAGTCCACCCGTTCCCAGGCATCCACGAAGCCCTGGAAGGTCCATTCCCGCGGAATCATGGACAGCGGGTAGCTGAACAGTTCGCTGCCCGGCTTGAAGGAGCTGAGGAGGAACCAGAGCAGCGGCAGTGCGTAGATTGCCGCGATGACCCACATGAGCACGGTGAGGGGGACGGAGAGCCTGGCCCGGCCTTCCCGGTTGCTTCGGGGGCCCCGTTGTCCCCGCCCGCCCCTGGCGGCTTCCACTTTCTCGGCTCCGAGGGCGGATTCCTCCGCGATGGCGGGAGGGAGGTTGGCTGCTGTTGCCATGGTCAGGCCTTCTTCCGGTTGAAGCGCAGCTGGATGAGGGCGATCGCCAGCAGGACCACCATCAGCACCATGGAGGCGGCACTCGCGTACCCCACCTTGGACTGCTCGAAGCCGGTCTTGTAGATGTACTGCACGATCAGGGTGTTCTCCGTTCCGGGGCCGCCGTTGGTCAGCGCCTGGATCATGGCGAATTCCTTCATGGCATGGATGGTGGAGAGCAGGATGACCATGAACGACGTCGGTGCGATGCCCGGGAGGGTGACGTTCAGGAAGCGCTGCCACGCGTTGGCGCCATCCAGTTCCGCTGCCTCCAGCAGGGCTTCCGGGATGTTCTTCAGGGCCGCGATGAAGAGCAGCATGTTGAAGGCCGTCCCGCCCCATGCGGAGGCGAAAATGACCACCGTGAGGGCCAGGTTGCCGTTGCTGGACCATGGGACCGCGCTGCCGCCGGCGCTGGTGATCAGGTAGTTCACGAACCCAAAGTCCTGGCCGAACAGCCACTTCCAGATGACGCCCACCACGATGGGTGAAATCAGCCAGGGCAGGAAAATCACGATCTTGGCCGCGGTGCGTCCCCGGACAGCCTTGCTGACCAGCAGCGCGGCTACCCCAAGGGAGCAGACGTAGATTAGTGGCACGGACAGGACCGTGTACACAAAGGTCCTGCCCAGGGCGGCGTAAAAGGTGCCGTCCGCGAAGAGCTTCTGGAAGTTGGCCAGGCCGATGAAGTTCAGCTTGCCCACGCCACGGTAGTCCGTGAAGGAATACAGCAGCCCCAGCGCTCCGGGCCAGACAAAGAAGACCAGGAAGAGCACCACGTTGACGCCGATGAGGACCAGCGGTGCGATGACATAGCGGTTCCGGCGCTTCTGCTGGGACTTGCTCCGGACTGCACCCGGTTCCGGTACCCGCGGCGCCACCGTGGTGCTCATGGTTGGGTTGGCCACGGATCAGGCTCCGTTGTAGAGCTTCACGATGTTGTCCACCGTGGTCCTGGCATCCTGGCTGCCGGAGAGCATCTTGACGGTCTCTTCGCGCAGGGGGTCGCCGGAGAACGGGGTTTCCGCGTAGGCCTCGGCCACCACGCGTTTGATGGCGTTGTCCCCCTTGGCCTCGTTGCCGGCGATCTGCTTCTGGTACAGCTCAAAGGAGGCCTGCTGGAACGGGTACTCCACCTGCAGGTCCTTCACCGGCAGGTAGCCGCCCAGCTTGGCGAACTCGGTGTAGTTGGCGTCCTCGTAGAACCAGTCGATGAACTTCTTGGCTTCCTCGTCGGCGCCGGTGTCCTTGAAGGCGATCATGAAGCCGCCGCCGAGGTTGGTGGCGCTGACGTCCTTCTTGGGCAGCGGCACGGAGAGCCACTCGAAGTCCTTGATGTTCTTGTTAAAGTCCGCCACCTGCCAGCTGCCGGAGTAGTACGCGGCAACCTGGCCGCTCTTGAACATCGCATTGCCGTCCTCGCCGCTGAGCCAGACCGACTTGGGCATGGTCTGGTCATCGTTGATCTTCTGGAAGTACTCCAGGGTTTCCACGGCCTCGTCATCTGCGGAGTACTTGTCCCCTTCCTTGGCGAAGGCGGTGCTGCCGAACTCGTACATCATGGCGCGCAGGCGGTGGCCGGAGCGGTCCATCACGAAGCCGTACTTGGCGCCGGCCTTCTCGCGGACCTCATTGACCGCAGCCACGAACTCGTCCCAGGTCCACGCCTGTGCAATGTCGGTGGGGTAGCTGACGCCGGCTTTGTCGAACAGGCTCTTGTTGACGAACAGGCCCACGGCGGTGAGGTCGGAGGGGATGGCGGGGATGATGCCGTCCGGGGATTCCTGCAGGAAGTTCTGGTCGATTCCGCGGGACTGGGCGATGTCCGAGAGGTCCTGGAGCTGGTTGACCCACAGCGGATCCAGGCCGGTGACGCGGGCCAGGGCCGGGAGATCATTAGCCGTGGCCGCGTTCTTGAGCTTGGTGGTGATATCCGCGGTGGGAACGTCCACCACCTCGATGGTGATGCCGGTGGCTTCCTGGTACTTCTTGGCCGCGGCCGCGAAGGCGCCGCCCTGGTTGGTGTCCCCGGAGAGGACCAGCTGCAGGGTTTTTGCGCCGCCCTCCGATCCGCCTCCGCCGCTGCTGCCGCAGGCGGTAAGCCCCGTGGCCAGGGCCGAGAGTCCGAACGCCGTCAGTCCGAACTGGCGGCGGCTGATGCTGGAGATTCTTGTCTTCTCTGACAATGGTCTGTCCTGTCTCTCGCTGGGCTCCAGGCCCTCCGTTGGCGGCCCTGGGTGAAAGTGGTGGCGCTGCCCGCCGGAAAACAATCCGGGAGGGAAAAGCCTTTCCGCCCAACTGTGACTTATGTCATGACAATGTGTCAAGAGAACTTTCTATCGTTATACAATGCTTGCCAGGCCTTCCCCGGCAGCACGTGCCACCGTACCTTGGTGGGATGGGACTGAACATCCAGATAGTCATCGACTGCACCCGTCCGCACGAGCTTGCCGACTGGTGGGCTGAATCCCTCGGGTGTGGTCCGTGGAGCCACAGGACGCCGCTTTCATCCGCTCCATGATCGAGCAGGGTTTCGCCACGGAGGACATGACCATGACCCACCGGGGCAACCTGGTGTGGCGCGAAGGCTGCGCGATCCGCCCAACGGAGGAATTGGAGTCCAAGGCGCCGGAACGGCGCCTCCTCTTCCAGACGGCGCCCGAGGCCAAAACGGTGAAGAACCGCGTGCACTGGGACATCAACCTGGCCGGCCGTGACAAGGACGAGGTCCGCCGGGAATTTGAGGCCCGGGGCGCCACGTTCCTGTGGACGGCCAGCCAGGGGCCGCACTCCTGGCACACCATGGCGGACCCCGAGGGCAACGAGTTCTGCATCAGCTGAGGCCGATTACTAGACTTGCACGGTGAGCAAACAGATTCCCGCACAGGTGTCCGACGTCTTCGACCCCTCCCGCTGGCGCACCGTGGCCGGCTTCGAGGACTTCCAGGACATGACCTACCACCGGCAGGTGGAGCGGGATTCCGACGGCGGCTGGGTGCGTGACCTGCCGACCGTCCGGATCGCGTTCAACCGGCCCGAGGTGCGCAACGCCTTCCGGCCGGGCACCGTGGACGAGCTCTACCGGGCCATGGACCACGCCCGGATGTCCCCGGACGTTGCCACCGTCCTGCTCACCGGGAACGGCCCCTCCCCCAAGGACGGCGGGCACTCGTTCTGCTCGGGTGGAGACCAGCGGATCCGGGGCCGTGACGGCTACCGGTATGTAATACAAGAAACAGACGGCGAAACCCAGGAAACCATCGACCCCGCCCGCGCTGGCAGGCTCCACATCCTGGAAGTCCAACGGCTCATGCGGACCATGCCCAAGGTGGTCATCGCCGTCGTCAACGGCTGGGCGGCCGGCGGCGGGCACTCCCTGCACGTGGTGGCGGACCTCACCATCGCCTCCCGCCAGCACGGCAAGTTCAAGCAGACGGATGCCACGGTGGGCAGTTTCGATGCCGGCTACGGCTCGGCCCTGCTGGCCCGCCAGATCGGGCAGAAGGCGGCGCGCGAAATCTTCTTCCTTGCCCGCGAATATTCCGCTGAGGACATGGTTCGGATGGGTGCCGTCAACGAGGCCGTGGACCACGAACGCCTCGAAGAGGTGGCCCTGGAGTACGCCGCGGACATCGCACGGCAGTCGCCTCAGGCCATCCGCATGCTGAAGTTCGCCTTCAACCTTGCCGACGACGGCCTGGCCGGGCAGCAGGTGTTCGCCGGGGAGGCCACCCGGCTGGCGTACATGACGGATGAGGCGGTGGAGGGCAAGGAAGCCTTCCTGCAAAAACGCGAACCCGACTGGTCCACCTTCCCGCACTACTTCTAGGCAGGAGCGGAACATGAATACTCCAGCGAAAGCCGCTGGCCCCATCAACATCGAGCCGGCACTGACAGCCCTGGCGGCCGCCCTCCATGGCGAGGGACCCGCCGTCGAACTTTCCGTCGGCGAGGACGGCACCCTGGTGGTGGGGCACGTGGAGACTCCGGGCTGCGATGACGCGGTGGCCGTGGTCCGCACGTCCGGCTCCACCGGCGCACCCAAGGCCACGGTGCTGACCGTCGAATCTCTGGCGGCGTCCTCGATGGCTACGGCCCTGGCGCTCAAGGGCGAAGGCCAGTGGCTCCTAGCGCTGCCCGTGCAGTACGTTGCGGGCATCCAGGTGCTGGTGCGCTCCCTGTTCGCGGGCACCCGCCCGTGGGTCATGGACATGTCCCACGGCTTTACCCCCGAGGCCTTCACCGCCGCGGCACAGGAACTCACGGACAAAATCCGGTTCACCTCGCTGGTCCCCACCCAGCTGCAGCGGCTCCTCGACGCACCGTCGCCGGAGACCCTGGCCGTGCTCCGCCGCTTCAACGCCGTCCTGCTGGGCGGCGCCCCCGCACCGGCATCCCTGCTGGCCGCCGCCCGCGAGGGCGGAGTGCGGGTGATCACCACCTACGGTTCCGCCGAATCCTGCGGGGGGTGTGTCTACGACGGTTTCCCGCTGGAGGGCGTCTCGGTCCGGGTCGAGGAGGACGGCCGCATCCTGCTGGGCGGGGACACCATTGCTGCGGGCTACCTCGAGTCGCCGGAAAGCACGGACACGTTTTTCGAGGAGGACGGCGTGCGCTGGTACCGCACCAGCGATCTCGGCAGCATTGACGACGACGGCCGGCTGACCGTGCTGGGCAGGGCCGACGACGTGATCATCACCGGCGGCGTGAAAGTTTCCGCCGCGCACGTGCAGGAAGAGCTGGAGAAGTCCGACGGCGTCGCCGCGGCTTTCGTGGCAGGGGTGCCTTCCGCCGAGTGGGGCCAGGCCGTGGCGGCCTACGTTGCGCTGGCGGACCCCGCGCCAGCTTCGGCTCCGGGCGCGTCAGGCGGGGACACCGCCGTCGTCCTTGAACAGCAGTGGCACCGGACGCTGGGGGTCCTTGCGCCCAAAACCGTCCTGGCGGCCTCCGCGCTGCTGATGCTTCCCAACGGCAAACCGGACCGCCTGGCCATGACCGCCGAACTCAAAGCCCGGCACCAGGGAAAGTAAAGTAGACCTGCACCACCCGGCAGGGCCCCCCTCCTGCCGCCCCCAACACACGCGAGGTACTTAACGTGGCTACAGCCGCACAATGGATCCAAGGCGCCCGGCTCCGGACGCTGCCCGCAGCGATTGCGCCGGTGCTGATCGGCTCCGCCGCAGCCTACGAGATGGGTTCGTTCCTCCTGTCCAACGCCATCCTCGCGGCGCTGGTGGCCCTCCTGCTCCAGGTGGGGGTGAACTTTGCCAACGACTACTCGGACGGCATCCGGGGGACCGATGATGACCGCGTGGGCCCGCTGCGCCTGGTGGGATCCGGGGCGGCCAGCCCTGAGCACGTGAAACGGGCGGCGTTTGCTGCGTTTGCGGCCGCCATGGTGTTTGGCCTGGTCCTGGTAGTGATTACCCAGAGCTGGTGGCTGATCCTGGTGGGGCTGGGCTGCGTCATGGCCGCCTGGGGCTATACCGGGGGGAAGAACCCGTACGGCTACATGGGCCTGGGTGATGTGTTCGTGTTTGTGTTCTTCGGGCTGGTGGCAACCCTGGGCACCACGTACACGCAGGCCGGGCAGATCAACCTGCCCGCCATCATCGGTGCAATCGGCACCGGGCTGATCGCCACCGCCCTGCTCATGGCCAACAACGTCCGGGACATCCCCACGGACATGCAGGCCGGCAAGAAGACCCTGGCGGTCCGGCTGGGCGACAAGCATGCGCGCGAAAGCTACGTGCTGATGCTGGCCGTGGCCATCCTGCTGGTGGTGATCCTGGCTCCCGGCCGGCCGTGGATGCTCATAGTGCTGCTGCTGATTCCGGCCTGCCTCATGCCCGCGTGGCTGATGATCAACGGGCGCAAGCGCAAGAGCCTCATCCCGGTCCTCAAGCAGACCGGACTGATCAACCTCGGCTACAGCCTGCTGTTCTCACTGGGACTGGTGCTCAGCCGCGGTTTCTAGCGGACCACAGCCTGCGGAGCGCGGCGGGGCCTAAGGGCGCTTGCGGCCCTTTGCGTCATTGTTGATGGTGACGCCGGGGTTGGCGTCCAGCAGTGCGTCCTCGGCGTGCGCGTCCTGGACCTCGCCGGCGGAGCGCAGCGGCTTGGCCCTCCCGGAAAAACGGTGCTGGAGTGCCGCCGCGGCTTCGTCCCGCTGCTTCTGGAAAAACAGGTAGCTCACGGCGAAAGCGATCAAGGCCGCGGAGATGACGGACATGAGGGCGCCCAGCCCCAGGAAGGTGAAGAGCACGAACAGGGGCGCGAAGAGAGCCAGGCGGATCAGGGAATATTTCAAAAAGGCCACTATTCAAGTTTAGCCGCCTCCCGCCTGCGGCCCCTGCCCCTCCTGACGATAGACTTAATGGCATGCTCTTCCGTGTGGCTTTGGCCGTCGCAATTCTCGCCATCTTCGTGTATGGCCTCGTCGACGTGATCCGGACCGACGGGCGCCTTACCCGCGGAATTTCCAAACCCGCCTGGATCGTGGTCATGATCGTCCTGCCGGTGCTGGGCGCGATTCTCTGGCTCCTGATCGGCCGGCCGCGCGGCACTCCCCCGCCGCGGCAGGACTACCGCCACCCCACTGCCCCGGACGATGACCCGGACTTCCTCCGCAACCTGGAGGTCCGCCGCCGGCAGGAGGCGGAAGCCGCCCGCCTCAAGAAGCTCAAGGATGAGCTGGATGCCAAGGCAAAGGACGTCGACGGCGGGAAAGACAAGCACGAGACCGACGAGCACGATAACGACGGGCTGAAATAGGTCTCCGCCGGGGAACACTCCCCCGGCCGTCCTTCAGGCCGGTTGGCGCTGGCGCTGGCGGGCAGACGACTCCGCGAGCACACCCTCGCAGCTGCGGACCACAACCCGGCAGGCATCAAGGGCCAGCCCGTCCGTCACCGGGCTCTCCGCTACTGCGCGCCAGCGCAGCAGGTAACGGCGGGCTTCGTCAGCCATGTCGCTGGGCGTCGTGTCCGGCTCCATACCCAGCCTCACGTGCAGCGCAGCACCCCGGCCGCCGATCAGGCCCTCGGCTTCCGCCGCCAACTCGGGGCTGAGCGGCACGCCCGTGGTCCGCAGGACGGCCAGCAGCCGCAGTTCGCGGAACTCATGCGCATTGGCCTGCAGCCGCTCCAGGGCCGCAGCCAGGTGCCCGGTGCCCGGGCGGGGCGAGTTGCGCAGCAGGGACTCCACCGCCACCAAAGCCGTGCGCGCCTTCAGCGCCTCGGCCCGTGCCTGGAACTGGCGGCCCAGCAGGTCCAGCAACGGATCCAGACCGCTGCGCCGGGCCAGCTCGTGGGCCAGCGGGGTGGGTTCATTGAATCCGCTGGAGATCAGTACGACGGCCAGCCGGATCCCGAACAGGCCAAACCTTGCCAGCAGCGAGGCCCTGGCTTCCGCCGCCAGCCCTTCCGGGATGGTGGACCGGATGAACCTGTCCGCCGAGAGCAGTGCCCTCTCGCGGTCACTGCGGTCCAGGCCCGCCAGCAGTTGGAGGGCGGCGAACTCCTGCTGGCGCATGGTCCGCGCACTCTGGGCAAGGAGTCCTGCCACCGGCACCACGCCCAGGGCAAGCTTCCGCAGGTTATGGTCACGGCGGTACCTGTCCGCGATCTCTCCCGCTGAGAGCAACGAATCGATGCGGCCGCCACCAACCTCATCGGCCCTGGAGAGTACCGCGATTGCGTTGACCGTTCCCGAGCGGCCCGCTTCCGTGTCCCGGAAGGACTCAAGGAACCGAACGTCCGCTGCGTGCATGTGGCGCATCAGGTAGATGATGGCGTCGGCCTCCGACTCAGTGTCCGCCGGGGCCAGGAAAGCGGTGGAGCGGGCGGACACCTCGCGGGACAGCGAAGCGATGCCGGGGGTATCGATCAGGGTCATGTTCCGCAGCGCCGGCGACGGCCACTCCACCTCCAGCCGGTCCACGTCCGCCGCGTCCACATCCCCCAGCACGAAGACGAGGCGGCCGTCCACGCGTTTGAGCGGCAGCACCCTGGGCTCGCCGCCGGCGGGGTGGAGGGTGATGCGGGGAGTGTGCCCGTGCCGGTACCAGGTGATGATCCGGGTGCACTCCCCCGTGTCCGTGGGCGCTATCTCCTCGCCGAGAACCGCGTTCAGCAGGGTGGACTTGCCGGCTTTGACCATGCCCGCAATGGCCACACGCAGCGGTTCCGCGAGCCTCCGGGCAATACCCTGGAGGGCGGCCACGCTGGCCGGATCATCCGCGTAGGTTTCCAGCGCCTCCTGGACCAGGCCTGCGGCACCGGCAACTGTTGAACCAGTCATCGGGGGCCGCCCGCCGGCATCATGGTTCCGGACACGGATACCTCGGCGGCAACAGCCTGCGCGGCCCGGTGGAGTGCATCCACCTTCTTGAGCTCGGCCTTGATGTCCCTGATGCGGGCGTCCTTTTCCAGGGCGTAGGTATTGGCGGCTTTCTGTGCGGCGGACACCGAGTCGGCCAGGGAGCGGTGGTGCTCGTCCGCTATCTCGGTGAAATGGTCCCGGATGGAGCGCTGTACCAGCCGCAGGCGGTCCTTCAGTTGCTTGCCCACCTGGAAGGTCACGTCGTCGAGCTGCCGCCTGACGAGGGCCTTGGCCTCCCCCTGCCGGCGCTTGAGCCGCGCTTCCTTGTCTTCCCTGTATGCCTTGCGTCCCAGCAGGATACCGGCGCCCAGCGAGAGCGGGTTGATCAGCGCCATACCAAAGATGCCGGTCAGGAGCCCGAACATCAGCACCCCTCCGTAGGAGCCCCGCATGCCGATCAGCACTTTTTGCACGGGGTTGACGTGCCCGGCGTCCATCCCCGGCATCGCGTCCACGGGATCCAGCACGTCAGCGGAATGGGACACCTGCATCACTGGCAACGGGACTTCGTCCTCGGCGAAATGGTCAGCCACCTGCCCGGCCAGCCACTGCGCCCGTTCACTGGTGAGGACGAAGGTGTCAGAGACGGCGGCCGCGGTGGATACTTCCAGCCACTTGGAAAACTCAGCCCAGGCCGGTCCCGGGTCCTCCTGGTCAATGGCGGCTTCAGCTTCCCTCTGGATGTGGCGGAGACGGTTGCGGAGGTCGTACTCCATGTCGGCGATGAGGTCGCTGATGCCGTCGCTGAGGGTGACCTGCCAGCGGGCAGACCGTTTCCGAAGGTCGTCAGCCTCAGCCCGGGCCGCCTCCAGCTCCGAGATCATCTGGGGTGTGCCGCCAGGGTTCTCGAGTGCTTCAAGCTCCGATTGCAGGGAGAGGCGCAGGTTCTCGGTGACGGCGAGCAGATCCTGGCTCACGGAGCGGCCCTGGAGGCGCTGTGCGCCTTCCACGATTCCGCTGCGGAGGTGGGCAACCAGTGCGGGGAAGCCGGATTCCTCATTCAGCTCGCTGTCCTGCAGGCGTGCTGCCTCCAGGCGGAGGTCCGAAGAGACGGGAAACAGCGGAATCCCGGGCGCTACGTTTCCGAGATGGGAGCGGTCGATCTCCTCCACCCGCCGCCAGTCCGGGTAGAGGTCGGTCTTGGTCAGCACGCCCACAACGTTCGGGGTAATCCGCATCGCTTGCCGCAGGAAGCGCAGCTCCGGTTCGGTGTATTCCTGTGAGGCATCCGAGACCAGGAGCATTGCATCGGCCGTGGGCAGGGCCGTGAGGGTGGCCAGGGTGTGCGCGGACCCGAGGCCCCCCACCCCGGGCGAATCGATGACGATGAGCCCGCCGGCCAGGATCCTGCGGGGCAGGCATACCTCGGCAGCCAGGAGTTTTTTGCTGTTGCCGGGATTGCCTTGTTCGGAAACATACGCCGGGAGGTCGGCGACGGGAATCGGTTGGCGGTCAACGGCACCGTCATCGCCGGAGTCCGCATCGGAGGTGGGGACCAGGATCGCTGCCGAGGCCGGGTCCCCGTAACGGACAACCGTGGGAACGGACGTGGCGACGTCGTCGTCGACGGGGCAGGCCGGCGCACCCACCAGGGCGTTGATGAACTTGCTTTTACCTTGCTTGAACTCACCCACCACGATGACCCGGATGCTGGGATCCCTCAGCCTCCCCAATGCCAGGTCAAGGCGTTTCCGGAGGTCCTCCCGGTCTCCGGTGCCCACGAGCTGGAGTCCATGCTCCACAAGCTGGATCAGCTGGCCGGCCGTCACCGGAGTTGTTGGGTGTGCCGGTCCTGCTTCTGCCACAGCCTGTCCTCTGTACTACGCCTTAAATATCGTTCCGGGACCGAGGTCCGGCTGCTAGGCACCAAAGTCCATGGAGTCTGCCGCCTCCCCAGCGCCAGCGTCGTCGATGTCGTTGTCGATGTCAATGGCGGCCGCGTCGTCCTCCGTGAACTCGAGCCCGGCACCGGCGGTATCCACATCCACCTCGACGAATCCCGGCTGCTCTTCGGTGAAGGATTCGTCGATCAGGGTGGCCGGGTGGACAGCCCCGCCGGCGCCCGCCGTCGCGGTGTCGCTGTCCGCGTCCAGGTCGAAGAGGCCGTCGATCCGGATGTCAGCGAAACCCATCCCGGTTCCGGCACCGATGGCGGTGTCGCCGAAAGCCGGCACGGAGTCGTTGTCGAACCATTGCTCCACGTCGCCGTCGGCCCAGATGTTGAGGGCCGGGGATTGGTCCGCCGTGGCGCCGCGGTCATCCGGTGTGGAGGGGAAGGAGTAGCTGGCCACGACGTGGGTGAGCTGTTCCACCGCCTGTCCATGGTCGTCGTCGTGGCCTCCGCCGGAGGGAAGCGGGCTCCAGCCGCTCCCGGCGTGGCCAGTCCCGGCGCTGATTTCCCGGTCAACGGTGGAAGCCGTAACGCTCAGGGGGGCGTAATCCAGGACAACCGGCATGGCGGCGTCAACATCTGCGGGGCTGACGCCGGCCAGGCCGTGCTTCTCCAGGATGCCTTCGGGATCATCCAGGAAGTCCTGGGCGGCCTGGCGGTCTCCGAAGATGCCCATCAGGAACTGGACCACTTCCTTTGCGACTGTCATGTGCTGGTCCTCAGATCGTCTTCATTTCGGTGCGCCGGCCCTGATGCCTTGGATCAAACCTATTGTTCTCAAGGGGAACCGGCATCGGGCCGGTCCCCCTTACCGCCGGCGCCCCTGGTGGGGAACCGGGGACGTCCCCGTTAGGGGTGTTAGGGGGACTGGTCATGGGCCTGGTTCTCCGGGCCAAGCGCAAGGCGCAGCTTGGCCATCAGGTCCGAGCGGTTTTCCGCGCCAAGCCTGCGCCGCATCCGGGCAATGTGGTGCTCAGCGGTGCGCGGGGAAATGTAGATGGCCTCGCCAATTTCCCGGTAGGTCTTGCCGTCGAGCACCAACCGGGCCACTTCCTTTTCCCGCTCACTCAGCCCTGCGCCGTCTGGTTGCATGCCATTACCTGCCTCGGTGGGGGGAGCGTTGCGGGCTTCGGAGGACGCCGGAGCCCCCGGGCCCGCCGAACTGGCCTGGGGGTGGAGTTCCCGGGCACAGGAGAGCAGGCGCACCATGTCCTTGCGCTCGTCCGCCCGGGCCGCGGCGTGGCCGGCAAGCCGTGCCCCTTCCCAGGGCATTCCCACCAGCCCCAGGCCCCGTGCCGCCGCCTCGACGTCATCAGGACGGAACCTCTCGGCCAGAACCGTTACCCACGCTTTGCCAGCCGCTGCGAGTACGGCCGCCAGGTGGCTTTGCCCTGCGGCCCGGGCGAGCGCTGCTGCGTGCGGTGCCAGGTCGGCTGGGCTTTCGTTCAACAGGGCAGCCTGGACGGCAGCCCAGTGCAGCGGCACGGCCCACAGCGGCGGATTGCCCAGGCGCTCCAGGAGGTCCCATGCGTCAGTGAGGTACGGGGCAACCCTGCGGCCCTCCCGAAGGCGGGCGGCTGCGATCATGAGTTCCCCCCAGGGCAGCAGGCTGTACAGGTCCACGGCGGTGTGGAGCGTCGCTTCGCGCGCCCGTTCCCAGGCCTTGATGAGCTCGGGGAAATCGCCGTTGCGCCGGGCAAGGCCCACTTCCAGGGCCGAACAGAGGAATTCGTCCCGCGGCACCAGCGGCCAGTGGTTCGCTTTGGATGCCTCGTTGATCGCAAGCCGGGCGTCCTCGAGCCTGTCCTGCATCATCGCCGACCACGCCTGCAGCAGGAAGAGTCGCGGTTTGGCGGTATCGCCTCCCTGCCCGGCGGCGGCCGCGGACCGGCAGATTGTTTCCGCCAGGTTCGGCTCTCCGCTGTGCAGCGCCACCAGCGCCGCCAGTGCAGCCGGAGTCTCCGGCAGGGGAAGCGCAGCACCCGCCGCGTTCAGCATGTCTGAGGCGTGGATCAGGGTCTGGAGTCCCTGGTGCGGGTCCCCCGCCAGGGACTGGAGAATGCCTCTTCCAAGGTGGGCAAGGGTGGCGGCAAGCAGGGTGGGGGACGCGGGCGGCGCGTCGGCCCCGAAGATGTTTTCAGCACCGGACAGGTCACCGCAGCCGATTAGGGTAACGGCGGCAAGGGGCGCGGATTGGCCGATGCGGGAGGGGCCCAGCCAACTGTAGACATCAGCTCCGCGGGCCAGCATGCCCCGTTGGGCCCATACCGCGGCTGCCACATCCGCGGCGCGGCGGACGTCCGGTGGGCTGTCCTGCCCCAACAGGGTGTCCACGATGCGGGTGGCCGTGTCGAGGTCGCCGTTGGCCGCCGCGGCCTGCGCACGCCGGGCCGCTGTGGCCTTCTCATCGGTGCCCGCCAGCAGGGCCTCATCGTAGAGCTGGTACGCCAGTCCGGGATCGCGCTCCAGCGCCTTGTCCGCAGCATGCTCCAGCTCGGTTGCCACCCGCGGATCGGCAAGTCCGGTGCGTGCCAGTTCCCGGGCGAGATCTCCCAGCGGCTGGCCGTTGGCCGCGTAGACGCCCACCAGCTCCCGCTGGAGCGCATGCACCTTGGTGGTGGGGGCGACGGCGAGAAGCGCGTGCCGGGCCGGACCGACGACGGCCCCGTCAGGAGTCAAGAGGCCTGACGACTCTGCCCTCTGCACCAGGGCGTCAAGGCTCTCCACCCCGTTCCCGTCGATCTTGCGCTGCAGGTCTGAAGGCAGCGGTCCCGGCAGGGCAAAACCCACTGACAACGCCAGCAGCAGTTCCCGGACTGCCGCGTTCTCACCTTTGAGCTGGCTTGCCATGAGTTCTGCGCTCTGCAGTGCCGCCCCCTGATGGTCCGGCTCCGGATGGCGGAATGCGGTCTTTTGCGTGTGCGGCTGGTAGCTGACCATGTCAGGCCGCCGGAATTGTCGTCGTGGCAGTGGCAGTGTCCGTGGCAGTGGATGTGCCAGACGGACCCGAGCCCACGGACTCCTCCGCCACAGAGGTGACGAGGTTGTTTTCCGTGGGGGACGCCGATACCTGGACCGTCGGTGACGGGGAAGCCGTGCGATCCCGCGGCTTCCCCTTCACCGGTTTAAGCCATCGGCCAGGTTCGCTCGGTGTGGCTGCCGTGTCCGTCGGCGTGGGCTCCGCCGTACTTGACCCCGTACCGGAATCCGTAACATAAGGTGTCGGCGTCTCAGGCTGGCTGCCAGGTGCCGTGGGCGAAGGGCTCGACGTGCCCGGCTCCGTGGCTTCTGTCGTTGTTGGATCAACGGTGGGGGTCGCCCCGTCAGTTGTCGGCGTGCCGGTCGGCGTTGTTTGGTCAGGAGTCGCTGGGCCCCCCGGCGCCGTGCTGCCGGTGGCCTCACCTGCCGCAATAGCGCTTGCGGAGGGCCCTTCGGAGGCGCCCTTCTCGATGGCCCTGATGGACGAAACCTGGCCGTTCGGCTTCCCCTCCGCCACGGGGCCAGGTGCCTGGGAGGCAGCGGCCCGCTCCATCCCGGAATCGATGCCCGCCACCGGGACCTGGGCATCTCCCGCAGCCCCGGCCGCGGGGCCGGCACCATTGCCGCCGCCCGCGGCGCCAGTGGCGGGCACCGCACCCCGGTCGTTGGAGGCCCCGGCCGGCGGGACGAACACAGAGGTCAGGCTGTTGAATCCTGCCGGGCTCTGGGCCGCCGTGGCAGTGAGGACGGTGAACAGGACGGCGGTGGCCGCCACGGCAGTAAGCCGCACCCGCGGTTTCGGGGCATGTGCTCCGCCCTTGTCACCATGGCCCTGGCTGAGGGCTGCCGCCGCCAGGGACTGCGGGGCAGGCATGGGGTTCCGGGACCAGCTGGCCAGCCGCAGCGGCGCCTGCGCACCATCCTGGGCGGTGGAAACAGCCTCACCGGGAGCTTCGGCCGGACTCGATTCCGCCGCGGCGGCAGCCGCCAGGGCCGCCCGGCCCAGCACCGCGGAAACGGCTGCGCCCATGCAGATGGAGGACTTGGGATCGGCGTCCACGGCGATAGGACGGTCAAGCTGCTCCGAGATCAGCTGTGCAACAAGGGGGATCCGGGAGGATCCGCCAATCAGCAGCACGGCGGTGAGGTCCGCCGGCTCCAGCCCAAGCTGGCCAAGGGATTGTTCCAGGGCGTCCACGGTGTCCCGGACAGGGTCTTCGATCAGGGATTCGAATTCCGGGCGGACCATGCGTATCTGCTGCTGGAGGCCGGGCAGGAGCACGGAGATGTTGGCTTCGCTGTCGCTGGAGAGCGCTTCTTTGGCTTCCACGCACTCCCGCCGCAGCCGGGAAAGCGCGGCGAGCACTCCGGGGGCTGCCGGGTCCAGCCGGGCCAGGGCGCCATCCGTATGTTCAGCCACAAAGCGGAAAAGGGCGGCATCGAAATCGGCGCCGCCCATGTGTTCAAAGCCTTCCGGTTTCCCGAGCAGTTCAAACCGGTTGCCGGCCTCCTTGCGGAGGACAGCGGTATCGAAGGTGCCGCCGCCCAGATCGTAGACGGCGATGATGCTGCCGTCCTCCACCCGAACCTGGGATGCGTAATGGAGGGCCGCGGCTTCCGGTTCCGTCAGGAGCGTGACGTTGTGGAGACCCTTGGCGGCGAGGGCGCCCTTAATGAGGGAGGTACGGTGGAAGCCCCAGGCAGCGGGATACGTCAGGATGATTTCCGACGGCGGCGCCCCCTGGCGTTCTTCCGCACGGTCTGCCACCCAGCGGGCCATGGTGGCGAACACGTCCTCGGCGGCCAGGGACAGCGTGCCCACGGAGATCGGCACGGCGTCGCCAACGCGGCGCTTGAATTCCCGCACCACCTGCCCGGGGGAATCCAGGCCGCGGCGTTCTGCGGCTTCCCCCACCAGGACGGGGCCGTTGTCGGGGTAAAAAAGAACAGAGGGTACCGAGGTTCCACGGAGTCCCAGCGGCAGGCACTCGGGAGAGGAACCTCCCTGGTCAAAACGGGCGATGGCAGCAGCTGTGAAGCTGGTTCCCACGTCAACGGCGAGAACATAGCTCATGGGTACCTCAGGAAAAACTGTTGTTCCGCCAGCAAACTTCATCACGGGCGCACGAAACCAACGTAGCATTACCGGCTGACCGGGAACAGCCCTGTTGCTACATCGATTTTAGAAGTCCCCGGCTACCTGGGAACCCCGCAGAAGTCCTGCTCAGAGGCCTGAGTACGAGTGGAGCCCGTTGAAGAACTGGTTCACGATGGTGAAGTTGAAAACCACGCAGAGGTAGCCAACGATCGAGAGCCAGGCGGCACGGGTGCCGGTCCAGCCGCGGGTGGCCCGTGCGTGGAGGTATCCGGCGTAGACAACCCAGATCACGAAGGTCCACACTTCCTTGGTGTCCCAGCCCCAGAACCGCCCCCAGGCCTTTTCTGCCCAGATGGCACCGAACATGAGGGTGAACGTCCAGCCGATAAAGGCGATGGCGTTGATGCGGTAGGACAGGTTTTCCAGGCTCAGCGCGGACGGTACCAGGCGCATGAAGCCCAGTTTGTCCGCCCCGCCGGCAGCCACCGTCTTCTGGCGGTGGGACTGGACCAGTTGCAGCGCGGACATCGCGAAGGTCAGGGTGAAGAGGGCTGAGGACAGCACGGCGATGGACACATGGATGATCAGCCAGTAGCTCTGGAGGGCGGGAACCAGGTGCCCCACGGGAGTCCAGTAGGCCACGGAGGCGGCCACCAGCATGATGATGGCCAGGCCCACCACGAAGGTTCCCAGGAAGCGGAGGTCGCGGCGGACCAGCACCAGCAGGAACACCGCCACCGCCACGAACGCGCCGGTGGTGAGGAATTCGTACATGTTGCCCCACGGCACCCGGCCGGCGCCCAGCGCACGGGTCAGCACGCCGGCGGCGTGGATCAGGGCGCCAAGGATGGTCAGGGCCACCGCCACCCGCGCGGGCGCGCGGCGTTCCGCGGCATAGCGCATGTCCGCGTCGGCGGTGATGACTCCCCCGGCCCCCGCACCCGGCGCCTTGGTGGTGGACGACGACGGCCGCTCGGCCCTGCCGGCCGGCCCGCCCAGGTGCGCCCCGGCGGAATCGGACCGGGAGCCGTCAGCGGATGCGGCGTGTTCCCCCACCCCGGCTGCCACCGGAACCCTGGCTGCGTCCTGGGCCTGGCCTGACTGCGAGGCCTGCGCAGCCTTGAGGTCGATAGCACGCAGCGCCTTGCTGCTCTTGGCCAGGTCCCAGGCGAAGGCGATGAAGGCGACGGTGTACGTGCCGGCCGCCAGCAGCATAAAGAGCTCGCTGTACTGGCCCATGGTTTCGTTGATTCCGTACGGCATTACTGGTCCTTTTCGGGCCCGGTGGGGCCGGCTGGGGTGGTGACTGTGCCTGTGGTTGCGGCAGCTGCGGTGCTATTGTCCCCCGGGCTGCCGGGAGTTTCCTGTGAGCTCCGCGGCGGGCCCTGGTCCGGATCCAGCTGCCACTCTTCGGTCAGCAGCTTCCGGAGGGCTGCCGCTTCCCCGGCAAGCCGGTGGTCCTCGCCGCGGGCCAGGAGCCCGTACTCAACCATGGTGCGGCCGTCCTCGTGGGTGCCCGTCCGGACCCATACGCGGCGGCGGTTGACGTAGAGCGACAGGATCAGGCCGGCCACGGCCAGCAGCGCGAAGATCAGGGCGTAGAGCTGGCCGGGGTTGTGGTGGATGTCCACGCCGATGTACCGCTTGACGCCGTCGAAGCTGATGGTGCCCTTCCCGTCAGGGAGGGTGTAGCTGGTCCCCGGCGAGAGGGTGATGCCGCCGGCGTCCAGGTTGCGGGCGTTCAGCGGGGTCAGGTCCTTGACGTCCAGTTCGAAGACGTTCTGCGGCGCTCCGTCATCCAGGCCAAGGTCGCCGTAGTAGGAGTTGAGCGTGAGCTGCGGGTTGAAGAGTTCCGGGTCACCGCTGAAGGAAACCCCCTCATCGGTGATGAAGGCGGTGGGCAGGAAGAATCCGGCGAATCCCAGCTGGTCCGGCGCGGCGTCGGGGACCTTGATCACTACGGAGGAGTAGTAGTTGTCCCCCTGCAGCTTGGCCACCACGGGGCCCTGCATGGCCACGTTGCCGGCACCGTCCCGGATGGTCACCACGGGGGCATAGCCGTTGCCGGTGAGGTAGATGCTGGTGCCGCCCAGGGTGACGGGATCGTTGACCTTCAGGGTTTCCTGCCGCGCGGGCGCGTCCGGGTTTTCCTTGGTGGTCACTGCGGCCGAGAAATCGATGGGCTGGCCGAACTTGCCCTCGGACTCGCGGTCGAACGTGATGTCGAACTTGTCGAGCTGGATGGAATAGGGCTGCAGCTGGCTGGACTGGAAATTGGTGCCGGGCGTGAACTGGTCGTAGCCCACTAGGGTGTTCACGAACGTGTCCCCCTCCACCAGGATCCGCTGGCCGCTGTAGCCGAACAGGCCGCCGATGGCCACGGACACCAGGACGCCGATGAGGGACGTGTGGAAGACGAGGTTGCCCACTTCCTTCAGGAAGCCGCGCTCGGCCCCCAAAGACGGCCGCGCGCCGTCGTCGTCCCTTACCTCAACGCGGTAGCCGCGTTTCTTCAGCAGTCCGGCGGCGCCGTGGATGGCGTCCGACGCCGGGATCCCGGCCCGGGCGGGTATCACCAGGGTCCCGTACTCGGGGAGGCGGGAGAGCCGTTTGGGGGTGCGCGGCGGCTGGGACCTCATCGCCTTGTAGTGGGCGATGGCGCGCGGCACCACGCACCCGATCAGGGAGATGAACAGCAGCAGGTAGATGGCCGAGAACCAGGCCGAGGAGTAGACGTCGTACAGCTGCAGGGTGTCCAGCAGCTTCCCGTAGTCCGGGTTGTCCTTAATGTACTGGGTGACGATGGACGGGTTGGCGGGGCGCTGCGGGAACAGTGAGCCCGGAACGGCGGCAACGGCCAGGAGCAGCAGCAGGAACAGCGCCGTGCGCATGCTGGTCAGCTGGGTCCAGGCCCAGCGCAGCATCTCCTTGGGGCCCAGGGCGGGCAGCGCGGCGTCAGCCTTGGCCGCTGGCAGGCCGTTGCCCGTCGCGGGTGTGGAGGACTTCTTCTCTAGGTTCACGCGCTCGCTCATCAGATCGGCAACTTCACATCGGTTTGGAACCAGTACTGGAGTTCGGTCACCCAGGTGCCCCAGACGCCACTGGCCATCAGCAGGCCCAGCACCACCAGGATGCCCCCGCCGGTGCGCTGGATGGCCAGGCGGTGCCTGCGGAAGAACGCCATCACACCCATCCCCCGGCGGACCGCCAGTGCGATCAGCAGGAAGGGGATGCCCAGGCCCAGGCTGTACACGAAGGCAAGGAAGGCGCCCTTGGCGGCGGACGATCCCCCGGAAAGGCTCAGCAGCTGCACGGCCGAGTAGGTGGGCCCGATGCAGGGCGCCCAGCCCAGCCCGAAGGTCAGGCCCAGCAGCGGCGCTCCCCAGAGCCCGGCCGGCGGCCTGGCGGAAATTTTGGCGTCGCGCTGCAGCCAGCTGAAGCCGCCCATGAAGACGACGCCCATGACAATCACCAGGATGCCCAGGAGCTGCGTGATCCACGCGTTCTGCGAACCGGTGATCAGGGTTCCCAGCTGGCCGAAAGCCCCACCGAGGAGGACGAAAATGACCGAGAAACCGAGCACGAACAGCCCGATGCCCACCAGCATGCGGCCGCGCTTCTGCTTCTGCAGGTCCACGCCGCTGAGCCCGGTGACGTAGCCCAGGTATCCGGGGACCAGGGGCAGCACGCACGGGGAGAGGAAGGAGACCAGTCCGGCCAGCAGCGCCACCGGGATGGCAAGCAGGAGCGAGCCGTTCAGGATGGCTTCGGCGAAGGGGCTGTTCACGGTCCGGACCGCCGCTACTCTGCCACGGCGGCAGCGATGAGGGCCTTAAGGGTGCCCTTTTGGACTTCGCCCAGGACACGGGATGCCACGCGGCCCTGCTTGTCCAGCACCAGGGTGGTGGGGACCGCGCCGGGCGGAACCAGTCCGGAGACAGCCAGGAGGACGCCGCCGTCCTTGTCGTCAAAGCTGGGGTAGGTCAGGTTGAAGGTCTTTTCGAAGGCCTCGGCGGTGGCTTTCTCGTCGCGCAGGTTGACGCCGTAGAACTGTACGCCCTGGTCCTTGAACTCCTGGTGGAGCTCTTCCAGGATGGGGGCCTCCACGCGGCACGGGGCGCAGGCGGCGAACCAGAAGTTCAGCACCGTCACCCTGCCCTGGAAGTCTGCGGGCGCTACGGTGGTGCCGTTGAAGAGCGCGCCGTTGACCTGGATGGCGGACTTGCGGTCCCCGGCAGCAAACTCCGTCACGGAGCCGTCGCCGGCAACATAGTTTTTGTTGTCCCCCGCCTTGGCCTGCTGGGCCAGGGCATCCTCCTGGGCGCAGCCGGACAGGCCCAGGGTCACAGCGGTCAGGGCCAGGCCGCCGGCAGCCAGCAGGCTCCGGCGGGAGGTCACGGGATTGCGGTGGGTCACAGCTAGGCTCCAGGGGTGCTGGACGCACCCGGAAGAAGGGAAGCCGCCGGTTCGCTGTACTGCACGCGCAGGAGCGTGCCGGCGTCGTCGAACACCAGGGAGGTGATGGAGGTCAGGGTGCATTCGCGTTTCCGCGGGTCATGCCACAGCGGTTTTCCCTCGGCGCTGAGGCGGGTGGCCCAGATGGGGAGCTGGTGGCTGACCATGATGGCTTCCGGTCCGTCCGTGCCGAAATCCCCGGCCGCCAGTTCGATGGCACGCAGCCGCGCGTCCTGGACCGCCTCCATTACCCGGGAAGCCTGCTTCTTGTACGGTTCGCCCCAGGACGGCCGCAGCGGGTTGACCAGCCGCGGCCAGTGCTTCGGGCGGCGCAGCTCAGCCTTGGTGACCCTCATGCCCTCGAAGTAGTTCTCCGCCTCGATGATCCGCTCGTCCGTGTGGATCTGCAGGCGCAGGGCGTCCGACGTCGGCCGGGCAGTTTCCTGCGCACGGTCCAGCGGCGAGGCTGCCAGGTAGGTGATACGGGCACCGCCGGCGGCGCGGCGGCTGAAGTGTTCGGCGAGGGTGCGTGCCATCTCCTGCCCCAGTTCGGAGAGGTGGAATTCGGGCAGCCGTCCGTACAGAACGCCGTCGGGATTGTGGACCTCGCCGTGGCGGAGCAAATGGACAGTGGCTTGGGGCATGTTTACCAGTTTCTCAAAGATGGCGTGCGATCCGAAATCTCCCGCACAAGCTTCTACAGAGAGTAGAACTGAAGTTTTTGAAGAAATGTTCCGAGGATGGGAACAAAACATGCAAATGCATGTTTATACTGGATGCAGCAGTTAGTTGAGACTTCAACAGATGAAGGTTCAACAGCAAGCCCGACAAGTACGCAAACCCAAGGAGCATCACCATGGCACTTCCCGCAGACGTCACCACCGGCACCTGGACCCTGGACAACTCACACAGCGAGATCGGCTTCACGGTCCGCCACGCAGGCATCAGCAAGGTCCGCGGCCAGTTCACCGAAGCCGACGCCACCCTTGACCTCCCCGAGGACGTCACCGGTGCCAGGATCAACGCCACCATCAACACCGCCAGCTTCGATTCCGGCGACGTAAACCGCGACGGCCACGTCAAGGGCGAGGACTTCTTCGACGTGGAGAAGTTCCCCGAAATTTCCTTTGTCTCCAGCGGCCTCGTGGCCAAGGGGGACAGCTACGAGCTGACCGGCGACCTGACCATCAAGGGTGTCACCCGCCCCGTCACCCTGGACACCGAGTTCAACGGTGTTGCTGTTGACCCCTTCGGCAACACCCGTGCAGGCGTTTCCGCCGAGACCACCATCAGCCGCAAGGACTTCGGCCTGACCTGGAACGCCATCCTCGAGACCGGCGGCGTCCTGGTGAGCGACAAGGTTGCCATCAACCTCGAACTCGCCTTCATCGCTCCCGCGGCATAATTCCTTCCGCTCCGGCACCCCGGCCCAGGACTCTCCCAGTCGGGCGCCGGGGTGCCGTCTTTAAGCACACCGCTCCTTCCGGGTCCCGGCGGGGTTTACAGTGAGGGCCATGAGCAATTCACCCAGCGCGCCGCGGAGCGGTTTTGCCCGAATGTTCCTGGTGACGGGCCTGCCCACCGAACTCAAGGCCTCCTTCTGGATCTGGTTCGTGGGCGGCATCCTGGGCCTGCTGGGTGGAATGCTGGGCATGCTGGCATCGCTGGTGCTCTTTGCCGCGGCACCAGGGGCGGCCACGCTGGTGCTCCTGCTCATGCTGCTGGCGGCAGCGGTGGGTGCTGCGCAGATTGTCCTCGCCCTTGCCATGAAGGACGGAAAGCGCTGGGCCCGGTTGGGCCTCACCGCCCTCACCGGCGCCACCCTGGTCCTGGCGGTGGCCAACGCCATGATGGGTGTGGGCCAGGGCGGCAACTGGGCAACGTTCCTCATCAGCCTGGCGGCAACGGTCCTGCTGTGGCTGCCCAATTCCCAGGCCTTCTTCGCGGCGGCCCGCTCCGGGAATACCTCTTCCGAATGACCCACAAGGCGCCTGCCCGGGGGTACGGTGGACGTAAGTGATGCTGGGGGTAGGGGACAGGACCGATCCCGGCGATTTACCTGGAACCCGACACGCAAAAGGACCGCCCATGAGCACTCCCCCCGTCCCGCCTCCCGTTCCGAACGAGCCCGAGCCCGGCTCCGAGTCAGGCAGCCAGGGTCCGCGCTACGGCCAGAATGCACCCCAGTATGGCCAAAACCAGCCCCAGTACGGCCAGCAGTCCGGAACACCGCAGTATGGACAGAATGCCCCGCAGTACGGCCAGTCCGGCGCACCCCAGTACGGGCAGAACGCCCCGCAGTACGGCCAGAACCCGCCGCAGTTCGGACAGAATCCGCCGGCAGCACCCGGCTATGGCCAGCAGCCGTACGGACAGTCCCCCTACGCGCAGTATCCGTCGGAGCAGCCCCAGCCGTCCGGCAGCACGGGCGTTCCCCAGATGGTCAACATCTCCTTCTGGCTGCTGATTGCATCCGCCGCGATCTTTGTGATCTCGATGCTGACCGGGCTGACCACGCTGGACGATCCCATGTTCCGCGACGCCTTCGAAACCCAGATCGAGGGCAGCGGCGCTGGAGTCACCTACGAGGATATGAAGGGCGTCATCGCCGGAACCCTGGTGGTGTTCGCCATCATCGGGCTCGCCCTCTACTTGCTGGTGGCGTTCTTCGTCCGCAAGGGCAAGAACTGGGCACGGATCCTGGGCACGGTCTTCGCGGCCCTGTCCATCTTCGGCCTCTTCGGCCCGCCCAGCTTTGCAACCATCGGCACCCTGCTGGGGATCGCGGCCATCGTGCTGCTCTACCTGCCGGCCTCGGCACCGTATTTCCGGCGCCAGCAGCCGTTCGCCAACCCTTACGGCGGCAATATGGGTAACCCGTACGGCCGGTAACTCCAAGCACCAGCCACCCTTCGGGCGTGGGCCCCGGAACCAGCAAGCACCGCTGACGGAAACTAGGCGGTCTGCCCCGGGGCCTGCGCCCGTTGTGCGTGATAGGCGAGGATCTGCAGTTCCGTTGCCATGTCCACCTTGCGAAGATTAACGCCTTCCGGCACCTGGAGCATGATGGGCGCGAAGCTGAGGACGCTGCGGACCCCGGCCGCCACCACGCGGTCGCAGATGTCCTGGGCCACGGATGCGGGCAGGGCAAGGACCACCATATTGGCTCCGGTGCGGTGCAGCACGGTTTCCAGGTCCGCCACATCGCTGACGCGCAGCCAACCGACCTCGTTGCCCACCACCATCTGGTCCGCGTCAAAGATGGCCACGACGTCGAAGCCCCGGGATTCGAAGCCGCCGTACCGTGCAAGCGCCTTGCCCAGGTTGCCGGCACCGACGATGGCCACTTTCCAGTCGTGGGTGAGGCCCAGGGCTGCGGCGATGTGCCGGCTGAGGTACTGCACCTCGTAGCCCACGCCGCGGGTGCCGTAGGAGCCCACGTGGGAGAGGTCCTTGCGGAGCGTTGCGGAGCTGACGCCGGAGGCCTCGGCAAGGGATTCGGAGGAGACCCGCTCCACGCCCTCGGCCAGGAGCGTATTAAGGGCACGCAGGTAGAGGGTCAGCCGGGCCACTGCAGCGGGCGGAATCTGTTTGGCTGCCGTGCCCGCGGCTCCCGGCAGGCCCGGGACAGCCTGGGGGGTTGAATCCAGCGAAGCCACCAGCCCCTCCCTCGCATCGCGTTGTGACTCCACTCTAGGGCCCAACCGGCAATGCCATCAAAGCAGGAGCCGCCGATGCAAGGGACACGACAGGACTCTCCACCACGGTACTGCTCCCCTACTGTGCCATGGCCCGCTGGAGCACGCGTGCCAGCCGGGCTTCGTCGATTTTCCAGAAGTCGCGCTGCACCCCATCCACCAGCACCACCGGGATTTCTTCCGCGTAGCGCTCACGGAGTTCCGGCTGGTGGTCCACCAACTCTTCGCTCCACTCAAGTCCCAGCGAGGCCGTAACCCGGCTGACGGCGTCGCGCGCGTCTTCGCAGAGGTGGCAGTCTGCCTTGGTGATCAGGACAACGCGGGGTGTGGCCATGCCTTAACCGTAGTCCCGTTCCCCCGGGACCGGCGACGCCGGGCAAGGGGGAACAAGGCTAAACGGGGATTGAACAGTGGATTGACTAGACTCGACTGCATGCCCGAGGAGAAGTACGTTGCCGTAGTCACCAAACCGGTTGCTGCGCCGCAACCGGGCGAGGCGGCGTTCTTCGATGTGGACAACACCCTGATGCGCGGCGCCAGCCTCTTCCACGTTGCCCGCAAGATGCACCAGCGCGGGGCGTTCACCATGGCCCAGGCCGCCGGATTCGCGTGGAAGCAGCTCAAGTTCGTGGCCCGCGGCGAAAACATGGACGATGTCCACGCAGTCCGCGACTCCGCCCTGACGCTGGCCGCGGGCATCACGGTTGACGACATCAAGGCGCTCGGCGAAGAGGTCTACGACGAAATGATCGCCTCCCGCATCTGGCCGGGCGCCAAAGCGCTGGCGGAGCAGCACCTGCGCGTGGGCCGCCGGGTGTGGCTGGTGACCGCCACCCCCATCGAAGTGGCCACGGTGATCTCCACCCGGCTGGGGCTGACCGGGGCACTGGGGACCGTGGGCGAAATCTCCGAAGGCATGTACACCGGCCGCCTGGTGGGTGACATCCTGCACGGCTCGGCCAAGGCTGTGGCTGTCCAGGCCATTGCGGACGCCGAGGAGTTGGACCTCAAGCGCTGCTGGGCGTACAGCGACTCCTACAACGACATCCCGCTGCTCACCCTGGTGGGCCACCCGGTGGCCATCAACCCGGATGCCCGCCTGCGCCGGCACGCCCGCGACAACAACTGGCCGGTCTACGACTTCCGGTCCGGCCGGCGAGCAGCCACGTTCGGCCTCAAAGCCGCGACGGCCGGCGGCGCCGTCTACGGGCTCTGGAAGGGCTTCGCCCGCATCCGCGGCCCGCGCATCTAGGTCGCAGCAGATGTCTTTATGAGCCTTGTTAACGACATATGCTGCTACCTAGTTGGGGACAGCACAAGAAAATGCCCGCCGCCTCGGAAGGCGACGGGCATTTCTGCGCTGTTGAAGTATCTCTACTTCTTGTTGCGGCGCTGGTGACGGGTCTTGCGAAGCAGCTTGCGGTGCTTCTTCTTGGCCATACGCTTGCGACGCTTCTTAATTACTGAACCCACGTAAGTTCCTTACAAACTAGATGCAATACCTGTCTGATGGAAATTGTTCGTGGACAGAGCTACGAACTGAACAACTGACAGATTCTTACAATGACGTAAAACGTTCCTTAACAGGGTACCGCTTCCGGGAGGCGGCTACGGACAGTTGCTCAGGCTGTCTCGGTGTGGCCGTCCACGACGGCACCTTTGAGGTACTGCTCAACGGCCTGTTCCGGAACCCGGTAGGAGCGGCCGAAGCGCACTGCCGGCATTTCGCCGGAGTGCACCAGCCGGTACACAGTCATTTTGGAGACGCGCATGACCTGGGCGACTTCAGCCACGGTCAGGAACTTCGCGTTGGAGAAGTTCTGTTCTGCCGACATTTCCCTATTTCCTTTGCTGACGGATGGACAACAGTGACCCCAGGTACATGCCAATGCGGTGTTCCGATGCTGAGCCATCCACCAACCACTTATCTAGATACTCTAGATGTTCCTGTGGCAGAAGTGAAAGTAGTAAATCCCCTAATTCGCTGCCCGGCGCTTGTGCGCGGACGCCGCCAGCTGGTCCAGGACGGAGACCGAAACGTCCCACTCCATGCAGGCGTCTGTGACGCTCTGCCCGTACACCAGCTCAGCCCGTCCGGCCGCGTGCTCCGCAACATCAAGGTTCTGCGCACCGCCCACCAGGAAGCTTTCCAGCATGACGCCGGCAATCGCCTGCGCCGACGTGCCGCCGTCCTCGAGCTGCGCGCCGATCTCCAGCGCCACCTCGGCCTGCCGGTGGTGGCTCTTGCCGCTGTTGGCATGGCTGGCGTCCACGATGAGGCGCGGGTTCAGCTGCTTGCCGGCCAGCGTGGCTGACGCCGCCCCGACGTCGGCGGCGGAGTAGTTGGGTCCCTTGCGCCCGCCGCGGAGGATGACGTGGGTGTCCGGGTTCCCGGCGGTGGACACCAGGGCTGCCCGGCCGTCACCGTCAATGCCGAGGAAAGCCTGGGCCGCGGCCGCTGCACCGCAGGCGTCGATGGCCACCTGGAGGTCGCCGTCGGTCCCGTTCTTGAAGCCGATGGGCATGGACAGCCCGGACGCGAGCTGCCGGTGGATCTGGCTTTCGGTGGTCCGCGCCCCGATGGCACCCCAGGAGATGAGGTCGGCCATGTACTGCGGGCTGATGGGTTCGAGGAACTCCGTTGCGGTGGGGAGGCCCAGGGCGGTGACCTGCTGCAGGAAGTGCCGGGCGGTGCGGAGGCCGGTCACCATGTCGTGGCTGCCGTCCAGGCGGGGATCGTTGATCAGGCCCTTCCAGCCCACGGTGGTGCGGGGCTTTTCGAAGTAGGTGCGCATCACGATCAGCAGGTCTTCCCTGTGCTTCTCGGCCTGGCTCACCAGCCGGCGTGCGTACTCCAGGCCTGCCTTGGGGTCGTGGATGGAGCAGGGCCCAACGATCACCAGCAGGCGGTCATCCACGCCGTCCATGATGGCCCGGACTTCATCGCGGCCGCGTTCGACGACGTCAGCTACCCGGGCGTCCAGGGGCAGTTCCGCGATCAGTTCCTGCGGGGTGGGCAACGGGGTGAATTCGCTGACGCGCAGGTTCGACGTGGACCTGGCCGCGGATTCCGTTGCGGAAGTGCCGGCGGTTGTGGTTGCGGGGGCTGTTGCGGTGCTCATGTTCGGGTCCTGTTCCAGATGGGAAGCGGGCCCGGATCAGAACCCGCCGGAGAAACGGCGAAGGGCAGAGAATAATCTCTGCCCTGTTGGCTCTGAAGGAAAGTTGGATGCGTGTCAGTTAGACGCGGGCCCCTCCAGAGCCAACGAAAAATACGCATACCAACGGTTAGTCATGCCATGAACCATAACCGCAGGTTCCGCGGATGGCAAAAACGGTTACGTTGCATCACGCGTCAGGCTTGCCACCAGCTCGGCGTGCTTCCGGTCCGTGAGGCGGTACCAGTACATGATGCCCACGGCTGCCAGGACCAGGACGCCGGGCAGCAGTCCCGCCGCGGCCCGGATGGCCAGGGTTGCGGATTCCGGCTGTTCTGCCACACCCGACGCGTAGCCGCCCCAGGCCAGGGAAAATGCCACAACGCCGGCGCCGAAGCCCATACCCAGCTTCCTGGTGGCTGCCAGGAGCGCGTAGTTGATGCCCTGCACCCGGACCCCGGTCTTCCACTCGCCGTATTCCACGGTGTCCGCGATCAGCGCCCACGTGACAATGCTGACTGACGCGGAAGCAAGCAGACCCAGCACCAGGCCTGCCACGCCCAGCAGGGGCGCCTCTGCGGGCGCCAGGAAAACCAGCAGGCCGCCAACGGCGCCGAGGCACGCACCGGCGCTGTAGACAGCACGTTTGCCCCAGCGCGCCACCGGACGCGGAATGAGGACCGCCACAGTGAGCGTGATGGCCACCTGCGCGGCGGCCATCAGGGGGAACAGGTCCACCCGGGACAGGACATCGCGGAGGTAGTAGAACTGGGATGCTCCCGTGGCGGATGTTCCGGTGACAAAAAGCACCGAGCTGACGCAGAGGATCACCAGCGGCGAATTTGCCTTGAGTGCCGCCATGCTCTGGCCGAGGGTGATCCTGGGGACGCTGCCGGGGACTTGCTCGGCGCAGGCGGCACCGGTGAAGGCGTACAGGGCTGAACCCACAACGGCGAAGGTGATGGTCAGCCAGGTGAAGACCTGCTGCATGTCCTGCCCGGCCCCCAGGAGCGGGGCGATGAAGAAGCCGAGCGTGGCGCCAACGGACAGCCCGCCAAGGGTCCGGGCTCCGCCCAGCCGGGCGCGCTGCCTGGCGTCCTGCGTCATGGCCCCCACCAGGCATCCGTAGGGAACATTGACCATGCTGTAGGCGACGCACACCAGGCCATACGTGCAGTAGGCATAGAGCAGCTTCAGGGATGGTTCGACGTCCGGAACATGGAACACGGCCACGCTCAGCAGGAGCGGGACGAAGCCGAACATCAGGAACGGCCGGAACTTCCCCCACCGTCTGCTGTGGACGCGGTCCACAATGCGCCCCGCGGCGATGTCCGTGAAGGCATTGAAGACCCGCAACAGAAGCAGAAGGGTTCCCGCTGCGGCCGCCCCGATCCCGGCAACATCCGTGTAGTAGACGAGCAGGAACATGTTCCCGGTGCTGATGATCATACTGTTGGCGGCATCACCCGCGCCGTAGGCAAAGACGCTGAGCCTGCTGAGTTTCTTCATTGCTTCCTGTTCCGGCGGGCGAAGAAACCGTTTTCTCACGCCCACAGAAGGAACTTACCCCAAAATCTTGCGCAGAAACAGCAGCTGGCGGATCCAGTGGTGTTCCTGGCCGCCCTCGTGGTTGTTGAACCGGTACACCTCAATCTCCTTCCCGGCGCCGGTTCCGGAGGAGCCTGCCGTTCCGGAACCGTAGGCGTTGAAACTTGCGAACACCGTGGACGGCGGGCAGATGTCGTCCATCTGGGCGGCTGAATACAGCGCGGGCACTGTTGCCCACCGGGCCAGGTTGACGCCGTCGAAATAGCGCAGGACGGCGAGCGCGGAGTCGTACCGGTCCCGGTGCCGGGCCAGGAACTGGGCGATCTCGGGGTACGGGCCGCGGGGTGTGATGTCGATGGCCCGGGGGAAGTCCTGCAGGAACGGGACATCGGGCAGCGCGGCGATGACGCCGTCGAGCCTTCCGGCGGCCAGGCCCGCGGTGGCCACCACAATGCCGCCGCCCTGGCTGACACCGGCCAGCACCACCCTGGAGGGGTCCACGGCGGGGTGGGACTGGGCGGCTTCCACGGCCCGGAAGGCGTCCACGTACACACGGCGGTAGTAGTAGTCCTCGCGGTTTCCGATGCCCCGGGTCATGAGTCCGGCGTGGGCGACGTCCCCGGCGGAGGGGTGCGGGTCCGGCGTGTCGCCCAGCGTGCCGCCGTAGCCCTGGCCGCGGGTGTCCATGATGAAGTGCGCGTAGCCGGCCTGGGCCCAGCGGGTGTCCTGGTTGACCAGGCCGCGGCCGCCGGAGTAGCCAACGTACTGGACCACCACCGGCAGTGACGCCCCGGGTTCCCTGTGCGCCGGGAGGTGGAGCCAGCCCCGGACCGGAGCGCCGCCGTAGCCCGCGAAGGTGACGTCGAAGGTGTCGATGACGGAAAGGTAGTTTTCCACCGGCTCAAAACTGGCGTCCAGCGGGAAGGCCCGGGCTTCCCTGATGGTGGCGTCCCAGAAGTGGCCCAGGTCCTCCGGGGGCGTCACGTCCGAGGAGTAGGCGCGGAGCTGCGCAAGGGGAAGGTCGAAGAGCGGCATGGGTCATCCAATCCTGTCGGTGGGGGCGCTGTAGGTGAGAACTGCGGGCTTTCCTGGCTCAAGGTGCGCTTCCCTGACGCCCCGTCCGTACCGGACCAGGACCTTGACCGGCTTCCGCGCGGCCAGGGTTGCCTGCACCAGCAGCCCGTCCCGCCAGTCCAGGTCCACGTCCACCCCGGGCCGCGCACGGAGCCGCCCTGCGCGGCCGGTGGGCAGCTCGGAGGGGAGGGCGGGAAGCAGCTCTATCTCGTGCAGCCCGTCCACGGTCCGGTGGCTCTGGACCAGGCACTCGGCCAGGGCGGCCACGTACCCGAGGTTGCCGTCGATCTGGAACGGCGGGTGGGCGCCGAAGAGGTTGGGGTACAGGCCGCCGCTTTGGCCGCCGCGGGGTGTCTCCATGTCCCGGAAGTAGAGCCGCAGGAGGTCACTCACCTTCCCGGCCTGGCGGAGCCGTGCGCGCAGCAGGATCTTCCAGGCCAGCGACCAGCCGGTGGCTTCGTCGCCCCGGCCGTCCATGCTGGCCCGGACGGCCGCTTCGAGCCCGGGGGTGAGCGGCGTGTCCCCGGGATAGGCGAGGTAGAGGTGGCTGACGTGCCGGTGCCCGGGCTCCCATTCCTCCGGATCATCAAGCCACTCGCGGAGCTTTCCGCCGCGTCCGGGTGCCGGCGCGGGAAGCCGGGGCAGGGCAGTCCGCGCCGCGGAGGCCACGGGGTCATCCTCCAGGCCGAGGCTGCAGGCCAGGGCGTCCAGCATCCGGAAAACATCGCCGATGAGGGTCAGGTCCATGGTGGCGGAGCGGGCAGCGGATCCCTGCACCCGCGTGCCGGTGGACGGGTCTGCGGCCGCAAACGTGTTTTCCGGGGACGTGGACGGGCTGGTTCCCAACGAGCCGTCGGGGAAATCAACCAGCAGGTCCAGGGCGAATTCAGCGGCACCGCGGATGGCCGGCCAGGCTGCGCTCCGGGCAAAAGTGTCCGGGGCGAAGGTGTCCGCGTCCGCGGAAGTGTCCGTGCTGCCAAACTGCAGATGCTCCCACAGGTGCCGCACCAGCCAGAGGCCTGCCATGGGCCAGTACGCCCACTCCGGCGAATGCGCGCCGTGCCCCACCGGTTTTGCGTAGGCCCACAGATCCGAGTTGTGGTGCACGGCCCAGCCGCGGGCACCGTAATACTCCCGGGCCACCTCGGCCCCGGTCCCCTGCATCGCCTCAATGAGCGCAAAGAGCGGTTCCGCGCACTCGGCCAGGCCGGTGGGTTCGGCGCCCCAGTAGTTCATCTGCAGGTTGATGTTGGTGGTGTAGTTGGAGCTCCAGGGGGCGGGCAGCTCGGCGTTCCAGATGCCTTGGAGGTTGGCCGGCACTCCGCGCCAGGCTGTCCCCTGCCGGGACCCTGCTGGGGCGGACCGCGAGCTGGAGATCAGCAGGTACCGCCCGTAGTTAAAGAGCAGCGCAGCCAGGCCCGGATCGGCCGCCAGCGGCCCCTCAGGGTGGGCGTTGGCCGCCAGCAGCCGCCGGCCCGTATCCCCGCCCTCCCGCACCGGAACATCGAACTCCACCCACGCGGCCCCGTAGAGCCTGGAATGGCTCTCCTCATGCCGGTCAAGCAGGACCTCCCGCCCGGAGGCCCGGGCCTGGTCCACCACGGTGCGGGCGGCGGCCGCGGCAGTGGCGGCGGTACCCCGCGGCTGGCGGGCCAGCCCCGCGAAGGTGGTTTCGGTGGTGAGGTAGATGTCGGCGCGTCGGACGCCGGTGGCGGCCAGGCCGTCGTCGTGCCCTGACGCTTGCCCGGCTGGGCCGGCTGGTCCTTGCAGGGGCCGGCCGTCGTGCTCCCAGGTGGCCGCCACCGCCCCCTGCATGCTGAGGGAATCGTCCTCCGAGTACTCCACCACACCGCCATCGTGTGCCGGGGCTGCGTCGGAGGGCATTTTCAGTTCGAGGGACAGGCTCCCCTCTCCGCAGGAGCGGCGGAGGAGACGCAGCGGGGAGTCCAGGCGTAAGGCGAGGTCGAGGCCCTGCGGCGCGTCGGTCCGCAGCGAAACCACCAGCACTGACGGATCGTGGCTGATGAACGCTTCCACCCGGACGGCGTGGCCGTCCAGGAGGTACGTGTTGGTGTTGAGGGCGCGGGCAACGTCCAGGCCGCGGTGATAGTCCGACGACGGCTGTGCGGGAGCGCCGCCGCCTTCCCTTTTGCCTGCTGCCGGGTTCGCTGCGGTGGCTGACGCCGTGAGGTAGAGGTCGGCGAACGGGAGGTACGCCTGGGAGTGCCGGTGCTGCAGTCCTTTCAGGGTTACCGCGGCGCCGGCGAAGTCGCCGGAGCCGATCAGGCGGCGGCTTTCGCTGAGGATCCGATCCGCTTCCTCCCGGCTGAAGACGGGCTTCCGGTCCTGGCTGTGCGGTGACCCGGACCAGGCGGACGAGTCGTTGAGCTGGAACCGGTGCTCCACGTCCGCGTCCGCCTGGCTGCCGCCGAACACCATGGCGCCCAGCCTGCCGTTTCCCAGGGGAAGGGCTTCCAGCCACCGGGCAGCAGGGGCGTCGTAGGCAAGGACGTGTTCTGGGGGCATGGGTTCAGATCCTAGGGCCGGCCGGGGAACAAGGGAAGGTCAGGCCACACACTGAACAGCAGTTACAGCCGCGAGAGTTCCGGGACGAACACCTGAAGGTTGTGGCTGTGCACCACCAGGGCACGGAGGTCGGCCAGCTCCCCGGAGACTGCCCCTGCGGCGCGGGCCTGGACCAGGACGTTGCCCAGGGCGGTTGCTTCCACGGGCCCGGCCACCACTTTCTTCCCCGTGACGTCCGCCGTGAGCTGGCAGAGCAGCCTGTTCTGGGAACCGCCGCCCACTATGTGCACCACGTCCACGGTCCGGTCAGCCAGGCGTTCGGCGTCCCGGAGGGTGCGGGCGTAGCCGGCGGCCAGGCTGTCCATGATGCAGCGGGTGATGGCGGCGGGGTGGTCCGGCAGCACCTCGCCGGTGCGCCGGACGGCGGCCCGGATGCGCTCGGGCATGTTGTCCGGGGCAATGAAGTAGGGATCGTCCGGATTAATCTGCGGCCCTCCCGGCGGCAGCGCGGCCGCCGCGGTGAGCAGCGCCGTCAGTTCCGGCCGGAACCCTTCCTGCGCCCAGGTCCGCTGGCATTCGCTGAGGAGCCAGAGCCCGCCCATGTTCCGCAGGTAGCGGATGGTGCCGTCCACGCCGCGTTCGTTGGTGAAGTTTGCTTCGCGGCTGGCTTCGGTGAGGACGGGATGCTTCAGTTCCAGTCCTACCAGTGACCAGGTGCCGGAGGAGATGTACGCGAAGTGTTCCCCGCCGTTGTCCGCTTTCGCCGGGACGGCCGCCACCGCCGAGGCGGTGTCGTGTGAGCCGACGGCCACCACCCGGGTGTCCTCCGGCAGGCCCACCTGCGCGGCGATCTCCGGCAGGAGGGTGCCCACGGCCTCCCCGGGCTGGATCAGCGGCGGGAACAGGTCCTTCCGCAGGCCCAGCGCGGTGAGGAACTCGGTGGCCCACTCCCCCGCCACGGCGTCGAACAGGCCCGTGGTGGAAGCGTTCGTGGCCTCGGTCCGGCGCTGCCCGGTGAGGAGGAACGCGATCAGGTCCGGGATCAGGAGTGCCTGCACCCCGTCCAGGTTCTTCTCGCTGGCAAGCTGGTAGATGGTGTTGAACTGCAGGAACTGCAGCCCCGTGGTCCCGTAGAGGCGCGCGGGGTCCAGTTTCCGGTGCACGGGTTCAACGGCGGTGCGGCTGCGGTTATCGCGGTAGCTGAAGGGCTGGGCAGCCAGCTCCCCGGCTGTGTTGACCAGGCCGTAGTCCACGGCCCAGGTGTCGATGCCGATGCTGGCCACCTGTTCCCCCTGCGCGGCGGCGACGGTGGCCGCGGACGCCAGGCCCGTGAGCACCTCGGCGAAGAGGGCGTCGAAGTCCCATCGGAGGCCGCCGTCGATCTCCACCACGCCGTTGGGGAAGCGGTGGACCACCTCCAGCTCCACGTTCCCGCCCGAGCTGACGCGGCCCAGGATCACGCGGCCGGAGGAGGCGCCAATGTCGACCGCGGCGAAAACACTGCCGGCGAACATCTTGTGCCCGGGTACTGCCCCGGCGTGTGCCGGGGCAGTACCGTGCGCTGCTTCCGTGCTCATCGGAGGAAGGCTGCGGCCACTCCGGCGTCCACGGGGATGTGCAGGCCGGTGGTGTGGGACAGTTCGTTGCCGGTGAGCACGGCGGCGGCGTTGGCCACGTGCTCGGGCAGGACTTCGCGCTTGAGCAGGGTGCGCTGGGCGTAGTACTCACCCAGTTTTTCCTCGTCCACGCCGTACACGGCGGCGCGCTTGGCGCCCCAGCCGCCGGCGAAGATGCCGGAGCCGCGGACCACGCCGTCAGGGTTGATGCCGTTGACGCGGATGCCGTGCTCACCGAGTTCGGCGGCGAGCAGGCGGACCTGGTGTGCCTGGTCCGCCTTGGTGGCGGAGTAGGCGATGTTGTTGGGGCCGGCGAACACGGAGTTCTTGGAGGAGATGTAGATGATGTCCCCGCCCAGGCCCTGCGCAATCATCACCTTGGCCGCGGCCTTGGCCACCAGGAACGAGCCCTTGGCCATCACGTTGTGCTGCAGGTCCCAGTCCTTTTCGGTGGTTTCCAGCAGCGGCTTGGAGATGGACAGGCCAGCGTTGTTGACCACCAGGTCCACGCCGCCGAACGCCAGCACGGCGGCGTCGATCGCGGCCGCCACCTGGGCCTCGTCCGTGACGTCCGCCTGCACGCCGACGGCAACGTCCGGTCCGCCGAGTTCCTCGGCGACCTTTTCGGCGTTCTCCAGGTTCAGGTCCGCAATGACCACACAGGCGCCTTCCGCGGCGAGGCGGGTGGCAATGGCCTTGCCGATGCCCGAGGCCGCACCGGTCACCAGCGCGATGCGGGTGGCGTGGGACTTTGGCTTGGGCATCCGGGCCAGCTTGGCTTCCTCCAGCGCCCAGTACTCGATCCGGAACTTCTCGGACTCCTCGATAGGGGCGTAGGTGGAGATCGCCTCGGCGCCGCGCATCACGTTGATGGCGTTGATGTAGAACTCACCGGCAACCCGGGCGGTCTGCTTGGTGGCGCCAAAGGAGAACATGCCCACGCCGGGCACCAGCACAATGGCCGGGTCCGCGCCGCGCAGCGCCGGGCTGTCCGCATCCGCATGGCGGCTGTAGTAGGCCTGGTAGTCCTCGCGGTAGTCCGCGTGCAGCTCGTGCAGCCGTGCAATCGAGTCCTCCACCGAGGCGTCGGCAGGCAGGTCCAGGATCAGCGGCTTGACCTTGGTGCGCAGGAAATGGTCCGGGCAGGAGGTGCCCAGCGCGCCCAGGCGCGGGTGCTCGGCGGCTTCCAGGAAGTCAAGGACGACGGCGTCATCGCTGAAGTGCCCCAGCTGCGGCTTGTCCGTGGAGGCCAGGCCGCGGATCACCGGTGCCAGGGCAGCGGCCTTGGCACGGCGCTCAGCTTCCGGCAGGGCGCCGTAGCCGGGCAGCTTCGGTCCGAAAGGCTCGGCCTTGCCGTTGTCCCGGATGTACTTTTCGGCCTGGTCGATGATCCACAGTGAGTTCTGCTCGGCCTCATCGGACGTGGCGCCCCAGGCGGTGATGCCGTGCCCGCCCAGGATGGTGCCGATGGCCTGCGGGTTGGCGTCCTTGATCGCGGCGATGTCCAGTCCCAGCTGGAAGCCGGGGCGGCGCCAGGGCACCCACACCACCTTGCTGCCGAAGATCTTGGTAGTCAGCGCCTCGCCGTCCACCGCCGTCGCAATGGCGATGCCCGAGTCCGGGTGCAGGTGGTCCACGTGCGCCGCATCCACCAGGCCGTGCATGGCGGTGTCAATCGAGGGGGCAGCGCCGCCCTTGCCGTGCAGGCAGTAATCGAACGCGGCCACCATTTCGTCTTCGCGCTCAACGCCGGGGTAGACGTTCTTCAACGCGTTCAGCCGGTCCAGGCGCAGCACCGCAAGGTTCTGGGCCTTCAGCGTGCCCAGGTCCCCGCCGGAGCCCTTGACCCACAGCAGCTGGACGTCCTCGCCCGTCACCGGGTCCTTCTCGGTGCCCTTGGCAGAGGTGTTGCCGCCGGCAAAGTTGGTGTTCCGCTTGTCCGCACCCAGGCGGTTGGAACGGGAAATCAGGTCTTCAACAGTCTTATTGGCTGTGTTCTGCATCGTCATGCTTAGGCGCCCCATCCGGCTTGCTGGCCGCCCACGCGGTCCTCGTTGATCTTCTTCTGGTAGCCGCTGGCCTTGAATGCGGCCAGCGGGTCCGCGGGCAGGCCGCGGGATTCACGCCATTCGGCCAGGACCGGCCGGACGTCGGTGTAGAACGCATCGTTGAAAATGCCGTTCGCGGCCAGCACGTCACCGGCGCGCTGGGCCTCGGCCAGGGCAGCGGTGTCCACCAGCAGGGCCCGGGCCGTCATTTCCTGGACGTTCAGCACGGAGCGGATCTGGCCCGGGATCTTCTCCTCCAGGTTGTGGCACTGGTCAAGCATGAGCGCCACCCCCGAATCCTTGCCGAAGCCGCCGCCGCGGATCACCTCATGCATGATGCGGAAGAGCTGGAACGGGTCCGCCGCGCCCACAATCAGGTCATCATCCGCGTAGAAGCGGGAGTTGAAATCGAACGAGCCCAGCTTGCCCAGGCGCAGCAGCTGCATGACGATGAACTCGATGTTGGTGCCCGGCGCGTGGTGGCCGGTGTCCAGGCAAACAAACGCCTTCTCACCCAGCGCGAGGGTCTGGGCGTAGGACGTGCCCCAGTCCGGAACATCGGTGTGGTAGAAAGCCGGCTCGAAGAACTTGTACTCAAGCACCAGCCGCTGCTCGTCCCCCAGCGCCGCGTAGATCTCCTGCAGGGACTCGGCCAGGCGGTCCTGGCGGCCCCTGATGTCATCCTGGCCCGGGTAGTTGGTTCCGTCAGCCAGCCAGATCTTCAGGTCCTTGGACCCCGTGGCGTGCATGATCTCAATGCACTCCAGGTGGTGGTCGATCGCCCGGCGCCGCACCGCCCCGTTGGACGAGGTCAGGGAGCCGAACTTGTACTCGTCATCCTGGAAGGTGTTGGAGTTGATCGTACCCAGGCCCACACCCAGACCGGCCGCGTACTCCTTCAGGGCGGCGTAATCATCCACCTTGTCCCACGGGATGTGCAGCGCAACGGTAGGAGCCAGGCCAGTCAGTTCGTGGACCTTCGCCGCATCGGCAAGCTTCTCCTGCACGGTGCGCGGAGTGCCCGGCGTGCCGAACACCTTGAACCGCGTCCCCGAATTTCCATAGGCCCACGAAGGGACCTCGATGGCAAGCTCCTCGAGCCTGCCCAGCGCCGTTGCTACGTCATTCATGATGGTTCTTTCCGGTGTCGTGATGCTGTGGTCGGTGGTGTGGGCCCCGCTGCTGGAGCCGGTGTGCGTCAGTTTGCGGTGGACTCGGCCGCCGCCAGCTGGCTGTCAAGGTTGAAGACTTCGTCAAGGACCTGGAACCCTTCATCGGGAGCCTGCCCGGAGTCTTCAAAAAGCGTGGCCATTTCCGCCTGCCAGCGGGCGTTGACGTCCGTCAGTGCCATGCGTGCCCGGACGGCGTCAAAGTCGTCGCATTCCAGGTAGCCCACAAGGAGCCCGTCCCCGGAGAGGAACAAGGAGTAGTTATTCCAGCCCGCGTCCTTGAGGGCGCGGAGCATGTCCGGCCACACGGCGGCATGCCGCCGGCGGTATTCGTCGAGCATGGCCGGCTGGACCGAGGAGCGGAAACACACCCTCATGTTTGGTTCTCCTGAAATCGCGTATGTTTGAATCGTTTCATTGTTACGATTCAAAGTACTCTTGAATCTGAGCAGGTGTCAAGCATTCCTGCCCGCGGTCCACACCCCGGGCTCAATGCGTGCCACAAAGAGCAGCAGCACGGAGAATCATGAATCGTTCAGCCAGTATCAAGGACGTCGCCAACCATGCCAGCGTGGCGGTGGGCACGGTGTCCAACGTGCTGAATTACCCGGACAGGGTTTCGCAGCGGACCAAGGACCGCGTGCTGAAGGCCATTGACGAGCTTGGCTTTGTCCGCAACGACGCCGCCCGCCAACTGCGCGCGGGCCACAGCCGCACCATCGGGCTCATCGTCCTGGACGTGGGTAACCCGTTCTTCACCGCCGTCGTGCGTGCGGCCGAGGACGCCGCCGCACTCCACGGCAGTGCTGTCCTGCTGGGAGACAGCGGCCACGACGCCGCCCGCGAGGCCAATTACATCGACCTCTTCCAGGAACAGCGTGTCCAGGGCCTGCTGATCTCGCCCGTGGGCGATGTGACCGAGCGGCTGGACCTCCTCCGCGAGCGCGGCGTGCCCACCGTCCTGGTGGACCGGCTGGCGGACGAGGCAAAGTTCAGTTCGGTGGCGGTGGACGACGACGCCGGCGGGTACCTGGCAGCGCGGCACCTGCTGGACACCGGCCGCCGTCGGCTCGCCTTTGTGGGCGGCCCCACCTCCATCCGGCAGGTTGCCGACCGCCTCCAGGGCGCCCGGCGTGCAGTCAAGGAGGAATCGGACGCCACGCTGGAGGTTTTGGAGTCCGAGGGGCAGACGGTCCTGGCCGGACGCAGCGTGGGCAACTCGCTGGTGGAGCGGGGCCGTGAAGGGCTGCCGGACGGCATCTTCTGCGCCAACGACCTCCTGGCTTTGGGCGTGATGCAGTCCCTGACCATGACCCACACGTTCCGCATCCCGGAGGACGTCGCGCTGATCGGCTACGACGACATCGACTTCGCTGTCTCAGCCGTGGTTCCGCTGTCCTCCATCCGGCAGCCCACGGAGGCATTGGGACGTACCGCCATCCAGCTGCTCGCCGAAGAGGTCGAATCCCGGAAGCCGACACACCGTTCGGTGGTGTTCACGCCGGAACTGGTGGTACGGCAGAGCACACAAGCCAACTAATTGCCGGCCTGAAGCCACTTCATCGACTCGGTCCGGGAGGTGAAGAAGCGCGTGGGACATGGCGGGATATGCACGCCAAGGAAGAAATTGGCGATGATCCGGTCCACCGGACTGGCACCCAGCAGCGCAATGCGGTCGGCGGCGCAGGGGATGGAAAACACGGAGCGGGCCGCCCGGGTGACGTCCTCGGTGGTGGCCATGTCCACCAGCATGGGATAGGTCTGGTCACCCGCTATCTCGTTGACAGCCGCCATGGCAGCCTGCGCGTCCTCGATCTCTATCCGGACCTTGGGTTCCCAGATCAGGTGGATGACGCCGTCGGAACGCAACTCCACCGTCCCCTTGCCGCCGTCGACAGTTAATGGCTCCAAACCAGCTTCCCCTCCCTTGAACAAACCCGATGACCTGGGCAGACCCGCATGACCCTCCTATCATGCCGTAGCTTTTCCGCCCCCCCTCCCGCAGACCCTCCGCAGGGCGTGGTCCCTGCGGCAACAGCTGGCACCGGCCCTTGTGGGCGGACGGCAGCAGAAGCAAGGATTGGCTATGGATGACCCGCGGCGCACCGCAAGAGACCTGCTGCAGCGGAAGGACCGCGGCCTGGTGGACCTCTGGATCCTGTACTGGAACCATGGCGGTCGCTGCCACCCCTTCGACTTTGATGCCTTTGTCCACGACGTGCTCCCGGTTGAGTGGTTCGACCTGGACGCCCTGGCGGTTGCTGTTGAGGAACTGGCGCTGGAAAGCATAGCCTGATGGATGCCCGCTTCAGTTACAGATGAGCAGAACCGAATTCTGAGGTCCTGGCTTGGCCCGTTCAGGGTGGTCAAGGACTACTCCTGGCCCCTGCAGGACACCTCCGTGCTCCATGTGTCCACGCCCGACGGCGGGAGCTTCATCGTCAAGGCCAGCACCACCAGCCACCACATCCGGCGGGAAATCGCCGCCCTCACCCCGGGCTTGCCCGGCCTTCACGGCACAACGCCCGTGCTCAGGCAGGCTTCAGCAGAGGCGGGAATCCTTGTGACGGAATTCCTGCCCGGAACGCCGGTGGAGGGATCCACTGCCGAGTACCGCCCCGAAACGTACCGCCAGGCCGGAGCGGTCCTGGCACAGCTGCACCGCCCAGCCGGGACCTCGGCCGACTACACGAAGAAGATCGCCTACCAGACACAGCTGCTCATCAGCTCGGCTGAAGGACTGCTGGCCGCCGGCCTGCGCGCCCGGGCCGCTGGGGAACTGGCCGGCATCACACCGGCCCCCGTGGAGCTGGTAACCACTCACGGTGACTACCAGCCCAGGAACTGGCTGGTGGACGGGGGCAAAATCAAAGTCATCGACTTCGGGCGGGCCGACGCCCGACCTTGGGTCCATGACCTGGTCCGCCTCACCCACCAGCAGTTCCTGGGGCGCCCCGCCCTGGCGGAGGCCTTCTACAGCGGGTTGGGGAAGCACCACAACAGCGCCGCAGCCGACGTGTGGCAGCTGGAAAACCTGAACCAGGCCCTGGGAACCGTGGTCTGGGCCCATAAAATCGGCGACGCCGCCTTTGAGCAGTCCGGCGTGGAGCGGCTGGAGCGGATACTGGCAGGCTAGGACCTCCTGCGAGGATGGAGCCATGGAATTCAACCGGCTGCTGCAGATCCGGCGCATCTACGCGCAACCCGCTGCCCTGGAACTGCCCCGGGGCAAGGACATCGTCGAACGCTGGCCGGACGCCGACGTCGTGCTTGTTGACAGCCACTGGAACATCCCCGAGCTGCACGGTGAAGAAACGAACGTGCCGCGCTGGTCCCGGATCAAGACGGAGGCGCTGGTCCTGGGCGTCAAGAAGGCGCTGACCGTCAAGCCGAACGGCCGGTCCGCGGACTTCATTGCACCCTCAACCGCGAACGGCTGCGCCATGGCATGCGCCTACTGCTACGTGCCCCGCCACAAGGGATACAGCAATCCCGTGACCGTGTTCGCCAACATCGGCCAGATCTCCGGGGCGCTGGAGCGGCACGTGACGCGCCAGGGCATCAAGCTGGAACCAAACCAGTGCGACCCGGAACTCTGGGTCTACGACATCGGCGAGAACAGCGACTGCTCGGTCGATGCCCTGATCAGCGACAACGTGGAGGACCTCGTCACGCTCTTCCGCGACCTGCCCACCGCCAAGCTGTCCTTTGCCACCAAGTTCGTCAACCCGGCGATGCTCGGCTGGGACCACGGCGGACACACCCGGATCCGGTTCTCCCTCATGCCCGCGGCCCTGGCGAAGTCCATCGACGTCAGGACCTCCCCCGTGGCCGACCGGATGGCCGCCATCAATGACTTCGTTGATGCCGGCTACGAGGTGCACGTGAACTTCTCCCCCGTCATCATCACGGACACGTGGCTCAGCGATTGGGAGGAACTGCTGCGCCAGCTGGACCGCACCCTCAGCTCGGCCGCAAAAGCCCAGCTCGCGGCTGAAGTCATCTTCCTGACCCACAACGAGCGGCTGCACGAGGTCAACCTCGGTTGGCATCCGCAGGCCGAGGACGTGCTTTGGCGCCCGGACCTCCAGGAGTCCAAGATCTCCTCCAACGGCTTCACCAACGTCCGCTACCGCGCGGGAACCAAGGCACGCTACGTGAACCAGCTGACGGCGCTGATTGAAAAGATCGCGCCGTACTGCCGCGTCCGCTACGCGTTCTGAGGCTAAGCGGCCCACCGGACAGCGGGAGGGGCCCGCGCTAGACTGATCCCATCATGACCGGCGCCCGTCCCCGTCTCCTTGCCTGGCTCGTCGCCCTGTCGACCTGCCTCGGGGCCTGCGCGCCCGCCGTCGGCATCAACGAAGCGCCCGCCGGGCAAGCGGTCCCGGCCTCCCCCGCACGGCCGGCCCCTACCTCCCCCGCACAGCCCTCCGCAAGCGGCATTGCCCTCGCCCCCCAAGGGACCACCGCTCCGGTTCCCACCGCCACACCCCCACCCCCGCCGCCGGCTCCCGCACCACCCCCGGTCCCCCAGCCCTACGCGCTCAACCTCTACCAGGAGGGTGACTTCGTGCCGCAGTACACCTTTGACTGGTGCGTTGCGGCGAGCATCCAGATGGCGCACAACCTCATTGACGACACCGGTGGCGGCACCTGGGCCGATTCCGCCCAGCAGGGCGAACTGTGGGAGATGGCCCGGGCACGGTCCTCCAATTCCTTCAACGGCGCCAACCCCCTCGGCTGGGCGCAGGTGCTGACGGAAGTGGGCATGGGGCCGTACACAGTGGTCAGCATCGCCGATTACGGGTCGGCCCTCCAGACGGCGGCACGCGCCATCGCTGACACGGGCAGGCCAGTGGGGCTGGTCATGTGGAGCGGCCGCCATGCGTGGGTGATGAGCGGTTTCGAATCAATCGGCGACCCCGCCCAGTTCCCCGAGTTCTCGGTCACCGGCGTCCGCGTCCAGGACCCGCTCTACCCGCACGGCAGCGGACAGTGGGGCCCGTCGCCCGCGCCCAACAGCCTTCTTACCCCCGAACAGCTGGCCACGCAGTTCGTGGTCCGCGAGCCGCGGCGCTGGAGCAGCGAACTGCCGGCGGGGTACCTGCTGGTGCTCCCGGTCGCCGGGGCCTGACCGTCCGCGGGCGGGAACGAAGCTCGACGGAACACTGGCCGCGCGCGGCGGAGCAGGGCGGGTACGGCTGCCCGCCACCGTATAATCGCAGCATGCCGATCACGCGCCTGCATTCAGGCAGCCACGCCCAGCCGTCCGAACGCGAACACCGCGGGAGCGGTCTGTGAGCGGCGGCCTCGTCGCCCTGCTGGACGACGTCGCAGCCCTGGCCCGCATCGCGGCCGCCTCGGTGGACGACGTCGCTGCCGGAGCGGCAAAGGCCGGGGCCAAGGCCGCCGGTGTTGTCATCGACGACGCCGCTGTCACCCCGCAGTACGTGTCCGGGGCGGACCCGTCCCGCGAACTGCCGATGATCAAGCGGATCTTCTGGGGCTCGCTCCGGAACAAGCTGCTGATCATCCTGCCGGCCCTGCTGCTCATCAGCGCCTTCCTCCCGTGGGCCATCCCGTTCATCCTCATGCTGGGCGGCACGTACCTGTGCTACGAAGGTGCCGAGAAGGTCTGGCACAAGCTCCGCCGGGACCACTCGGACGAAAAAGCGCCGGCAGTCGAGCGCGGTCCGGAGGCGGAAGCGAAGGTGGTCAAGGGCGCCATCACCACCGACTTCATCCTGTCCTGCGAGATCATGGTCATCTCGATGAACGAGGTTGCCACGGAATCCATCTGGGCCCGGGCCGCCATCCTGGTGGTTGTAGCCCTCGCCATCACGGTGCTTGTGTACGGCGCCGTGGCTCTGATCGTGAAGATGGACGACATTGGCCTGCACCTGGCCGCCAAGGAGTCTGCGGGCTCGCAGCGCTTCGGCGAGCTGCTCGTCAAGGGGATGCCCGCCGTGCTGGCCGCAATCACCCTGATCGGGACAGTCGCCATGCTGTGGGTTGGCGGCCACATCATGCTCCAGGGGGCCTACGACCTCGGCTGGCACCTGCCGTATGACCTGGTTCACGCCCTCGAGGCGCCGGTCGCCGGAATCGCGGGTATTGGCGGCCTCCTGGCCTGGCTGGTGAACACCATCTGCTCAGCCGTCCTGGGACTCGCCTGGGGCCTCGCCGTGATGGCTGTTCTGCACCCGCTGCTGAAGGCCCTGCCGTTCGGCAAGGAAAAGGGCCAGCACGAGGAAGGTGACGTCCGCGCCGAACTCGCCGGCTACCGGCCGACGAAGCACACGTCGGATCCCGCTCCCTAGCGGACTAGAGCTCCTCCACCACCAGGTTCCGGTACGCCGCCCGGAGCGGGGCCATCTGCCGGAAGCCCAGGTATCCGCCGCCCAGCACGGCCGCGGCAGGGGACGGATCGTGCCACGCAAAAAGCGGCAGCCCGTTGATGGCGAAAGCCACCCGCGGCCCGTCCTTCACCACCTCCATCCGGTAGAAGTCCACCGCGTCCCCGGCCGGCGGCAGCGGATCGGCACCCTGCGCCACCAGGTCAAACCCGGCGCTCTTCCGGAGGTTGCAGGTCCGGAAAGCCCGCTCGGGCTCGTACTTGTGCCGGAAGTAGGAGACGTGCAGGGCATCGATGTCCCCGGAATGGTACTGCGGGTAGTACCCCGTCCGCGGCGCGAGTCCACTGGAAAAGAGGTCCCGGCCGCCGTGCCCCCGGGCAGCGAAGAAGAGCATGGCCAGGCCTGGCTCCTCAAGCGGCAGGAACTCCCAGCTGATCCGGATGCCGTCCGGGAACTGCACCGGGCACCAGAACGTCCAGTGCGCATGGTCCCCGAATTCCGCGTCGTCCAGCGAACCTGACAGTTCCAGGGCGCCTTGGTGGGCGCCCAGGCTCAGCGGCCCTTCCGCCACCCAGTCCGCCACGTCCGCCGGGGACACGAGGGCGTTGCGGTACAGCACCTTCGCCTCCGGGCCGGGCGTGCCCACCTAGCCGCGTCCCGCCGTCGTACGCACCAGGCCACCGGGCACCAGGCCCAGCTCCCGGAGCCGGGCGGCAACGTGCCCCGCCACCACTGCTGCTCCCTGCTGGGAGAAGTGGGTGTTGTCCGCCAGGCCGTCCGGCCAGTAGGCATGCGACCCCGGCTCGAAGTGGCAGAAGAGCGACGCCGATTTCTCCCGCCCCAGCTGCAGATACAGCCCGCGCGTCCACGCGTTCAGGTCAAGCACCGGAAGTCCCAGTTCCAGGGCGATCTCCCGCACCACCTCCGGATAGTCCTCCAGGCTCTGTTCCAGGACAGCAGCTTCCGACGACGGGCCGTCCAGGAAGTGCCGGCGCTCCACCGGGGTGCACAGTACGGGCAGCGCCCCCAGGTTCTGCACCTCCCCCGCCATGGTGCGCAGGTTGGCGGCGTAGCCGGTCCGGGCCGCGAGGTGCTGCTTCTTCTGGTCGTTGTGGCCGAACTGGACCAGGACCAGGTCCCCCTCCCCGGCCTCCGCCAGCAGGCGGCCCCACAGCCCTTCCTCGCGGAAGGACTCCGTGCTGGCCCCGCCCTTGGCGAAGTTGTACACGGCCCCGAAGGTGTAGGTGTGGGGCGCAAGCTGCGCTCCCCAGCCACTCATGGGGTACTCGTGCGTGGGGCAGTTTGCCACCGTGGAATCTCCGGCGAGCAGGATTTTCATGCTGTGCTTTCTCTCGTGGTGCAGGCTCAGCCCTTGACGGAGCCGATGAGCATGCCTTTGGCGAAGTGCTTCTGCAGGAACGGGTAGAAGATGAGGATGGGCAGGGTGGCCACCACAATGACCGCGAACTTGATGCCCTGTTCCGGCGGGATGTAGTTCGGATCCACGTTGCCTGTGCCGAGCAGGTCCGATGACGCCGTGACCTGGCGCAGGTACATCTGCAGGGTCCACTTGGAGTTGTCGGAGAGGTAGAGCAGGGGCGACATGAAATCGTTCCAGATGCCCACGGCGTAGAACAGGGCGAAGGTGGCCAGCACGGGCTTGGACAGGGGCAGCAGGATCCGCCACAGGATACCGATCTCGGTGGCGCCGTCCATCTTGGCCGATTCCTCCAGCTCCTGCGGGAGTTCCTGGAAGAAGTTCTTGATGATGATCAGGCTGAACGGGTTGATGGCCGCCGGCAGGATCAGCGCCCAGTAGGAGTTCAGCAGGCCCAGGTCCTTGACCAGCAGGAAGGTGGGAATCATGCCCCCGGAAAACACCATGGCAAAGACCACCAGGGACAGGATGACCTGCCGTCCGCGGAGGGTCTTCTTGGCCAGCGGGTAGGCCATGGTCACGGTGAACGCGAGCTGGACCAGGGTGCCGACGGCGGTGACAAGGATGGTGGTTACCAGCGCCCTGGTGAACGCGGGGGTGGAGAAGATGTACTCGTAGGAGCCCAGCGTGAACTGTTCGGGCCAGACGAAGAACGCGCGACGGGTGATTTCGGCCTCGTTGGCGAAGGACCCTGCGATCACGTAGATGAACGGCAGCAGCGTGATGATGCCGATCAGGGTCAGGAACACGTAGTTCGCGGCGTCGAAGATCCGCCCGCCGGTGGTGTTGTGAATCTTCATTAGAACAGTCCGCTCTGGTTGAAGCGCTTGGCCAGGGCGTTGGTGCCGAAGATCAGCACGATGCCCACCAGGGATTTGAAGAGCCCCACCGCGGTGGAGTAGCTGTAGGCGCCCTGGGTGATGCCTACGAAGTACACGTAGGTGTCAAACACGTCAGCCACTGACCGGTTCAGGGCGTTGGTCATCAGGTAGATCTGTTCGAACCCGGTGTTGAGCATCTGCCCGATGGCCAGGATCAGCATCACGATGATGGTGGAACGGATGCCGGGCAGGGTGATGTGCCAGACCCTGCGGAACCGGCCGGCGCCGTCGATGATGGCGGCCTCGTACTGGTCCTGGTCCACGGTGGCCAGCGCGGCGAGGAAGATGATGGTGCCCCAGCCGGTGTTCTTCCAGATCTCCTGCAGCACGATCAGCGGCCGGAACCAGGCGGGGTCGGACAGGAAATCGATGTTGGTGCCCATCACGTTGTTCAGGAACAGGAACAACGGGCCGAAGTCCAGGGCGAACAGCAGGAAGCTCAGCGACGCCACGATGGTCCAGGACAGGAAGTGCGGAATGTAGACGAGCGTCTGGACCGTGCGCTTGAGGATCGAGAGGCGGACCTCGTTCAGCAGCAGCGCCAGGACAATGGTCAGTGGAAAGGCGATGCCCAGGTTCAGGAACGCGAGGATCAGGGTGTTGCCGAGCAGCCGCGGGAAGTCCGGGTTGGAGAAGAAGTCCTGGAAGTGCTGGGTTCCCACCCACGGGCTGCCGTTCACGCCCAGGAACGGGACGTAGTCCTTGAACGCGATGGACACCCCGTACATCGGGGCATAGCGGAACACCGCGAAGTACACCACCCCCGGCACCAGCAGCAGGTAGAGCCACTTGTAGTGCGCAAAATGGACGGAGAATTTACCGCGGGGGACTTTTGGCGGCTTGCGCGGCTTGGAGCTCTTGCCCGTATCCGTCCCGGGGCCCTGGCCATGGCCGATGTTCGAGGCCAGCGCGTCTGTCAGCTGTGACATTCAGGGCCTCCTTTCTGGAAGTGGTGGTGGGTCCTGAACCGGCGGGCTCCACAGCAAACGTGCGGAGCCCGCCGGTGCGGGCGGGACTGTTACTTGTTGTCCTGCCAGAGCTGGTTGATCTCTTCCGTGACCTTGTCGCCGCCGCTGGTGTTCCACAGCTTGATGGCGTCCTTCAGCCCCTGCTCGTCAATCTGGCCGGCAAGGTACTTGATCCTGGCGTCCGCCACGATGTTGTCCAGCTGGGCACCCTTGGAGACGTAGGTCGCGGACACGTACGGGGCGGCCGGGTTGTAGACGGCGCTCTTGAGGTCCTCTGCCATCACTGCCGTGCGCTTGTCGAAGACCTGCTGCTCGTATTCCGTGGGCTGCTTGACCGGGTAGAAAGTGTTGCCGCCAACGTTCATTCCAAGTTGGGCGTAGCTCTTGATGTCCGTGGAGACGGCCTTTGACTCCTCAGTCTCGGGCTTGATGCTGGCGGCCTTGCCGTCCTCCACGGTGAAGTTCACGCCCTCGATCCCGTTGTTGAGCAGGATGGCCACGTCCTTGCCGTTCATGGTGTTCAGGACTTCCAGCACCTTGGCCAGCTCGGCCTCGGTGCGGACGCTGGCCTTCGGCACGGCGAGGAAGCCGGAGTAGCCGTCGGTGGGGTGGGCGTGCAGTTCGCCGTCGGGGCCTTCGAGGTTGCCCACGAAGCCCACCTTGTTCTCGTAGTTGTTGGGATCTGCCTGCTTGAACAGGTTGACCAGGACGCTGACGCGGGAGTCGACGTCCACGATGATGCCGCCCTTGCCGTTGAAGAACGGCTCGTTCCACTTGGTGCCGTCAAAGGTGGCGAAGTCCGGGTTGATGAGCTTTTCGTCCACCATCTTTTTGACGAACCGGTTGGCCTCGAGGAACTCTTCCGTTTCGAAGCTGGGGATCAGTTTCCCGTCCTTCTCGGTCCAGCGGTTTCCGGCGCCGTACCATTCCTCGATGAGGTCGTAGGGGCTGTTGCTGCCCAGCGCGCCCCACTTGGGGATGGTGATGCCCCAGGTGTCGTCCTGGCCGTTGCCGTCGGGGTCCTGCTCGGTGAAGGCCTTGGCCACCGTGTACAGGTCCTCGGTGGTTTTGGGCGCCTCGAGGCCCAGCTTGTCCAGCCAGTCCTGGCGGAACATCACGGCGGCGCGCATAGGGGCGCGGCCGCGGAACACGCCGTACACCTTGCCGTTGATGCTGGCGTTCTGCTGGATGTCCGGGAAGGTGGTCTTCAGGTTCGGGTAGTCATCGAGTTTGTCCGTCAGGTCCCAGAACGCTCCGGCCTCCGCGTTCTTGACGAAGCCTGGGGTCTTGCCCTGGATCACCATGATGTGCGGGATCTCGGAGGAGGCAAGCGTGATGTTGGTCTTGTCCTCGTAGGACGCGTTGGGGGTCCACGTAATGTTGATGTCCTTGCCGGTGAGCTCTTCCAGCTTCTTCTGGACGGCACCGTCCGCGCTGGGCGGCTGGGCCTCGAGGAACGGCGCCATGATGGACACCGTGCTGAGGTCCGCTGCCGGGGCTTCGCCGCCGCTGCAGGCAGTGAGGGAGATGGCCGTGGCCGTTACGACGGCGGCCGCCAGGGAGAGTTTTCTGCGCATCATGGTTTTCCTTTTCCACTTCTTCGGGGTTTTGTTTGGTCAAAAATTGTTGATGGGGTCTCGTTGATACGTTTCAAGCAGAGATAGCAAGCAAAGAGGCCCGACGGCGCCTCCCGGGCCCGGGTGCCGCGCAGCCTTCCGGGGGTCAGGCCACGGAGGCCGACGGGAGGGAGCCCTTCCCCGCCGGTATGTCCGCTCCGGCCGCCGGATTCCCGGCCACGGATTCATCATTGGCGGTAAAGAACCGGTCGCACAGCCAGCCGGTCACATACAACCAGGCCCCGATACTGAAGAACGGGATCAGGCCCGGGACGGTGGTGCTGGCATAGAACGCGGCAGCGGAAATGAACAGCAGGATGACCGTTCCGGCGAGGTGCCGGAACGCGAAGCGGGAAGACGTCAGCAGGTACTGCCCCACGGGAAGCTCGTACCTCGCATACAGGGGGAAGAGGTAACAGGTCGCACCGGCCAGGAAGATGGCCGCCACGAAAATGCCCGCCGCCATCAGCTGCGAAAACAGGTCCCCCGACGCTGAAAAGTAGTTCCAGTTCATGGACAGCGCAACTGCCGCCGCCATCACCGGCAGGGCGAGCACGTTGGCCCGGCCGAAGTTCCGGAAGTAATTCGCGCCGAAGCTGCGGAGCAGCGGTGCCGCGTCACCCCGTGCGCGCTTCCGCACGGCGATCTGGGCGGCCGCAGTGGCAGGGCCTGCGCCGAGGACGCCCAGGCCAAGCAGCGTAAAGAGGATCCACAGCAGGTTCAGGCAGGCGATCCACAGGAGGGTGTCAAAGAACGAGTAGGCCCGGGCACTGAACGATCCAGACAGCATGGCGCAGCTCCCTTCATTTCTCCATCGTTGCAGAGGCGAAGGCGGAAGTGTTCCGCGTCACGCCGGTAATCGGTTTCTCGAAAATCTAGACGCACGCAGGCAGCAAGGTCAAGCGAAATTTTGAATCGTTACATAGCTGGACTCCGGCGAGCCCCATGACGCACACTGAGGGGTGGAAAGCGCTTGCTGGAGTTCGCGTGCGCCCACACAACAGTGCCCTGTTGGGGCGGAAATGGAGAATCATGGCAACGCCAACCGGCACCCAGAGCCCCGACGCGCCCGCCTGGGCAGCGGCAGCAACGGCTGGCCACGGCGCTGCCTCCGGAACCTCAGGCCCGAAGGCCGCCCGCGTGGCTTTGGTCGGCGTGCACGGCTTCGGCACCCACCACCTCCGCAACCTTGAACACCTTCAGGCGGCAGGCGCCGTCGAGCTCGTTGCCGTGGCTGATCCGCAGCCGCCGGCAGACGGCTCCGTTCCGGCCTCGGCCCGGGTATACCCGGGACTCGACGACCTGCTGTCCGCAACCACCGCCCTGGACCTGGTCATCGTGGCAACCCCCATCCAGACCCACGCCCCGCTGGCGCTCACTGCTTTGCGCACCGATGCGGACCTGTACCTGGAGAAGCCCCCGGTGGCGTCCCTGGCCGATTTCAACCGGCTCTGCGATGCCGCGGCGGCGTCCGGCAGGAGCGTGCAGATCGGCTTCCAGAGCCTCGGCTCCCACGCCCTGCAGGAAATCGAAAACCTGGTGGCAGCCGGCACCCTCGGCACGCTCCAGGGCATTTCCGCCACGGGCCGCTGGGTCCGGGACCGGGCCTACTACAAGCGCTCCCGGTGGGCTGGAAAGCGCAGCATCAACGGCGCGGACGTGGTGGATGGCGTGGCCACCAATCCCCTGGCCCATGCAGTGGCAACAGCACTGAGGATTGCCGGGGCACGGACCACGGCCGACGTTGCCTCGGTGGAGACCGAACTGTACCGCGCCAACGACATCGAGTCGGATGACACCTCGGTGATCCGCATCCGGACAGCCTCGGGCCTGCCCATCACCTGTGCCCTGACCATCTGCGCTTCCGAATCCGTGGAACCCTACGTCACGCTGCAGGGCTCCGCCGGGACTGCCGTGTTCCACTACACGGAGGACCGCCTCACCGTCACCACGGCGTCGGGCACCACCGAGGAGACGTACGGACGCGAGGACCTCACCGAGAACCTGCTGTCCCACCGCAATTCCGGATCCCCGCTGATCAGCCCCCTCCTGGACAGCGGTGCCTTCATGCTGGTCCTGGAAGCGGTCCGGACCGCTCCGCTGCCCGCGCTCATCGGCGATGCCCACGTCAGGTGGGAGGGTGACGGGGACGCAGCGCACGCCGTCGTGATTGATATTGAGGCGGCCCTGGAACGCGCTGGCCGCGAGCACGCCACGTTCAGCGAGCTGGGCCTGCCGTGGGCAACATCGGCCCCTTGCGCCTTCAGCGTGCCGGCTTCCTGATGCGCCCGCAGCCTGCAACAACCCCGGCACCTTCCACGACGCAGGCCTCGGTGCGGGGGCAGCTGCATGCCGTCAACCTGCTGACGGAGGGCATCGCCGAGTGCCTTACCGCATCACCCCGGCCCACCTTCAGCTGGCAGCTGGCCCAGCCGGACGGCTCCGATCCGGCGCGGGCCCTGCAGACCGGCTACGAGGTCACGGTGGAGGACTCGCAGGGGCTCAAGTTCTGGAGCTCCGGTCCGGTCCCCTCCCCCGCGCAGCGCGGGGTCCACTATGACGGGCCTGCGCTCGACGACGACACGGACTACGCGTGGCGGGTTCGGGTCCGCGACGCCGCAGGAATGCCCGGGGAATGGTCTACTCCGAAGATGTTTAGCACAGGCCTCCCGGACGCTTCCTGGCAGGCCGACTGGATCCGGCGCGCCCCCGGCGGCCGCGCGCCGCTGGAGATCCTCAACAACGCCCTCCGCGTGGCGGGCTCACCCCACCTGCCGGTTCCCTGCCCGCCTGCCCGCAGCATCCGCATCGAAGCCCGCGTCCGCCCGGTCATGGGGTGGGCCGGACTTATCCTTCGCAGCAGCGGCCCCGGCACCGGCCTGCTGCTGGAACTCAACACGGCCGGGGACGTGGTCCTCCGCCACGCCCCCGTGTGGGAGATTCCCGCCCCGGCCGTCCCCGAAACCGAGGAGCTGGCCAGGGCCCGGGCGGACCGGAACGTGGAGGTCTACCAGGCGCGGCTGCCCGGCAAGGACCTGGTGTCCGGCTCCTGGCAGGACCTCGTGGTCACCGACGATGGCCACACCATCACCGTTGCGCTGGACGGCGTGGACCTGCTGGAGGTGCAGGAGCCCGCCGCTCACGGGTTCACAGGGAAGCCGGCCCTGCACCAGGGCCCCCGGAGCCAGGCCGAGTATGCGTCGCTGCGCATCACCAGCGCCGGCCAGGATAGTGCCGGCGGCGTGCTGCTGGACCACCGCTTCGACGCCAGCGGGGATCACGCCCGCGCCTGCCTGGCGCAGTGGGCCGCTACCACGGCGCACCGCCAGCCGGACGAATGGACCGTGTTCCGGACAACCCTGCAGCTCACCGGCACCGTGCGCCGGGCGCGGCTGTTCATGGCGGCCCACCACCACGCGCAGATCTCCCTGGCCGGTGTCCCCTGCCTGGCAACAACCTCTTTCGGCTATCCGGGCGAAGGCTATTACGACGCCGCGGACGTCACCGGACTGCTCGCGGCCCAGCCACCGGGCGCAGCCGTTCCCCTAACGGCAGTACTGCACTGGTACGGCCCGGGCCAGGGGCGTGCCGCCGGGCTCCCCGGCCTGTTGGTGCGCATCAGCGTGCAGTACACGGACGGCCGCCGGGAAGCCTTCTGTTCCGGGCCGGAGTGGTCAGCCGGCGAGGCGCCGTACCGGCAGTCCGGCTACCGCAATGACGAGGGCGACCCCGTGGAACACCTGGACGGGCAGGCCGCACGGGCCCTGGCAGCCGCACCGTCATCCCCGTCCCCTTCTTCCCCGGACCTGCCGCCAGCCATCAGCTGCGGCCGCCACCCTTCAACGGTGTCCCCCGGGCTGCACCCGCGCCGGACATTCCTGGCCGGCGGGTTTGTTGCTCCCGCGGCTTTCCTGACGGCCGACGACGGCACCATGGTGGCGGACTTCGGCCAGGTTCTTCCCGGGCGCCCGGAAGTGGACTTCCTGGACGGAGTTCCCGGCCGCACCGTGATGATCCGGGCCGGCTACGCCCTCCGGCCCGACGGACGGGTGGACGCGGGAAAGACCGCAAGCCAGAACACGGTCATGTCCTTCCCCTATACCCAGGCGGCCGGGCCCCAGCAGTTCAGCGCCACGGTGCACCTGGGTTTCCGCTACCTTGAGCTTCCCGGCGTGGAGGCCGCCGAGGTATCCCGCGTCGGGGCCGTGCTGGTCCACGGGCACCACCCGGCTGAGGGAAGTTTCAGCAGCTCGGATCCCATGCTGGACCGCGTTTTTACGCTGCTGCGCGACTCGGCCCTGTACGGCGTCCAAGAACAGTTCGTGGATACACCCACCCGAGAGAAGGGCCAGTTCCTGGCGGACGCGGTGAACATTTCGTATGCCACCATGGCCCTCTTCGGGGAGCATGCCTATACGGCGCAGGCGCTGCGGGAGTTCGCCTGGTCCGCCGCCCGCTATTGGTCCGAGGGGCAGGACCGCGGCCGCTACAACGCCGTGTACCCCAACGGCGACGGCAAGCGCGACATTCCTGATTTTTCCCTCATGATCCCTGAGTGGGCCGAGGAGTACCACCTGCGCACGGGGGACCTTGGCCTGGTCCGGGAACTGCTGCCGCACCTGCGCAACACCGCCGACTACGCGTTGCGGTACGTTCCGGCGGAAGGGCCGACGGCGGGACTGGTCACCCGGCTGGGCGGCGGCTCCGGCCCCTACCTTCACGGCATCGTGGACTGGCCTGAACCCGGGCGGTTCGGTTACGACATGGAGTGCGCCGCGAAGACCACCGTCAACGCGCAGGCCTACTCCGCGCTGGTGTCCACGTCCCGGCTCTGCAGCGTGGCAGGCGATCATGATGCCGCCGTCCGCTACGCCTCCTCCGCCCGCCGGCTGGCCGACGCAATCCGTACCCGCCTGCGCGTGGACGGGGTGATGGTGGACGGCCTGCACGCCGATGGCAGACCCAGCGCGCACGCGTCCCAGCATGCCGCGTCCTTCCCGCTCTCCCTGGGCATGACCGCTCCGGAGTTCGCCACCGCCGATGCGCTGCGGATCGCTTCGATGGGGATGAAGCAAGGGCCGTTGACGGTCCACCGGCTGGTCCGCGCGCTGCTCTCCCAGGGCATGACGGACGCGGTGCTGGATCTCCTGACGGACAGGGACCAGCCCGGCTGGGCCAACCTGCTGGAGCACGGCGCCACCTTCACCTGGGAAGCCTGGGACCTGGTGGAAGGAACGGACTACAGCCAGTCCCACGCCTGGTCCGCGTCAGTGGTCAAGGAGATCCTGGACCACCTGCTCGGCGTCCGGTTCAGCTCCCCCGGAGGCTCCGAGCTGCTGATCGAGCCTCCGCTGTGCCGGCTAAACCACGCCAGCGGCACGGTGCCCGTGAACAACGGCTATGTGGAAGCGGGCTGGACCCGGGACGGCGGACAGATGCGGCTGGAATGCACGGTCCCTGCCGGGACGGCGGCAGTTGTCCGGCTGCCAGCCGGCAAGTACACAGTCGCTTCCGGGGGTACGCACCCGACGGCGGAGGCCGCCGTCGTGCCTTTCGCTGCGGACGGCGGGGCCGCCGCCGGGACAGGACCGGCCGCACACGCCACGCGGGATTTCAGGGTGCACGCCGGGACGTGGAGCTTCACGCCCCGGGCGTAGCCACCACTGGTCAGAGAAGGGCGCTCTTTGCCTCTTCCATGGCCTTCTTTGCCGCGTCCTGCGGCGACAGGCGGCTGAAGTGGACCTCCAGCGAGTAGCGGCCCAGGACCTCCACCACGGCGGCGGATCCGGCGGGCGGCACCGGCACGGCCTCTCCGAGTTCGTCCGAGATCTCATCGATGAACTCTGCCGTCTTGGCGTCAGCAGGGCTCAGCTTGGCGGCTATGGCCTCCCGGATGTCCGAGTTGGCCGGGATGCCGCGGTCCGCCAGGCCGATCTCGCCGGCCACGGGGTTGTTGGTGACGAAGTCGATGAACTTTTGCGCTTCCACCGGGTGCTTTGTCCGGGAGCTGGCGGACCAGAACATGGACGACTTGTAGAACTGCCGGGCTTCGGACGCCTTGCCCTCCAGGCTCGGCGGGCGCCGGATCTCGAGGTCCTGCCCGGAGGCTTTGCTCAGGGCGCCCAGCTGGTTGGACCAGTACATGTTCATGGCAAACCTGTTGGTGGACAAGCCCTGCTGGTCAATGGAAGCGCTGGCGTCCTCGGTGATCACCGAGGCCGGGGGCACTGCCTTGGAGTCGCGCATCTTCGCCTGGTACCCGTACCACTCGGCCAGGGCCGCCTCATCGAATCCCAGCTCCCCGTCCGGGCTGAACAGCGACTTGCCGTGCTGCCGGAACCACAGGTTGGCCGCGGCATCGCTGTTTACCTGGCCCGTCCCGTAGACGCCGTCCGGGCTGGCTGCCGTGATGGCCGCTGCGGTGTCGTTGAGGTCCTCCCATGTCCAGGCCTCATCGTCAGGGAGGGCCACTCCGCTGGCCGAAACCAGCGAGGGGTTGGCCAGGACAACCATCGCGTTCACGCCACTGGTCACGGCGTACTGCTTGCCGTCCACCTTGCCGGAGTCCGCCACGGGCTGGTCGAACTTTGACAGGTCCACGTCCTTGAGCTCGAGCAGGGCGCCGCGCTCGGAATACTCACCCAGGTAGGCCGCGTCCATCTGGATGATGTCCGGGGCATCCTGCGAGGCCACTTGGGTGGCCAGCTTGTCCCAGTAGCCGGACCAGTCGCCGTACTCCCCTTCGACGTTGATGTTGGGATTCTCGGCTTCGAAGGCTTCAATCAGCTTCTCCGTCATCTTGTGCCGGGTATCCGAGCCCCACCAGCTGAACCGCAGGGTCACCGGCCCGTCCTGCTCGGCTTCCGGCGAGCTGCCACAGCCGGTGAGGACGAGCGAGAGGGCCGCCGCCGCGGCGGCGGCTTTGGGCAGCAGGGATTTCTGGGCGCGAAACATCATTGTTTGTCCTTTGGCGCGGGTTGCTGGGACCTGAAAGAAACCGGTTTCCCACAGCCTAGGTGTGAGCTGGCGCACGCGTCAAGGCTTCGGAGGACCCCACTGCCAGGAGGCAGATATGCCTCTGGGAAGACCGGGAGTCAGGACTGGATGGCACCCGCCCTGCGCCCTTGCCGCCACAGCAACAGCCCAATAACAAGGGCAGAAAGCATGCCCAGCCCGCCGGTGGCCACCAGTCCGGTACGCACTCCGAACTGCTCCGTGAGCCAGCCCGCCAGGAGGCCTCCCAGTGCGTGCCCGCCCAGCAGGAGGGGAAGGTAGAGGGCCATCACGCGGCCGCGGATCTCCGGGCCGGCTTCGAGCTGGACGGCGGTGGCCGCGCTGGTGAGGAAGAGGAGGGTCATGAGCCCCACCACCACCAGCATCACCATGAACAGGGTAAGGGTGGGCATCAGGGCCGCCACCAGCTGGGACAGGCCGAAGAGCCCCGCAGCTGCCACAATGCCTTTCCGGCCCAGGCTCCGCAGCCTGGCGGCCAGCAGCGCACCGGCCAGGGCCCCGATGGCGCTGACTGTGTTGAACAGGCCGAAGCCTTCGACGCCGTTGTGCCACACCCGTTCGGCGAAGGCGGCCAGCACCACAGGGCCGTTCATGCCGAACATTCCCAGGAGCCCGGCCAAGGCGATGATCAACAGCAGGGACGGCCGTTCCCGGACGTACCGGAACCCGGCCAGGAGCTGCCCGCGCCCCCGCGCCGCCCGGGTGCTGGGATGCAGCTCGGCAGGGCGGATTGCGGCGATGAGGCAGAGGACCAGCAGGCACAGCACGGAGTTCGCCGCGAACGCAGCGGCCGATCCTGCCTGGGCGATGACCACACCGCCCACGGCGGGACCCGCCATGGCTCCCAGCTGGCCGATGGCGTTGTTGAGGCCGATGGCTGGCCGGAGGTTGGCGTCGCCCACCACCTCGTTGACGAAGACCTGGCTGGCTGGCTGGTTGATGGCCGACGTGACGCCCAGCGCCACACAGCTGGCGTATACGGCCCAGACGGTAATGGTCCCGCTCGCCGCCCACGCCGCGAGGCCAAGGGCCAGGAGGGCGATAACGGCCTGGCACCACAGCATGATCCGGCGCTTGGGAAACATGTCCACCAGCAGGCCGCTCAGGGGTCCCACCACCAGCATCGGGAGGAACTGCAGGGCAACGGCCACCCCCACCGCGGCTGGGCTGCCGGTCAGCTGCAGCACGAGCCAGTCCTGCGCGAGCCGCTGCATCCACACGCCCACGCTGCCGGTGAACACCAGTGCCAGGAAGAGGCGGTAGTTGCGCTGCGTCAGGGGCTGGTACCAGGCCGGCTGGTTTGTACCGGCGCGGAGGGACTGCTTGGAACGCTGGCGGTTGAAGAGCACGTGCGTCAGGCGCGGGTGGAACGCAGTTTGACGGCCGCAGCCGCCAGGATCAGGGTGCCGGGAACCACGACGAAGAGGGCGGCCAGCATCCAGACGAACACCACGGTTCCGAAGAGCGCGGCAGCGAGCAGGAGGGACCCGCTCCAGTCCTTGAGGGACAGCGCCTGGCCCGCCTCGAGCGCTGAGCGCCAGGCGGCGCGGGCATCCGCGTGGGCGTCGGCGGCATCGGACCACGCTGCGGTGGTGCGCAGGAGCAGGATTGCCCCGGCGGCCGCGAGGATCAGGGTGGCCGGCAGGACCACTTCCCGGCCCGGGAGCTGCCCCACCCAAGCGAGCAAAAGGTTAAGGACAATCACGACGGCGGCTGCCGCCGTCGTGATTCCAAGCTTCCAGCTGCCTGGCAAGGCAGCCTTGAAGGTGCCCCAGAGGCCGCGGACGGAATCGTCCCTGCCCGAGAGGTGGCGCTCCAGATGGGCGATCCCCGCCGCATATGCGGCGGGGATCGTCACCAGCGGAAGGGACAGCACCAGCACCAGCACCCCTGCCAGCAGGGTCTCGGAGAACAGCGCGAAGCGGTTGACCGGGACGGGTTCGTGGTGGTTGGGGGCGGGTGTGGTGCTGTCCATGACGCTCATTTTCTGTCTCGTTTTTCCGTTAGCCCTTGAGGCCCTGGGTGGAGACGCCTTCAACGATGTACCGCTGGAACACCAGGAAGAAGATCAGCACCGGCAGCAGGGCCAGGACGGACATGGCGATCATGGCGCCGTAGTCCGAGGACTGGGTCTGGTCCACGAAGAGCCGCAGGGCCAGCGGCAAAGGGTACTTGTCCGGGGTGTTCAGGTAGAGCAGCGGGCCCAGGAAGTCGTTCCAGCTCCAGATGAAGGAGAAGATCGACGTCGAAATCAGGGCCGGCTTCATCAGCGGCAGCATGATGGAGGTGAAGATCCGGACGTGGCCGGCGCCGTCGATGCGTGCTGCTTCGTCCAGTTCGGCCGGGAGGTTGCGCATGAACTGGACCATGAGGAACACGAAGAACGCGTCGGCGGCGAGGAACTTGCCGATCAGCAGCGGCACGTAGGTGTCCACCAGGCCCAGCTGCTGGAACACGATGTACTGCGGAATGATCACCACATGGAAGGGCAGGAGCAGGGTTGCGATCATCATGCCGAAGAAGATGCTGCGGCCCGGGAACTTGATCCTGGCGAACGCGTACGCTGACACGGACGCCGAGAGGATGGTTCCCACCACGGCGCCGATGGCCAGGATGAGTGAGTTGGTGAAGAACTGCAGGGTGGACACCCCGCCGATGCCGTCCATGGCCGTGACAAAGTTGTCAAAGCTGAAGTTGTTGGACCAGAGCGAGGTGTTGGAGCCGCCAATTTCGGAGTTGGGTTTGAAGGCCGAGGCGATCATCCACAGGCCCGGGTACAGGACCACCGCCGTGAGGGCGAGGGCCACCAGGTGGAAGACGGTGCTCTTGGCGCGCTTGGTCCCGGCCGACTCAGACTTGGGGTTGTAGTGCGCCAGTTCTGCGTCCGGGAGGGACTGGGTGGGGGTTGCCGTGCTTGTCATTTTGCATCACCGCTGTAGTGGACCCAGGACTTGGACGTGCGGAAGAAGATCAGGGTGATGATGCCCACGACGATCACCAGGAGCCAGGCCATGGCCGAGGCGTAGCCCATCCGGAAGTCGCTGAAGCCCCGCAGGTACAGGTAAAGGGTGTAGAAAAGGGTGGATCCGGCAGGGCCGCCTTCACCGTTGGAGATGATGTACGCCGAGGCGAAGATCTGGAACGCGTGGATGGTTTCCATCAGCAGGTTGAAGAAGATCACCGGGGAGAGCATGGGCCAGGTGATGTTGAAGAACTTCCGGATCGGGCCGGCGCCGTCCATGGACGCCGCTTCGTACAGGTCCGCCGGGATTTGCTTCAGGCCGGCGAGGAAGATCACCATCGGGGCGCCGAACTGCCACACGGTCAGCAGGATGAACATGGGCATGGTCATGGCCGGGTTGCCCACCCAGCCGCCCAGGTTGATCCCAAAGAAGGACAGGCCCTGGTCCACCGGGCCGGCATCGCCGAACATGGCTTTCCAGACGATCGCGATGGAGACTGACGCGCCGATCAGGGACGGGGCGTAGAACGCGGAGCGGTAGAAGCCCTGGCCTCGGCGCTTGCTGTTCAGCAGCATGGCCACTGCCAGTGCGGCCGCGAGCTTGAGTGGTGTACCGAAGACCACGTAGGAGACCGTTACGCCCACCGACTGCAGGAAGCGTTCGTCCTGGAAGAGGGTGGTGTAGTTGTCCAGGCCGATCCACTTGGGCGGCTCGAACAGGTTGTAGTTGGTGAAGGAGAGGTAGAGCGAGGAAATCATGGGCCCAACAGTGAGGGCGATGAATCCCAGCAGCCAGGGCAGCAGGAAGGTGTAGCCGGCGCGGGCATCCGCCCCCCGCTGCCGCGACTTGCGCGGCAGCGGGGGTGCGGACGACGACGAGCGCCTGCTCAGTGTTGGGCTTTGAGTCACGAGTTCATTCCGTCAGTCATGAACGCTTTAGCAGGCAAGGTGCCTGATCAGGCGTTCTGCTTGATGAGGTCTTCGGCTTCCTTGAACCATGCGTCGGCTGCGCCGTCGATGGTGAGCTTGCCGTAGTTGAGGTCCGAGGCGACGCGCTTGAAGGACGCCTCGAGGGTGCCGAAGCCCACAATGGGCGGCTCCGGGGCGTCCTTGAGGTACTGCTCGATGGACTTCTCGTAATCGACCACGAGCTTGTCCGTACCTTCGAAGGTGGTCCCGTCGCGCTGGGTCTTGGACGCCGGAACACCGCGGGAGGTCTTGAAGATCTGGCCTACCTCGGGGTCGTTGACCATGAAGTCGATGAACCGGGCGGCAGCGTCCTTGTACTTGGTCTTGGCGCTGGCCACCATCAGCATGGAGGGCTTCAGGAACAGGCCCAGGTTGTCCGGGTCATCCGAGGGGACCGGCGCAAGCTTGAGTTCCGTGGCGCCGCTGTCCGCAAGGTAGCCGGCCATGAAGTTGTCCCAGGTGACCTCGGTGGCGGTGACGTTGGAGCCGAACGGGGACTTGGGGGCGAGCTGGGTGACGCGCTCTTCGGAAACGATGGCCGGGGTGCCGCGCAGGGCAGCAGTCTGGTTCCACCACTTCTTCATATCGTCCTTGGTGAAGCCGAGCTTGCCGTCCTCGGTGAAGGCCTCGATATTGTTCTGCCGCAGCCAGATGTTGAACATCCACCAGACACCGGTGTAATCCGTGCCGCCAAAGATTTCACCGTTGCTCTTGGCGCCCACCTCGGCCAGGAAGTCGTTGAATTCCTTGTAGGTCCACGTTCCGTCAGGCTCCGCGATGCCCAGGGACGCCAGCTTGGCGGGGTCGTAGTACACGGCGAAGGCGTTGGTGCTGGTGGGGATGCCGTAGGTCTTGCCACGGATCTGGCCCGAGGGCAGGAGGGACTTCTCGAACGCGTCCGTGTTGATGTTCACGGTGCCCAGGTCCAGGAGCTGGTTACGCTGGCCGTAATCGCGCAGGTAGGACAGGTCCCACTGCATCACGTCCGGCAGCCCGCCGCCGGCGGCCTCGGTGGCGCGCTTCTGCCAGTAGCCGGCGAAGTCGGTGAAGTTGCCGTTGACCTTGATGTCCGGGTTCTTCTCCTCGAACAGCGCGATCGCCTTGCGGGTGCGCTCGGCGCGGTCGTCGTTACCCCACCAGGTGTAGTTGATGGTAACCGGGTTCTCCGCGGAGCCCGTCTCTCCAGCGCTGGTGCTGGATCCCGTTCCACACGCAGCCAAAGCTGCGGCAGATGCGGTGCCGACGGCCACGGTGGTGAGGAAATGCCTTCTGTTGATCATGGGAGCCTCCTTGCTCAGTGTGTGCAACCCCGATCTCACCTACAACGAAAGTAGTGAGCTGGCTTACACGGCTTCTGAAACGATACAATATCCTCAATCCAGAAAATGGGCAAGCGTTTTCCAAGCGGCTGGTTTTCACCGCGCATCCATCCACCCCGCAGACAAAGGAGTCCCATGACCAACCAGGCAACCCCAGGTACGGCCAGCGTTTGGAACAACATCGAGGGCATCGGTTTCGGTGGCGACTACAACCCGGAGCAGTGGCCGGTCAGCGTGAGGATGGAGGACCTGGAGCTGATGCAGGAAGCCGGCGTAAACTTCCTCAGCGTCGGTATCTTCTCGTGGGCACTGCTGGAGCCTGCTGAGGGCCAGTACGATTTCGGCTGGCTCGACGACGTCATGGACAACCTGCACGGCATCGGCGTCAAGGTGGCACTGGCCACCGCCACCGCCGCTCCCCCGGCGTGGCTGGTGCGGAAGCATCCGGAAATCTTGCCGGTCACGGCTGACGGAACCACGCTGGGACCGGGGTCACGGCGGCACTACACCCCGTCGTCGGCCGTTTACCGGAAGTACGCCGCCGGCATCACACGGGTGCTCGCGGAACGGTACAAGGACCACCCCGCCCTGGCGCTGTGGCACGTGGACAACGAACTGGGCTGCCACGTTTCGGAGTTCTACGGCGAGGAAGACGCCGCCGCGTTCCGCCTGTGGCTCGAGCGGCGGTACGGAACCATCGATGCGCTCAACGCCGCCTGGGGCACAGCCTTCTGGTCGCAGCACTACGGCTCCTTTGAGGAGATCGTTCCTCCCGGCGTCGCACCCTCCACGCTGAACCCCGGCCAGCAGCTGGACTTCCAGCGCTTCAACTCCTGGGCGCTGATGGACTACTACCGCAGCCTGGTTGCCGTCCTCCGGGAAGTCACCCCCGCAGTCCCCTGCACCACCAACCTGATGGCTTCCAGCGCCACCAAGTCCATGGACTACTTCAGCTGGGCCAAGGACCTGGACGTCATTGCCAACGACCACTACCTGGTGGCCGCAGATCCTGAACGGCATATCGAACTCGCGTTCAGCGCGGACCTCACCCGGGGCATCGCGGGAGGTGACCCGTGGATCCTGATGGAGCATTCGACGTCGGCCGTTAACTGGCAGCCGCGCAACCAGCCCAAGATGCCCGGCGAAATGCTGCGGAACTCGCTGGCGCATGTGGCACGCGGAGCGGACGCGGTGATGTTCTTCCAGTGGCGGCAGAGCTTTGCGGGCTCGGAGAAGTTCCACTCGGCCATGGTTCCGCACGGCGGCCGGGACACCCGCGTATGGCGCGAGGTGGTGGACCTGGGAGCTGCACTCCAGCTGCTGGCACCGGTCCGCGGTTCGCGGGTCGAGTCGCGCGCGGCCATCGTGTTCGACTACGAGGCCTGGTGGGCCAGCGAAATCGATTCCAAGCCGAGCATCGACGTGCGGTACCTGGACCTGCTGCGGGCCTTCCACCGGTCACTGTTCCTGCGGGGCGTCTCCGTGGACATGGTGCATCCGTCGGCATCGCTGGACGGCTACGATCTTGTCCTCGTGTGCACGCTGTACTCCGTGACTGATGAGGCTGCCGCCAACATTGCCGCTGCCGCTTCCGGCGGGGCCACCGTCCTCGTCAGCTACTTCAGCGGGATTACTGATGAGAAGGACCACGTGCGGCTGGGCGGCTACCCGGGGGCATTCCGCGAACTCCTGGGCGTACGCGTTGAGGAATTCCACCCGCTGCTGGCCGGATCGCAGCTGAAGCTGAGCGACGGCACGGTGTCCTCCATCTGGAGCGAGCACGTGCACCTTGCCGGCGCGGAGGCACTCCAGACGTTCACCGGGTACCCGCTGGAGGGCGTTCCCTCCCTGACCCGGCGGGCAGTAGGAACCGGCGCCGCGTGGTATCTGGGCACGTTCCCCGACCGTGACGGCATCGAGTCCCTGGTGGACCGGCTGCTGGCGGAATCAGGTGTCTCCCCCGTTGCCGGGGCCGATGCGGGAGTGGAACTGACCCGCCGGCGCTCGGCCGATGGCGGCAGCTTCCTGTTTGCCATCAACCACACCCGGGCCGCGGCAGCAGTGCGGGCATCCGGCACGGATGTGCTCTCCGGCGAACGGTTCACCGGCACCGTGGAGGCCGGCGGCGTTGCGGTGATCGCGGAGGACTGAGGGGGCAGCCACGGGGCGCCGCACGATGGTGCGACGCCCCCACGCCCCCGACCACCCCGCCCGGGATGCACCCGGGATGCGCCCTTTACCACGCGGGTCTAGACGACGGCGGTACCTCCCTCGGCCTCCGACTCGCCCCTTTTCCTTGCCTAGCGGCGAGGGCAAAGGCGCGCCGTTCCCGACTTTCCTGAGCCGCCAGGCTGAGCCTTTTCCACATACAGTTCTTGGCAGCCGGCTGATGTCAGACCCTGCTGGAAGACTTTGTTTATGGAAGCGGTTCAGGGGCTGGGAGGGGCACTGCCACCAGCGCAGGTTGCGGGAATCCCCGCTGCGCCTGCGGCCGCCACGCGCCTTGTCTCCGCGGTGCCGCCGTTTCCTGGTGTCCTGTCCGTGGCTGACGTCTCGCGCTCGTTGGCTTCGATTACTGTCGCGACTGACGGCCCCGGGATGATTGACCAGCTGCGAGAGCTTGAGGATCTGAAGTCCCTGGCGGCTGCGAAACAGGCCCGGATCGCTGTTGCTTTTGATCTATCCCAGCGGCGGGAGCAGGCCGCCGCCGGTGTCCCGGCCAAGGAACAGGGCGCCGGTGTGGGAGCTGAAATCGCGTTGGCGCGGCGGGAGTCCCCGGCCCGCGGCGGCCGGCTCCTGGGCCTGGCCAAAGCCCTCACCGTCGAGATGCCCCGCGCCCTGGCCGCCCTGGAGTCCGGGGAGCTGAACGAATGGCGCGCCACCCTGATCGTGAAGGAAACAGCGTGCCTGTCCGCCGAAGACCGGTGCGCCGTGGACGAGGAACTCGCCGCCGACACCGGCACCCTGGCCGGGGCCGGGGACCGGGCCATCATTGCCGCGGTCCGGGCTGCCGCGTACCGGCGTGACCCGCACTCGGTAGCTAAACGTGCCAGTCATGCGGTGAACGACCGGACCGTGACGCTTCGCCCGGCGCCGGACACCATGGCCCGCCTGACCGCCCTGCTCCCGGTCGCGCAGGGCGTCGCCGTTTACGCTGCCCTGACCCGCCACGCCGACACCGCCCGATCAAACGGTGATGAACGCTCCAGGGGTGCGGTCATGGCCGACCAGCTCGTCAAAAACATCACCGGCACCCCCGGAGGGGTCAGCAGCATCGAAGTCCAGCTCGTCATGACCGACCGCACCCTCTTCCAGGCCGACAGCAAACCCGCCCGCCTGGCAGGCTACGGTATCGTCCCCGCCCACTGGGCACGGCAAACAATCCTCGGGCAGCCAGAACGCCCCGGCGCGGGACCAGCGGACAGCGCCATGACAGCAGCGGCGAGAGGGACAGCAGCGGCCGGGAAGACGGCGGCAGGCCTAGCCGGTGGTGCGGTGGCTGAGGGAGCAAGAGCGGACAGCGCCGGTGCTCCTGAGACGGATGTCAGGGCTGCCAGCGACATTGATGTTTGGCTCCGCCGGGTCTTCACAGCCCCCGGCACCGGCGAACTCCTCGCGATTGATTCGAAAGCCCGGCTCTTCCCTTCCGGGCTCCGCCGGTTCCTCCAGGTCCGCGACGACACCTGCCGCACCCCCTACTGCGATGCCCCCATCCGGCACCACGACCACATCATCCCCTGGCACCAGGACGGGCCCACCGCCAGCACCAACGGCCAAGGCCTCTGCGAAGCCTGCAACCACACCAAGGAAACACCCGGATTCTCAGCCACACCGGTCCCTGGACCACGACACACGGTGGAACTGAAAACCCCCACCGGCCACACCTACCACTCCACCGCGCCTCCGCTACCCGGCACACCGCTGACGAGCCAGGGGCTGTCCGGGATGCACCCTTCGGGCCCACCAGCCGGTACTGCAAGTACCTCGGCCACGGGCACAGCACGCGACATCGCTCCGCTGACCGCGCCTGGCCCGTCCCGCGGCGACCCCGAACCCACCACGCGAGGAACGGCAGGGTGTCCCAGCCCAAAGAAACACGGCGTCCAGATCCTCGGCCGCGTTGTTCCATACCGACCCCTGGTTGTACAGCGCCGGCCCAAGGCCGTACCGGCTGCACCGCCGTAGTCATGCCGCCGCAGACTTAACCCCCACAGCCTTAAACAGCTCCGTCCCGGAAGGAACCCGAGGTTCCTTCCGGGACGGAGCTGCCACCCGCCGTCGGACGCTGGGAGTGGAGGAGGCGTCCACCCAAGCTGTCCGGAGCCGTGTTGGCGGTGTGAGGACTAACTGCTGATTGCCGACTTCATCTCGTCGTGGGCCTTCTTGCCTGCTTCGTCCGTGGAGAGCCGCTCGAAGAGAACCTCGGAGGTGTACCGTTTGATGATTTCCTGGATTGCGCCGGCGCCCTTCGGCGGCGGAGCGGGTGCCTCGCCGAGTTCATCCTTGATCTGGTCGATGAACTTGACCACCTTGACGTCGGCCGGGGTCAGCTTGGACTCGATGGCTGCGCGGACCTCTGAGTTCGGGTAGACACCGCGGTCTGCCAGGAGGGCCTCGCCTGCCTTGACGTTGTTGGCCAGGAAGTCGATGAACTTGGCGGTCTCCTCGGGGTGCTTTGTGCGTGAGGAGGCGGACCAGAACTGCGAAGCCTTGTACCAAAGCCCTGCATCAGCGGAGGACCCGGTCTTCGTTGGGAACCGCAGGATCTCGAGATCGCTGCCGGAAGCCTTTTCCAAAGCCGGTGCCTGGTTGGACCACCAGAAGGCCATCGCATTCTTGCCGGTGGCGAGTCCGCTCTGGTCCAGGGGGGCAGCCTCGGCTTCAATCACCTCGGAGGCCGTGGGAACTGCCTTGTTCTCGCTGAGCTGCTTCAGGAACGCCCACCATTCGGAAATGTCACTGGGCTCGAAACCCAGCTTGCCGTCGGAGGTGTACAGCGACTTGCCGTTCTGGCGGAGCCAGACACCCAGGGATGCCTCGTCCGTGCCGTAGGCGGCGGCACCATAAGTGCCCTGCGGGGACTTGGCCGTGATCTCGGAAGCGATCTTCTCGAAGTCCTCCCAGGTCCACGTGGAGTCGTCCGGCATCGCAACACCTGCGGCCTCGAACACCGCGGGGTTGGCCAGGATGGTGGCCGCGTTAATACCGGCCGCGATGCCGGTCAGGCCGTCCTCGCCCTTGCCCGCGTTCAGCGCCGCCTCATCAAGCTTGGAGGTATCGATCTCGTACTTGGAAAGGTCCAGCAGGGCGCCGCGGCTGGAATATTCGGTGATGTACTTTTCGTCCATCTGGATGATGTCCGGGGCGTCGTTGGCGGCAACCTGGGTGGCCAGCTTGTCCCAGTAGCCGCTCCAGTCGCCGAATTCCGGCTTGATCTTGATGTCCGGGTTTTCAGCCTCGAACTGCTTGATGGCTTCCTGGGTCAGCTGGGCACGCTTGTCGCCGCCCCACCAGGAGAACCGCAGCTCAACGGGGCCATCGGCGTTCTGCGGGGAGGATCCTCCGCCGCAGGCACTGAGGGCCATCACGACGGCGGCGGCCGCCGCGACCACGCCCGTCTTGCGGATGCGGCGTGCTGCGCCGGGGGAACGCGACTCTGCCGGTTGCCGGGCAGCAGACGCAGGGCGGGAAAAAAGCTGCACTGGTAACTCCGATCTTCTTTGATCTAGGTGCTGGGGACTAACGCACTGTGGAACAGGGATGAAACGCGAAAGCGCTTTCTAGGTGTAATAGTACAAGTAGGTGACTTGTATTACAAGATGTTTGGCCAATAGTTCTGGCGGGCAAATTCCTGCGGAAAACATTACAGCCCGGCGCGGTCATGGACGGCACGTTCCGGCGCGGCACAGTCTTCAAAATGCAGGCCTATGGACGGCCGAACGGCCCGCCACAAGGACGGGCCGTTCGGTTGGTGCAGGCCTGCTGGCCGGCAGCGCATGAGTGCAGGAGCTGGATCTACTTGATACCGGTGGTCGCGATTCCCTTGATGAGGAAGCGCTGGCCGAAGAGGAACACCAGGAAGACCGGCAGGAGCGAGACGATGGACATCGCGAACAGCGATCCCCAGCTCGTGGCTGACTGCGAGTCGACGAAAGCCCTCAGCGCCACCGGAACGGTGAACATGTCCGGGTCCGTCAGGTAGATCAGGGCGCCGAAGAAGTCGTTCCAGGTCCAGATGAACGTGAAGATGGTGGTAGTGGCCAGTGCCGGCACCATCAGCGGCAGGATGACCCGCAGGAAGATGCGCGGGTGGCCTGCGCCATCGATCCTCGCAGCCTCATCGAGCTCCCGCGGAATACCGCGGATGAACTGCACCATCAGGAAGACGAAGAACGCTTCGGTGGCCAGCAGCTTGGGCACGATCAGCGGCCAGAAGGTGTTAACCCAGCCGATCTGCGAGAACAGGATGTACTGCGGAACGATCACCACGTGGAACGGCAGCATGATGGTCAGCAGCATGATGCCGAACAGCAGCTTCTTGGCAGTGAACTGCAGCCGCGCAAAGGCGTAGGCCGCCATGGAGCAGGAGATCAGGTTTCCCAGGATGGAGCCGATGACCACAATCGCCGAGTTGATCATGTAATGGCCGAAGGGGTGGGTCAGGGCGGACCAGCCGGAGGTGTAGTTGCTCATCTCCAGGCTGTTGAGCCAGAGCCCCGGTTCGCGGAAGATCAGCTCGTTGGGGCGAAGCGATGAAACAACCATCCAGAGCAGCGGGTAGATCATCAGTCCGCCGGCAAGGATGAGGATGCCGTGCTTCATCAGGGATTTTCCGCGCTGGGCCCGGCTGAAAGCCAGGGTGCCGCGGGACTCGCGGGGCTTGCGGTGGTTCGTAGGCTTGCCGGCGCCTCCGGACTTCTTGTCCGGGGTGGGCAGCGTCTCCAGCTTAGTCGTCATAGAAAACCCAATACTTAGAAGCGATGAAGTTGATGGCGGTGAATACGCCGATGATCACCAGCAGGACCCACGCCATGGCTGACGCGTAGCCCATGTCGAACTGACCGAAGCCCTTTTGGTAGAGGTACAGCGTGAAGAACATCGTGGAGTCCGAGGGGCCGCCGTTGCCGCCCGAGACGATGAACGCCTGGGTGAACGACTGGAAGGATCCGATGATCTGCAGGACCAGGTTGAAGAAGATGATCGGGCTCAGCATCGGCAGGGTGATCCGCCAGAACTGCTGGAGGGTGGTGGCCCCGTCAACCCGCGCTGCCTCGTAATACATGTGCGGGATCTGCCGGAGGCCGGCCAGGAAGATGATCATGGGGGCGCCGAAGGTCCAGACGTGGAGCAGGATGATGGAGCCGAGCGCCGTGCTGGGGTCTGAAATCCATCCCGGACCCTGGATGCCGAACATTGCCAGGACCTGGTTCACCAGGCCCGTGGTGCCGAAGATCTGCTTCCAGAGGATGGCGACTGCCACCGAACCGCCCAGGAGGGACGGCAGGTAGAACACCGAGCGGTAGAACGGCAGGCCGCGCAGGCCCTTGTCCAGGACCAGGGCGATCAGGAGCGCTACGGCAAGCTGGAGCGGCACACCGACGAACACGTAGGTGAAGGTCACGCCGAGCGAGTTGTGCAGGCGTGCATCATCGAGCATCCGGGTAAAGTTCTCCAGCCCTACCCATTCCGGCGGCTGGAGCAGGTTGTAGTCCGTGAAGGACAGGTACAGGGACATGATCATGGGGCCGAAGGTGATGGCGACGAGGCCCACCAGCCACGGCAGCAGGAAGATATACGCTGCCTTGTTGTCCCGGCCGTTGGCCTTCTTCTCTGCGGCGGTGGCTTTGCCCTTCCGCCGGGTGATGGAGCTGAGTTCGCTGATGGCGCTCACTGTTGCCGTCCCGTTCGTGTCATCAGGCCCGCTGCTGCCGGCATTCCAGCCGGGCGCAGCGCCCTGGGTATGTGCTTAGCGGCCATGTGGTCTCCTTTGGTCATCGTGGCCTCCACGTTTTTGGTATCGCCTGGGCGATAGGTGCGCTCCCGGGGCCGAGGGGGTGGCCGCCGGAGTTTCGGCGGGTTCCCACCGTTGCGGGAGGTGCGGATTGAAAAAGCGGCTCCGTACCAAAGTAAACGGTTTCTTGACTCCTGTATAGCCCTTTGTTAGTTTTTGAGAAAACGCTTTCTGTTATACAGGTCACTACGAATAGAACCACAACATATAAGGGGCAGGACAATGCGGTTACGTCTCAGGAAATCAGTCATGGGGGTTGCGGGTGCAACAGCTGCCCTCGCCATGGTACTAACGGGTTGCGGCAGCAACGCAGAGGCCGGGAAAGTCGGGACGGTCGAGGATCCCGTCACCATCCGTTTCGCCTGGTGGGGCAACGATTCCCGTGCCAAAACCACCCTGGAGGTCATCAAGGACTTCGAGGCCGCGAACCCCACCATCAAGGTGCAGGGCGAGAACACCGAGTTCAGCTCCTACTGGGACAAGATGGCCACCCAGATCGCCGGCGGGACCACCCCGGACGTCTTCGCCATGAGCGGCGCCTACCCCAGCGAATACGCCAGCCGGGGCGTGCTGCTGGACCTGGACGAGGTCAAAGACCAGATCGACACCTCCAAGTTCGCCGAAGGCACGGTGGACCTTGGCAAGATTGATGGCAAGCAGTACACCCTCACCGCAGGCGTGAACTCCATGTCCATGGTGATCGACCCCAAGGTCTTCGAGGCAGCGGGCGTTGAGCTGCCGGACGACGAAACCTGGACCTGGGACGATTACGCGCAGATCGCCGCTGACATCACCAAGAACTCCCCGGCGGGAACCTTCGGCACCACCCCCATGTCCAACGACTCCTTCCTGGCGGTATGGGCACGCCAGAGCGGCGAGGAGCTCTACACCGACGACGGCAAGAAGCTGGGCATCAGCGAGGACACTGCCACCGAGTGGTTCGAGCTCAACAAGAAGCTCATGGACACCGGCGGCGCCCCCTCCGCTTCGCAGACCGTGGAGGACGGCTCTGCCCAGCCCGAAATGACGCTCATGGGCCAGGGCAAGCAGGGCATGAAGATCTCCTGGAGCAACCAGATGAACTCCTACTCCGGCTCACCGCTGGTCATGATGAAGATGCCGGGCGAAAGCAAGACGCCCGGCGCGTGGCTGCGCTCCTCCATGGAGTACGCCATCTCCTCCAAGTCCGCGCACCCCAAGGAAGCCGCCCTCTTCATCGATTACCTGGTAAACAACGTGGACGCTGCCACCAAGATCAAGAGTGACCGCGGCATGCCGGCCAACACCGAGCTCAAGGCGGCCATCACTCCACTCCTGAAGGAATCCCAGCAGAAGGAAGCGGAGTACCTGGACCGCATCGCGGAGATGGACATCGAGCCGCCGCTGCCGTTCCCCGCGGGTTCCTCGGCCACCATGGAGGTCCTGAACAGGTTCAATACGGATGTCCTGTTCGGCAAGATCTCACCACGGGATGCGGCCAAGGGCTTCATCCAGGAAGTTAACTCGAACCTGGCCTGACCGCCGGCTGGTTCAGCCATCACAACAACATCCCGAACAGGAGGCAGGCCAGTGACTGAAAGCACCGTGCCCGTCAGGCCCAGCGCCATCGCCGGCTACGAGGACTGGCCTGCCTACGTCAAGCACCACCCACGCCACCAGGCAGCCACGCCGGCTGCGCAGGAACTCGCGGACGCGCTCGGCGTTCCGGAAGTCCCTGCGCAGCCTGACGTGTCGCTCCAATGGGAGGAAACGCACGACGGCGTCACCACCTCCCAGCTCAGCTGGCAGCTGGGCTTCGGCCCCCGGACTACCGGCTGGCTGGTCCGCCCGGCCGGCCGTTCCGGGCCCCTACCCGGCGTCCTTGCGCTGCACTGCCACGGCGGCAACAAATTCGGCGGGGCGGACCGGCTGGTGGAACTCCCGGAGCAGCACCCGTCGGCGGAGGCCGCCCAGGCCGGCCACTACGACGGCCGCGCCCTTGCCACGGACGTGGCACGGAGGGGTTTCGCAGTCCTCGCCCACGACGCCTTCGCCTGGGGCAGCCGCCGCTTCGATCTTTCCGTCCCGCCCTGGCGGACGGCCTCGGCGCTGGAGGCGAGGCAGGCACAGTGGCGGGAGGACGGCGTCGTGCCTTCCGATGCCGACGTCTACAACGCCGCCGCAGGTTTCCACGAAGAGACCGTGGCCAAGACGGCCGGCCTGCTGGGCACCAGCCTGGCAGGCATGGTGGCCCACGACGACCTGGCCGCCTTGGAGGTCCTCGCGCGGCTGCCGGAGGTGGACCAGGACCGGCTGGGCTGCATCGGGTTCTCCGGCGGCGGCGGCCGTTCCCTGGCCCTCGCGGCGCTGAGTCCCCGCATCAAAACCTACGTCGTGACCTGCATGATGACCACGTTCCAGTCACTGCTGCCCTCCTACCTGGACGCCCACTCGTGGCTGCTGCAGACCCCCGGCCTCTGGAAGCTGGATGACTGGCCGAAGCTCACGGCCAGGGCGGAAGCCGAAAGGCTGCTGGTGCAGTACGCCCTGGCGGACCAGCTCTTCCCCGAAGACGGCATGCGTGACGCCCACCGGATACTGAAGTCGCTGCACCGGCCCGGGGCCTACACCGGAACCTTCTGGCCGGGCGGTCACGTGTTTACCGCCGGCATGCAACAGGAAGCGCTCGGTTTCCTGTCCGCCGCGCTCGGTGCCAATGAACCCCAAACCCTTCCCCTCAGCTACCAAGGACCCTCCTGATGATTGATCAATCCGCCACCGCGGAACGCGTAAGCCACTCCGGGGGAAGCGCCGTCCCGGCAGCCGTTCCGCGCATCGCCCTGGTGGGCGTGCACGGCTTCGGTGAACGGCACCTTGCCAACCTCGCCAGGCTCGAAGCAGCCGGCAACCTGGAACTGGTCGCCGTCGCGGATCCCAATCCCCCGGCTCCGGGACGCCTGGCGGAATCCGTAGCCGTCTTCGGCGACCTTGCCCAGCTGCTGGCAGCGGACCCGGGCGTCGACGTCGTCATCCTCGCCACGCCCATCCAAACGCACGCTCCGCTGGCCCTCGCGGCGCTGGCAGCGGGCAAGGACGTGTACGTGGAAAAACCGCCGGTGGCCTCGCTCGGCCAGTTCCGGGATGTACTCGCCGCTGCCGACGCCGCAGGACGGCTGGTCCAGGTGGGATTCCAAAGCCTGGGGTCGCACGCGCTGCCGGCTATCCGCACCCTCGTGGAATCCGGCGGCATCGGCGACGTCCTGGGCCTGAGCGCCACCGGGCAGTGGGTGCGGAACAGGGCCTACTTCAAACGCTCCCGCTGGGCCGGAAAGCGCAGCCTGGACGGTATCGACGTTGTGGACGGCGTGGCAACCAACGCCCTTGCCCATGCGGTAGCCACGGGCCTCCACCTGGCCGGCGCCCACACAATGGCCGACGTCGAATCAGTGGAGACGGACCTGTACCGGGCGCATGACACTGAAAGTGACGACACCTCCATCATCCGCGTCCGCACCACAAGCGGCTCCACGCTGCTGTGCGGACTGACGCTGTGCGCGCCGGAACAGCAGCGGCCTTCCGTGACGGTGCACGGCACCCGCGGTGAGATCACGCTCTTCTACACCGAGGACGAGGTGGTCCTCAGCACCCCCGACGGCGAGCAACGCGAGACATTCGGCCGGACCGACCTGCTGGAGAACCTGCTGGATGCCCGCTCCAACGGGGCACCGTTGCTGTGCGCCCTGCCGGACACCGGCGCCTTCACCACGGTGCTGGAAGCCATCCGGACAGCGCCCGCGCCGCACCCCATCAACCCCGCGCACATCGCGTGGGAGGGCGAAGGCGACGACGCCCATCCGGTGGTCCATGACATCGCGGCCGTGATGGCGAGGGCAGTCAAAGCCCAGGCCACCTTCGCGGAACTCGGAGTGCCGTGGGCCCGGAAGCTGCCGCCGGTCCGCACCCTCCTCCTGGACGGCAAGGCCGTTGCGGAGTACCAGGACGGCAGCCGGATCCGGGCAGTGTCCTCGCCGCGGCCCTACCTGCACCCCATCCGGACCCTCGCGGGCACCGTGGTGACGGACCACCAGCCACTGGACCATGTGTGGCACCTCGGAGCCGGCGTGGCCCTCCAGGACGTGGACGGCACCAACTTCTGGGGCGGGCGCACCTACACGCGCGACGCCGGGCAGTACGTCTGGCGCCCGGACCACGGCAGCATCGCTGCCACGGACACCCAGGTCGAAGACACGGCTGCGCAGACGGGCGGCGCGGCTGGCCGGCTGCGGGAGACCCTGAGCTGGAACGGGCCGGACGGCGTGCCGGTCCTTCACGAGGACCGCACCTGGGAATGGTCCGGCGTCGGCTCCTCCGCGTGGCGCCTGTCCCTGGATTTTGCCCTCTCCCCCGCCGGCAACCGGCCGGTCAGCCTGGGCAGCCCCGGTTCCAACGGCCGGTTTGAAGGCGGCTACGGCGGGTTCTTCTGGCGCCTGCCCGCCTGCGCTGACGCCACCGTGTGGACGCCGTCCGGTGCCGGCGAACCAGAGGTGCACGGTTCAGTAACGCCGTGGCTGGCCTGGGCAGGAACGTTCGACGGCGGCAGCGCCACCCTCGTGTTCGTGGCCGCCGGAGGTTCCACCGATCCGTGGTTCGTCCGGGTGGACGGCTACCCGGGGGTGGGCCAGTCGCTGGCCTGGGACAGCCCGGTCATCGCCGAACCGGGAGCCCCCGTGCAGCGCAGCATCACCGTTTTTGTGGCCGACGGCATCCTGGGCACAACCGACATCGAAGCTCTCATCAACCAGCAGGGGAACCGTTCATGACCCAGACAACAGCCGACGCTTCCTTGCTCTCGGGCAGGGCGGCCCCCGCCTCCGCGGAGGACCGTGCCATCAAACGCCAGCGGGTGCTGGACATTCTCGACGCAAAGGGCCAGAAGTCACTGCTACTGACCACTCACACCGCCCTGACCTGGTACCTGGACGGCAGCCGGGTGCACATCAGCCTGGCCGGCGACCCCATCGCTGCTGTCCTGGTGGACCGCGGGGGCGACCACCTGGTCACGTTCAACAACGAGGCCGGACGCATTGAGGCCGAGGAACTGCCGTCCGGCGTCACCCTGCACTCTGTGCCTTGGTACGGCAACCTGCATGAGGCCGCCTCCGCCGTCGGACTTCCCGGGACGAACGCCGTGCCGGTAGCCGAAGCGGACGTCGCCGCCGAGCTGCGCGCGGCCCGCCAGCACCTGCTTCCCAACGAGAGCACGCGGTACGCCAGCCTCAGCGCCGAGGTTGCAGCGTTGATAACGGACGTGTTGTCCACCGCCCGGCCGGAAACCACCGAGTTCGAGCTGGTCTCCGCCCTCGCTGCGCGGGTTGTTGCCGCGGGCGCGGAGCCGCTGGTCCTGCTGTGCAACGGCAGCAGCCGGAGCAGCTTCCGGCACCCGCTGGCCACCCACTCGCCGCTGGGACGCCGCGCCATGGCTGTGGTGTGCGCGCGCAGGGACGGCATGGTGGCCAACATCACCCGCTGGGTGAGGTTCGACGCCGGCACTGCGGAAGAGCGCGACGCCGAGGCACGGATCGCAGCGGTGGAGGCGGACATCTTCGACGCCACTGTCCCGGGCGCCCGGCTGGACCGGATCTTTGCCGAGATCAAGGCTGCCTACGCCCGCCATGGCTTCGGCGCGGACCAGTGGGAGCAGCACCACCAGGGCGGGCCGGCCGGCTACGCGGGCCGGGATCCCCGCGTCACCGCCTCCGCCACGGACACGGTGGTCCCGGGCCAGGCCTTCACTTGGAATCCGTCCGGGCCCGGCGTCAAGATCGAGGACACCGTCCAGCTCACCGAGTCCGGCCTGCAGGTCCTCACCGCCGACCCCCGCTGGCCCTCCGCCACGGTAAACGGCCTCCAGCGCCCGGCAACCCTTCAGCTCTAGGCCAAACGCTCTCTCAGATCCTGCAGCAAAACCAGGAACGCTCTCTCAGATCCTGCAGCAAAACCAGAAACGCTCTCTCAGTTGGCGCCGCACTTCCGGCACCAACTGGGAGAGCGTTTCGGGTAAAGCAACATCAAGAACTGGTCCCCGATAGTTGGACTGGCTTAATGGGATTCTAGGGCGCGAGGGAAACGACGGCCTGGACCTTCAGTGTCGTCCCTGATCCCTCAAGGCTCGCAGTTTTCCCAAGTACGCCACCTCCGCGCGGAGCCGCTCATTCTCCCGGCGTAACCGTTCCAGTTCAGGTAACTCCGCCGGTGGAGGTGGAGCCGAGGACTTCGCAGGCCTGCCTTTGGCCTTGGGACGTAATGCTTCAGCACCGTCACGGCGATACGCCCGGACCCACTCTTGCAGCACCTGACGCGAGGACAAACCGGCCTCCGCAGCCAGGTCCGGGCCGGTCTCGCCCGCGAGGAACCGTTCCACTAACGCGAGCTTGAACTCAAACGAGTACGACTTCGCCGGTTTGCTCACCAGCACTCCTTGCCCATGAATCCTCCACCGCCCATACAGTGCCCTGACCGGCACCCAAGGCGTCTCAAGCAAACGAGCCGCAGCCCGATACCCAACGCCCTTCCTAAACCACGCTACCGCCGCCTCGCGCTGGACCTCAGACAAAGAACTAATAGCACGCATAAAACTGCTCCCCGGAAGTCGCAACTGAATTTCTCAGTCCAACTTCCGGGGAGCAGTTCACAAGTGAGAGAGCGTTTCGGTTAAAGCAACGTCAAGTGAGAGAGCGTGTCAGGGGAGGCGGAGTTCCCCGTCCACCCGGCGCGGGATGCCCAGGGGGTTGCTTTCGTGCAGGGCCGGGTGCAGGACCGTCTCTGGCGCATCCTGGTAGGCAACAGGACGCTGGAAGCGGCGGACCGCCGTCGCGCCTACCGAGGTGAACAGCGACGTGGTGGCCGGGTACGGGCCCCCGTGCTGCTGGGCCCAGTTGACGGCCACACCCGTGGGCCAGCCGTCGAAGAGGACGCGGCCGGCCAGCTCGGACAGTTGGTCCACAAGAGCGGACACGTCCTCGCCCGGCTGGGCGTGCACGGTGGCGGTGAGGCTGCCCGGCACCTTGGCCAGGACCGCGGACAGCTCCTCCTGGCCCGAGTACTCGATCAGCATGGTGGTGGGGCCAAAGCACTCTTCCAGCAGTTCCTCGGGGCGCTCCAGGACCTTTGCCGCCGAGGTGGAAAACACCACGGGTGCGGCGCCGTCGGACACAGCGTCCTGGTCCACGGTCCCGCTGACCACATCCACGCCGTCCACGGACGCGAAGCTGCGCAGGCCGTCTGGGTAAGCCTCTGCAATCCGGCTGGTGAGCATGCACAGGGCAGGCTTGTCCTTGCTGGCCGCCGCCACTTTCGCGGCAAAGTCTGTTCCAGCGGGGATGAAGACGAGTCCGGGCTTGGTGCAGAACTGTCCGGCGCCCAGGGTGAAGGATCCCGCCAGGCCTTCCGCGAGCTGCCCGGCACGCTCTGCCAGGGCGGAGCCAGTCACCACCACCGGGTTCAGGCTGCCCAGTTCGCCGTAGAACGGGATGGGGTCCGGACGGGACGTGGCAAGGTCAAAGAGGGCACGGCCGCCGGGGATGGAGCCGGTGAAGCCCACCGCTTTGATGGCCGGATCCTGGACCAGCGCGGTTCCCACCTCGCGGCCGCTCACCAGGGCGAACAGGCCTTCCGGAGCACCGGCTGCGCGCAGTGCTTCGGTGACGATTTCCGCCGTCCGCTCAGAAAGGCGGAGGTGGCCCGAGTGGGCTTTGACGATCACGGAGCAGCCCACGGCCAGGGCCGAGGCAGTGTCGCCGCCGGCCACCGAGAAGGCAAACGGGAAGTTGGAGGCGGAGAAGACCGCAACCGGTCCGATGGGCCGCAGGATGCGCCGCAGGTCCGGCTTGGGCGGCGTGGAGGCGGGGTCCGCGTGGTCGATCACGGCTTCCAGGTAGGAGCCCTCGGTGATGACGCGCGCGAACAGGCGCAGCTGGCCGGTTGTCCGGGCCACTTCGCCGGTGAGGCGGGCTGCGCCGAGGCTGGTCTCGGAATCGGCAATCTCCACCAGTGCGGCGGCGTTCGCGTCCAGGGCGTCCGCCACGGCCGTGAGCCAGGCCGCGCGGTCAGCATCCGATGAAGCTGCAGAAATTTTGGCGGCCTGGGTGGCGGAAGCCGTGAGCTCGGACAGGGAAAGGGTTGCAGTTGTCACTTGGGGTACCTGTTCTGTGGGTCTGGATTCATCGTGTCAGGAGTCATCAGGTCTGGGTGGCCCTGCTCTAGCGCGCGTCGGCGAAGCGGAAGCCGAGTCCGGGCTGGTTGGTGAGGGTCACCCGGCTGTTGCTGAACCGTACCGGCGAAGGTCCTGCCAGGATCCCCAACTGCTCAAAGGATGCCTCCTCCACGTCTTCCACCAAGGTGGGCTCCGCAAGCGTCAGCGCCAGCTGGCCGGACAGCTCCGGCAGCAGGTGCGGCATGACCTTGATGCTGTTGGTCCGGGCAAGTTCAACGATGCGCCTAAAGGGGGTGATGCCGCCCACCCGGATGATGTTCGGCTGGATGATGTCCACTGCTTCCGCCTCTATGAAATCGCGGAAGCGGTAGATGGTGTGCAGGTTTTCGCCGAGGGCGATCGGCACGGGCGAGTGCTTCCGGAGCCTGCGGTAGGCCCAGAGGTCGTCAGCCCGGATCGGTTCCTCAAGCCACTCCAGCCCGAAGCCGGCCAGCACGTCCAGGGCTTTGAGGGTGGTGGGGAGGTCCCAGCGCTGGTTGGCGTCGATCATCAGCTTCCGGTCCGGGCCCAGGACGGATCGAACCGCTGCGACCCGTTCGGCGTCCTCGCGGATGTCCGGCTTGCCCACCTTGATCTTGACCGCCTGGTGCCCGGCGGCAATCCAGCGCTCAGTCTGCGCCACCAGTTCTTCGAGCGAGTAGTGCAGGTTCACCCCGGAGCCGTAAACCTCCGCGGATTCCTGGCGCTGCCCCAGGAGTCCGGTCACGGAGGTGTGGGCCCGCGATGCCTGGAGGTCCCACAGGGCCAGGTCCACGCCGGCCATGGCGATGGTGGTCAGTCCCCCGCCGCCAGCCTCATGCAGCCGCTTCCACACGGCATCCCACACAGTCTCCGGGTGGGCGGGCAGCCCGGTGACGAACGGGGCGATGTCATAATCCAGCAGGGCCTTGACCGCCTGCGGACCGATGGTGGGGGTCCAGGAGAAACCGTGCCCCGCGCCGCCGTCGTCCGTATGGATCTCCGTGACGATCACGTGGTTTTCAGGTGCCTCCACGCCCCAGCTGCGGCGCAGCGGAACCGTGATGAGCCGGGTGGTGAGGCCCGTGATGCGCGGTTCCGTGCGAACGGCAACAGCCGCGGGGGCGCTCATCAGCGGCCAGCCAGCTCGTAGCCCCTGGTGAGGATGGCCTTCAGCTGGACCAGCTGCTCCTCGGTGGGATCCACCAGCGGCGGGCGCACTGAGCCGACGGGAAGTCCGCCCAGCCGCAGGCCTGCCTTGATCAGCGAAACACCGAAACCGGGCGTCTGGTCGCGGAGGCGTACCAGTGGTGCGTAGAAGCCTTCCAGCAGGGCGTTGCGGCGGTCCTCATCGCCGGCTTCGTAGGCGTCGTAGTAGGCCTTGGCGATCTCCGGGGCCATGGCGAATGCCGCGGAAGAGTACAACGGGATGCCGAGTCCGCGGTAGGCGCCCTGGGTCAGCTCGGCGGTCAGCAGGCCGTTGAAGAAGGCGAAGTCCTGGCGTCCGGTGGCACGCACCGCGGAGACAATTTCCTGGGCCAGGCCAACGTCTCCCAGCCCGTCCTTGAAGCCGACGACCTTGGGATTGGCAGCCAGCCGGGCCATCGAAGCGGCAGTGAACTTTGCGTTGCCCCGGTGGTAGACGATCACCGGCAGGCTGCTGGCGTTGGCCACGGCCTCGATGTAGGCCACGAGTCCGTCGGTGGGGCCGGTGACCAAATACGGCGGGAGCACCAGGAGGGCGTCGGCCCCCGCTTCTTCCGCGGCGCGGGCGGCGGCAATGGCGTGGCCCAGCGGTCCTCCGGCGCCGGCAACTACCGGGACCTGTCCGGCAACGACCTCGACGGCGGCCGCCACCACAGTGCGGACCTCCTCAATGCTGAGGGCATGGAATTCGCCGGTGCCGCAGGCAGGGAAAACGCCGCCGGGCCGGAACGGAAGCCGGGAGCTGATGTGTTCCTTCAGCAGCTCCACGTCAACGGTGCCTTCGGCCGTGAACGGGGTGACGGGGAAGAACAGTACGCCGTCGAATTTCATGGTTTCTCCTTGGCTCCGCTGCCGGCGCTGACCAGCGCGGAATTCTCGTCGTTGAGGGTGGTGTGGGGCTTGAGTTCGGTGCGCCAGCTGCGCGTGGGCTGCCAGCCCAGGAGTTCCTGTGCCTTGGCGATGGAGAAAGCGGGGCTGGTTCCGGTGAGTCCTGCGCTGAGGGCTTCGCTTCCGGGCAGGAATTTCGGCATCAGTTCGGCCAGCGGTGCTGTGGCAAGGGCGTCCGCGGCTCCTACAAAGAAGGTTTCCCCGTTGGGGATGGACGGCATCTTCTCCAGCAGCAGGTCCAGGAAGTCCGCCACGTCCCGGGCATCCACGTAGTTGAACAGCGCGGGCGCGGACAGTGCGGGATCGGCCAGCCGCTCAGCAAGGGTGTGGCCCTGCTGCGTCGGTGCGCCCTCCCACTCCTCCGGCGAGATCACGTAGCAGGGGCGGAACGCCGCGTAACGGATCTTCTCGCCCTGTGCTGCAGCGAAGGTCTGGACGGTCTGCTCCGCGATGAGTTTGGACAGCGCGTAGGCGTTCCACGGCCGCGGCGGTGTCCGCTCATCCAGCGGGAACGACGGCGGCAGCCAGCCCGCCGGCGAACCGTAGCCCAGCACGGTGGGGCTGCTGGCCGTGACAATCTTCTGCACGCCCACGTCGGTGGCCGCGCTGATCACGGCGAACGCGAGCCGCGTGTTCGTGGCGAAGATAACGTCCTCGGGCGCGCTGAACGGGACGGCTATGGCGGCAAGGTGGATGACGGCGTCGGGCGTGGTGTCCCGGAGCAGGCGCAGCGCCTCGCCCGGGGCCAGGAGGTCGGCCGTTTCCTGCACGACGCCGGCGGGCAGCTGGTCCGCCGGAACGGCGTCGCGGTCCACCGAGATGACGTGATGGCCCTTTGCGGCGAGCCCCGCCACAACACTGCGGCCCAGACGGCCGGCGCCGCCCGTGACAAAGATCCTGCTCATGGTTATTCCTTCGGTTGGTTCCCGGGCAGGATTCAGTTGCCGCGGCGGAGATCGACGCCGAGGTCCAGGTCCTCGATGCGTACGGGCAGGGAGGACTCGAGGGAGCGGTTGCCGGCGATGCCGACGGAGACGGAGCGCAGTCCGTCCAGGTAGCCCGAGGGGCGTCCCAGCGGGTCCTCGCCCGGGCCGTTGAAGAGGTCCGAGAGCAGGAGCTCGTCACCGCCGCCGTGGCCGCCTTCGCCGTTGACGATCGGCACCTCGTAGGCGGCTTCCCAGTGGCGCTGGACCACCAGGCGTTCGCCGTTGCGGCGGATGGCGTCATCCTCTTCGATGGGGGTGGCGCTGGGGTCCACGACGGTCTTCTTGTCCGTGCTGGACGTGACGGCAGCGCGTTCCACCACTTCGAGCTCGGCGCGGCCTTCGGTGCCATTGACCGCTACCCGGTAGCCCTCCCAGGGGCTGTGGGCGTTCAGCGAGTAGCTGAGGCGGGGCCCGCCCTGGTATTCCACCACGAGCGCGAGGTTGTCCTCGATGGTGATGCCGCCGGTGAAGACGTCCTGGTCTCGGCGGTAACCGTCGTAGTGCTCGTTGTCCAGGAAGAGGGCCTTGAGGCGCTCGTCCTCCCGCAGGTCAAGGGTGAAGGGGTCCTTCTCCGCACCGGCGGGGGCATCGGCGCTGGGCGTACCGCGTTCGGGGCGGGGACCGAGGCCGCGCTCGGCGGCGTTTTTGTCGCCGTAGAACTTCAGGCCGCCGGAGGCGAAGACGCGCTCTGGAACGTCGTCGATCCACCAGTTGACCAGGTCGAAGTGGTGCGAGGCCTTGTGGATCAGCAGGCCCCCGGAGTTCTTCTTTTCCCGGTGCCAGCGGCGGAAGTAGTCGGCGCCGTGGACGGTGTCCAGGACCCAGCTGAAATCGATGGACGTGACCTTGCCGATCACGCCGCTCTGGATGATCTCCTTGAGGGCACTGTTGCGCGGCGAATAGCGGTAGTTGAAGGTGACCACCACGTTGCGGCCGGTCTCGTGCACGGCCTGGGTGATGCGGCGGCAGCCTTCGGCGTCGATGGTGAGGGGCTTTTCGACGACGACGTCGGCGCCTGCGCGCAGTGCCTCCACGATGTAGTCCGCATGGGTGTAGTCAGGGGTGGTCACCACGACGCGGTCGATGGAGTTGGCCTGGATGAAGGCGGTGAGGTCTGCGGGGTCGAACGATGCGACCGAACCCGGCGCGCCCAGTTCCTGGATGAGCTTCTGGTAGAACTCCACGCGGCCGGGGTTCACGTCGGAGAAAGCCACCAGCTCGGCGGTGTCCGCGTGCTTGCCGAAAATGGCGCGGATGTACATCTCGGAACGCCCGCCAGTGCCGATCAGGGCAATGCGGGCTTTGCCGCCGTGGCGGGCGGGTGCACCGGCGGCGGCAGCAGTTTCGGTGCCGTCCGCGGGTTCGGACCGGGCCTCTGGGGCGGAAGTCGACTCGGCTGTGTTGACCATGAGGGGTCCCTTTCGAAGACGCAAAATCCGGCCGGATGGGCCGCTGTTCGGTGACGATGTGGTGCTTCTTTGTATCTTGCCTCAGAAAGCGTTTTCTCAGGCTGCTATATGAGTTGTATCAATCCGGGCGCTCATCCGTCAAGCATTGGCGGGGTTGCAAGAAAGCGTTTTCTCCCCCATCTGGGTTCAAGACCGGGAAAGAACGGGAAAATTGGCGGGAAAAAGTGGGAAAAGAAGAGAAATCGCTTTCCCGTCCCGTTATATGCTGTCACTCACTACATGCTTTGACGAGTACGCCGCCACACAGTCGGTTCGGATCCTGCCCTGCAACGGAACGGCGCCACCATCTGCCGGCCGCGGCGCGAAGGAAGGGACCACGCATGGTCAGGAAATCGGCATCCGGCAGGATCGGCATCGCAGACGTTGCCGTGAAGGCAGGAGTCTCCCACGCAACGGTTTCGCGCGTCATGAATGGAAACTTCACGGTGGACCCCGAGATCGCTGCCCGCGTCCGGGCGGCCGCGGTGGAACTGAAGTACCAGCCCAACCCCGTGGGCCGAAGCCTGGCCCTGGGCAAGACAGACACCATCGGCATTGTGGTTCCGGACCTGGCCAACCCCACCTTCCAGGCCATCCTCCGTGGCTTGAGCCGGGCCGCCGCCCAGGACGGGTACCGCGTGCTCATCGCCGATTCCTTTGAGGTCTCCAGCGAGGAAACCATCCTGGCGGGTGAGGCACGCCGGCGGTGCGACGGGCTGGTCCTCTGCGCGCCCCGGATGAGCGACGCCGAACTGGAGGAGATTGCGCCGTCCCTCCGGCCGCTGGTCCTCATCAACCGCACCACGGCCGCTGCAGGGGTCCCCAGCCTGGTGGTGGACTATGGCCAGGGCGTGCAGGATATCGCCGAACACCTGGTGGACCTGGGCCATACCCGCCTCGCCTTCCTGGCAGGTCCTCCGCGCAGCGCGTCCAACAACCTCCGGCTCCAGGGCCTGGAGGCCTTCAAGGCGGCCCATCCGCAGGTTGAGGTCACCATGCTGGAAGGCGGCTCGGACTTCGATACCGGGCACGGTGCGGTGGATGCGGTGCTGGAGAGCGGCGCCACGGGGATCCTTGCCTTCAACGACCTGGTGGCGATGGGCCTGATGAGCGGGCTGCATGAACGGGGCCTGGACGTCCCCGGCGACATCTCCGTCACCGGGTTCGACGACATTCCCTTCGCAAAATACACGACGCCGACGCTCACCACGGCGGCTGTTCCCATTACCGAGCTGGGCGAGCAGGCCTGGCACCAACTGCGGGCCCTCATCCGCAACGAGGAAAGCGACGCTCCCGGCAGCCGCTACCAGCCAAAGCTCGAGGTACGCGCCAGCACCGGTCCGGCAAAGGCTGCCCGTACGGCAGTCCACGGCTGAGCACCAGCCTCGTTCAGGAGCTGATGGGTAGGCCCATTCCGGCTTCCCGGTAGTAGCCCTCGATATGGGCTGCCACCAGCTGTGCCGCGCGGTCGCCGTCGCCGTTCCTGATGGCGGCAAGGATCCCGCAGTGCTCTGCTTTCAGGCGCGAGGCTGTTGCTTCCCAGTCCGGAAGGTTGGACGTCAGCTGCGCGGCGTAGCGCTGGATCGATTCGCGCAGTGACCCCATCATGGCGCTGACCACGGCATTGCCCGCGGCATCGGCGAGGGCCAGGTGGAACCGGACATCCAGCGCCAGGAATTCGTCAACGTCCAACCCCTCAGCGGCCATCTCGTCCAACAGGCTGCCGGCCGCCTCCAGTTCCGGAGCCTGCGGACTCGCCTTTGACGCCGCCCAGGACTCAAGGAGCATCCTGGTTTCCACGATGTCCGCCACTGGAAGGTGCTGCGTGGCCACGTGCAGGCGCAAAGCCGAGCCAAGGGCCGCCGTCGGATCCGAAATGACCACCGTCCCGGCGTCCGGGCCCGAGCCGACCCCGGCCCGGACCACGCCCATGGCCTCAAGGATCCGGATAGCTTCCCGCACGGACGTGCGTGAAACCTTCAGCTGTTCGGCGAGCGTCCTTTCGGCCGGCAGCCGGCCACCCACGGCCAGCCGGCCCTCGGACAGCTCTGCCTCAATCCAGGACAAGACAAGCTGGTGAGTACGCATAGGGCCATGGTACTTGATGTGGTCCAACCACATGGCCTACAGTGTGGTTAGACCACAGGAGGTCCCGGACGCGGACCTGCCGGCCCAATGGAGGACGCCATGACCCACACCATCCAGCCCAACAATCCGGAGACAACCCCTGCCCCGGACGCCACCGATGTCCCGGCAGCAACCCCCGGGCCCGCCATCCCACAGGCCGTTTCTACGGTGCCGGCAGCGCTGAAGCGCCGGATCCCCAAATACTCGGATCTGGCCCCGCTGATGCAGTTCAAGAAGCCCGAGTTCAGCAAGGAAGCACGGCTCAAGCGGGCCAGCACCATCTGGGAGCTCCGCGACATCGCCAAGCGCCGCACCCCGCAGGCACCGTTCGACTACACCGACGGAGCTGCCGAAGGGGAAATCACCCTCCGCCGTGCCCGCGAGGCGTTCCTGGACATCGAGTTCCGGCCCGGCATCCTGCGCAACGTCTCCAAAATCGACCTGAGCACCGAAATCCTGGGCAAGTCCTCCCGGCTTCCCGTGGGCATCGCCCCTACCGGCTTCACCCGCATGATGCAGTCCGAAGGCGAGTACGCCGGTTCCCAGGCCGCGGAAGCTGCAGGAATCCCCTACACCCTCTCCACCATGGGTACCGCGTCCATCGAGGATGTGGCGGCTGCAGCCCCGAACGGCCGCAACTGGTTCCAGCTGTACCTCTGGACGGACCGCGACCGGTCGCTGGAACTGATCGAGCGGGCCGCCAAAGCCGGGAACGACACCCTCATGGTCACCGTGGACACCGCCGTGGCCGGCGCCCGCCTCCGCGATGTCCGCAACGGCATGACCATCCCGCCGGCACTGACTGTCAAGACCGTCCTTGATGCCTCCTACCGCCCCGCCTGGTGGTTCAACTTCCTCACGCACGAGCCGCTCACGTTCGCGTCGCTATCCCGCTACACCGGAACCGTGGCCGACCTCATCAACTCCATGTTCGATCCCACGCTCACTTTCGAGGACCTGGACTGGCTGCGCGAAACCTGGAAGGGCAAGCTGGTGGTCAAGGGCATCCAGACCGTGGAAGATGCCCGCCGCGTCGTCGACCATGGCGCCGACGGCGTGGTCCTCTCCAACCATGGCGGCCGCCAGCTGGACCGGGCACCCATCCCGTTCCACCTGCTCCCCGAAGTCAAGCAGGCCTTCACCGCGGACAACAGCGATGCCGCGATCATGCTGGACACAGGGATCATGAGCGGCGCGGACATCGTGGCCGCCCTTGCCCTCGGCGCCGATTTCACGCTGATCGGCCGCGCCTACCTGTACGGCCTGATGGCCGGTGGCCGGGCAGGCGTTGACCGCACGCTGCAGATCCTCGAGAAGGACATGGCCCGCACCATGGCCCTGCTGGGTGTCAGCAGCATCTCCGAACTGACCCCGGAGCACGTGCGCCTGCTCAACAACTAAACCCGCAACCAGGTAGCAGTAAGTGTCGTTTTGAACGCTCAGAACGACACTTGCTGCTACTTACTTTTTGCGGCCGAACTTCGGCAGGGTGGGGAGGTTCGCCAGGAGGTCGGCGGCCTTGGTGGCGGCACGCCCCACGGTCCTGCCGATCTGCTGGGGCACGCTGTCATCGCTCAGGGGCGCCGTGGTTCCGCCAGGAATGACGACGGCGGGACTCAGCTCGGCGCCGTCGCGCGCCAGGACACCGGCGGACACAGCCTCCGCCGCCACGGCGCCGGCGGTGGCGGCTTCCTGGTGCGCGGGTGCCCCCTCGGGGGTGGTGCGGGAAGCCTGTTCCTGGCTGCTTTCAGCAGCGGCGGCGTGCACGGGCACCCGGCCGGCCGCTTCCGCTGGCGCCGCCGCGCCGACGTCGAGGGTCTCAAGCCATGTGGCGATGCCCTCCAGAGGTTTGCGGTTGAGTGCGTAGTAGCGCTTCTGGCCCTGGGCCCTCATGCTCACCAGCTGGGCTTCGCGAAGGACTTTGAGGTGCTTGGAGATGGTGGGCTGGCTCGCGGCCAGTTCCTCCACCAGTTCGCCCACGGCCTTGTCTCCGGAGCGGAGGGAAACCAAAATGTCACGCCGGGTCGATTCCGCTATGACGGCAAATACGTCGTCTGTCACCATGCCTCAACCCTAGCGACATATACGCCGAAAGGCATCAACTATTTCGGCCCGTACCCGAACGCCATTGCCCAGGTTCTTCCGCGGTGCTAGAACGGATCCAGGGTTGCCCCGGGTTTCCGGCCAGCGGCCAGCGTGACCTGAGGAGTGGGTGGCATGGATATACTCCGCCAGCAACTGTTCAACATCATCGCGTTCGTGTTCCTGGGCCTTTTTGTCGCGGTGTGGGGCTCGGTGCTGCTGCGCGTGGGGTTCTGGGTGCCCGACGGACGGACTGCTGCACCGCCCCTCAATGGAGCCCTGGTGACTGCGGCCGGCGTCCTGGCAACGTCCTTGAGTTCGCTGACGGCATCGGCGCTGGGTTTTACTATCGCCGAGGTCCGCCGTGATGAGTCTGAACAGGATGCCCGCCGGACATCAGGGCCTGGGGCGCCGGGAAGCTCCACTGCGGTCAACCCGTCGGACGTCACCGCCAGGCTGTCGGGGAGGATCGTCGCAGCCATCATCGTCTACCTCGCAGTGGGCCTGGCCGTCCTGCTGCTCTGGCTCGCCAAGGGAACCGCGTCCACGGACCTGATCGGGGCCTTCGCGTTATCGCTGCTGGGATGGCTCATCGGCGCGGCGGGAGTGGTGTTCCAGACGGAGAAGCGGAACACCTGAAGGCAGCGCGTCAGTCGAACCAGGGGTCGAGTCCGTGGAGCGGGAACACGGATTTCCGGGTTGCCATCACCGTCCGGTCCACGGCGTCATTGGGATCGAATCCGACCTCCCACGACCGCCACCAGAGCTCCACATCGTCACTCATCAGCTCCGGCGCGGAGGATCCGAACTTCTCCTGGACGTAGTCACGCCAGTCCTGCGGGACCGGCGTGCGCAGCGGCACGGGCCGACCGGCCGCGATCGCAATCAAGTGGCTCCAGGACCGCGGGACCACCTGGAGGACGTTGTAGCCGCCGCCCCCCGTGGCGATCCAGCGGTTGTCGCAGTGGCGGGCCGCAAGGTTCCCGACGGCGGAGGCGGCCTCCCGCTGCCCGTCAACGCTGAGGTTGAGGTGCGTGAGGGGATCCAGGCGGTGGGAGTCGCAGCCGTGCTGGCTGACAATCACCTCCGGCTGGAAGGCGGCCACCAGCTGAGGGACCACAGCGTAGAAGGCGCGCAGCCAGCCGGCGTCCCCCGTTCCCGAGGGCAGCGCGACGTTCACGGCCGTCCCTTCCGCCTGCGGACCGCCGATCTCGTTCGCGAACCCGGTGCCAGGGAACAGCGTCAGTCCGCTCTCGTGCAGCGAAACCGTGAGCACGCGGGGGTCGTCCCAGAAAATACTCTCCGTTCCGTCCCCATGGTGCGCATCGACGTCGATATAGGCCACCCTTCGGATGCCGCCGTCGAGCAGCTTCTGCACGGCAAGTGCAGCGTCGTTATAAATGCAGAACCCGCTGGCCCGCTCGCGGGAGGCGTGGTGCATGCCGCCGCCGAAATTGATGGCGCGCAGGGCTGAACCGTCCAGGATCCGGGAGGCGGACAGCAGCGAAGCTCCGGCCAGGCGGGCCGCTGCCTCGTGCATTCCGGCAAAAGCGGGGTCGTCCTCGGTGCCCAGGCCGCGGGCCTCGTCAGGCTGGCCGGGATGTGCGCTGACCTTTTTTACCGCCGCTACAAACTCGGGGGAATGAACGGACTCAAGGTCGGCGTCGTCCGCCACTCCCGGCGCCTCCACCGCAACATGCTCCAGGTCAAACAACCCAAGGGTGGCCGCCAACCGGGCTGTCAGGTCCATGCGCTCCGGCGCCATGGGGTGGCCCGGGCCGAAATTGTAGGCGGTCATGTCAGAACTCCACGCCACCACCGTTGGGGGCGCGGGCAAGGTGAGGCCCGGCAGGTATGTCATCAATCACAGGCTACCTGAGCGCGGCACCCCTCCTGCCCAGTCATGACGCATGCATTAGTGGTTTACTACTGAGGGAAGCAGTTTCTACCGAGGAAAAGCCACACATGACGCAAAGCCAGTCGAGGCCCCGTACCCCGGCCAACTGGCATCCCGCAGGGCAGGAGCGGGAAGGCCTCTGGATCCTTACGCGGCTGCGGGACTTCGTCGACGACATTGCGAACACCTCGCCGGCCCGGCTTGCCCTGACGGTGTTCGCCGCCGTCTGCCTGCTCTTCACGTTTCTCCTCTCGCTGCCGGCCTCATCAGCGGACGGTAACGTCACCCCCCTCCACCAGGCCATGTTCACAGCGGTGTCCGCCGTCTGCGTTACGGGCCTCACGGTGGTTACCACTGCCGTTCATTGGTCCTTCTTCGGCCAGCTGGTCATCCTCATCGCGATCTTCATCGGAGGCCTTGGCACCCTGACACTCGCGTCACTGCTGGCGCTCATGGTGAGCAAGCGGCTGGGCGTCCGCGGAAAGATCATTGCGGCAGAGTCCATGAACAACGCCGGGCGGCTGGGCGAAGTGGGAACTCTCCTGCGGATCGTCATCACCACATCGGTGGTGATCGAGGCCGTCCTGGCGCTTGTCCTCATCCCCCGGTTCCTGGTACTCGGTGAGACCTTCTGGGGCGCTGTCTGGCACGGCTTCTTCTACGCGATATCCTCGTTCAACAACGCAGGCTTTACTGCGCACGCGGACGGAATCGTTCCCTTCGCGAGCGACCTGTGGATTCTGATTCCCATCATGTCTGGTGTGTTCCTTGGCAGCCTGGGGTTTCCGGTTGTGATGGTCCTGCTCCAGAACGGGCTCAACTGGAAAAAGTGGAACCTCCACACCAAGCTGACGATCGAAGTGTCCCTGATCCTCTTCGCGGCGGGCAGCGTCCTTTGGGCGCTGATGGAATGGGACAACCAGCGCACCATCGGAACCATGGGCATCGGTGACAAGGTCCTGCACTCGGTCTTCGCTTCCGTCCAGATCCGTTCGGGCGGTTTTAACCTTGTGGATCAAAACCAGCTTGAGTCCACCACCATGTTGCTGACCGACGCCCTGATGTTTGCCGGCGGCGGCTCCGCGTCGACGGCCGGCGGCATCAAAGTGACAACCATCGCCATCATGTTCCTGGCAATCGTGGCGGAGGCCCGCGGTGATGCCGACGTGAAGGTCCACGGCCGCACGATCCCGCAGGGTGCCATGCGGGTGGCAATTTCGGTGATCGTCGCCGGCGCCACCCTGGTCTCGGTAGGCTCGTTCCTCCTGCTGAACATCAGCGGCGCGCCCCTTGACCGCGTGCTGTTCGAAGCGATTTCCGCTTTTGCTACCTGCGGTCTCAGTACGAACCTCAGCGCCGAGGTGCCACCGGCAGGAGCGTACGTCCTGACTGCACTGATGTTCATGGGGCGTGTTGGTACAGTAACCCTCGCCGCCGCCCTCGCCCTGCGGCAACGCAGGCAGCTGTACCACTACCCGGAAGAGAGGCCCATCATTGGCTAGTTCCCCAGATGCCCCGCGGCGCCCCGCACACAACGCGCCGGTCCTGGTCGTTGGGCTTGGCCGGTTCGGATCGGCAACGGCCGAACAACTGGTGAAGCAGGGCCGCGAAGTACTGGCCATCGAGCGCGACCGGACCCTGGTCCAAAAGTGGGCCGCTACCCTGACCCACGTGGTGGAGGCTGACGCCACCAACATCGACGCGCTCCGCCAGCTGGGCGCCCAGGAGTTCAGCTCGGCCGTCGTGGGGGTGGGCACGTCCATCGAATCCTCGGTGCTGATCACCGTCAACCTCGTGGACCTTGGCATCGAGCACCTCTGGGTCAAGGCCATTACGCCCTCCCACGGCAAAATCCTTACCCGCATCGGCGCCAACCATGTGATCTACCCGGAGGCCGACGCCGGCGTCCGGGCCGCGCACCTGGTCTCCGGCCGGATGCTGGACTTCATCGAGTTCGACGACGACTTCGCCATCGTCAAGATGTACCCCCCGCGCGAAACGGTGGGATTCACGCTGGACGAATCCAAGGTCAGGTCCAAGTACGGCGTGACGATCGTCGGCGTGAAGTCACCGGGTGAGGACTTCACTTACGCCCGCCCGGAGACCAAGGTGTCCTCCCGGGACATGCTGATCGTGTCCGGCCACGTGGACCTGCTGGAACGGTTCGCAGCCCGGCCCTAGTTTCCGAGTCAGCCGAGCTGCCTGGTGATCTCGGCTGCCCGCTCCGCGGCGGCGCGGGCGCCGGCGGCAATAATGGCCGGCAGGCCGCGCTCGTCGAACGTGGCGATGGCCCTCTCGGTGGTGCCGTTCGGGCTGGTTACGGCTTTACGCAGTGCGCCCGGATCGGCGCCGGGCTCGGCCAGCATAAAGCCGGCTCCGGCCACTGTTTCCCGGGCGAGGAGAAGCGACAGATCCGGGTCCAGGCCAAGCTCACGGCCTGCTGCGGCCATCGCCTCCGCCAGGTAAAAAGCGTAGGCCGGTCCGGAGCCGCTGATCGCCGAGAGCGCGTCCACCTGCTCCTCGGGGACCTCCACCACCGTTCCCGCGCCGTGCAGGACGTCCTTGACCCGCTGGAGCTGCTCCGGGGTGCAGTTGGTGCCCGGCGAGACCGATACCACGCCGCGGCCCAGCTTGGCCGGTGTATTGGGCATGGACCGGATAACCGGCTGCCCTGCCGGCAGTGCCGCCTCAAGCTGCGCAATGGACACCGCCGCGGCCACGCTGACCACCACCGTGGTGGGCGAGAGCGAGCTGCTGATTTCCCGTGCAAGTTCCGTAATGCCAACAGGCTTGACGCCAAGGATCACGACGCCGGATCCCTTGGTTGCCTGCTTGTTGTTGTCCGGCTCCTCTTCCCCGGCGATTGCGGTCACCCCGTGGTGCCGTTCCGCCAGCTCGGCGGCGCGCTCTGCCCTCCGGACGGTTGCGACGACGTCTGCCGGATCCGTTCCGGATTCCAGCAGGCCACTCAGAATTGCTTCGTTCATGGATCCACAGCCAAGGAATGCGATTCGGTTGCTCATGGCTCCATCATTACAGTTCGGCCGGGCAGACGCAGAAAACCATGACCCGGGACGGACACGAAAATAGTGGGAACTCCCCGAAATCCATTCACAGGTGGCTCCCATGTTGGGTGCAGGTGCCTCACAACTTGGCGCCCTAACGTAGTGAGTACCTCATTGAGGGTGCGAGTGATGCGGCAGGGATGGGGATTCCTGCCAGGGTACCGGCGTTCGGCAACAGGTTTTCCCCCATTTTCCTGTTGCCGGCGCCGGTATTTCCGCTTTAAGGGGTTTCTAGACTGCGGCTTCGACAGCCTGCGGCGGCGCCAGGTGGGGCGCCAGCTCCAGCGGCCCGGAAAATACCAGCTGGTCCAGCCGGCGGAGGATCAGGCCTTCGCGCAGGGCCCACGGGCAGATCCTCAGCTTCTTGAATTTGAAGAGTTCAAGAGCGGCCTCCGCCACGAGCGCTCCGGCCAGTAGCTGGTGGGCGCGGGCTTCCGAGACGCCCGGCAGGTGCAACCGGTCCTCGACCTTCATGGCCGATATGCGCTGCGCCCACACGCCCAGGTCCGAGGCCTGCAGCTCGCGCTTGACGTAGGGGCCGGCCGCGCTGGGGGCGGCCCCGGCGATCCGCGCCAGGGAACGGAAGGTCTTTGATGTTCCCGCCACCACGTTGGCCCGGCCCAGCCCGTCGAACTCCCGGACCGCAGGCTTGAGGGTGGCCCGGATGTACCGCCGCAGCTCTTTGACGCTTTTGGCCGACGGCGGATCTTCGGACAGCCAGTCCCGCGTAAGCCGGCTGGCACCCAGCGGCACGGAGGTGGCAACTTCCGGAAGCTCGTCCTGGCCGAAAGCCATCTCAAAGGAGCCGCCGCCGATGTCCAGGTTCAGGATGGGTCCGGCGCCCCACCCATGCCAGCGCCTGACGGCGAAGAAGGTCATGGATGCTTCTTCGCTGCCGGTGAGTTCCTGCAGGGTCACGGTGGTTTCGTGCTTGACGCGGGCCAGGACCTCGGGCCCGTTGGTGGCCTCACGGATGGCTGACGTACAGAAGGCCAGGAGGTCCTCGGCCTTGTGCCTTGCCGCAAACTCCCAGGCTTCAAGGACGAACTCGGTGAGCTCGTGCTGGCCTGCGTCGTTGATGCTGCCGTCCGGCTCCAGGTACTGGACCAGGGACAGCGGCCGTTTGTGCGAGGCAAAGGGTACCGGGCGCGCGCCGGGGTGGGCATCCACCAGGAGGAGATGGACAGTATTGGACCCGATATCGAGGACGCCTAGCCGCATGGTGCCATTATTGCTCGTCAGCGCGCTTGAAGTCGCGCTTGATGTTGGCCACGCCTTCGGGGTTGATCTCGAAACCGTAGGCTGCGCCCGGATTGATGACCATTCCAAGCTCGTCGCCGATGTTGGCGATGATGGCCGCGCCCTGGGTTCCCAGCACGTTGGGAGCAGCTTCGAGGTACTGCTGGTCCACGCGGCTGGGGTGCGAGAAGACGGCGAGGACGGGGTCGCCGTCGGCATTGCCCAGGACCAGGGGCTCCACCTGGGAGTCCTCGCCCTCGACGCCGTCCGAACTGATGATGTAGACCTCGCTGTTCAGGAAGGACAGGATGACGTCTACCGGGCTGGCCTCAGGCTGTCCGCCCTTGGCGAGCTTTTCCTCGAGGTCGTTGAGGGGCTGGAGATCAGTGTGCGCTGGCTGTTCAGTCATCCCTCTACCCGATCACGTTGTGTCCGGCACCGCAAACAGGGCCGCTGTCTTGACGCGAAATCGCCGGAATAATGCTGGTTCGCCGGTTTCTTACCAACGAGCCTGCACCGTTCCGGCGAACTCGGCGCTCACGGCCTACTTCTTGGCTGTGGCCTTCTTCTTGGCCGGAGCCTTGCGGGTGGCCGTACGCTTCACCGGACCCTTGGCACGCTTCTCCGCCAGCAGTTCTACGGCCTGTTCGCGGGTCAGCTCCTCCAGGGAGGTTGCCCGCGGAACCGTGATGTTGGTGATCCCGTCCGTGATGTAGGGGCCGAAGCGGCCCTCCTTCACCACGATGTTCTTCTCCGACACCGGGTCCGGGCCGAACTCAGCCAGTGGCGGGACGGCGGCCCGGGCACCGCGCTGCTTCGGCTGGGAGTAGATCTCCAGCGCCTGGTCCAGGGTGATGGTGAAGATCTCTTCCTCGGAGCCGATGGACCGGGAGTCGGTCCCCTTCTTGAGGTAGGGACCAAACCGGCCGTTCTGCACCGTGATGAGGTTGCCTTCGGCGTCCTCCCCCAGGGCGCGGGGCAGGCTCATGAGCTGCAGCGCCTCGTCCAGGGTGACCGACTCCACGGTCATGGACTTGAACAGCGAGCCGGTGCGGGGCTTCGCCTTGACCGGCTTCTTCGGCGGCTTGGGCTTGCCGTTCTTGTAGTACTCCACGGGCTGGGCGGCGATCTGTTCCTCGGTCATCTCCGGGATGATCTCGGTGACGTAGGCGCCGTAGCGGCCGTTCTTGGCAACCACCGTGTGCCCGGTATGCGGGTCGGTGCCCAGCACCCGTTCCTCGGGGGCAGCGGTTTCCATCAGCTCAATGGCCTTGGCAGCCGTCAGCTCGTCCGGAGCCAGGTCCTCGGGCACGTTGGCGCGGGGCGACTCCACGATCTCCCCCGTCTTCGGGTCAACCGTGGCGGCCGAGCTTTCCAGGTACGGGCCGAACTTGCCCACCCGGAGCGTGATCTCATCGGTGATGGGGATGGAGTTGATTTCGCGGGCGTCGATCTCGCCCAGGTTGTTCACGATGCTCAGCAAGCCCGGGTCCGAGTCTTCACCGAAGTAGAAGTGGCGGAGCCAGGAGGCGCCAACGGCCTGGCCGTTGGCGATCTTGTCCAGGTCGCCTTCCATGTCCGCGGTGAACTCGTAGTCAACGTAGTCGCTGAAGTGCTGCTCCAGCAGGCGGATCACCGAGAAGGCGATCCAGCTGGGGACCAGCGCAGAACCCTGTTTCCGGACGTATCCGCGGTCCTGGATGGTGGAAATGGTGGAGGCGTAGGTGGACGGGCGGCCGATGCCCCTCTTCTCCAGCTCAGCCGTCAGTGACGCTTCGGTGTAGCGCGGCGGCGGCGAGGTTTCGTGGCCCACTGCCAGGATCTCGGAGGCCTTGAGGGCATCACCCTTGGCCACGTTGGGCAGCCGGCGGGCGTCGTCGGAATCGTCGTCTCCGCGGGTCTCGTCCTTGCCTTCCTCGTAGGCGGCGAGGAAGCCGGGGAACGTGATCACGGTGCCGGAAGCCGAGAACTCGGCATCCCGGCCGTCCGCAGCGACGGCACCCAGCCGGATGGTCGCCGTCGAGCCCTTCGCATCGGCCATCTGGGACGCGACGGTGCGCTTCCAGATGAGTTCGTACAGGCGGAATTCGTCGCCCGAGAGCTGCTTGGCCACCTGGGCCGGGGTGCGGAACGAGTCGCCGGCGGGGCGGATGGCCTCGTGCGCTTCCTGCGCGTTGGCTGCCTTGCCGGTGTACACGCGCGGGGACTGCGGGATGTACTCCGGGCCGTACAGCTCGGACGCCTGGCGCCGCGCGGCGGTGAGGGCTTCGTCGCTCAGCGCGGAGGAGTCCGTACGCATATAGGTGATGTAACCGTTTTCGTACAGCCGCTGGGCCACCTGCATGGTGCTCTTGGAGGAGAACCGCAGCTTGCGGCCGGCCTCCTGCTGCAGCGTTGAGGTGGTGAAGGGCGCGGCCGGGCGCCGGGTGTAGGGCTTGGTGTCCACGGACCGGACAGTGAACGAAGCGTCCTGCAGCCCTGCCGCCAGGGACGCAGCCAGTTCCTCGTTCAGGTGGGCAACGTTCTTCGACGTCAGGACGCCGTCGTCGTTGAAGTCCCGGCCGCTGGCAACCTTGGCCCCGTCCACGGCGGCGAGCTTTGCTTTGAAGGAGCCGGCGTCGGCGGCGAACTGGCCCGTGAGGTCCCAGTAGGAGGCGGCCTTGAAGGCCATCCGCTCGCGTTCGCGGTCCACCACCATGCGGGTCACTACGGACTGCACGCGGCCGGCGGACAGGCCGCGCGCCACCTTGCGCCACAGCACCGGGGAAATTTCGTAGCCGTAGAGGCGGTCCAGGACGCGGCGGGTCTCCTGAGCGTCCACCAGCGCGGTGTCCACATCGCGCAGGTTGCCCATGGCGCGCTGGATGGCTTCCTTGGTGATTTCGCCAAACGTCATCCGATAAACAGGGACCTTGGGCTTGAGCACTTCCAGCAGGTGCCACGCGATGGCCTCGCCCTCGCGGTCCCCATCGGTTGCGAGGTAAAGTTCGTCGGCGTCCTTGAGCGCAGCCTTGAGCTCAGTCACCTTTTTCTTCTTGTCCGCGGACACCACATAGTAGGGCTTGAAGTCGTGATCAATGTCGACGGCGAACTTGCCCACCGACGTTTTCTTCAGCTCGGCGGGGAGTTCGGACGGCTGCGGCAGGTCGCGGATGTGACCGATGGAGGCCTCTACGATGAAACCCTCGCCGAGGTACTTGGCGATGGTCTTGCTCTTGGCCGGAGACTCCACAATCACGAGTTTCTTGCCGGTTTTGGCCTTGCTTGGCACGGTGCTCCTACAGAAAAAGGTTGCTCGGGCAGATGCGCCCATACTGGCCTAGTTCACCATATTTTGCAGAAATGTGCGCATCCATGTGGAAAAGAAGGGGGTTCTGCCGGGCGCCGTCGGCGCCCTGCTCCGTGCCTTATCCGGCGGCGGGGATCAGGAAGCCGTCCCGCACCAGATTGGCCACATCGGTGATCAGACCGCCCCGGAAAGAACCGGCGTCGAACCCGTCCTCGTCCACCATCCCGCCGCCGAGCAGCGCCTCCAAAGCACCGGCAATCTGCCCGGCGGAAAGGTCACCGTCGCAGGCCGACACGAAGCCTGCCAGCTCGGTGCTCAGCAGGTTTGTCCGGCGCAGGCCCGCGCCCTGCCGCAGCAGGATCACGCCAGGGTGCTCCGCCCCCGGGCGCTGGTGCCGCTCCTCCGTGACGTCCTCCGCCACCAGCAGGTGCGCGTCCTCCAGGCTGTGCGCGGCGAGCCAGTCAACGCGTTCGACGGCGGCGCCCAAGTGGGGGCCGATGGGCTGCTCAATGGGGTAGGTGATCTCCTCGAACCGGCTGAACGTGCCCTGCCCGGGTGCCGACGGCCGGCGGAGCCAGACCATGCCGAAGCCTATGCCCTCCACGTTCCTCGATTCGAAGTCCGCCAGGTAGGCCGCGTAAGCGTCCCGGTAGTGCTGCCGGTCCCGGGCCTCGGAGGCGTCCTGCAGCCAGGTTTCCGCGTACTGCTCCGGCCCCACCTGCTCGCGCTGGATGAACCAGGCATCCGTATCCGGCCGGACCCACGTCCGCGGGCGCTCCTGCCACCCGGTTCCGGCCACCACTTCCCAGTTCCCCAGCATCTGCGCGGTGCCGCCGGGCGCAAGGACCCCGGGCAAGGCGGCAACCAGCGAGGCCACAATCTCATCGCCCGGGAGGCCGCCGTCGCGGTAGGTGAACTGCTCCGCGGCAGCCTCCCCTGCGCTCCGCGGCGTGATCACGAACGGAGGATTGGACACCACCAGCCCGAACTCCTCGCCTGCCACGGGGTCCAGGAGTGAGCCCAGGCGCAGGCTCACCCTGTCCTCCAGCCGGGACGGGTCAACGGACAGGGCCGCGGCGTTGAGCAGGATGTTGAAGCGCGTGAAAGCAAGCGCCCGTTCGGAGATGTCCGTCGCCGTGACGTGCTCGCAGTGGTGGAGCAGGTGGAAGGTCTGGATGCCGCACCCGGTGCCGAGGTCCAGGGCGCGTTCCGTATGGCGGCGGACAGTGGTCTGCACCAGGGTGGTGGACGCCTGGCCGATGCCGAGCACATGGTCGTGCCGCAGCACCCCCGCCTGCTGGTGCGCGGCCAGATCGCTGGCCACCCAGAGCTCCGCACCCCCGCTGCCGCTGTCGCTGTGACCTTCGTTCCCCTCCCACCCGTACGGCCGCAGATCAGCTTTGGCAGCCAGCAGCCCCGCGCCGGGAACGGGCTCAACAAGCCCCAGCGTGAGGAGGCCGCCGGCACCGATGCCCGGAAGGGCGGCGTCGAGCGTGTCCTTCGGCTGCGGCTCGGCAAGGAGCCACAGGCGGACGACTGCGGCGAGCGCCGCGTTCCCTCCGTCCTGCCGCACAGCCCGGTCCACTGCCAGCAGGGCCGGAATGATCTGGTCCCGGTTCAGGGCAGCGGAGGCGGCGGCGCCCAGAAGCCGGGCGACGCCGTCGGGCGTGTAGTCCACGCCCCGCAGGTCGGCGGCGAGGGCCGTGAGCAGTTCCGGGAGGTCGCTGCGGGGTGCGTCCGGGGTGTTGCCGGCGGTGAACTCGTATGGGGATTTAGGCACTGCCCAAGTTTAGTCCGGCAGGCGCCGGAGGCCGGGGCGGCCGGCACCGGGTAGCGTTGAGGCATGCCTTCGCGTTCTTCCGTCCTTCCGCGCGCCCGGCTCCGGCCCGCGAGGCGCGCCCGCCTGATGCCGTGGACCGCCGTATCCGCGGCTGCGGCGGCCCTTCTCCTGGCCGGGTGCTCCCCCGTTGTTTCCATCGAAAACGCGGACGTCCCGCAGTGGCAGGCCACCGCGCTGCCCCCGGCTCCGGGAGCGGTCCTTGAGGACGCCGGCAAAATCCTCAACCGGGACCGCATCATCAGGGAAGCCGCCGATGTCCCGGCGGGGCGCTACACCCTCACCGCCACGTGCGAGGGTGGCGGGAAGGCCTTCTTCGCCGTATCGCTGGACGGGAAGAAGCTGGCGGACGCCGGAGCGGCCTGCAACGGAAGCCGGGAAATTACAAAAATCACCCTGCCGGACGCCGGCGCGCTGGACATCAGCACGTACAGCGTGGACGCACCCCTCATTTACGCCTACCGGCTGACGCCCGCGGAATAACCGCCCCCCGTGCTCTGGCCCGCCGTCGCCGGCGGGCATACAGTCGGACTATGCCCAGTGTGCGGATAGCCTCCGCGCCATCCACCGTCCCCACGGCTCCCGGTGGGGACGCACGGGTGCGGCCGGCGCGGAAGCCGGCCGCCGCCGTCGTTATTGCTGCCATGGCCGCCGGGATGGTGCTGGGCGGGTGTGAATATACGTACGACGACGGGCGGAACCTGCCCGGGCCCGTCGAGGCGGAAGGGACGCGTCTTCCCGGGCCGGTGTTCACCCGCGACCCCCTGCAGAACGACCCCGTCAGCGAGCAGGACGTTGGCGCGTGGGCGGCCCGCACGCTGCCCGACACCGGGCAGCCCGTGGCCTCCGCGGGGGCGGGCCTTGTGGCCGCGGGCAACGTCCGGACGGAGTCGACGCCGGTCCTGGGGACTGGCACCTACGCACTGGCCCTGGCATGCCGCAGCCAGCGGCGCGTGACCTTCACGGTCCGCAGCGACTCGCTGACCCTGGTGGACCTGGGACTCCGGTGCGGGATCAACCGGGAGAACGTTATCTATCTCTCCTCGGAGACAGCGCTCACCATCAGGGTGGAGGCCAGGACAGGCGCGAACTACGCCTACCGGCTGCGGCTCCTCTGAGGGGGTTGCCTGCGCTCAGGCGGCGCAGCCCTCCGGGCAGCGGAGGGTCTCGGGGCTGGAGGCGCACTCCGCGCAGTACAGGGTAAGGGTGCGGCAGCTGGGGTTGGAGCAGTTCTCGAACTTGCTGGTGGGCGCTGCGCAGCGGGTGCACTGCCCGATGGTCTTCGCGTCGTCGCTGAACTCAAGGTGCATGCGCTTGTCGAAGACGTACAGCGAGCCCTCCCACAGGCCCTGGTCCTTGAAGGTTTCGCCGTAGCGGACAATGCCGCCGTCCAGCTGGTACACCTCCTTGAAGCCCCGGTTCACCATCAGGCTGGACAGCACCTCGCAGCGGATCCCGCCGGTGCAGTAGGTGACCACGGGCTTGTCCTTGAGCCCGTCATACTTGCCGGACTCCAGCTCCTGGATGAAGTCGTGGGTGGTGGCAACGTCCGGGACGATTGCGTCCTTGAACCGGCCGATCTGCGCTTCGAAGGCATTCCGCCCGTCAAAAAAGACCACGTCCTCCCCGCGTTGCTTCTTGGCGTCAACGAGCTGGTGCAGTTCCTCGGGCTTGAGGTGGGTTCCGCCGCCCACCACCCCGTGGGCATCGACCTTCAGCTCGCCGGGGGCGCCGAAGGAGACAATCTCATCGCGCACCTTGACGCTGAGGCGCGGGAAGTCCTCCGCACCGCCGTCGGACCATTTCACGTCGATGTCCCTGAAGCCCTGGTACTCGCGGGTTGTCTTCACGTATTGCTTCACGGCACCGATCTCACCGCCCACGGTGGCGTTTATGCCGTCCTTGGAGATCAGGATGCGGCCCGTCAGCCCGAGCTTCTCGCAGAGGGCACGCTGCCAGAGCCGCACCGCCTCCGGGTCGGGAAGGGGGGTAAAGCCGTAAAAAAGCACAATTCGGTTTAAAGCCACGTATTTAAGGGTACCGGCACGGTCAGGCGGGCGGTGCGGGAAACCTGCGGCTGCCGGAGCGGCGGCCATGACTGCCGGCCCGTCCCGGTGCTTCCGCCGCATCACAATTGCATAAGCTCTTGGCAGGCCCCTGTTGCTGGCGACCGGGCTGGAATAGTCTCATGCCATGAGTCCGGAAACCATGGTTGAAGACATCACTGGCCTTCTTGAGGTGTGGGTGGCCGGCTGGGCCGGCTGTCGCGGTTACAGGACCTCCACCGAGGGCCGTTTCCCTGCTGTGCTTCGCGCCGACACCAGCGGCGATTGGGAATTCTTTGCTTCCGAGCCCGCGGACGATGAGTTCGCAGCCCTGGCCGCAAAGACGGCCGAAGCACCCGCGAGGGTCCTCACCATCCTCACCAATGACATCCCCCGGTACTCCGCCCTGGCGGAACGGCACGGCCTGAACGTGACCTCCAGCTCGCAGGCAATGATGATCGTGGATATGGAAACCCAGGACGCCGAGGATCCCTGGCTCTCCGACGACGACCTCACGCATTCGACGTGGGAGCAGGACGGCGTGCACTACGCAGAGGTCCGCTCCGGCGACACCCTGGCGGCCAGCGGACGCGTTTTTGTGGTGGGGGAAACCGCGGTGTTTGACAAGATCATCACCGAACCGGCTTTCCAGCGCCGCGGCCTGGGCAGTTTCATCATGCGTGCCCTGGCCGCCCAGGCCTTCGAGCACGACGTGCAGGAGGGCCTTCTCCTGGCCTCCGCCGACGGCCGGAAACTGTATTCCCACCTCGGCTGGACCACCGTTTCCCGTGTGCTGATGCTCTCCGCATCCCATGACGGTTCCGACCTCTCCCTGAGCTGACCCTTCCTGTTACCCCCATGGCGAACCAGGGCCGGCAAGGCCCCGCCGGGTGAAACAATGTGGGGGTGAACCCCCATGACTCCCTGATTCCCTTGCTGGGCCGCGGCCCGGACCCGGAACAGCTCCGTCATGTGCGCACCATCCCGGCCCGCGCGGCCGAACACGAACCATGGCCCGCGTGGGTGCACCCCGACCTGGTTGCGGCGTACGGATCGCTGGGCATCCAGGAGCCCTACCGGCACCAGGTGGAGGCAGCCGGCATAGCCCACAGCGGCGAACACGTTGTGGTGGCCACCGGGACCGCGTCAGGGAAGTCGCTGGCGTATCAGCTGCCGGCCCTCGACGCCATCCACCGCTCCGAACTGCGGGTCCTGGCTGACCCGGGGAAAATCCACGACGACGGCGCCGTCACCCTGTACCTCTCCCCCACCAAAGCTCTGGCGGCCGACCAGCTCAACGCCATCCGCGCCCTGAAACTGCCCACCGTGCGCGCGGAAACCTACGACGGCGACACCGACCCCGCGTCCCGCCGCTGGATCAGGGACCACGCCAACTTCATCCTGGCCAACCCGGACATGCTCCACTTCGGGATCCTTCCCAACCATGCCTGGTGGGCCGGGTTCTTCCGCCGCCTGCGCTACGTGATCATTGACGAGGCCCACAGCTACCGCGGAGTGTTCGGCTCCCACGTGGCCAACCTGATGCGACGGCTGCGCCGGATCTGCGCCTACTACGGGGCAGGCACGGCCCACCCGGGCCCAGTATTCATCGCGGCCTCCGCCACAGCCTCCGAGCCTGACGTCTCCTTCGCCCGGCTCATCGGCGCCCCGGTCAAGGCCGTGTCCCGTGACGGCTCCCCGCACGGTTCCACCACCGTGGCCTTCTGGGAACCTGCCCTGACCGAGGTCCGGGGCGAGAACGGCGCCAGGGAACGGCGGACGGCGGTGGCAGAAACCGCCGACCTGCTGGCGAACCTGGTGTCCGCGCGGACCCGCACCATAGCGTTTATCAAGTCCCGGCGCGGGGCGGAAACCATCTCCTCGATCACGAAACGCCTCCTGGACGAGGTGGATCCCAGCCTGCCGCAGCGGGTGGCCGCCTACCGTTCCGGATACCTGCCCGAAGAACGACGTGCCGTTGAACGGGCGCTGCGCTCCGGCGAGCTCCTGGGCGTTTCGAGTACCTCAGCGCTGGAACTGGGCATCGACATCTCCGGCCTCGACGCCGTCCTGGTGGCAGGATGGCCAGGCACCCGGGCTTCCCTGTTCCAGCAGATCGGGCGGGCCGGACGGGCGGGCCAGGATGCCATTGCGGCCTTCGTGGCCAGCGACGATCCCCTGGACACCTTCCTGGTGAACCATCCCGAGGCGATCTTCGACGTGTCAGTGGAGGCGACGGTCTTCGATCCCTCCAACCCCTACGTCCTGGGGCCGCACCTGTGCGCAGCGGCGGCCGAGCTTCCCCTGGGACCCGCCGAAGTGGGCCTGTTCGGCGCCACCGCGGAGTCCCTCCTGGACAGGCTGGTGGCACAGGGCTACCTCCGGCGGCGGCCCGCGGGCTGGTTCTGGACACATTCCCAGAGCGCGGCGGCCATGGTGAACCTGCGGGCCGACGGCGGCGGGCCGGTGAGCATCGTGGATGCCGAGACCGGGTCCCTCCTTGGCACGATGGATTCCCCGCAGACGCACTACCAGGCCCACACCGGCGCCGTCTACATCCACCAGGGTGACAGCTACGTGGTGGAGGACCTCAACGAGGACGATCACTGCGTGATGGTGCGCCGCGCCAATCCCGACTACTACACCACAGCCCGGGACGTGACCCAGATCGAGGTGCTGGAAACCCAGCGGACGGCGCAATGGGGTGACATTTCTGTTCATTTCGGCGACGTCAAAGTCACTACCCAGGTTGTCTCCTTCCAGCGCAAGGCACTCATCTCCAACGAAATCCTTGGGGAGGAGCCGCTGGAACTGGGTGCCCGCGAACTCTTTACCAAGGCCGTCTGGTTCGTGGTGGACAACCGCTCCCTGACCGGGGCGGGCCTGATCGAAGCCCAGTTTCCCGGCGCGCTCCACGCAGCGGAACATGCAGCCATCGGCCTGCTGCCCCTGGTGGCGTCCAGCGACCGGTGGGACATCGGCGGGGTGTCCACGGCACTGCACGCCGACACCGGGGTGCCCACCATCTTTGTGTATGACGGGCACCCCGGCGGCGCGGGTTTTGCCGAGCGCGGTTTCGACAAGGCTAAGGTCTGGCTGACAGCCACCCGTGACGCCATCAAGGCCTGCGAGTGTGATTCCGGGTGCCCTTCCTGCGTCCAGTCACCCAAATGCGGGAACAAAAACAACCCGCTGGACAAGGCGGCCGCCGTCACCCTCCTCGACGTCCTGCTCAAGAACTCCACCGAAGCCGCCTCCCCGGGCCTGGAAGTGCGGCACTGACCTGGACCGGCTAGGGCGGAGGCCCCGCACGGGAGCGCCCGTGGGCAGCGCCGAACACCGTCCGTTCCACCAGTTCGGTCCTCACCTCGACAGTCTGGCCCGTACCCTCGGTGCAGCTCACGACTGCGGCCCCGTGCCGGACAGCCACCTCCGCCGCCACGGTGCAGGGCTCCCCGGAGGCGAGGCCGCGCAGGGCGTCGGCCGCTGCCAGTGCCGCAAGGTCGGCAGCGGATGCCGCCCTGCTGGCCAGGACGGCTGACTGCGCCAGCAACAGCATCAGCGCCATGGCCGTCATCACCACCAGGGCAAGGCCGGCCGCCAGCACCGTCCCCGAACCGCGTTCCCGGTTGATGCCACCTGCACTTCCGTTCCGGTCTGAACCAAGACGCCCGGTCTTGTTCCTCCCAAGCCCGCGGCCCGTTCCGGGTGCCTTGCCGTGGGTCATCCCGCCGTCTCGCTCCGGGTGGAGGCCCGCGCAGTCAGGTGCCACGGGATAGATGCGCCCAAGGGGCCGCCCACCCTGTCTGTCACGGTGACATGCAGCCACTCGCCGTCGGCCGATACCGCCGCGGACGCCGACCCGCCGGCCAGGGTCCGGACGATTCTTTCCACAGTGGCGGAGTCGTCACCACGGGCAAGTGCTCGCGCGCCGGCACGCGCTCCCTCCTCCAATCGCAGCTGGGTGACCCCGGCGGAGACCCCCGCCAGCAGCATGGCCAGCAGCAGCAGGACCGCGGGCAGGGTGACGGCAAACTCCGCTGTCACCGCGCCGCACGACTCCTGGGCCGCGGGGCCTCTGGTGGGACTGCAGGCCGCACGGTCCCGCCCGCCGGTACGTCCGGTAGCGGACTGTGTGGCGGCGAACGAACCCATGATGGAGGGACCCGCGGCGGACTTACCCGTGGTGGTCGGGCCTGGGCCGAACGGATCCACTGCCGGGAGCACGGCCGGGGCCTCGGTCATGGCAAGGCCAGCGCGGTGCGGATCAGGGTGAGCAGGAAGCCGCGGACCTCCTCGCTGCGGAGGATGAAGACCAGGAGCCCGGCAAAGCCCACCGCAGCAAGGGTAGCCGTCCCACTGGGTCCGCTACTGCGCCCGTGGGTCCAGGACGCCCCGGACGGTGACCAACTCGGGCAGGCCACCCACCAAGGGTCCGGCCACCTCCACGCGCAGGTCCAGCAGCTCCGCCAGCTCCAGCCGCTCGGCGTCCCCGAAGCTTTGCAGCCGCTCCGCTGCCCGGTCAGCCAGGGCAGCAAGCTCGGTCAGCTGTCGGGCGTTGCCCCTGGCCTCGGGACCGGTGCTCTGCAGCGCCTCCAGCTTCGCCCGCACGTCCGCGAGCTGGGCGCGGTACTTGGCCACACGTGCCAGCAGCTCCTCCGGCTCGTCCGCCATGAACGCCTCGTCGGTGGCCCGCTGGATTGCCCGGGTGAGCTTCCGGGACTGCTCCCCCAGCCGCTCCGCCTCCTGGGTGTCGGCCTCGCTGGTGTTCCCGCTCCGGGTCCACTCTGCGGCCAGCTTCAGCAGCCGCTCCCGGTCCCCGAGGACGCCGACGACCTCGGCCCAGACCGCTGCGTCCAGTTTGGCAACGTCGATCTGTCGGCAGTCGCAGTCCGGCTGGCCTGCCTTGGGCCTGCGCTTGCACTCGGGCCGGTAAATCGGCCTGCGGACCCCGTTCCGTTCCAGCACCAGGACGCCGAGGTAGTGCCTGCCACAGGTCCCGTGGACCTTGGTGGAGAGCCATTGGCGCTGCTGGTTGTCCTGTCGCTGGCCTGACCTTGGGGCTGCGTCCAGGACCTGCTGCAGCGCGTCGAAGGTTTCCCGGTCCAGTGGCGGCTCGGGCAGCTCGATCACCACCGGGTCGCCGTGTTTGGGCTTACCGCTGCGGGCGTCGGCCTGGGTCTTGTAGTAGCGGTCTCCGGCCTTGCCGACGTGCCCCCAGTGGTGCTCCCCGGTGACCAGGGCGGGGTTCCGGAGCATGCGGCGGACCACGGTGTGGGACCAGTCGGCCCCGGACCTTGTGGGGACGCCCTGGCGGTTTAGTTCGCGGGCAACCTCGCCCGTGGTCCGGCCTGCGAGCGCGGACTTCACCATGTAGGCCAGGGCGTCCCGTTCGGCGGTGTCGGGGACGGGTCGGGCGTCTTTGCCCTTGCCGTCCAGCCGCCAGCCGTAGCTAGGCTGGCCACCGGGCCAGCCGGAGCGGGCAAGCTTGGCCCGTTGCCCGGCGATGCTGCGCTCGCGAATCAGGCCACGCTCCATTTCGGCAACACCGGCCAGGACGGTCCGAAGCAATTTCCCGTGTTCGGTTGAGAGGTCGATCTGCTCCCGCAGGACGACCAGGGTAACCCCGAGCTGCTCTAGCTCGTTAGTGACCCGGATGGCGTGGTCAGCGCTGCGCGACATCCGGTCCAGGCTGGCCACGACCACGGCCTGGACCTCACCGGAGCGGCAAGCGGCCAGGAGCGCCTGCCACTGTGGGCGGTCGTTCTTGGCCCCGCTGAGGCCCTCGTCCACGAACTTGGCCGCGAGCTTCCAGCCCCGGGCCTTGATCGCGCCCTCGCACTGCTCCCGCTGGGTGGTGAGGCTGGACCCGTGGTCCACCTGCCCCACGGAACTGACCCGCCCGTACCATGCTGCCTTCATTGCCGTCTCCTACAGCTTTGCCCCGGTCCCCCGGGGCTGGCTGGTCGTGGTTGGTTAGAGTGCGGTCCAGTTGCCTGAGCCGTCGCGGCGTTCGTTCCGCTGGAGCTGTTCGCGGTCTGCCGGGTCGCGGCGGACCGGGTAGGTCCAGCGACCGACCTTAATTTCACTGATCGGCAGGAGGTCCTCGTCTTCGTCGTCGTCCGCCGACTCCGGAGCTTCGGCCTTCGCGGCCTTCTTCGCTGCGCGGGCAGCTTCGCGGTCTGCCTTGGCCTGGACCTTGGCCCTGGCGTTGTTCGCGACCGTCTCCGCCTTGGCCCGGAGTGCCGGGGTCGGCAGCTGGGCCAGGAGCGAGTCGTCCCCGGTTTCAGCGACGAGGCGTCCGAGGTTCCCGGCGTGCCGTGCGTCGTGTCCGGGCTTGTAGAGGGAGCGGCCCATTGTGAGGACGAGTTCACCGCAACCGCAGAGGCAGTTGCCGGAGCCGTTGCGGTCGGTGGTGGTCTTGCTGGCGGTGGTCTGGGTCTTGGTCATTTCTGGCTCCTCGGTTGTGTGCTGCTGCCTTGAAATTCCATAAAAACATTGGCCTTGACTTCGAGACAAGTATCTGGTAAGGACGGAGGCCCCGGGCTTTCACCCGGGGCCTTGGGCCTAGCGCTCCTCGGTGCCTGAGCCAAACACCTTCAGGGCCGAGCCGAAGATCGGGTCGTAACCTGCCTCCTCAGCCGCCTTGCCCGTGAACCGGTTTACGATGTCGGCCACAGCGTCCATATACGAGCCGTCCTGGACTCGGTTCGACTCCAGGTCCCGCAGCGTGTCCTTCAGCCACTCCACCGTGATCTCCCCGATGAACTCTTTGCTGCTTTCGTTTGAAGTCACTTTGTTACTCCTCAGTTAGTTGTTTACAGGTCCGGCCCACCCTAGTGCCCGGCGTCCTCGTCGAGTAGGGACAGCAACGTTGCCTCTAACTGCTCCACTGCCTTGTCCCCGCTCACTGCGCCGACCACCCGGACGCCGAAGTCGGCCAGGGCGAACATCAACGCGTTGACTGCGCCGCGCTCCTGCTCCGCCGTCACCTCGTCCAGCACCTGGGCCACCGCCTCGCGGTCACCCTTGACGGTCGCCAACATCAGCCGTGCTGCCCTGGTGTGGTCCCTGGTCGTCAGCTCGAACTCCACCCGGCTCACTTCGCCACCTCCAGGTCGAGCGCTGCAATCGGGGTAACCCGGACCCACTGCTTCCAGTACCGGACTGCCACCGGGAGCAGCCGCTGGACCTCCGCGTCGTTGCTCCGGGTTGTCGCGGCCCACTCCTTGACCTCGCGGAGGCTGGTCGGCACGCCGGGCAGTCGCGCTGCGGCCAGGTCCTCGAAGAGCCGGAGGGACAGTCGGCCAGCCACACTGCGACGGTCCTGCTTCGCCACCCACCAGACAAAACTGCCTTCGGTTACGTTCTCAGTGTTCACTTCGTGTCTCCTTCTGGTGTGTTCTGAACGGCCCCCGTCCTACCGTCCCGGCCCCTAAAGGGTCCGGGACGTCGGGACGATACGGGGAAGACCGTCCCGGGACGCTCCGGGACGCTCGGGACGGTAGGGCTTCCGGCCCGGAAGGACGCGGTAGAGGCGTCCCGGCAGCTCCGGGACGATTGGCGTCCGGAACCGTCCCGGACGAGGTACTCCGAGAGGCAGGCGTCCCGGGACGGTTCCGAGGCCCTCACGAGGCCACTCCCGACAGGTCCAGGACGGTCTGGTCCGGTACCCATTCGAGAGGGCTGCTGGGGTTGGTCCTGGTCAGCACGCCCTGGGCCACGAGCCACTTCACGACCGTCTCGATCTTCTGCTTTGAGCCGTGCTGCTTGATTTCCTCGACCTCGTGGAGCTTGCGGACCGCGAAGGTCTTCGGGTGGACGCTGCGGTAGTGGCCAGCCACGGCCTGCACCAGCTCGGACTTGACGAACGCCTCGGCCTCGTCCGCCTGGGTGAACGCCTCCACGTCCAGCAGGATCGAGCCGTTGCCGGTCAGAACGTCCACCTTCCACCGGTCCCCCTCGGCGTAGTCACCGAAGCGGTTCTTGTTGCACTCGATGGTCATCACGCCGTCCTTCTCCTTGCTGAAGGGTTGGGTGGCCACTACCGCGAGCTGCACCGCCGTGAGCTGGAGCTTGATTGACGCTCCCCGGCTGTAGCGTCCGGTGTCGCCCTTGGTCTTGTGGTCAATCAGCAGGACGGTCACGCCGTACTTCTCAGCCAGCGGCAGGACCACCGAGGTCAGGAAGCCGCCGACCTCACCGTTGTCGTTCTCCGGCCTCCCGGCGATTGCCAGGGCAGCACCCAGGCTGTCCACCACGACCACCCCGACCTCGCCCGAGGAAACCAGCGCGTGGAACTGGGTGGCCAGCTTGTCCAGGTTCCGTCCGCTGGGCGCGAGGTAAGTCAACCGGTCCTTCAGCAACTCGGTGCTGGCACCCAGAGCCACCAGCTTGCCGAGTGCGTCCCGGGGTCCGGCTTCCTCGTCCAGCAGGACTGCTCGCTTGCCTGCCCGCATTGCGTCAATGGCCCACTGGTAGCAGAGCACTGACTTACCCGAGGCAGGTTCACCGGCAATGATGTGGACCGACCCTTCGTAGATCAGGTTCCCGAGTCCGAACCGAGGCGGTGCCGGGTGGTCCTTGCTAAACCACTCGTGCAGGTCCAGTCCGGTAAACAGGTCCTCCGGGGTCCGCTCGACGTTGCGCGGGCTGTCCGACCCTGCGAGCATGCCCGAGTCAATCGACTTGGGGATTTCGAACTCGTCCAGTCCGGCCTGTCGGCCCGCCTCCTCCAGCGCTCCCCGGACCACGGACTCCGCCAGCCCGCCACCTGCCAGGATCTGGCCCAGAGCGAAGGCGGACTTGTTGAGCTGGTCGTTGCGGGTGCCGCCGTCAGCGTTGACCACCGCCAGCAGCTCGCGGACCAACGCCACGCCCTGGCCCGCCTCCCCGAGTGGCTGGCCGGAGCTGGGCTTCTCGGGCTTCGGTGCCGCTGCCCTGGACCTGAGGAGTGCCCGCAGGGCCTCCGGGGCCTCCGGCAGTTCGTCGACTCGCGGGAGCCGCCCTCCGTCGCTCGTCCGGTAGGTCAGCCCTTCGAACTCGGACCCGGGACCGACGACGAAGCCGCCGTTGCCCCGGACATCGACTCCGACGGCCAGCGCACTGGCGCTGTTCCGAATCTCGCCGGACGGGTCGCGGAAGTAAACGTGCTGGCCACCCGAGGCAGTGTTGACGACCAGCGTCTCCGGTGCGTCCGGCAGAAGCTTGGCCCACTCCCCGGGTCCGTCCTGCCCGTTGTGGGTGTCCAGGTCCACCAGCGCCAGCCCAGCCTTGCCGGTGTCGATGCCGTAGGCGTTGGCCTTGAAGGGCCAGATGCCGAGCAGGTGGTCCGGGTCAGTGGTGGACTCCTGGGTCCACTTCACGAGCGGGGTCTTCTGGAGCTTGCCGTCTTCGTCGCGCCACAGCCGGACCGGGAACACCGGGTAGCCTGCCCTGGCTGCGTCGAGCGCAGCTTGTTTGACCCGTTCCTTGGCGCTGTCGCCTCCTAGGTTCGCCTTAACCACGCTGGCCACCTGCCCCCGCCGGGAGCAGGCCCACGCCTCGGTGAAAGGAGCGGTTAGTGACTGCGACGAAGCCGAACTCCCGGTGCAGACCAGCGGCGGTCCTGGTCACGACCAGGACGAGGGAAACTTCGACGTGAGCCAGCCGCAGCTCGCGGAGTTGCTGGCGGGCTTCCTCTGCCTCGGCAAGCCACCAGCGAACCTCGGAACCGAAGCCGAACTCGCCGTCTAGGTAGGCCCGGTGGCGGAGGGTTGCTTCTGGGTGGGCAGCGAACCACTTACGGTCGTCTGCGAGCGCTACGGCTCGGACGAAGGCGTTGGTGACCCGGTCTGGAACTACGAGGTTAGCCACGGTCGGCCTCCTGCTCTGCGAGCAGGGCGAGGGCAGCTTTGGCGCGGGCGTGGTAGTTGCGCGACTTCTCCGCAGCTTCAGCCCGCTTGGCCGGGTCGGCGTAGACCTCTCTCAGCGTGGCGGCAGTCTTGGCCCGCTCTTCCGGGTCGGAGTACCGCTTCCTGACTGCGGCGGCGATGTTGGCCCGGTGTTCCGGGGTCATCATCTCGCGGTCCGTCTTCCGGACGTACTTGCGCGGCATTACTTCTTCACCTCCCCGAACAGGAGTTCGAGCAGACGCTCGATGGAGGTGTGCTGGGTGTTGGTGGTGAAGTCCACGGCCACGGCTGGGTCGTGGGAAGTTGGTGAAGTTGCCATTTGTCGGCTGCTCCCTCGCTGGTGAGGGGTGCCGTTAACGTAGAGAAGGCACCCCTGATCCTGTCCAGAAAGGTGGTTGGCCCTTCTGAGCACGGATTGGAGTACCTGAGTACCGCCCTCGACATTGCGAACCAGTTCGAGGGTCTAACACCTTGCGGTGCTACCGGCTGCTTCGGTTGCAGCGGCGGGACTTACTTGGTTGTAATTCCCTCCACCTAGGAAAACACGGGACTTGGTCGCCGCGCAACTACCTGGGGATACGACGAGACCCGGCCTGTTTGTCGGGGTCACCACTCCCCGGGCCGGGTCTGTCGCTGGATCGAACGAGGGAACGTTCTACACACAATCGGAACACTGGGTTTGCCAGCCACACAACCAGGGGTCGCCCGTGCGTACGCGAGGACCCGGGAGCGGGCTTCCCTTGAACTGGGACGGCCTATGCGGTACCCGTAGCCCCGGAGACGGCGCGAGGTCCTCCGTAGTACCAGGACGGGGCGACGGCTGGCCCCGGACAAGCGAAAACCCCCGGAGGTTGAGGCCTCCGAGGGTCTTCTTGAAGCTGCAGCCCAATGCAACTGGAAGGTGAAGGGGCAGCAAGCCCCGTCCCGAAAATCGGAACACGAGGTTTGGTTAGGCCACAACTACTCGGGCTTCCGCCACGGGTCGTTGGCCTCTCGCTCTTCCCTGGCCCTGGCCTCGGCGGAACGCAGAAGCGCCAAGTAGATCCCCCGGTCCTGGCCCTGGGGTTCCTGTGGCTGCTCCTGCAAGGACTCCACAGTAATCTGGTCCAGGCTCTTGAACTCGGCTAGCTGCCGGAGCTGCTCCAACGAGCCTGGGTACCAGCCCAGGGACTCCTCAATGTACTCGCGGGCTTCCTCGTCGGGCCACTCCTCACCAGCCTCAAGCCTGTCGAGGGTGAAGTGCATTATCCCCATGTCGTTGGACAGGTCACTGGCTGTCCAGCCCTTCTTCTCGCGGGCCTCAACTACAAACCTGGCCACAGCCAAGATCTCCGACTCTGCCACGGAACCTCCCCCAGTCCAGTCCTCCACCCAGCGTGCAGGACAGCAGTCCTAAGCTTAGCGACGCTGGCCGACGTGGGCCGGTTTAGCGGGTTTCTTGACGCGAAACGAGCGGTGTGTTTCGCGCACCCGCGCCCGGGTGACCCCCCTCCTAAGCCGGGGAGAGGGACACCACTCATCAGGTAGCCCTGTCTCAGGCTCGCCAGCGCTCACGGCATCAACGCCCCCTCCTACAGGTGGACCCCCGGTACCGGTTGAGGCTGGTACCAGGGGTCCCCTGGGTGGAGCAGGTCGGTCATCGAGTCAGGAAAGAAGGAACTCTCGCGGCCTTCCGGGTGAAGTGAACGAACCCCGGTTGACTCCCAGGACGGGCCTGTGACGGCCCGCCCAGTCTTTGGTTAGGCGTCGACGAAGGTTCCCTTCACGATCGCCTGCGGGCGTGTGACCTCCAGACCGAACCGGCCCTCGGTTCGGGCCTGAACCTGGTTGCGCTGGAACATGTCGCCCGGTGTTCCCCACTCGGTGCTGATCCCGCCGTCGCGACCGATGGCCACGGAGTTCTCACCCAGGAGGTAGTAGGAGTTGGGTACCAGTGCGGTACTAAGGGCTACCGGTACCCCCCAGGCGGTACGCTTCTCGGCGTCGATGGCGTTGCCGGTGTCGAACTCGCCGGAGCTGTTGCGCTTGGTGGCAATGGCTTCCCAGTCGTTCGGGTTGAGGATGAAGACCGAGGGGGTCTCCCCTGCCGTCTCCAGCCGGGTCAGCGCCTTCCGCATTTCGACCAGTTTGTCGGTGTCGCCTGCGGCCGAGGTGAAGAGCTGGATGCCGGAGGTGTTGGCCAGGCCGGTGAGGTTGTCGCCCACGCCGTCGCCGGAGAGCACCTGGGCTTCCAGGGCCACCAGGACCGACTGGGTGAGTTCCATTCCGACCCAGCCGCCGAGTGCGGCGTCGTCCTGGAGGACGAACTTGTCGATCGGCTCGGACAGCGTGGCGATGACGCTGAGCTTGCCCGGGACCTTGGCCAGCCCCATTGCGGTGACGGGCTTCAGCTCGCCTGCCGGGACGACTGCGGCGTTGTCAGTCCGGCTGACCTGCGCCAGGAAGGAGTAGGACGCTGGGCGGGCCACGGTCGGGATGTTCTGCAGGAAGGACCGCAGCGGGCGTCCGAGGGTGACTGGGGTCTGGTTGATCAGCGGGGTCCCGATGACCACCGAGCCGGTGGTAACCAGGGCCTTGGAGCCGTAGGCCCGGTTCTGCTTCATGGCGTTCAGGAGGCTGTTGGAGTGGCTCTTGGAGCCGAGGTCCAGGTACTCGACCTCGCCGCTGCCGAGGCCGCTGGCGTCGGTGAAGTAGCCACCGTCCGGGGTGCGGACCATTTCGGGTGCGGGGCCTGAGCCGCCGATTGCCTTCAGCAGGTCGGTGCCGTGCTGCTGGGACGCCTTGGCCCGGTTGAAGTCCTCAGCTGCCTTGAGGGTGGCCTCAACTTCTGCGTTCTCGGCGTCGGTGAGGTTGCGTCCGGACTTGATTGCGGCCCCGACCAGTTCCTGGGCTGCAGCCAGCGCCAGGGTGCGTTCGGTGTTTGACTTGAATTTCATGGGGTGCTCCTTTCGAGAGCAACGTAGGAAGACGCCTTGTGGCGTCGCGTCTACGGCTCGAAAGGGCTAGCGGGCCTTGACCTTTGCTCCGTGCGGACCTTGCCCTTGCGGGTCCTCGGTCGGCTGGTGCGTTGGTTCCTTGGCTGGCTGCAGTTCGTCTGCCGTGAAAGCGCTGGCGGGGACCTTGGACCGGAGACGGACCCTTGCGGGCTGGCCTGACCGGGCTTGGGTACCCTGGCTTTCAATTCCCAGGGGAACACGCAGTTTGGCCTCTACACAATTGCGGACCCGGAGGGACTGCTCTGAGGGTGGCTATGGCGTATTCGGCGGTTGCCATCCCTGCCTCTGATCCGAGGAGCCGGACCCTACCCTTGCTGGTCCGCGGCGCGTCTGCACCCGGATACAGTTCCGCGGTGTGGGCGGTCAACGGGCTGCTGCCCCCGGCGCGGAGGCCGCGGCGGCCGGTGCCGCGGTGTTCCCGAGAGGCGGCGCGGGCAGCGGCGGGCGCAGTGGCTCCGCCAGCGTAGCGGCGGCGGTAATGAGTGGACATGTGGTGTTTCCTTCCTTTGGGCCGGTAGTGTTGCCGGCTTTCTTGACTCTTCCGGGCCTTGCCTGGCGCGGTAAGGCCCGCGGGTTCGTAAGTGGAAAAGCTCAACGCTTTCCCCCGTGTGGAGGAGAAGACACGGACGCCTAGGACCCGGAAGGCACCAGGGCAAGCAGCACAGGAACCACGCCCAGGCAGATGAAGGCCGGAAGGGAGCAGAGGCCCAGCGGAACCACCAGCTTCACGCCCAGTGATGCCGCGCGCTTCTCCGCTGCACGGAACCTCTCCCGGCGGAGCCGTGCCGCCTGCGCGTAGAGAATCGCTGACGAGGGAGCACCTGTCAGCGCCGCGAACCCCAGGGCGTCGCGTAGTTCCAGGACCTCGGGGAGTCGGACCGCGCTGCTGCGCCATGCGGTTTCCCAATCGGCCCCTATTGCCAGTGCCGCCACAACCGGCCGAAGTGCGCCGCTGTACCGGTCAGAAGCCGAGGCGGCCACCAGTTCGAGTGAACGGCCGATGCCCGATCCGGCGTCCAGCATGGCGGCCACCAGTTCGAGCATCATGGCGGTGTCCCTCAGCCCTTCGGGCGCAGGGCCGGACATATTCCCTCCGTCACCGGCGGAGGCCTTCGCGCCGCGGCACGTGGCACCGGAGGACCGGCTGAGCAGCCGCTTGCGGGGCCTGCCCCGCCCGCTTCCGGCCAGGGCTGCCGCCGCGGCCAGGGTAAGGAAGAGCGCGAGCACTACAGCGGAAGGCGGGCTCATGGCGCTCCAGCCCCTGCTGCCGCGGCCACCAGCCGGGCAGACCACAAGCGCCCGGCCACTGTCAGGCCGGCTCCGGCTGCCAGTGCTGCGAGTCCCCAGGGTGTTCCGAGCAGGATGGCGAGTGGGTCCACACCCAGGGCCATTCCCAGGCCCAGCCCCATCAGCGGCAGCCAGGTCAGGAGGCTGACGGTGGCCTTTGGTCCGGCCAGGGCCGTCTGGCGGGCCGCGTCGGCGTCGTCTTCCACTTCAAGCTGCGCGGCGAACCTGGTCAGCACGTCTGCGAGCGGACAGCCGCTTGCTTCCGCGATATCGAAGCAGGCCGCGAGCTCCGACCAGATGCGGGACTCCCTGTCCCGCCGAGGAAAAGCGGACGGCGACGCCCGGCGGATGGCTTCCGAAACGGGAATGCCGCGGCCGGCCGCAGCACGCGCGGCGGCCAGCATGGCACCGGATCCCGCGGACAGGCCGTACGCATGCGAGCCGGAAGAACCATAGACGCCCCAGATCTCCTCCCAGAGCCGCGCCGGCGTGCGGCCGCCTTTGAGCAGCGCGGCGAGTTGCTGTACCACCAGGGTCATGGGGGCCGCAGGCCGTTCTGATCCCCTCCCGGCGCCACGCAGCTTTCCCGCAAAGCCGCCCCTTGAGGGCTCTTTTGGCCCCGGAACCGGGCCGGACGCGCCCGTGCGGCGCAACCTGGCGGGGGCACCCAGTGGTGGCCTGGCAAGCAGCACCGCAGCCAGTACCAGGGAAACGACAAGTAGGAGGATCATGCGGGCGGTCCCGGGTCAAGCCCCAACCGTGCCGCCAGCGCCGTCCATCCGGGGCCGGCGGCCACCCTATCTTCAACACTTTCCAGGGCAGGCTGGACGATGAGTCCGCCGGGGCCGTCCCCGATCAGGCCCACGCACGCCACTGCCCGGCCCCGGTGAGTCCTGTCAACGTGGATGACCACGTCCAGCGCGCTCGCTGCCTGAAGCCTCACGCCGTCAGGATTCATTCCGGCGAGCGCACCGAGCGCAGTGAGCCGGGCGGGAACAGCAGCGGCAGTATTCGCATGGATAGTCCCGCCCCCGCCGCTGTGTCCGGTGTTCATGGCAGTGAGCAGCTCCCGGACTTCCGCGCCGCGGCATTCACCCACCACCAGCCTGTCCGGCCGCATGCGCAGCGCCTGCCGGACGAGATCGCCAAGATCCACCTCGCCGCCGCCCTCCAGGTTTCCGTGGCGTGACTCCAGGGACACGACATGCGGATGGACAGGATTCAGTTCCGAGGCATCCTCGATGAGGACCAACCGCTCTGCCGGACTGCACAGTCCAAGGAGCGTGGAGAGCAGGGTGGTCTTGCCGGACCCGGTGGCCCCACTGATGAGGAAGCTCAGCCTGCGCTCCACCACCCGTTCCAGAACACGCTGCAGTCCGTAGCTGAACATGCCGCTGTCCCGCAGCTCATCCATCGTGAAAACACGTTCGCGCCGGATCCGGATGCTGAGCAGCGTCCCGGCCGTAGAGACGGGCGGGAGCACGGCATGGACACGGTAGCCTCCGGCCAGCCGCACGTCCACGCAGGGTGAGCCGTCGTCAAGCCGCCTGCCGCCTGCCGCCACGAGCCGGCAGGCCAACGCCCGGAGCTGGGCCTCGTTGTCGAAGGCCACGGTCACCAGCTCGATGCCGCGGCCCCTGTCCACCCACACGGACCCGGGAGCATTCACAAAGATGTCCGTCACGGCCGGGTCCCGGGTGAGAGCCTGCAGCGGCCCCAGGCCGTTCAGCTCGGCGCTGATCCGCTCCACGGCGGCAAGTGAACCCGCCGTGCCCAAAAGCCTCCCCGTGGCCTGCACCGCCGCAGCCACCCGCGAAGGCGTCACCGCGGCCGCGTCCGACATCATGGACTCCCGCACGGACTCGAGGAGTCCCAGGTCAACAGCCTGCCGCGCACCTGTGCGGCGTTCACGCCGGCGCCCTTCGCCGGGCCCGGGTTCACCCGGGAACCCGCCCTCCCGGCGGGGACTGTCCAGGCGCGGCCTGTCCTGCCGGGGACTGTCCTGGCCCGTGTCCAGGATCCGCGCCCGCCGGCGGTCTCCCGTCTCTGCGCCCGGCGCCCCAGCGCCGGGCCCAGAGTAACTCATTCGGGTTCTCCCGGAGCCAGCCCGTCCCCGAGGAGATCCAGCACGGAAGCCGCGAAATGCCGGACCGCCCGGCGCTTTCCCAGCTCAAGGAGGCGGCCTGATTCCATGGCTCCAGCAACTCCGCGCAGCTCAGGCACCCGTCCCTGGACCGGAAGTCCGATGGCCTCGGCGATCAGGGGACCATCCAGCGCTGCGCCGGACTTGCCACGGATCAGGAGGGCAGCCTCAACCGGAGGAAACTCCTGGAGCAGCCGCACGGCGGCGACAGCAGCCTTAAGCTGCGCCGGAACCACCATGGCGATGCGGTCGCAGTCCCAGGCGAACGTATGGATGGGGTCGGCTCCCCGGCCAATGTCCACCACCACCAGCTCATACCCGCGGCGGGCAGCATCAAGGATGCCTGCGGTGGCGGCAGCGGCGACGGGTACCGGCTGCTCCCGGCTGGCAGGCCACGACAGGAACGAGAACCCGCCCGCAACAGGCAGCGAGTCCGCAAGCTGGATGGGATCGATGCTGCCCCTGGCCTCGGAAAGGTCGGGCCAGCGCAGGCCGGGGTTCTCTTCGGCGGCCAGGGCCAGTTCCAGCCCGCCGCCCCAGGGATCTCCATCCACCAGCAGCACCCGGGCTCCGAGCCCGGCCGCCGCCTGGGCGATCCAAATCGCAGCCGTGGTGGCACCGGCACCCCCGCAGCCGCCGGTCACGCCCAGGATCACCCCGCCTGGACCGGGTGAACGGGACCGGCTGAGATGGTCGGCGAGCCAAGCTGCAGCATCCGGCAGGACAGCAACCCGTTCCGCGCCGAGGACAGCCGCGAGATGCCACAGGCTGTCACCTTCGCCGTCGAGTCCCACCAGGACAGCCGGGGCCCGCCGTCGCGGGGGCAGCTCCCGGATGTCGCTTCCCACCAGCACGGCTGCCGCCCCGTCCCAATGCCTGCCTCCCTCTGCTGCAGTGGCTGCAACGCGCAGCTGCGCCCCTGCAGCCGCCACGATCCGCTCCACCTCCGCACGAAGGACGGTGGAGGACGTCACCAGCAGGATGTCATCACCACCGTCCGGCAGCCAGGCGTCCCCGTCTACCCCGGCAGCCCCCACCGGCCCGGGGACACCAGGCCGTGAGAGTCCCGGCGGACCCTCCCCGAGCGGGCCGCTGACGGCACCGGAGTGGGAAGGGTCAGGGTGGGAAGGGATCAGCTGGTGCCTGCTCATAAAGCCACTCTCCGCCCCTAAAACACAGCGGGTAAGGGGTCCAGCCCCGTATGTGGAAAACCAACTCCGGCAAGCCAGCAACCCCGCGCCGCCGGGCACGGGCAGCCCTGGAAACAAGGCAGAATGGGACCATGTACCTGCTGTTCGCCGCCCACCCCCACGGCGCGGCCCTGCAGGAACTCACTCAGGCTGGACAGCCCCTGCCGGCCACGCCCGAACCCCGGCTGGTCAGCTTCGGCGATCTTCCTGCCGTCGTTCGTCACTTCGAAAGCCGCCGGCCGGGCGGGCAGCCGCCCCGTTGGATCTGGCACCGCACCCAGGACTGGTACCCGGCCCTGCTGGCAGCCGGCGTCGAGCTGGAGCGGTGCTACGACCTCAGCCTCTGCGGCAACATCCTGGCGTTCTCCCGGTTCACGGGGCACACGGACTACGCCAGGAACGCGGAACGCGTGATGGTTGAGGATCCACTCCAGCCGCCCCGGACGCTGCAGCCGCCGCCTCCCCCCGCAGACCAGGGCGCCCTGTTCGATGCTCCCGCGATCCGGCCGGAAAAACCCCGCAGCCCGGAAGACCTTCGTGCTGAATACGCTGCCCAGCAGGTGGCGCTGGCCGCGGTTAGCCCGGAGGAGAACCGGCGGAACCGTCTGCAGCTGCTGCTGGCGGCCGAGTCCGCAGGGGCCATGATCGCCGCCGAGATGCAGCACGCCGGCGTCCCCTGGCGCGAAGACCTCCACGGGCAGATCCTCGCCGACCACCTCGGCCCCCGGCCTCCCCTGGGACAGCGCCCGGCCAGGCTTGAGGCGCTGAACCAGGAGCTGCGCGGACTCCTGAACGCACCCACGCTGAATCCTGACTCCCCGCAGGATCTGATGCGTGCCCTGCACCGCAACGGGATAGAGGTCAAAAGCACCAGGAAGTGGGAGCTAAGGGAATCCACCCACCCCGCCATCGAGCCGTTGCTGGCCTACAAGCAGCTCTCCCGCCTGCACACAGCCAACGGCTGGGCCTGGCTGGACGCCTGGGTGGACGGCGGCCGGTTCCGGCCCGAGTACGTGGTGGGGGGCGTGGTGTCCGGCCGCTGGGCGTCGCGCGGCGGCGGCGCCCTTCAAATTCCGCGCCAGATCCGCGGCGCAGTCCATGCCGATCCGGGCTACAAGCTCATCGTCGCGGACGCCTCCCAGCTGGAACCGCGCGTCCTGGTGGCCCTCGCCCGCGACCCTTCCATGGCAGAGGCCGCCCGTAACCAGGACCTCTACGCGGGCATTGCTGCCAAGGGATTCGGCGGGGACCGGGCGAAAGCGAAGATGGCTTTGCTGGGGGCCATGTACGGCGCCACCTCCGGCGAGGCCGGCCGCCTCATGCCGCAGCTCGCAAGAACTTTTCCCCGGGCAGTGGACTTTGTTGAGCAGGCGGCCCGCACAGGCGAGGCCGGCGGAACGGTCACCACCCGGCTGGGGCGGAGCAGCCCGCCGCCGTCGGAGCGGTGGTTCCAGAGCCAGAGGTCCGCCTCTGCCGAGGAGCAGCGGCGGGCTGAATCGATCGCCCGTTCGCGGGGTCGCTTCACCCGCAACTTTGTTGTCCAAGGTTCGGCTGCAGACTGGGCGGCGTGCTGGCTGGCGGAATTACGACGCCGGCTGCGCACCCTCCGGACCGACGGTCACGTCAACGCCGAACTCGTCTTCTTCCTGCATGACGAGGTGATGGTTCATGCGCCGGCGGAAGCGGTGGACGCCTGCATCGCGGCCATCGAAGAGGCGGCCAGCGCCGCCAAGGAACTGCTGTTCGGGCCAATCCCGGTGGAGTTTCCCGTCAGTGTGGCCGTTGTTGATTCCTACGACAATGCGAAATAGGTCCGCCACTCCGGCGCTGCAAGGACGTCGCGACCCCCTAAGTAACCTACCCGGGAGTAGCTCGCCAGAGGCTTGTGACGCGGGCTATGGTCGGAGTGGCGACTGAGGCAGATCGGTCAAAAGCTGATGCAACGACGCATTCCAGGGGAGGTCCGGCATATGGCGGGCAGGTTCGAAATTCATCGAGTAGGCGACGAGTCCTACCGGCTGCGGCTCACTGACGCAGAGGGCAACACGGTTGCCGTCTCACCCAAGTTCAAGTCCCTCAACACAGTGCTTGAGGGCGTCAAGGCAGTACGGGAGAACGCCGCCACAGGAATTGTGGTGGATCTCCGCCAGCAGCAGGCCTGAGGGCTAGACGCCCATCCGGTGGAGCCGGCTCCGGTCCCACGGAACGGCCCAGCCCAGCTGCTCGAACAACCCGTTCAGGACAATTCCGGTAAAACCCCACACCACTACACCGTTCACCGTGAAGGCAGGGCTGTCGAAGCTGCGCCCGGCACGGTGGACGGTTGCCATTACGCGGTTGTCCGGGTCCAGCAGGTCACGGACGGGGACCCGGAACACCTGGGCCGACTCGGCATAGTCCACCACACGGACGGGTGACGGCAAGCGCCACCAGCCCAGCACCGGGGTGACCAGGAAGTTGCTGTGGGCGAGCCCCAGTTCCTGCAGGGTGCCAAGTACCTCAACGCCGCCCGCATCAAGGCCGGTTTCCTCTTCGGCCTCGCGCAAAGCTGCCTGAACCGGCGTTTCCCGGGCGTCAATGGCGCCGCCCGGGAACGCCACCTGCCCCGGGTGCGAACCCAGGGTGTGGGCGCGTTCCAGCAGGAGGACGTCAAGATCGGCCGGTGCCAGGGGCTTGCCCGAGACAGCCGGGACGTCATCAAGGGTGCCAAAGAGCATCAGCACCGCCGCCCTCCTGGCCTGTTCGGCATCAACCGTCAGGGCTGCCCAGAGGGGATCGGGCGCGGCAGCGGTTCCGGATTCCGCCCGGTGTGCCAGTTGCAGCAGGTCCTCGCGCGCGCTCACGGTGTCCTCTGCTGGGATGCCATCCGGATTTCGGCGGCCCTGTGGGTCTCGGCCAGCAACTGATCCAGCAGCGCCTCGCTGCCGGGCGCGAGCTCGTACTTCAGGAGCTTGGCTGCCTTCGCGGGGTCTGTTTCGCCCAGCCCGAAACTGGGGCACCAGGTGGCCACGGGGCAGGCTCCGCACGCGGGCTTGCGCGCGTGGCATACCCGCCGTCCGTGGAAGATCACCCGGTGGGACAGCATGGTCCAGTCCTTGCGGTCGAACAGCTCGGCCACGTCATGCTCGATCTGGACGGGGTCATCAGACTGCGTCCAGCCGAAGCGGTTGGCCAGCCGGGCGAAGTGGGTGTCCACCGAGATGCCGGGGATGCCGAAGCCGTTGCCGAGCACCACGTTGGCCGTTTTGCGTCCCACGCCGGGAAGCGTGACCAGGTCCTCCAGCCGGCCCGGGACCACCCCGTTGTATTCGTCCACCAGGCGGGTGCACAGGGCAATGACGTTCCTGGACTTGGCCCGGAAGAACCCGGTGGGCTTGAGGATCGTCTCAAGGTCCGCGGGATCCGCCTCGGCCAGAGCCCGCGCGTCCGGGTAGCGGGCGAACAACACCCTGGTGACCTGGTTGACAGTGACGTCCGTGGTCTGGGCCGAAAGGACCGTGGCCACGAGCAGTTCGAACGGGTTGCGGAAATCAAGCTCCGCATGGGCGTACGGGTATTTCTCCGCCAGGGCCCTGTTGATCCGCCGGGCCCGCCTTTTCAGTGCCAGCACGGACTCGGAGGACACCACGGGCATGCCGGCCACCTGGCCGGCGGATGCCTTGTTTCCGCCGGCCCTGGGAGCCCTGGCCTCGCCCATGGAGGTCAGCCGCGCTCGATGTTGCTGAGGTCCCGCAGGACGCCCAGCCGGCCGTCAGTGTGCTGGACCAGGAACTCGTGGCCACGGTCCTCGAGCGCCAGGACCCAGCCGCCGGGTTCGATAACGAACGCCGGAGCCCCTGTGCGCGGGTCATAGGCGGTGCGGTGCTGCGCGACGGCAAACCAGAAAGCCTCGTGGATGGGCTGTTCTTCCGATTCATCCGGACGGGTTGAGGGATCCACCGTGGCGCCGATGGGCTCCTCAGTCCGGACCTGCTGGTGCACTGCGGTGGCAGGCGTCGGCTCCCAGCCGCTCCGCGCGCCCTGTGCGGAGGAGGTGCCCTGGCCGGACGGGGCAGCCGGGTGCGTACCGCCGTCGTGGTTTGCCGCGGCGTCGTGATCCGCTGCGGCAGCGGCTGAACCGGCGCCGGCGGCTGCCGGAACATCCCCCCGCCGGGTTTCCTCAGCGGCGGGCGTTGAAGAGGTGCGTACGACGTCGGCCGCCTGGGTTGCGGGGCCCGGGTCGCCTGCGGGAGTCCAGTCGGATACCTCGGGGGCGGTGGAGACAGGCGCAGCAGCGGTGGGGACGGCTGCCGTGGCAGGGGCATGGGCCGCCGCGGTTTGTCCGCCAGGACGCGGGGACGCCTGCTGCGCCGCCGGACCCTGGTGCCCCGCTGGTGCCGGCTCGTCAGCTGATCCGGGCTGCACCGCCGAGGATCCTGCGCCGACGCCGCCGAACAGCCCCCCGCCGGAGAGGATCTTCGAGCCGGGCCTGGAGTCTTTGGACCCCGGAGCGGTTTCTGCCGTCGGCTTCTTGGGGGCGCGGGGTTTCTGGGTGGGAACAGCGGCCTCACGGGCCACCACGTGGGCGGGCACCTCGGCGCGGTCCTGGAAATCACTGGACAGATATGGCAGGAAACGGCCCAGCACTGTCGCCGCGAAGAGGACCAGGGAGCCGATCAGGCCCACCAGGAGGCTGGGTACGTAGGCGCCCGCCACAGAGACAAAGAAGAAGGCCACCGCGAAGGACGCAACCACTGATGCGAACTGGTCGATGGACAGGGAGCCGATCCGGATCTTCGTGGCCGGGGACAGCCTGCGGGCTGCAAAGAGCGCGCTGACGATCAGGGGCAGGACGATGCCCAGCCCCAGGAAGAACAGGTTGTTAAGGTTCCAGAGGTTGTACCGGGCGCCGAAGATCGGCAGCAGGGAGGCAACAAAAAGGATCAGCGTGCCGCCGAAGACGGTCAGGTCCCGGATGGTGAACGGACCCAGCACTGCCTCGTTGGCGTTGGAGGCCTTGCCTGCGGCGGGGGCCTTACCCGCGGCGGCCTGGGAGCCTGGCCCTTCAGCGGTTCCGGCACCGTGGCCGGAATCTGCCGTGTCGGGGCCGGTCTTCTGGCCGAAGCTTTGCTGGTTCATTCTGCTCTCCTTAGCGTGGCGGCACCGGGCCCTGTGTGGTCCCGACATCGTGCCGTCTTGACGGCGGTTCCGGCGTGGCCAGGCCTTTGTGGTGCCTGGCCAACACGGTCCGCAGTGAAGTCACAATTCCATCCCAGCCTAGTCAAGGGCCAGGCCGATCACTAGCTGGCCACGCACCGCGGGGGCGGCAGCCAGCTGCCCTGGAAAACCATTCACCGCTTAATAAATGCCGTTCACGGGCTGCCGTGTGACACCGCACACATCACCGCCAGCCAAAGCATTAGTCTTGATTCCGGAACAGCTCTTTGCGGAATGTCCGTGACCAGCCGGGGCCCGACGTCGTGCAGGCGGCGGAGCCCGGACAGCGGACATCCCGCCCAGCAAAGATCGATGAATGATGAGGTTCACATGTCCCAGGACACTACAAGCGCCGTCGTAGACGCTTCCGCAAGCACAGGGCAGCCCGGGTCAGCCAAGGGAGCTGGGCAGGGCGATGCCTTTGAAAACCTGCTTCATGAGACCCGCAAGTTTGCGCCTTCACCCGAGTTCGCTGCTGACGCCGTCGTCACCGCCGCGGAGTACGAGGACGCCAATGCAGACCGTCCCGCGTTCTGGGCGAAGAAGGCCCGTGAGCTGCTGACGTGGAACAGGGACTTTGACCAGGCACTTGACTGGTCCAACCCGCCCTTTGCCAAATGGTTCGTCGGCGGGGAGGTCAACGCCGCCTACAACGCACTGGACCGCCACGTGGAGAACGGCCTGGGAGACAGGGTAGCCATCCACTTCGAGGGCGAACCCGGAGACACCAGCACCTACACCTATGCCCAGCTGACCGAGGAAGTAAAGAAGGCCGCCAACGCCTTCGAGTCCCTCGGAGTTGCCAAGGGCGACCGCGTTGCCGTGTACCTGCCGATGATCCCCGAGGCCGTCATCACCCTCCTGGCCTGCGCCCGGATCGGTGCCGTGCACTCCGTGGTGTTCGGCGGTTTCTCCTCCGAGGCCCTGCGCTCACGGATCGACGACGCCGAAGCCAAGCTCGTGGTCACCGCGGACGGCACGTACCGGCGCGGCAAGCCCAGCGCCCTGAAGCCCGCCGTCGATGAAGCGCTGGCCCACAAGGGAGATGGAGACGGCCACACGGTGCAGAACGTGGTGGTGGTCAAGCGCAACGGCCAGGATGTGGACTGGCATGAGGGCCGGGACCACTGGTGGGCCGACACGGTGGGCGCCGCATCCGCGGAGCACACCGCCGTGGGCCACGATTCCGAGCACCCGCTGTTCATCCTCTACACCTCCGGGACCACCGGAAAGCCCAAGGGCATCCTGCACACCACCGGCGGGTACCTCACCCAGACCGCGTACACGCACAAGGCGGTCTTCGACCTGCACCCCGAAACGGACGTGTACTGGTGCACGGCCGACGTCGGCTGGGTCACCGGCCACTCCTACGTCGCTTACGCCCCGCTCGTCAACGGCGCCACCCAGGTGATGTACGAGGGCACCCCGGACTCCCCGCACCAGGGCCGCTGGTGGGAAATCATCGAGAAGTACAAGGTGTCCATCCTCTACACCGCCCCCACCGCCATCCGGACGTTCATGAAGTGGGGCAGGGAGATCCCGGACAAGTACGATCTGTCCTCCCTCCGGGTCCTTGGCTCCGTGGGCGAATCCATCAATCCCGAGGCCTGGATGTGGTACCGGAAGGTCATCGGCGGGGACAAGACCCCCATCGTGGACACCTGGTGGCAGACCGAGACCGGCGCCCAGATGATCGCGCCGCTCCCCGGGGTTACCGCCACCAAGCCGGGCTCCGCCCAAGTCCCGCTGCCCGGCATTGCGGTGGACGTGGTGGACGAAATGGGCGAATCCGTGCCCAACGGCCACGGCGGCTTCCTGGTGATCCGGGAGCCCTGGCCCGCCATGCTCCGCGGCATCTGGGGCGATCCCGAACGCTTCAAGGACACCTACTGGTCCCGGTTCGAAACCATGTATTTCGCCGGAGACGGCGCCAAGAAGGACGAGGACGGCGACATCTGGCTCCTGGGCCGGGTGGATGACGTCATGAACATCTCCGGACACCGGCTCTCCACCACCGAAATCGAATCCGCACTGGTGTCCCACCCCGCCGTGGCCGAGGCCGCCGTGGTGGGCGCGGCGGACGAAACCACCGGCCAGGCCGTCGTCGCGTTCGTCATCCTCCGCGGTGACGCCGTGGATTCCGGGGACGCCATCGTCCAGGAACTCCGGAACCACGTGGGCAAGGAGATCGGGCCCATCGCCAAGCCAAAGGCCATCCTGGTGGTCCCGGAACTGCCCAAGACCCGCTCCGGCAAGATCATGCGGCGCCTGCTCAAGGACGTCGCCGAAGGCCGGGACCCGGGAGACGCCACCACCCTCTCGGACCCGACCATCATGCAGCAGATCGCAGCGTCCCTCAGGAAATAGGGGAAGGGGACTTTACGACGGCGGCGCCTGGCTCACAGCCGGGCGCCGCCGTCGTCGTATGCTGGGAGCAGACCCGCCCCCTGCCCTGAAGGATCGCCCTGATGCTCGCCGTCGCCCGCCACCAGGCCATTTTGGATGCTCTCCAGCGGGAGCGGGTTGTCCGGGTGTCCGACCTGGCCCAGCAGCTGGGTGTGTCCCTGATGACGGTCCGCCGTGACATCGAGGTGTTGGAGGAGGGCGGCCGCCTGGAGCGCATCCATGGCGGCGCGAAAATCCCGGGAGACACCAGCACCCACGAGCCCGGATTCGACCTCAAATCGACGCAGCTGACGGCGGAGAAACGCGCCATCGCGGTGGAGGCGGCCTCGCTGGTGCAGGAGGGCATGGCTGTGGGGCTCAGCGCCGGAACCACCACCTGGGCACTGGCCAAGGAACTGGTGAGCGGCCCGCAGATCACGGTGGTCACCAACTCGGTCCGTATCGCAGACCTCTTCCACCACGCGGCGTCGGCCGGTTCTGCCCGGTACGCCTCCACGGTGATCCTCATTGGCGGAGAGCGCACGCCCTCTGACGCCCTGGTGGGCCCCATCGCCACCGGCGCCCTCAAGCAGCTGCACCTGGACGTGCTGTTCCTTGGCGTCCACGGGATGGATGCCGACGCCGGCTTCACCACCCCAAACCTGCTCGAAGCGGAAACGGACCGGGCCTTCGTGGCCGCTGCGCGCAAGACTGTGGTCCTCGCCGACCATACGAAGTGGGGCTTACTGGGCATCAGTTCCATCGCCTCGCTGGACGAGGCGGATGAGGTCATCAGCGATTCCGGGCTGGGGGCCGAAGCCCAGCGCATCCTCCAGGAACAGGTGGGTAGGCTGCGGCTCGCAGCTGTCTAGAGGCGTTCCTAGGGGCAGCCGCAGGACTGGCGGACGCGCAGCGTGGTGGGAAAGATCCGGTGCCGGGGCTTCTCGCCGCGGCTGGCACCCACCAGCGCCGCTACCGCCGCTTCCGCCATGGCGGCCACGGGCTGCTCTACCGTGGTCAGCGGCGGCCAGGAGTATTCGGACTCGGCAGAACCGTCAAAGGACGCCACGGCCATCTGGCCCGGGACGGACAGCCCGGCTTCATGGACCGCGCGGAGCAGCCCGATGGCCTGCATGTCCGAGGTGGCAAAGATGGCCGTGGGCCGGTTGACGGAGGCCAGGAGGCGCTGCCCGGCCGTGTAGCCGCCGGGACGGGTGAAGGCGCTGTACACAATCGGCCCCTCGGGCAGGCCCGCCTCCTGCAGGGCCTCCCGCCAGCCCACTTCACGGCCGTCAGTGGCGCCGGAAACGTTGGTACCCATGGCGAGGCCGATGTTGGTGTGGCCGTGGCCGATCAGGTGTTCCACGGCGATCCGGGCACCGGCTGCGAGGTCCACGCCGATGCTGTTGAAACCGGGGGCGTCCCGTTCCTGGTTGAGCAGCACCGAGGGGATCTCGGCCGTTTCCAGGACTTCCAGGTCGGGTTCGAAAAGGACACTGGCCAGCAGCACGCCATCCACCTGCCTGGCGGCGAGGTTGCGGATATTGCGCCGTTCCTTGGCAAGGTTTCCGTCAGAGTTGCCCAGCACCAGTGCGTATCCCAGGGCGGCGGCGGCGTCCTCGACGGCGTGGGAGAACAGGGCGAAGAACGGGTTGGAGATATCCGGGACCACCAGGCCCAGCGTCTCGCTGGAGCCCAGTTTGAGTGCCCGCGCCGCAGCATTGGGGCGGTAGCCGAGGACTCGGATGGCGTCCTGCACCTTGGCTTCGGTGGCGGGCGCCACCTTCTTTGGCCCGCCGTTGACAACGTAACTGACGACGGCGGTGCTGACGCCGGCGTATCTCGCAACGTCCTTGCGTGTCACCGGGCCCCGCGAAGCCTGCACTGCCGGAGTAGTCATGCTGTCCATGTTATGTACTGGTACCCGGCGCATCACCAAAGTCACGGATGGGAAGGCGTTCGCCGTTTTGCAGGGCCGACTGGTGTGCCACGATTCCCGGGAGCGTGAAGCGGGCGGCCAGCCAGGCGTTCACGGGCGGAAGCGTGCCGTTGTTGACTGCTGTCACAAAGTCGTCCACCAGGAAATGATGGCTGCCCTCGTGGCCGTTGGGTGCTCCCCGGAACTCCTCCGGCAGCCGCCCGGGATCGTGGACCGGGGCCAGGCCGGAGACGAAGGCGTCCCGCAGGTCAGGTGCTACGTTCGCAAGGGACGGGTCATCGAGGGGGATGCTGGGCCGGGTTTCCATCTGCTCGGAGACGTCATGGACGTTGTGCTTGTCCTGCCAGACGGAGACCTTGGCGAGCTGCTCGAAGCTGGCCTCCGTTCCGAAGAACCGGAACCGGGACTCGCGGATGTGTGAGGGGTAGCCCACCCGGCGCATCTCGTTGGTGCGCATCACGCCGCCGTCGTTCAGTTCAAAGAGGGCGGTGGCGTTGGAGAAGTCGTTCCCGAACATGCTGACGTCCTTGTCAAAGACGCCGTCGTTGCGGTCATCCTTAACCCCCACGCAGCTGACGCTCACAGCATGGGCGGGGACGGCACCCAGCACACCACCCACGGCGTGGGTGGGGTACAGCATGGGCGGGTAGCTGGCGGTTTCCTTCCACCGCTCCCCTCCGCTGTACTGGTAGGCCTCGTAGAAGCCCAGGTCCATGTCATGGACGTAGTCGCCTTCGGCGTAGAAGATGCGGCCGAAGTTCCCGTCAGCGAGCTGCTTGCGGGCATAAACAGTGGCCGGGTTGTAGTAGCTGGTCTCACCCATCATGTACACCAGTCCGGTGTCACGGACGGCCTGGATGATTGCTGCGATCTCTTCTTCCGAGACCGCCATGGGGACGGCCGAGTAGACGTGCTTGCCGGCACGCAGGGCTCGCTCCACCAGGGGACCATGCGTCCAGCGCTGCGTGAAGATGGCTACGGCGTCCACGTCGGAGGCGAGGAGCGCGTCGAAGCTGTCCTTCACGCCCGCCAGGCCGTACCGGGCCACGGCCTCTGCTGCCCGCTCCGGAAGCTCGTCGGCCACATACACTGCGCTGACGCCGGGGTGGAGGTTGAACAGGTGGGCGAACTGGCTGCCGAACTGGCCTGCTCCTACTACGCCGAGTGAAAACGTCATTGTTTGCCTTCCGTTGGGGGCTGATTGGGAGACGCCGGGCAAGCGCTGTCCTCCAGGAACTCCAGTGTTCCATCCCCATCTACTCGAGTCAACAGGCCAGCGAATGGACAAATTGCCCGGATTACGGGCCCAAAGTAACCTCTTGCCCTTCTGAATCTACTCGTGTAGATTACAGCGCAGTTGTTACCCCCATCACAGTCAGGAAAGGGTCGAAGATGACCACCCTTGCCAAACACTCCAGGTCCGCCCCTGCGGCGTCGGCGTCCCCGAAGCCGCAGGGAAGCCACCGCCGCCTCGGGGACCTCAAGATCGCCCTGCTGTTCATCGCACCGGCGATGATCGGATTCGTTGTTTTCTACGTCCTGCCCACCATCCGGGGCATCTACCTCAGCTTCACGGAATACAACATCCTCGGCGACCCGGAATGGGTCGGCATGGACAACTACGTTGCCATCGCTGCGGACCCGCTGTTCTGGAACTCGCTGGCCGTCACCGGGCAGTACGTGTTCCTCAACATCCTCCTCCAGACGGCACTGGCCCTGGGCCTGGCCCTCCTGATGCACAATGTGGCCAAGTCCACCATCATCAGGGGCACCCTGCTCCTGCCGTACCTGATGTCCAACGTCATCGCGGCACTGCTGTGGTTCTGGATGCTGGACTACCAGATCGGCGTGGTGAACCAGTTCATCGAATGGAGCGGGCTCCCCCGCGTCGCGTTCTTCGGCAGCGAGGCGTGGGCCATTCCCACCCAGGCACTGATCAACACCTGGCGCCACATGGGCTACACGGCCCTGCTGATCTTCGCCGGCCTCCAGGCCATCCCCAGCCACGTCTACGAAGTGGCCAAACTGGACGGCGCATCAGCGTTCCAGACCTTCCGGAAAATCACCATTCCCCTGCTGCGCCCGGTCCTTGTCCTGGTCCTCGTGGTGACCGTCATCGGCTCCTTCCAGGTCTTCGACACCGTGGCCGTGACCACGGCGGGCGGCCCGGTCAACGCCACCCGGGTCATCCAGTACTACATCTACCAACGGGCTTTCACCGAGTCGGACTTCGGCTACGGATCCGCCATCGCCGTCATTCTCTTCCTCATCCTCGCCCTGGTGGCCTTCATCCAGATGAAGTTCCTCAAGGGCAACGAGTCGGACCTGGACTAAGGAGTCCCGCATGAGCACCACCGCACGCCGCGCACCGCTGCCGGCCGCAACCCGCCGCCGTCGTCCTTTCAACGCCCGCCGCGCCGGCGCCTGGGCACTCCTCATCCTGGCCATCGCAGTCTCCGTCCTTCCCTTCCTGTGGGTCCTGCGCACCGCGCTGTCCACCAACAACGCGCTGGCCTCGAACGCCACCAGCCTGCTGCCGGCGGAGTTCACCCTCGGCGCCTTCAAACGGGTTTTCGGACTGCAGTCCCCGGCGGAGGCCGTCGCCGAAGGCGGATCCGGTGCCGCCATCGACTTCTGGCTCTACCTGCGCAACTCGATCATCTTCTCCTCGATCACCACCGCCGGCGCCGTCTTCTTCAGCGCCATGGCCGCCTACGCCTTTTCCCGGCTGCGGTGGAAGGGCCGCAACGCCGTCTTCAGCCTGTTCCTCGGCACCATGCTGGTCCCGCCGATCTTCACGGCCCTGCCGAACTTCCTGCTCATCAAGAACCTGGACCTGCTCAACACCATGCTCGGCCTGGTCCTGCCGTACGTGTTCATGACCCCCTTCGCCATCTTCTTCCTCCGGCAGTTCTTCCTGAACATGTCACGCGAAGTGGAGGAGGCGGCCATGCTCGACGGCGCCAAGCACCTGAGGATCTTCTTCCAGATCGTGCTGCCCAACGCCGCAGCCCCCATCGCCACGCTGGCGCTGCTCACCTTCATCGGCCAGTGGAACGAATACTTCTGGCCCCTGCTCGTGGCGTCGCAGGACGATGTCCGCGTCCTGCAGGTGGGCCTCGGCGTCTTCAAGTCCCAGTCCCCACAGGGGGCACCGGACTGGTCCGGGCTGATGGCCGCAACCCTCATTTCGGCCCTCCCGGTGCTGATCCTCTTCGCCGCCTTCGGCAAGAAGATCGTCAACTCCATTGGCTTCTCCGGCATCAAATAAGCAATCCCCACCCATCGCATTCCAGCCAACTCAACCCTGAACGGAAAGTAGAACCATGAAGAAATCCCTCGGCGCCGTTGCCGTCGCCGCAGCTATGGCACTCTCCCTCTCTGCCTGCAGCGGATCCTCCTCCTCCGAAGAAAGCGCCACTGGCGAGATCAGCTACTGGCTGTGGGACGCCAACCAGCTGCCCGCCTACCAGCAGTGCGCCGACGACTTCACCAAGGCCAACCCGGACATCACGGTCAAGATCACCCAGCGCGGCTGGGACGACTACTGGAGCACCCTCACCAACGGCTTTGTTGGCGGCACCGCACCGGACGTCTTCACCAACCACCTGGGACGCTACGGCGAGCTGGCCGACAACAAGCAGCTCCTGGCCATCGACGAGGCCGTCGAAAAGGACAACATCGATCTCTCCGCCTACAACGAGGGCCTCGCGGACCTGTGGGTGGGCCAGGACGGCAAGCGCTACGGCCTGCCCAAGGACTGGGACACCATCGGCCTGTTCTACAACAAGGCAATGCTCAGCAGCGCCGGCATCCCGGAAGACCAGATGAAGGACCTCACCTGGAACCCTGAGGACGGCGGCAGCTACGAGAAGGTCATCGCCCACCTGACCGTGGACAAGAACGGCAAGCGCGGCGACGAGCCCGGCTTCGACAAGAACAACGTGGACGTCTACGGCCTGGGCCTGAACGGCGGCGGCGACTCCTCCGGCCAGACCGAGTGGAGCTACCTCACCAACACCACCGGCTGGTCCCACACGGACAAGAACCCTTGGGGCACCAAGTACAACTACGACGATCCCACGTTCCAGGAAAGCATGGAATGGTTCGCCGGGCTGGCGGACAAGGGCTACATGCCCAAGCTCGAAACCACCGTTGGCGCGAGCATGGCTGACACCTTCGCTGCCGGCAAGTCCGCCATCAACGCCCACGGCTCCTGGATGATCGGCCAGTACACCGGCTACAAGGGCATCGAGGTGGGCATCGCCCCCACCCCGGTGGGCCCCGAGGGTGAGCGTGCCTCCATGTTCAACGGCCTGGCGGATTCCATCTGGGCCGGAACCGAGAAGAAGGACGCCGCCATCAAGTGGGTTGAGTACCTCGCCTCGGCCGACTGCCAGGACGTCGTAGCCTCCAAGGCCGTGGTGTTCCCCGCACTCAAGGCATCCTCGGACAAGGCAGCCGAAGCCTTCCAGGCCAAGGGTGTTGACGTCACCGCATTCACCGAGCACGTCAAGAACAACACCACCTTCCTGTACCCCATCACGGACAACACCGCCAAGGTCAAGGGCATCATGGAACCGGCCATGGACGCCGTCGTCTCCGGCAAGGCACCCGCCAGCTCGCTGACGCAGGCCAACGAACAGGTCAACGCCCTCTTCAAGTAGGCCCCGGCCCCCAAGCCGTGGCTGCGTTTGTGGTCGCAGCCACTGGGCTGGATGCCGCCGTCCCCTCCTCGCGGCGGCGGCATCCAGCCCCCTTACCTCCCCCTCTTTGGCGTGAGGCGCATACGACACTCCAGCTCCTCCAGACATACAGCACAACGACGAAAGAGATTTCCCCTATGGACCCCCTCCACCTCCGTTCCGCCGGGACCAGCCTGGTGATCAGCTTCGACAGCGGAGAGGCCGAGGTGGTCCATTGGGGCGCAGACCTGGGCGCGGACCTGCCTGACCTGGCCATCCTCACGTCCCCGGTCCCGCACTCCGCCATCGACGCACGCGTCCCCGCAGCGCTCCTCCCCCAGGCGTCGTCCTCCTGGCGCGGCCGGGCCGCCCTGCGCGGCTCCCGGACGGCCGACGGCGTCTCCGGGCTTGATTTCTCGGCCCGCCTCCGCGTTGTGACAGCAGGCGCCGACGGCGGCTCCGCGGTCATTGTCCAGTCGGACCCGGACGCCGGGATCACGGTCGAATCCACCCTCACCCTTCACGACGCCGGGCTGCTGGAGATGCGGCACACCGTCACCAACGACGGCACCACGCCGTACCAGCTCGACGAACTGGCGACCGTCCTCCCCGTGGCGCCGGACGCCGTCGAACTCCTTGACCTCACCGGCCGCTGGTGCCGGGAACGGCACCCGCAGCGCCGCGCCATCCAGCAGGGCACCTGGGTCCGGACCGGCCGGCACGGGCGCACCGGACACGACTCCTCCCTCCTCTTTGCCGCCGGCACCACCGGTTTTGGCAACCGCCACGGCAAGGTCTGGGCCACCCACCTGGCCTGGAGCGGCAACCACGAACAGTTCGCGGACACCATTGGCGACGGCCGGACCATGATCGGCGGCTCCGAACTCCTGGGCCCCGCCGAGGTCATCCTCGAACCCGGCGGCAGCTACACCACCCCGGCACTGTTCGCCGCCTACTCCGACCATGGGCTGGACGGGATCACCGAGGCCTTCTACAGCTGGTTCCGGTCCCGCGCGCACCACGTCCTCCCTGCCGCCTCCACCGGACTGCCCGCCGGGAAACCTCGCCCCGTTGTGCTCAACACCTGGGAGGCCGTGTACTTCGACCACAACCTGGACACGCTGATCGAGCTGGCTGAATCCGCTGCCGACCTTGGCGTTGAGCGCTTCGTGCTCGACGACGGCTGGTTCCGCGGCCGCCGCGACGACCACGCCGGCCTCGGCGACTGGTACGTCGACGAGACCCTGTGGCCCAAGGGGCTGACCCCGCTGATCGAGGCCGTGACCTCCCGCGGCATGGAGTTCGGGCTTTGGGTGGAGCCGGAAATGGTCAACCTGGATTCCGATATCGCACGGGCGCACCCGGACTGGATCGTTGGCCCGTCAGCGGTGCAGCACAAGGACGGCGGCCGCCTGCCCCTGGAATGGCGGAACCAGCACATCATCGACCTGGTCAACCCGGAGGCGTGGCAGTACATCTACAGCCGGATCGACGCGCTCCTGAGCGAGAACAACATCAGCTACCTCAAATGGGACCAGAACCGGGACCTGCTGGAGCACGGCCACGCCGGCCGATCTTCCGTCCACGAGCAGACCCTCGCCGCGTACAGGCTGTTCGACGAGCTCCGCAAGGCCCATCCCGGCGTCGAAATTGAATCCTGCTCATCCGGCGGCGCGCGCGTGGACCTGGGGATCCTGGAACGCACCGACCGGATCTGGGGGTCGGATTGCAACGATGCGCTGGAGCGGCAGACCATCCAGCGCTGGACCGGCGCCGTGGTCCCGCCGGAACTGGTGGGCAGCCACATCGGGCCCACCACCTCGCACACCACCGCCCGCACCCACGACCTCTCTTTCCGTGCCATCACCGCGCTGTTCGGCCACTTCGGCATGGAGTGGGACATCCGCGGCGTCCAGGGCAAGGACCGGGAGGAGCTCAAGCGCTTCATCGCCCTGTTCAAGGAACACCGCGGCCTCCTCCACAGCGGACGCCGCGTCCACGCGGACGTGGCCGGTGACGCCCTGCTGGTGCACGGAGTCATCACCGATGCACCGGCCGGTGCTGGCACGACTGCGGGCCTGTTCGCCCTGGTCAGCACCCGCACCTCCGCAGCGGAGGAGCCTGGCCGGATCGGGATTCCCGGGCTGGAGGCCGGGCGCACGTACCGGGTGGAGGCAGTCTTCCCCACTCCCGAAGACGCCGACTACGGCCACACCTACACCCAGGTGCAGCCACCGGCCTGGCTGGCTGATGGGGCAGTGGCCAACGGACGCTTCCTCGCCGAGGTGGGCCTGCCCATGCCCAACCTCAACCCCGAGCACGCGCTGCTGCTGAAGCTCACGGCCCTCTGAGCCGCCCGGCCGGTGGGGACCAATCGATAGGGGTGCCGCGCGTTCTGGGAATGTGTAAGAATGCGCGGCGCCCACCGCCAGCCGATAGATTGTCATCCATGACTGACGCCTCCACAGACTCTGCCGCCGGCCGCACCATCCTCGTGATCAACGGGCCAAACCTGAACCTGCTGGGAACCCGCGAGCCGGAAAAATACGGCACCTCGACGTTGGCCGACGTGGAGCAGCTGGCCGCGGCCGCCGCTGAGGCCCACGGCTTCACGGCAGAATGCGTCCAGTCCAACCACGAAGGCGTCCTGCTCGACGTCATCCACGCCGCCCGGAACAACGCCGCGGGGATCGTCATCAATGCAGGCGCCTTCACCCACACCTCGGTGGCCCTCCGGGACGCCCTTGCCGCCGTGCAGCTTCCCGCCGTCGAGGTCCACATCACCAATGTGCACCAGCGCGAAGAATTCCGGCACCACTCGTACCTCTCCCCCGTCTGCTCTGCGGTCATTGTGGGCGCAGGCGTTGTGGGGTACCGGCTGGCCATTGACTACCTCGCAGAGGTCCTCTAGCCGCTACTTCTGGATGCACTGCCCGGAGGACACCGGCGCGGAGAGGGACGCCGCCTGCGATGCCACAGGAGTGAGGTCATCCATGGTGATGGCGAATCCCATCGCCGTATCCGCTGTCGCTTTCGCGAAAATTACGCCTGCCACCTGGCCGTCCATGGTCAGGAGCGGCCCGCCCGAGTTCCCCGGCTGCACGTCCCCGGCAAGCCGGTAGATCTCCTCGGGCGACGCGTTGTTGCCGTAGATGTCCGGCACCAGGACAGTGGTGATGTCCTGCACCGTGGCGGGCTTGGACTGGAACGGGCCGCCGTGGGGATACCCAGCGAAGGCTGCCGGACTGCCGCCGGGCAGGTCCCGGCCCAGCGCCAGCGGGGTTGCCTGCAGGCCGTCCACAGCCAGCACCGCAAGGTCGTGTTTGGTGTCGAAGTAGACAACCCGCCCTGGCATCGCTCCGCCGTCGGGCTTTTCCACTACCGGCTGCGACACGCCCGCCACAACATGTGCGTTGGTGACCACCCGGTCCTCTGACACCACAAACCCCGTGCCCGTCTGGTTCTGGCCGCACTGGTACGCGGTCCCGGCGATCCGGAGCACCGATTCCGCGGCCCGGTTCAGCGAGGGAGTGTCAGTACTCGCGTTCGGCACCGGCACTGCCGGCCCCTGTTCAAGGCCCTCCAGCAACGTGGGGATGCCGTTGCCGATCACGGTGGAGCGCAGCTGCGCCATGGTGGCCTTGACGGGGACGGGCGTCAATCCGTCGATCAAGCGGATGACCCTGGACTCGGCCAGCTGCTGCGACACGAACGGAACACCCAGGGAGCTGACGCTGAAGGCCAGCATGGACATCACCAGCGCGGACACCACCACGTTCACGGCTCCGCCCACCAGGCGGTCCACCGCCCGGAGGGGCCGGATCCGCACGGCGCCGCGGATTTGCCGGCCTGCCATCGTCCCCAGGCCGTGCCCCAGGACCACCAGCACGACGGCGGCCGCCACGATGGCGGTCAGTCTCCATCCGGAGTCCTCAACGAAGCCGCTCACCAGGGGGACCGCGAAGAAGGCAGCCACGGCTCCGGCCGCAAACCCTGCGATACCGCCCGCCGTCACGAGGAAACCGTTCCGCAGGCCATAAACCAGGTAGGACAGCAGTGCCAGGATCAGGATCAGGTCCAGGACAGTCAAGCCGACCACTAAGGCTCCTTATAAACAGTTGAACACCCATTCTAGTGGTGGTCACTGACAGTTCTCTGGACAGCCCATCCCTGCTGGCAGGCCTCCCAAGGGCGCCTCCCCAATCGCCTCCAAGCCGCCCCTGCGACGTCCCGTGACGCCTCCGGTGGTGGCGCTGCGGCCCCGTATCAGGGCGTTTCGCCTGCCAAGTTCGTCACAGAACCTTGAAAATTCTGAAACAATGGCACAAGCGCCACAGCCGACACTTTTATTCAGGAGATTTCATGGACATCGAGGTACTGCGCCGAGCACCCCTTTTCGCCACGCTCGACGACGACGCATTCCGTCTGCTGACGGACGAGCTCACCGAGGTGGACCTGTCCCGCGGCGCTTCGGTGTTCCGCGAGGGCGACCAGGGTGACCAGCTCTACTTCATCGTCTCCGGCAAGGTGAAGCTCGGCCGGACGTCTCCTGACGGCCGCGAATCCCTCCTGGCAATCCTGGGACCGGGTGAACTCTTCGGCGAAATGGCCCTCTTCGACCCCAGCCCCCGCACCGCAACGGCTACCGCAGTGTCCGAGACCCGGCTGGCCGGCCTTAAGAACGAGAGCCTGAACAACCTGCTCCGCACCCGCCCCGAGGTCTCTGCGCAGCTCCTGCAGGCCCTGGCCCGCCGGCTCCGCCGCACCAACGATTCGCTGTCCGACCTCGTCTTCTCCGACGTTCCGGGCCGCGTAGCCAAGGCACTCCTGGACCTCGCCGACCGCTTCGGCCGCCCCGCAACGGACGGCGTCCTGGTTGCCCACGAGCTCACCCAGGAAGAGCTGGCCCAGCTGGTGGGTGCCTCCCGCGAAACCGTCAACAAGGCCCTCGCCGAGTTCGTCCAGCGCGGCTGGCTGCGGCTGGAAGCCCGCGCCGTCGTCATCCTGGACATGCAGCGCCTCCGCCAGCGCTCCCGCTAGCCCCAAGCAGAAGGCCGCCCCCGTGAACTGTTCACGGGGGCGGCCTTCTGCGTTAACCCGGCCACACCCTCTCTCACCTCCTGCAGCCTTTTCCCACACCCTCTCTCACCTCCTGCAGCCTTTTCCCACACCCTCTCTCACCGCGGCAGTCCGAATGAGAGAGCGTCACGCCAAAACCCGCGTTAAGTGAGAGAGCGTCACGCCAAAACCCGCGTCAAGTGAGAGAGCGTCCGGTGGGGCGGCGGTAAAATTAAGGCACGAGGTGCATGGCGATGTCAGTGGCTATGGGTGTCCTTTTGATCCTGCTGGGACTGGCGGCCTTGGCCGCCGCAGCCGGCACGGTGGTCCTGGTCATCCGCGACGGCCTTGGCCGGATTCCGCTGGAACCACCCGCCCAGGACTGGACCGCAGGGACCCTTCCCAGCCGCCCGTACTCCACGCTCAGGCGAATCTAGCGTTCGCGTTGGGGGTCGTCAGCAGTTGTTTTGGCGGCCTCCACCTCAAGCATCAGCTTGCCGTCCTCTTCAACCAGGACCGGCTGGTACACATGGGCCTTGCGCTTATAGCTGAGATAGGCGATGCAGCCATTGGCCGCGGCCATCTTTTCGAGCATGATCTCGGAGCCGGGGACCAGCAGTTCCCCCAAGGTGCGGCCAACAGTATTTTCTTGGCCCACTTCGTCGCCCAGGGCCGTAGTGTGGCGTTCGGCGATGACGTCCGCGGCATTGACCCACCGGCCCCACATACCTTTGCCCTCCAACAGGGTGGGCTGCTGGTTCAGGGGGACGGTGGCCGCAAAGTAGCGGGTGTCGAACCGGCGGTGGGCGAAATCGGGACTGCGCCAGTTGACCAGGGACTTGAGCAGGTCCGTCCGGACCGACAGCCCCCGCTTTGCCAGGACTTCCGGGAAGGTCTTTTCCTGCTCGGCAACCGCAACGCGGGCGCGCATCCATTCCGGGGTTGACGTCGCTTCAATGGTGCCGGCCATGTCAGTCCCGGCCAGCAGCAGGCCGGTTTCCTCGAAGAGCTCGCGGATGGCGCCCAGCACATGGCGGCGCGCCAGCCCGACGTCGTCCGTCCCCATCTGCTCAGCCCAATGCTGTGGCGACGGGCCCAGCCAAGAGACGGGATCGTCGTCGGCCGCGTCCAGCGAGCCGCCGGGAAACGCCAGGACGCCCAGCGGCGAGGAGCCCGGCCGGTACGCCAGCCAGGTCTCCAGGCCGGTTGGGGAATCCCGCAGCAGCACTACCGAGGATGCAAGGCGTGCTGCCCGCGGGGTCCGTTCGCCATGTTCGAGCCAGCTCTGAGCCGCCCCTTCAAGGTCCTGGGGAAGGGCGAAGAGCCGCCGGGCGAGGTGAGGCAAGGGAAACGACCGGTCCTAGCTAAATTCGGCGATCAGTTCGACCTCGACGGGAGAGTCGAGGGGCAGCACGGAGACGCCGACGGCGGAACGTGCGTGCTGGCCTGCGTCACCGAGTACGCGTCCCAGCAGTTCCGAGGCTCCGTTGATGACACCGGGCTGGCCGGTGAAGGAAGGATCGGACGAGACGAATCCCACAACCTTGACGATGCGGGTGATCCGGTCAAGGTCGCCGATGACGCTCTTGACGGCCGCCAGGGCGTTGACGGCGCAAATGGCTGCGAACCGCTGGGCGTCCTCGGGTGAAACGGTGGGCTCGTCGGCGTATCCTTCGGTCCCTGCCGAGACTTTGCCTGTTGCCGGGAGTTTGCCGTTAATAAAGGGAAGCTGTCCGGACGTGTACACGTGGCTGCCGGAGACCACCGCCGGGACGTAAGCGGCCACGGGCGCAGCCACTTCCGGAAGGGTAAGCCCAAGGTCTGCGAGCCGCTGCTCAACAGCGGAAACCGGGGCGTCAGCCGCGCCTGGCTGGGCCTGTGCGGAGGTGCTCATGCTACTGCTTCTCCCTCTTGAGGTAGGCAACCAGGCCGTTCCCGTCAGGTCCGGGGACAACCTGGACCAGCTCCCAGCCGTCGTCTCCCCACTGGTCAAGAATCTGCTTTGTGGCGTGAATAATGAGCGGAATCGTCGCGTACTCCCATTTGGTCATGAGAGAAAGACTAGTCCTTGCCGGTAAAGTGGAAAACATGGCGACTCGTACGAACCCATTATTCGACACTGCCACCACCCTCGGAAAAATCCTCGTTTTCCTTGGCGTGAGTGCGATTTGTGGTGTCCTGGTAGCAGGCCTGCTGGTTCCCGCGGCGGCTGTTTCAGGCAGCGCAGCCAGCGGTTCGATCGAGTTCTTCGACACTCTTCCGGATGAGCTGAAGGTCGATCCGCCCAACCAGACCACCAGGATCCTGGCTGCGGACGGCAGCGAGATCGCGAGCGTCTACAAGGAGAACCGCACCAAGGTTGCCCTGGACCAGATCTCGCCGTTCATGAAGGAAGCCGTCATCGCCGTCGAGGACAGCCGGTTCTACGAGCATGGCGGCGTGGACACCACGGGTATCCTGCGTGCGCTGGTCAGCACCGCGCGCGGAAACCGGCAGGGCGCGTCCACGATCACCCAGCAGTACGTCAACAACGTCCTCAACTCAAACCTCGCCGCCGAGGGCAGGGACGAGGACATCAAGCTCAATGGCGTGAACAAGGGCGTGGGCGACAAGCTCCGGGAGATGAAGCTCGCCATTGCCCTGGAGAAGGAGTTCAGCAAGGAGCAGATCCTTGAGGGCTACCTGAACATCGTGTTCTTCAACCGCGACGCCTACGGTATTGAAGCCGCGTCCAGGTTCTTCTTCAGCACCACCGCCAAGGACCTCACCCTTCCGCAGGCTGCGCTGCTGGCCGGCCTGGTCAACAGCCCGTCCGCGTTCGACCCCATCGCCAACCCGGAGAACGCCAAGCAGCGCCGTGACTTGGTGCTGAGCCTGATGCTGGACCAGGGCAAGGTTACGCAGGCAGACTACGACGCCGCCGTCGCCACCCCCGTGGAAACCAACGTCACGCCCGCCCGGCAAGGCTGCGCCTACGCGTCCACCGCCCCGTACTTCTGCGACTACGTGCTGCACCTGCTGGAAAACAACCCGGCATATGGTGCAGACCGTGAAGAACGCCTTCGCCTCATCTACGGCGGCGGCCTCACCATCACCACAACGCTCGACCCGAACGCACAGGCAGCTGCCCAGGAGCAGGTCAATGCCTCCGCCGGCGCCAACCCGGACAAGTGGGGAGCTGCCATGGTGTCCGTGCAGCCCAACTCCGGCAAGATCGTCTCGATGGCCCAGAACACTTCCTTCCTGCCCGCCGAAGGCGCCTTCGACTCGCAGGTGAACTTCAACGTGGACAAGCTGGACAAGGACGGCAACGACCTCAACGGCCTGGGCGGCGCGCAGCCCGGCTCCACCATGAAGCCGTTCACGTTCGCCCAGTGGCTTGAGGAGGGCAAATCCATGAATACCGTGGTCAATGCCGCCCAGCGCCGCTACCCGCTCAACTTCAAGTGGCGCAACTCCTGTGGCCAGGTCACGGGCGCCTACAACACCGCGGAAAAGTCACTCGGCGCCGCTGACGACCTGCAGAACGCGGAACCCCAGTGGTACCGGCCGCTGTCCGTCCTCGAAGGGCTGTACAACTCCATCAACACCGTCACCTTTGCGTCGGCGGCACAGTTGGACTTCTGCGGAATCCAAAAAATTGTTGACGCAACCGGCCTTCATGGCGGACTCCCGGCTGACGGCGAGCCCAACCCGAAGATCAACATGTCCACGCTGGGCAACCTGCTGGGGTCCACCCAGACGGCTCCGCTGACCATGGCCAGCGCCTTCGCCACCTTCGCCAATGACGGCAAGTACTGCGAGCCCATCGCCATCACCGCCGTCACTGACCAGACCGGGGGCACCCTCCCGGCACAGTCCAGCAGCTGCCGGGATGCGGTCAAGCCCGAGGTTGCCCGCGGCGTGAACTACGCCCTCCAGGAAGTACTGAACCGCGGCTCCGGCTCCCTGATCCAGCCCCGCATCTCCACCCGGACCAGCTTCCCCATCGGTGCCAAGACCGGTACCTCGAACAACAACGGCTCAACCTGGGTTGTCGGCCACACCACCGGCCTTGCCACGGCCGCCTGGTTTGGTGACGCACTTGGCGCCCAGGACCGTTCCGGCCAGAACATCACCGTGAACGGAAAGTTCTACCCGGGCATTGACGGTTACATGATTGCCGGGCCAATGTTCTCGAACTTCATGTCCCGGATTGCGCCCGCCTACGGCACCGAGCCGTTCCCTGCCCCGCCCAGCTCCATGATCAACGGTGGCGGCAACACACGCACGCCGGCCACCACGGCGCCGCGCACAACTCAGGCACCCCAGGCTCCGGCAACCCAGCCGCCCGCCCCCTCAGCCCCAGCCGCACCGGCCGCCCCCGAGCCTGCTCCGCAGCCGACCAACAGCGGCAACGGGAATGGCAACGGAAACGGAAACGGCTAGCCGCCGATGACATCGACCAACACGTTGGCCGGCCGCGCCCGCACCCTCGGACGCGGCCTTGCCGTCACCGCCGGAGCCGGCGCTGCCGCCGGGGCAGCCGCCTTCGGGTATGGCCTGTGGGAGAAGGACCAGTTCGTCCTCCGCGAGGAAACCCTGGCGATCCTGCCGCCGGGACACAACCCGTTCCGCATCCTCCACCTGAGCGATATCCACTTCATTACCGGCCAGAAAAAGAAGGCGGCCTGGCTTCAGTCGCTGGCTGACCTCAAGCCGGACCTGGTGGCCAACACCGGCGACAACCTCAGCCACCCCAAAGCCGTGGACCCCCTTCTGGCCGCCCTGCGCCCGCTGATGGACTTCCCCGGGGTTTTCGTTCCAGGCTCCAACGACTACTTCGCGCCGAGCCCGAAGAATCCTGCCCTGTACCTGCTGGGGCCCTCCAAGGTGAAGCCCAAACCCAAGATGCTGGACTGGCCCCGGCTGCGCTCAGGTTTCGGCATGGCCGGCTGGGTGGACCTGACCAACCGCCACCAGTCCTTGGTGCTGAACAGCATGCGCTTTGATTTCTCCGGTGTTGACGATCCCCACCTGAAACGCGAAAAGTACGCCGGCTGGCCCCGTGGAACCGTAAACCAGGACGCCGCAGACCACCTCAAAGTGGCCGTCATCCATGCGCCCTACCAGCGGGTGCTGGACCACTTCACCGAAAACGGCGCGGACCTCCTGCTGGCCGGCCACACGCACGGGGGCCAGATATGCATCCCGGGCTACGGCGCGCTGGTGGCCAACTGCGACCTTCCCACGTGGCGTGCGAAAGGGCTTAATGACTGGCAGAGCAACGGAAGTACGACGCCGGTCAACGTGTCCGGCGGCATCGGCACCTCCCGCTTCGCCCCGGTAAGGATCGCCTGCAAGCCCGAGGCAGTACTGCTGACCCTCACCTCACCCAGCTGATCCTGCTGCGCGTGCAGCATCATGCTGCATTGCGGAACGCAATAACTGGGCAAGCTCTTTATCACGCCGAAATTCCTGTGAACCGCCTCACGTCCATGGCATAGGGTAGTTGCTAAGGGAAACTACATTCGTTTTAGAGCTTGAGAAGCGGGCATGGCCAAGCAATCTTCATTTTTTCGATCGATCAGTCGTCTCTATCCCCATGTCCGGCCCATCATTCCACGGCTGCTGCTGGGACTCGTGTGCGCGCTGCTGGCCAGTATCGTTGCGCTGGCGATCCCCCAGGTGCTGCGGGTGCTGGTCAACGAGTCGCTGAAGCCGGGCGGCGCCAGCGAAGCCATCTGGGTTTCGGCCGGCGTCATCCTGGTCCTGGGCATAGCTGAGGCGGGACTGGTGGCACTCCGCCGCCAGTTCGTGATCAATCCCGCCACCACAGTGGAGACCCGGATGCGTGTGTCCCTCTACGACCACCTGCAGGAGCTCACGGTCTCCTTCCACGACCGCTGGGGCTCAGGCCAGCTCCTGTCCCGCGCCATGACGGACCTCAACTTCCTGCGCCGCTGGATGGCGTTTGGCGCCATCATGCTGGTGGTCACCACGCTCACCGTAATTATCGGTATTGCCGTTATGTTCGCCATGAGCTGGCAGCTGGCCCTGATTTTCCTGGCCGCGGCCGTGCCCATCATGGCGTACAGCTTCCGGTTCCGCACCCGCTTCAGCAAGGTTGCCCGCCGCAGCCAGGACCAGGCAGGCGACCTGGCCACCACGGTGGAGGAATCGGTACACGGCATCCGTGTGCTCAAGGCCTTTGGACGCAGCCGGGAAGCACTCGAAAACTTCGAGGAACAAGCCGAAGAGCTGCGCCAAACAGAGATCGACAAAGCGCGCCACCAGGCCATGTTCACCATGGTGGTCACACTCTTGCCGGAACTTGCCCTCGGAGCGGGCCTGGTGGTGGGCATCATGCTCTGTGCCAGCGGGCAACTGAGCATCGGCGCATTGGTGGCCTTTTTTGCCACGGCGGCCGTCATTGCCTCACCTGTGGAATTCTCCGGCATGCTGCTGGCCATGGCACTCACTGCCAAGACCGCCGTCGACCGCCACTACGAAGTCATGGATTCCGCCAACACCATCACCAGTCCCCCGGAACCGCGCCTGCCGCGCCAGCTCGCGGGCGCCCTCGAATTCCACAACGCCACCTTTGCTTACGAGGATGCCCCGGACAAACCCATCCTGGAGAACGTCAGCCTGGACGTCCGGCCGGGTGAAACCATGGCCCTGGTGGGAATCACGGGCAGCGGCAAGAGCGCGCTGCTCCAGCTGGTGCCCCGGCTGTACGACGTCACCGACGGATCCATCAGCATCGACGGCGTGGACCTGCGGGACTTCGACGTGGAGGAGCTGCGCCGCATCGTGGCGGTGGCCTTCGAGGACACCACCCTGTTCTCCAACTCCGTCCGGGACAATGTGCTGCTCGGTGCCCCCGTCCGCAGCGACGCCGTCCTGGAGGAAGCCCTGGATGTTGCCCAGGCACACTTCGCGTACTCCCTGCCGGAGGGCCTGGACACCCTGATCGGCGAGGAAGGCCTGAGCCTGTCCGGCGGGCAGCGCCAGCGGATCGCCCTGGCCCGTGCCATCGCGGCCCGCCCCCGCGTGCTGGTGCTGGATGACCCGCTCTCCGCCCTTGACGTCCATACGGAGGAACTGGTGGAGACCCGGCTCCGTGCCGTTTTGAAGGACACCACCACCCTGATCGTCGCGCACAGGCCGTCCACCGTGGCCCTTGCGGACCGGGTGGCGCTGCTTGAGGAAGGCCGGATCACCGCCGTCGGAACCCACACGGAACTGCTGGCGGGCAACGACCATTACCGCTATGTCATTGCGAGCCTGGACCAGGAACCCCGGGACCTGGACACGGAACTCTCGGACCTCAAGGAAGAAGCAGCTATCCAGGAAGCGGAGGTCACCCGATGAGCGCCGCCTCCTTCGGCACTGCCAATGAAGACAACGCGCACCTCAGCAAGAGTGACAGCAGGGCCGTCCGACGGCGGTCACTGGCGCTCCTGCGGTCACTGATCCGGCCGGTGCGGCTCCGGTTCTGGCTGACCATCGCCATGGTGGTCCTCTCCCAGGCAGCAAGGGTGGCCGGTCCGGCGCTGATCGCCTTTGGCATCGACCGTGCCCTGCCTGCCCTGCAGGCCGGGGACAACGCACCCCTGGTGTTCACCGGCGCCGCCTACCTCCTTGCTGCCATTGCGACGGCGGGGCTCACGGCTCTGTACGTCACCTCCACCGCGAAGCTCAGCCAGGCCATGCTGCTGGACCTGCGCCTCCGGGTCTTCCGCCAGACCCAGCGGCTGAGCCTCGAGTTCCACGAAAAGTACACGTCGGGCCGGATCATCGCCCGGCAGACCTCGGACCTGGAAGCCCTCCGCGAACTCCTGGACTCCGGCGTCAGCTCGCTGGCGTCAGGCATGCTGTTCATGGTCTTCACCGCCATCACCGTGTTTGCCCTTGACTGGCGGAGCGGCCTGCTGGTGCTGGCCGCCGGCGTGCCCATGTTCTTCCTGGCCCGCTGGTACCAGAAGCACTCCCAGATAGCCTTCCGCGAATCCCGTGTGGTGTCCGCCCGGCTCATTGTGCACTTCGTGGAAACCATGACCGGAATCCGCGCCGTCAAGGCTTTCCGCAAGGAGCAGGAAAACTCGGGCCGGTACGGCCAGCTTGCCGAGGACTACCGGCGGGTCACCGTGCGCTCCATCAACCTCAACGGCATCTTCCAGCCGGGGCTGGTCCTGATCGGCAACGTCTGCGTGGCCGTGGTCCTGCTCTTCGGCGGCTTCCGCGTCCTCGGCGGTGACCTGGAGGTAGGGGTGCTGCTGGCGCTCATCCTCTCCACCAAACGGTTCTTCCAGCCGGTGGACCAGATGGCCATGTTCTACAACTCCTTCCAGAGTGCGCAGGCCGCGCTTGAGAAGGTGTCGGGGCTCCTGGAAGAGGTGCCCACGGTCCGCCCGCCCAGGAACCCGGTTGCCCTGAAGCAGGCCAAGGGAGCCATCGACTTCAACGGCGTGGAGTTCCGCTACGGCGAGGGCCCGCTGATTGTCCCCACTTTGGACCTCCACATTCCCGCGGGACAGGCAGTTGCCCTGGTAGGACAGACGGGTGCCGGTAAGTCCACGCTGGCGAAGCTGATAGCACGCTTCTACGACGTCTCCGCTGGTTCCCTCACGCTCGACGGCGTCGACGTCCGCCACCTGGGCACCACGGACCTGCGCCGCAACATTGTGATGGTCACCCAGGAGGCATTCCTGTTCAGCGGCTCGGTGGCGGACAACATTGCCCTGGGCCGCCCGGAGGCTTCCCGGGCGGAGATCGAGGACGCGGCCAAAGCCGTAGGCGCCCACGACTTCATCATGGAACTGCCTGATGGCTACGACACCGACGTCAATAAACGCGGCGGTCGCGTCTCGTCCGGACAGCGGCAGCTCATCAGTTTTGCCCGGGCGTTCCTGGCCCGTCCGGCCGTGCTGATCCTGGACGAGGCAACGTCCTCCCTGGACATCCCGTCCGAGAGGCTGGTGCAGCAGGGCCTGGCTCGGCTCCTGGCGGGCACGGAAGCGGCCCGCAGGACGGCGCTCATCATTGCCCACCGCCTGTCCACGGTGGAAACCGCTGACAGGGTACTGGTGGTGCATGACGGCCGGATCGTGGAGGACGGCAGCCCGGCTGAACTCATTGGCGGCGGCGGCCGCTTTGCGGACCTCCACGGCGCCTGGAAGGATTCGTTGGTCTGATTTTCGTCCGGGATTTCGCATCGGGACCCGGCATCGGCTATCCTTGTAAAGTTGCTTTTGCAGCGGATCGGGATGTAGCGCAGCTTGGTAGCGCGCTTCGTTCGGGACGAAGAGGTCGCAGGTTCAAATCCTGTCATCCCGACCAAAAAGTAAGAGGGTCTCCTTGCGGAGGCCCTCTTTTCTCCTTAAAAGGAACGGCCCCGAAGCTTGCGCTCCGGGGCCGTCCTCGCCTCCTGTGTGAGGAAGCTATTACATCGGGTCGGGCCAGTTGCCTACGTACGTGGTGTACGAGGTATCTGCACCCTTGTCCTTGGTCTTCTTGGACATCGGGTCAGGCCAGTTTCCAACTTTTGCCGAAATACTGGTGGAGTCCGCGATGGAACCGGCAGACAGGACAGCTGGAGCCGCAGCAGAAAAAGCAAGGGCGCCTGCCAGTACGGCCGCGGTTGCGATCTTCTTCAACATAAATGGGTTCCTCAATACGAGTCGGATTCGTTACAAAGCCAGCACTGTCCTTGTTGACATACATTGTAAAATGTTTTCCACAGGGACTGTCAAGCATTTTGTACGAAGACCGTCCGGAAAAGGAGGAAATCCCGTGGGCAACGGATTCGGGGAGAAGCTCCGTGCGGAGCGTCTCGAACGGGGGCTGACACAGGCGGAACTGGGAAAGGACCTGTATTCCCCCAGCTATATTTCACTACTTGAGACCGGCCGCAGGGAACCTACGGCGGAGGTCATCGAGGAACTTGCACGCAGGCTGGAACTGGCACCCAAGGCACTCGAAGCCTGGAGCCAGCCCATCTCGGTGAGCGATGCCGAATACGTCCTCGCCGGGTTGTACGCCCGGCAGGCGTGGGACCTGAGGGACTACCAGCTTGCGGCAAGCCACGCCGCCACAGCTGCCAAAATAGCCCTCGAAGGCAGGAACACGAGCGCCTGGTGGAACATGACGTACATGCAGGCGGAGTGCCTCATCAAGCAGGGCAACTGGCAGGAATGCCAGCGCATCATGCAGCACCTGCTGGAGCACCCCATGGCCACGGAATCAGCAGGCCTCGCTGTACGGGCCCGGCAGATGCTCGCCGGCATCGCCCAGGGCCAGGGCCAGCTGAGCGCAGCCGTGGACCACGCCATGGAGGCCGTGCGGCTGTGTTCGCAGCTGCCGAAGGGTTCCACGCTCATCATCGGCGCCCACCGGGCACTGATCGGCGCACTGGCCGAAAGCGGCCGGCTGGACGAAGCCTGGAAATACTGCCAGGCGATGATCGACCACGTGGATGAGCACTCCATGTCCCAGCTCGCCGGCGAAGTGGCCTGGGTGATCGGCAACGTGGCCTTCATGCGGCACGATTACCAGGAAGGCATCAAGCACCACGAACGGGCAGCCCGGCTGCTCTCCCCCGCCAACGACATCGAACTGTGGGCACGGTTCAACAAAGCCTCTGCGGCCGTTCGCCTGTCCTCTGGGATCGTTGAGCCCGAGACACTGTCATCGATCGAACGGGCCGAACTGGCCCTGTCCATCGTGGGTGGCAACAAGTCCGACCAGCTGGAGGTCGCCTTCATCCGCGCCCGCTGGCTGTACCTGACCGGGGACATTGTTGCCGCCGTCGAGAAGCTCCGCGAAATCCATGCGGAGCGCGCCAGCCTGGCAAAGCACACCGCCGGTGAAGTCTCGCTGCTGCTGGGCAAGTCCCTCAAGGCCGCAGGCGAATCCGAGGAAGCCCTGGTGCACCTCGAGGAAGCCCAGAAGGCCTTCAGTGCGGCAGGAGCGGCTGACCGCGTCCAGCAGGCAATGGACGCGGTCCTGGAAATAAAGCTGGCACAGCAGCGCGCCGCGGCCGCTGCCAAAGCCAGCTAGGTAAAGCACCATCCGCCGGGAGCAGCTGGGGCTCCGTCAGGCGAAGGTTTTCCCCGTCAGTTTCTCGTAGGCCTCGACGTAGCGGCCGCGTGTACGGTCAACAACCTTGTTGGGCAGCGCCGGTGGCGGCGTATCCGAGGACCTGTCCCAGCCTGATTCAGCAGACGTCAGCCAATCGCGCACATACTGTTTGTCGTAGGACGGCTGTGCCTGGCCCGGCTGGTAGGTGGCGGCATCCCAGAAGCGCGAGGAATCCGGCGTCAGCACCTCATCCCCCAGGGTGATAAGCCCCGTGACGGGGTCATACCCAAATTCGACCTTTGTATCGGCCAGGATAATGCCACGTTCACGGGTAATTTTCTCAGCGGTGTTGTAGATCTTGAGCGTGAGCTCGCTCAGGCGTCCGGCGATGTCGTCGCCCACCATGGCCACCACGGCGTCGTACGTGATGTTCTCGTCATGCTCGCCCACCTCGGCCTTGGCCGACGGCGTGAAGATGGCGTGGTCCAGCCGCGACCCGTCAACCAGGCCCTCCGGCAGCGGAATGCTGCACACGGTCCCCGAGGCCTTGTACTCCTGCAGGCCGGAGCCTGTGAGGTAGCCGCGGGCGATGCACTCCACCGGGAACATGTCCAGCTTCTTGCAGATCATGGCCCGGCCTTCCACCTCGGCCGGGACGCCGTCTTCCACTGTGGAGCCCAGGACGTGGTGGTCCACGTCCAGCTGGTCGAACCACCACAAGCTGAGCTGGGTGAGGATGCGTCCCTTGTCCGGAATCAGGGAGGACAGGACGTGGTCGAAGGCGCTGATCCGGTCGCTGGCCACCACCAGCACGCAGTCCTGGCCCACGCGCTGCAGGATCGCCTCGTCTGCCGGCTCGTAGAGGTCCCTGACTTTGCCGGAGTAGACGTGGGTCCATCCGGGAAGGTCGAGGGTCTTGGTGTTGAAACCGCGGGGTGCTGGATCGTTGCTCATGTCAGGCCTTCGTCTTGGTCCCGTGGAGGGATGCGCTGGCGGTGGAGGGGACCTTTATTTCCCCGCGGGCGGCTTTTCCGCCAATGTCGGTGCGGAACTGCGAGCCTTCAAGCTGGACCAGCTCCACGCCGTCGTACGCTTTTTCACGCGCGTCCACGAGGTCGCTGCCGAGGGCGACGACGGCGAGCACGCGCCCGCCCGCGGACACCACTTTGCCGTCCTCGTCGAAGGCCGTACCGGCATGGATGACGTGGACGCCGTCGAGCTCCTCCACCTTTTTGAGCCCGCGGATGCGGTCCCCCGTGCGGGGAGTGTCAGGATAGTTTTCGGACGCGACGACGACGGCGACGGCAGTTTCCCTGGCCCACCGCAGCTCTTCTGCCTTGTCCAGTTCGCCCTTGGCGGCTGCCAGCAGCAGGGCGCCGAGCGGGGTCTTCAGCCGTGCCAGCACGGCCTGTGTTTCCGGGTCGCCAAAGCGGACATTGAACTCGATGACGCGGGTGCCGCGCGAGGTGAGGGCCAAACCCACGAACAGCACGCCGACGAACGGGGTGCCGCGGCGGGCCATCTCGTTGACGGTGGGCTGGGCCACGCGCTCAATGACTTCCTGGACAAGGCCTTCCGGTGCCCACTCGAGCGGAGTGTAGGCACCCATGCCGCCGGTGTTGGGGCCCTCGTCGTTATCGAAAATCCGTTTGAAGTCCTGGGCGGGCGAAAGCGCCACAGTGTTGTGGCCGTCGCAGAGGACGAACAGCGAAACCTCTGGACCGTCCAGGAACTCCTCGATCACCACGGAGCCGCCGGCATCGAAGCAGGACTGCGCATGGGCCAGGGCCTCCCCGCGGTCCTTGGTGACCACCACGCCCTTGCCTGCGGCGAGCCCGTCATCCTTCACCACGTAGGGTGCACCGAAGGTGTCAAGGGCCGATTCGGCCTCCTCGGCGTTCGTGGCCACCATCGCCATGGCCGTGGGCACTCCCGCTTCGGCCATGATTTCCTTCGCGAACGCCTTGGACGCTTCCAGCTGGGCTGCGGCCTTGCTCGGACCGAACACGGGGATGCCCGCCTCGCGGACGGCGTCGGACACACCCGCGGCCAGCGGCGCTTCGGGGCCAACCACCACCAGGTCCACGGTCAGCCTGCTGGCGAGTGCGGCGACGGCGTCAGGATCGTTGCCGTCAATCTTGTGGGTGGGGACCAGTTTGCTGATGCCGGCGTTGCCGGGTGCTGCATGGACCTCGGACACGTTGGGGTCGGCGAGCAGGGAGCGGACAATGGCGTGTTCGCGGCCTCCGGGGCCAATGACGAGTACCTTCACAGTCTCCAAGGGTACTTTGTGCACCCTGCGTGCTCCTAAGCTGTGTCACCGCCAATGCCTCACCGGCGTCCCGGCGACAATCCCGGACCCTGTCCGCTCCGAATACCCGTCATGGAGAAACTGAAGAACTGGTTCCGGGGACCCACTGCCATGGCGGCGCTGGCAGGGGTGGTGGCGGCCGCCGTCGTCCTTGCCGTGGCCGAACTGCTCGGGGCCTTCTTCACCGCCCGCGCCACGCCGCTCATAGCCCTGGGATCAACTTTCATCGACTTCACGCCGTCGTGGCTGAAGGACTTCGCCATCGCCACGTTCGGCACCAATGACAAAGTTGCCCTCTTCGCGGGCATGGGCGTGACCATAACTTCGCTGGCGTGCGTGCTGGGCGTGGTGGCCCACCGCAGATGGGCGCTGGGTGTCCTCGGCGTCCTGTTCATGGGTGCCGTCATCGTGGCCAGCGTGGTGACCCGCGCCGGCGTCGGGCCCTTCGAAGCGCTGCCGTCAGTGGCCGGAACCCTGGCCGGCATCCTGGTGCTGCGGTTCCTGATCACAAAGCTGCCGGCAACCAAGGCGTGGCCGGAAGCGCCGGCCGGCAGCGCCGTCGCTGACTACCCTGACGTGGTGGCCGGGCCGGGAAAGACGCCCCGCGCCGCAACCAGCCGCCGCCGCTTTTTCGCGGCGGCTGGAATCACCGCAGCCGCTGCCGGACTGGCCGCCACAGGTGGCCGGATGCTGGGTGCCGCCCGCAGCAATATCCTCCAGGCGCGGGATTCCCTGCAACTGCCCTCGCCCGCCAAGGCGGCGCCGCCCGTTCCAGCCGGCGTGCAGTCTCCGGTGCCCGGAGTGGCGCCCTGGGTGACGCCAAACGGCGAGTTCTACCGCATCGACACCGCACTCAGCGTGCCGGAAATCGACGTGGCGGACTGGGAGCTTCGGGTCCACGGCATGGTTGAGGAGGAAGTCCGGCTCACGTTCCAGGACCTGCTCGACGCCGACCTGATCGAGTCCCATGTGACACTCACCTGCGTGTCCAACCCCGTGGGCGGAAACCTTGCCGGCAACGCCAAATGGCTGGGGTTCCCCCTCCGCGAAGTACTCAAGCGTGCCCGGCCCAAGGACGGAGCAGACATGGTGCTCTCCACGTCCATCGACGGCTTCAGCGCCTCAACGCCCCTGGAGGTGCTCCAGGACGACCGCGACGCAATGCTGGCCATCGGCATGAACGGTGAGCCGCTCCCGCTGGAGCACGGCTACCCGGTGCGGATGGTGGTCCCCGGCCTGTACGGGTTTGTCTCCGCCACCAAGTGGGTGGTGGACCTGGAGGTCACCCGGTTCGCCGACAGCAAGGCGTACTGGACGGAACGGGGCTGGTCCGAACGCGGCCCCATCAAAACCATGGCGCGGGTGGACGTTCCCAAGTCCTTCGCCAAGGTACCTGCCGGGAAGGTTGCCGTGGGCGGCACCGCCTGGGCACAGACACGGGGCATCACCAAGGTGGAAATCCAGGTGGACGACGGCGACTGGATGGAAGCCGAGCTGTCCACGGAGGCGTCGCTGGTCACCTGGCGGCAATGGTCCTACCAGTGGGACGCCACTCCCGGGCAGCACTACATCAAGGTCCGGGCCACCGACGGCTCCGGGGAGGTGCAGACGGACCAGCGCGCCGACCCTGTTCCCGACGGCGCGTCCGGGTGGCAGTCCGTGATGGTCACCGTGGAATAGCGCAGCATTCCGGGGGGCGACCCATAGACTGGCACCATGCCCCACAACCCCCATGCCACCTTTACCGTGGACTCCGCCGTGGAACTGGCCGTCGTCGAACGCAGCGGTTTTGTGGAATCCCGGCACATCGGGTCCGCCGTCCTCCTGGCAGCGGACGGATCCGTGGTCACTGAGCTGGGCGACATCAACACGCCCATCCTGGCCAGGTCCACGCTCAAGCCTTTCCAGGCCCTGGCGTCCATGCAGTCCGGCGTCCCGCTGCGGGGCGCCCAGGTAGCTGTTGCATGCGGGAGCCACACCGGTTCCCTGGACCATATGGACGTCGTGGCAGGAATGCTCAAGGCCGCCGGAGTCCGTGAGGACCAGCTGCAGTGCCCGGAGGCGTGGCCGCAGGATGAGACGGCCCGGAACTGGCTGGTGCGCTCCGAAAAGGGGAAGTCGCGCCTGGCGTTCAACTGCTCCGGTAAGCACGCAGCTTTCCTGTGGGCCTGCACGGAGAACGGGTGGGACACGCACAGCTATCTGGAGCCCAACCATCCGCTGCAGCAGCGGGTCCGCACCGTGGTGGAGGAATACACGGGTGAGAAGATTGCCCACCTGGGTATCGACGGCTGCGGCGCACCCGTGGCAGCGGTGTCCCTCAAGGGACTTGCCCGGGGGTACTCGCAGCTGGCAAAAGCACCGGGCGATCAGAGCTTCAGCGCCCGCGCCGCCACCATCGCCACGTCCATGCTGGACTACCCGTGGGCCGTCCAGGGGATTGGCGAGGCCAACACGCTGGTCATGGATGAGCTGGAGATTATTGCCAAAATCGGCGCGGAAGGCGTACTGGCCATGGCCACAGCGCAAGGTGTTTCCGTGGCCGTGAAGATCCTGGACGGGAACGTGCGTGCCACCTCACTGGTGGCCCTGACCCTCCTGGCCGCGGCCGGCGCGGTGGACATCCCCGCTGTTGCCGGCGTCCTGGAGAGGGTGGTTGATCCCGTCATGGGCGGCGGCCGGCCGGTGGGCAAGATCCGGCTTGGCCCGGCGGTCTCTGCGCTTCTGGACTAGGTGCTTCCGGACCAGGCGCTTCCGGACCTGGCGCTTCTGGACTGGGCATGCACGGGTTGACGCCTCACACGTGCTGGTCCACGATGACCGGGTTGCCGTCCGGGTCAACAACAATGAAGCTCGCGGGCCCGGTTGTTCCTTCCTCCGCTTCGCTGGCGAAACTGACACCGTGGCCCTGCAGCTCCCGCTGGAGGTCACGGATATCAGTGAAGGACTCCAGCGGCTGGGCGTCCTGGTCCCAGCCGGGGTTGAAAGTCAGGGCGTTCCTCTCCAACATCCCCTGGAAAAGCCCCACCACCGCCTGGCCGTTTTTCAGGATCAGCCAGTTCTGCGCGATGTCACCGGCAAAACGCGTGAACCCAAGTTTTTCGTAGAAAGCCGTTGAAGCGGCGATGTCCTTGACGTTGAGGCTTACTGAGAAAGCGCCGAGCTGCACGGGCCGTTCCCTTCCGTTGTGACGAGTGCTACCGATCGTACTCCCCCACCCGATTCCTTACTGTTAAGCATCCGCGGTACTCTGGTTGCCTTTGCCGCTGCATCCCCACGAAAGGGGCCCGAAACATGGCTGTAGCCCGTCGCCGGATCGACCCGAAGGAAGGCGCCGCAGCGGTGGAGGCTTGGCGCGAAGCCGCCGGACCGTCGTCGGATGGTCCTGTCCCGCGGACCATCCTGGCAACGGCGGTGCGCTACACGCTCGAGGAAGTCACTGCGCGGGCGCCGGGAAATTCGGTGGAGGTGCGGGTGCCGCCGTTCGGCGTCACCCAGTGCGTGGAAGGCCCGCGGCACACGCGCGGCACGCCGCCCAATGTCATTGAGTGCGACGCCGCCACCTGGCTTGCGATGGTGACCGGCCAGTTGGGCTGGACGGACGCGGTGGCCGCGCACAAGGTTGCCGCCTCCGGCCTCCGCGCGGACCTCTCCGCGCTGCTCCCCCTCTGACACCCCGAGTTGTTGGGTCAGCCCGGGGGTCAGCCGCGGCCGATGAACGGCATCCCCGCGGCGGTGATGACCACAGATCCGACGCTGGCCGACGGCGGCATGCCGGCCATCATCAGGACCGCACGGGCGGCGTCCTCAACCGGGAAGGTCGGTTCCACCCGGCGGCTGCCGTCCGCCTGCAGCGCCCCCGCGCCCACGCCGATGGTGTCCATGATGTCCGTGGCCGTGTTGCCGATATCGATCTGCCCGCACGTGATCCCAAAGCCCCGCCCGTCCAGCTCAATGCTTTTGGTCAGGCCGGTCATGGCGTGCTTGGTGACGGCATAGGCCACCGTCCGGGGCCGGGGCGAGTGCGCGGAGATGGAGCCGTTGTTGATGATCCGCCCGCCCTGCGGGTCCTGCGCCTTCATGGCCCGGACCGCGGCGGCGGCGCACAGCATGGAACCCGTCAGGTTGACTGCGAGGGTGGCGTTCCAGTCCTCCAGCGAAATCTCATCCACGCTGGCTGCCGGACCGAACACTCCGGCGTTATTGAACAGCAGGTCCACCCGGCCCCACCTCCGGCGGACGGCGTCGAAAAGATGCTCGACGTCGTCCTGCCGGGTGACGTCGCACGGCGCCACCAGCGCTTCGGGGTGATCGTCCGCCGTCTCCTTTAGCTGCGATTCCCGGCGGCCCGCCAGCGCTACCCGGTATCCGGCGGCCAGCATCTGCCGGGCCACCTCCCGCCCGATGCCGGAACCTGCCCCGGTAACGACGGCAACGCGCGCGGCGGGAGGGGTAGTGTTCACGCTGTTCTCCTTGGGATCTGCTGCTAAAGGGCGGCGGGCACGCCAGTGCTGTTCAGCGGCCAGCCTATGACGGTCTTGGGCCGCGGCGCAGCGTAGGTCCGCACCTTGGAGGTGGACAGGCGCATGCGGACCAGCGATTCGGCGATGGCCACGGCGGAGGCCACGCCGTCCACCACGGGCACTCCGGCCCGCAGCCTGATCTGCTCGTCCAGTCCTGCCATTCCGCCGCAACCGAGCACAATCACCTCGGCCTTGTCCTGGCTAACGGCCAGCATCGCCTGGTTGATGATGGCCTCCACGGCGCGCTCCGGTTCCTCCTCAAGTTCAAGGACGGCCATGCCGCTGGCCCGGACGGAGGCGCAGCGGGCGTCGAGTCCCGCGAGCTTGAGCCGGTCCTCGATGAGCGGAACGGTCCGGTCCAGGGTGGTGACCACCGAGTACTTGTGGCCCAGGAACATGGCGGTGCTGGCGGCGGCCTCGGTGATGTCCACCACCGGGACGTCCAGGAGCTCCTGCAGCCCTTCCCGTCCGTGCTCGCCATAGCCGGCCTGCACCACGGCGTCGAACGGCTCCTGGTAGGAGGTGACGGCGTCCATCACGGCGATGGCGGCCAGGTAGCTTTCGAAGTTCCCTTCGCAGGAGTCGGCCCCGAACCGGGGTGTAATCCCCACGATCTCCGTGCCGGGTGCCGCGATGCTGCGTGCCGAAGCGGCGATGGAATCCGTCATGGACTGGGTGGTGTTGACGTTCGCAACGAGTATGCGCATCAGGGGATCCTTAGTGTTTGCTGGCGACGGCGATGGCCTCGCCGTCGCGGTCTTCGAGCCGCTGCGAGCGGTCCGCGATGAAGAAGTACACAACGGCTGCGATGCCGGCGGCGAAGAACCAGGCAAACGGTGCTGCCGCCGCCAGCGCCGGGACGAAGGCGATGAGGAGTGCCAGGACGGCGGCCGGCACCATGGCGATGATGGCCCTGGGGTTGACGCCGTTCTTGTAGTAGTACGCGCCTTCCGGCGATGCGGTGTACAGCTCGGGGACGTTGACCTTGCCACGGCGGATCAGCCAGTAATCAGCCATGACGACGCCGAACAGGGGGCCGAGCAGGGCGCCGAGGCCGCCCAGGAAGTACACGATCACCAGCGGGTTGTTGTAGAGATTCCACGGCAGGATCACCAGGCCGATGACGGCGCTGACGAAGGCAGCCTTGCGGAAGTCCAGGTGTTTGGGGAACAGGTTGGTGAGGGCATAGACCGGAGCCACGAAGTTGGCCATGAGGTTGACCGCGATGGTCAGGATCAGCAGTGCCAGGCACGCCAGGACAAGGAAGAGCGTGTTGGGGATGGTCTGGACGATGTCCGAGGGGCTCTCGATGATGGTGCCGTTGATCTTGAACTGCCCGCCGGCCATCACCACGACGATGGCGCCGAACACGAGCATGTTGATGGGAATGCCCCAGAAGTTTCCGCGGACCACAGCCTTCTTGGAGACGGCGGAGCGGGTGAAGTCGCAGAAATTCAGGACGAACGTGCCGTAGATGGAGACCCAGAGGGCGCCGCCGGCGAAGATGGTTAGCCACATTTCCGGCCCTTCGAGGGCGTTGTCCGAGGACCAGGCGATGGCGCCGCCGGCTTCCATGAAGATCCAGACGGCGATGGCGGCCATGGTGACCAGGATGATGGGGCCGGCAAAGGCCTCGTACTTGCGGATCATCTCCATGCCAAAGCTCACGATGACCAGCTGGACAACCCAGAGGATGACGAAGGCGATCCACCCCAGGGTGGACAGCCCCAGGATGGAGTCCTTGTCCAGTTCTCCAAGGCCCGGGAACATTGCCACGAGCATCACGCGGAAGACGACGGACGCGAGGTAGGTCTGGATGCCGAACCATGCGACGGCGACCGCGCCGCGGAGGAGGCTGGCTATCTGGGCCCCGCGGATGCCGAAGCTGATCCTGCTCATCACCGGGAAGGGGACGCCGGTCTTAACACCCATGAATCCGGAGAGATTCAGGAGGCCGAAGAGCAGGGCAGCTCCGATGCCGAGTGCCAGCAGGATTTGCCAGCCGCCCAGTCCCAGGGCGAACAGTCCGATGGCGAAGGCGTAGTTGCCGAGGCTGTGGACATCGTTGGCCCAGAGGGTGAAGATGCTGTAGCCGGACCAGCTCCGGCCGGCGCGTTTGGTGGGGGCAAGATCGACGTTGTAGAGGGTGGGGCTGATGGCCTGGCCTGAAGCTGCGCTGGCTGATTCACAAAGAGCTTCGACGCCTGCGGCGGAGTGGGCTGAGGAGTCTGACGGCGTTGTCAGGTCAGGAGCCTTTTCGACGCCGACCGGTGGAGGGGTCTGCATGGGGATCTCCGGTTCTTGAAGGATTCGCAGTGGTGAGCGCTGGTCGGGGGACCGGTTCTGTTATTCCACATTGCGAAAAGTAGATATTGCTAAGTGGAATAAGAGTATGACCTGGGTCACCTATGGTCAAGGAGTTGCAGAGGCGCCGGCGGTCACAATCGGCTGGCAGGCGACAGTTCGCCGCAGGGGAAGAACCGCCGCCGATCGCGCTTGACCCACCTTCTAGCGGATGGCTAATCTCGTATGGCAATAATGTTTTCTCACAATACGAAAACACTGGCCCAGCATTCAAAGACGAAAAGAGGCTGC
>NZ_JCAXEF010000050.1:0-255 GCF_059758765.1 Pseudarthrobacter sp. GQ63
TTTGACGTTTTGGGCGGCGTCGGTGGCGGTGGCCTTGACGTTTTCCATGGCTTCCTGGGCGGGTTCCTTGAGGTCCTGGACCATGTCCTTGGCGGCGTCGGTGACCTGGGTGGCCAGGGGCTGGGCGGCGGTTTTGAGCTGGTCCGCGGCCTCGCGTTCCTTTTGGCTGGCCGGGATCAGTGAGGAGATCAGCATGCCGGCGCCGAACGCGATCAGGCCTGCGGCCAGGGGGTTGCCCTGGGTTTTGGCTTTGAC
>NZ_JCAXEF010000051.1:0-243 GCF_059758765.1 Pseudarthrobacter sp. GQ63
GGTCACCTACGACCCCGCCTACGGCTACGAAATGGGCCACATTATCCGCGACGGGCTTGAGCGGATGTACGGGGAGGCCGCCAGCGGCGAAGGAACCGGAGCTGCATCCGATAAAAACCTGATGTACTACCTCACCGTCTACAACGAGCCGATTACCCAGCCCGCCGAACCGGAGAACCTCGATGTGGAAGGGGTGCTGAAAGGCATCTACCGGGTATCGGCCTCGGACCTTGCAGGACCGAA
>NZ_JCAXEF010000052.1:0-219 GCF_059758765.1 Pseudarthrobacter sp. GQ63
CGTCACCTACGACCCCGCCTACGGCTACGAAATGGGCCACATTATCCGCGACGGGCTCGAACGCATGTACGGGCCGGAATCGGAAGACCGGAACCTCATGTACTACCTCACCGTCTACAACGAACCCATCACCCAGCCCGCCGAACCGGAGGAACTGGACGTCGAGGGCGTCATCAAGGGCATCTACCTGGTCGCCCCGGCAAAGATCGACGGTCCCCG
>NZ_JCAXEF010000053.1:0-219 GCF_059758765.1 Pseudarthrobacter sp. GQ63
GGGACTGTCTGAATAACGGTGTGTGGGGTCCGGCCTGATCCGAAAGGAGACGGCCGTGTCAGAGTCTACGACCGACATGACAGGGGTGATGATCGATCCTGTGACGGGAGAGATCATCGATCAGAAGGAGCTTGCGGAGCGGTTGCTCGCGCAGGCCAAGGAACAGGGCGTGAGCCTGGTAGGCCCGGGCGGGCTGCTGAACCAACTCACCAGGAACGT
>NZ_JCAXEF010000054.1:0-218 GCF_059758765.1 Pseudarthrobacter sp. GQ63
ACCGCCTACGCCACCCACGGCGTGCCCCTGGTCCCGGTCTACGTGTTCTACTCCATGTTCGGCTTCCAGCGCACCGGCGACGCGTTCTGGGCCGCCGCGGACCAGATGACCCGCGGCTTCATCATCGGCGCCACCGCAGGACGGACCACCCTCACCGGCGAAGGACTCCAGCACGCCGACGGCCACTCCCCCCTGCTCGCCTCCACCAACCCCGCCGT
>NZ_JCAXEF010000055.1:0-217 GCF_059758765.1 Pseudarthrobacter sp. GQ63
GTGGCTTCCTTGTCCTCCCAGCACTCGAAAATGTTGGGGCAGCCGGCCTCCTCACACACCGTGTGCAGGCCTTCTTTCTTGACCAGGTTCTTGAGCTGGACAAACTCCGGGCCCATCTGGACCTTCGCCTTGATCCACTCCGGCTTACGCTCCACCGGAACAGCAGAATTGCGCTGTTCAACGCGCAAAAGCTTCCGGCCTTCAGGTGCCAATGTCA
>NZ_JCAXEF010000056.1:0-214 GCF_059758765.1 Pseudarthrobacter sp. GQ63
GTCCCAGGAGGACCGCGACGACGTCGTGGTGCGTTTCCTGCTCGCCGCGGGTGCGGTGGGGGTGCTGTACAAGGAGCAGGCGTCGATTTCTGGTGCTGAGGTGGGGTGCCAGGGTGAGGTGGGGTCGGCGTCGTCGATGGCTGCTGCGGGCCTGGCTGAGGTTATGGGCGGGACTCCGGCGCAGGTGGAGAACGCGGCGGAGATCGCGATGGAA
>NZ_JCAXEF010000057.1:0-214 GCF_059758765.1 Pseudarthrobacter sp. GQ63
AAGCCAGGAGGACCGCGACGACGTCGTGGTGCGTTTCCTGCTGGCCGCCGGTGCGGTGGGGGTGCTGTACAAGGAGCAGGCGTCGATTTCTGGTGCTGAGGTGGGGTGCCAGGGTGAGGTGGGGTCGGCGTCGTCGATGGCCGCTGCGGGCTTGGCTGAGGTGATGGGCGGGTCTCCGGCGCAGGTGGAGAACGCGGCGGAGATCGCGATGGAG
>NZ_JCAXEF010000058.1:0-206 GCF_059758765.1 Pseudarthrobacter sp. GQ63
TTGACCCGCTGCCGGCGCTGCGCAGCTGCAGTGTTGCGCTCTCCACGGTCCTACCCGCATACGCTGAGAGGTCGAATTTCAGGTAGGTGGTTTCCACGGGACTGTTGTCCACGCTCATTGTGGTGGAGGTGCCGTAGTTTGTGTTTGCTGCTCCGCCTGCCACCCAGCTGTCCGCGGTGGCGGTGAGGGTGACGGTCTCGGACGTC
>NZ_JCAXEF010000006.1:0-210446 GCF_059758765.1 Pseudarthrobacter sp. GQ63
TGAATTTGATCATGGCTGGTTCTCCATCGAACTGGCTAGCGCTGGCGTTGCCCCACGGCTGCCCCTGGGGGCCGCCGTGGGGCGGCTGCTGTGGAACCTACTTCGCGGGGGAGTAGTTGTAGATCGACGGGACGGCCTGCTGGAGCTGCGGCGTCACGTTGACTTTGTCGTTGTAGTAGTACATCTGGTTGATCCGGAACAGCGGGGCAAACCATGCCTCCTCAACGAGGTACCGGTTGACTTCCTCCGCCAGCTTGTCCGCGTCCTCCCCGCCGTTCTGCACCGCGTCAATCTTGGCCTGCAGCTCAGGAGTGGTGTTCTTGAACGGGTTGTAGAAGGCCGTGGTGGAAGCAAGCTGGTTGATGGCAACCCACGGCTCCCCCTGGAACAGCGAGAAGTACATGCTGGGGTACTTGCGGGCGGCGACGTCACTGGAGAAGGTGGGCCCCGACCAGGCACCGGCGTTCAAGGTGATGCCCACATCAGCCAGTTGCTGCTTGAGGATATTGATCTGCGTTTCGAAGGCCGGAACCAGCGGAACTTCCAGGACAACTCCTGATTCGTAGCCGGCTTCCTTCAGCAGGGCCTTGGCCTTCGCGGGATCGTACGGGTACTTGTCCTCAAGTTCCTCAACCCACGCCCCGCTTTCCTTGCCGAAAGGCTGGGACGTGGGCGTTCCCTCACCCAGCAACACCTGTTCCAGGATGGTCTTCCTGTCGAACGCGTGGTTGATGGCCTGCCGGACCCGCACGTCTTTCAGGGCGGGGTTCGCAGTGCCGTCACGGTCGAACAGCAGCAGCCCCTGCCAGTCCACCTCGTTGCTGGCGAGCCGCATCCCGGCACCCTCCGCCTGCTTGCCGGTTTTCGGGTCAAGAATTGCAGCATCCACCTGGCCGGAGACCAGCGCGTTGGTGCGTGCGGTGATGTCGTTCAAAACCTTGTACGAGAACTTGGAGTACTTCTGCAGGTCCTTGTTCCAATAACCCTCGCGGGCAGTGAAAACGGCCACCGAGTCCTTGACGGTTGACGCCTTGTCCATGACGTAGGGACCGCTGCCCACGGGCTCAGTCTTGATGGCCTCGGTTCCTAACGCCTCGGGGCTGCCCATGAAGCCGGCTGCCTGGCTCAGGTAGTACTCAAGGGCCGGGTCCGGTGCGCTGAGGTTGAGCTCCACCGTGTCCGCGTCCACCACCTTGACCTCCGAGACGGATGCCAGTTGGGACATCTGGGGACCGTTCGCCTTCTTGAAATGGTCTATGTTGGACTTCGCCGCTTCTGCATCAAACTTCGCGCCGTCGCTGAAGGTGACGTCGGTCCGCAGATCCAGGGTAAGAACGGTGTTGGTCTCGTTATACTTCCAGTCCGTTGCCAGCATCGGGCTGAGCTTCCCATCCGGTTCGCGGAGAAGGAGCGAGTCGTAGGCGATCTGGTAGGGCTGCAGACCGTTGCCGACGTGTGCCTGCGCGGGGTCCCAAGAGCGGACATCCTGCAGCGCTCCGAGGGTCAGGGACGTGACCGTCGGGTTCTCCGGGCTTGAGCCCTGAGTACTTCCTCCACTGGCGCCGTTGCCGCCGCAGGCGGTCAACGCCAGTGCGGCGCTGAGGGTGATTGCGGTCGCTGCCGCCTTGGGACCTAACTTCATCGTTGGCTCCTGATTCATCGCTGATTGGTTGGTGTGTTTGAACCGGCGATGGCACAGAAACCCTGATGGCATTTCCGTGACAACCGGTTGTCAAACTTGTTGCAATCAACAATTGCCCATCAGTCGCGAGTCGGGAACCTTCCAATCTATCTAGCTGGTATTCGTGGTGCGAATACTTGGATGTCAGCACGCGGTATTTCGGCGACCAAAGCCGGCGATCCCCTGCCGCGCATAGCAAAGGGAGCCCGCGGAGGTTTCAGGTCCGCGGGCTCCCTTAATCAGAACTGATTAGTGCGCGCGCTCTCGCGTGGCGGCTTCGATCACGGCATGCCCGGGTTGCGCGCTGGACCGCGCCCCGGCCAGGCGCATTCGCAGGTCAGGACCCAAGCTCCGCAGCGATTTTCCGGGCGCCGCGCACCGCGATGGCCACACTCATCAGCGTGGGATTCATGGCAGTCGCCGTCGGAATCAGCGCATTCCCACCCACCACCAGGTTCTCGTAACCCCACACACGCGACCACGGATCCGCCACGGAAGTACCGTCGTCGGCCTGGCCCATCCGCATGGTGCCCTGGTAGTGCAGGCTGGAGCCGTTCGGCATCAGCCTGGGCTCGGCAACAAAGGCGCCCAGGGCTTTGCCGGCACGCCGCAGCCGCTCGGTGGCCTCGGCAATCTCCTTCTCTTCCCGTTCGGTGAGTGCGTACTCAATGGTCATGTTCGGGAAGCCACGGTAGTCCGGCTCATTGTCGTCGAAGGTGACCGCGTCCTCGTAGCGCGGGTGCTTGCGCATGCCGTAGCCCATGTTGACGTAGCCCCAGCGGTTCTCGGCGTACGGTGTGCCCGGTTCCATGGGGAACGGAGTGGATTCTGAGTACATGACCTGGACGGAGAAGGGATGCTCGGGCTCGGAGAACGGGATGCGGTTCACTGCCGCCACCGGATCCGCCGGGTTGTGTGCACGCCGCGCCAGTTCGGCCTCAAGGTCCTCCCCGGTGGCGTACCGCTCCATCTTTTCGGCGTCGAGCGCCACTGTGGAGATGACCACGGGGTGTTCGGTCAGGTAGTGCCCCAGCGCCTTGGGCCGGACGCCCGAGGCCCACAGCAGCTGCGGGGAGCGGAAGGCGTCGGCGGCCACCACAACGATGTCCGCCGGCACAAAGGACGCCTCCCCCGTCCGGAGGTCCTGGACGGTGATCCCTGTGACGCGGCGTCCGTCCAGCTCCACGCGGCGGACCAGGGTGAGGTCGCGCAGTTCAAACCGCTTCGAGAGCGGGCTGTCCTGATCGATCAGCGGGCCGAGGACGACGTCGGCACCCGCCCAGCGCACGGATCCGTCAGGCTGCGGGTCCCCGGCCACCGGAAGGGTGCCCACACCGTAGCCGCCCGGCAGTTCCGCGCCGAACTCTTCGTCCAGGAGCGAGCGGATCGCCTCGCCAACTTTGGAGTCAGCGAACGCGGCGCTGTGGACGTGGAGCAGCTGCTTGGCGTCCTCAATGAGGCCGTCCCACTCATCATCAGCGATGAACGGAACCTTTTCGCTGAAGGCGGGCGACGGCGTCGCGCAGGTCCAGTGCGCGCCCTGGCCTCCCACGTTGGTTGCCGCAGCCGCGGCCGGGAAGGACGGGGCGTGCGCCGAACCCGCGCCGCCGAAGTCCAGCAGGTGGGTCCCCTGGCGGGCGGTGAACATGCCCTCGGTGACGGTGGCTGCGGGGATCCCGAGCGACTCGCGGTAGGCCCCTGCCTGCGGCCCCTGCGACATCTCCCGGGCACGCGCCTTCTCGGCGGGGTCGGGGATGTTGCGGACGCTTTCGCCGGGAACGTCGGTGAGTTGCGGCCCGGCCTCGAACATCACCACCCGCGCGTTCGGTACATGCTCCAGGAGCAGGCGTGCGTAGGTGGAACCGATGGGTCCGCTGCCGACAATGGCGATAGTGGGGTTGGACATGATGTCTCCTTTGAGATCAGGCCGAAAGGGAGGTGGACGGTGCTTCGGGAGCGGGTACGGGGTCGTCGGAAAGCCGGCCGTGCGGAAGCAGGACCGCCGCAACAATGCCCAGGGCGTAGACGGCTGCCAGGGCGATGAAGATGGGCGTAAAGACCGAGCTGTAGATCTGGGCGACGCCGGCCTGGACTTCCGGCGCCGCCGCGTGGACCAGCTGCGGGGTCAGCGTGGCCGCGTCAAGGCTTGACGGCAGAAGCGCCGCGACACCAAAGCCGATCACTCCGCCAATGATGGCCGTCGCCACTGTTGAACCGATCTGCCGCACCAGGTTGATGGTGGCGGTGATGGTGCCGGTCTGGCTTGCCGGTGCAGCTCCCTGGACTACTGCAACGATCAGGCTCATGAAGGCCCCGGTGCCCATACCCACCACACCCATCACAATCATGGGAGCCCACAGTGGAAGCCCGGCGGGCAGCAACGCCATCACAAAGAGCCCGACGGCCCCCATTGAGGTTCCCAGGATGGGGAAAATCCGGTACCGCCCTGTCCGGCTGGCCAGCCAGCCGGTGAGCAGGTTGCTGATCAGCATGCCGAACACCGTTGCTATGGGAACAAGCCCGGACACCGTGGCAGTGGTCTGGTACGCCATTTGGAAGTACGTGGGCAGGTACGCGGTGATGGAGAAGAGGCCGACGCCGATAATCGCCGAAAGTGCCGTGCCCGCCGCAATTGTTCGGTTGGCGAAGAAGTGGAGCGGCACCATGGGCTCCGCCGCCCGCCGCTCGATCAGGAAGAAGGCGATGAAGCCGGCGATGCTCACCGCGAGCGCAGCAGCGGTGGCAAGTCCTCCGCTGCTTTCGGCGGCCCACGAGACAGCCAGTACCAGCGCCACCAGCGCGGTGGTGAACACAGCTGCCCCTGCAATATCGAAGTGGCGGGGCATGGGGCCGGGCTCCAGGTGCGGAACCGCGACGAGTGCGAGGGCCAGCGCCGCGGCACCCACCGGGATGTTGATCCAGAAAACCCACTGCCAGCCCCAGTAATCGGTGATGGCACCGCCGAGCACCGGGCCCACCAGGATGGCTATAGGGAAAGCTGCGCCGATGATGGCCATATAGCGCGGCCGCTCACGCTGGGTGGTGACGCGGGCAATGATGGTCTGGGACATCAGCTGCAGGCCTGCTGAGCTCATGCCCTGCAGGACGCGTGCGGCGATGAGCCAGGTCATGTCGGCGGCGAAACCGCAGGCCAGGGAGGCGGCAAGGAACATCACGAGCGAACCGAGGAAGATGCGGCGCGCCCCCAGGACATCACCGAGTTTGCCGAGTACTGGCAGCAGCACGGTGCTGGCGAGCGTGTAGCCCACCACAACCCAGCTCATCAGCGTCAGCGCGCCCAGTTCACCGGCAATGGTGGCCAGCGACGTGGACACCACTGTGTGGTCCAGGGCGCCGAGGAAGGAGACCGAGAGCAGTGAAACAACAAGGAGACGGAGTCTCAAAGGTGAAAGTGGCATAGTGATCTGCCCGAACGATCGGGCCGTCGACGCGACGTGGTGTGCCTCCGGCGCAGCATCACGGCGGAGAACGGGTCCGGAAAGAACCCCGGCGCCGTCTCCATTATACGTCACTTTAGTCTGAAAGCAACATAAGAATGTTTGGATTAGACCTGATGCCCGGACGTCGTGCTACCCGAGGTCCGGGCTCCAAAGCCCGCCGCCTCCCCCTCTTATGCTTTTATTATTCATAAGTCGGAAAAATTCTGGCTATAGTCCCATCTAACCGCACCTTAGTGTGCCTCCGTGTGTGAGAATTGTGATCATGACGACAGAGTCCACCCTCCGCTTTGGAGCCCAGACCGATGAAGTGACCAGCCTCCTGCGGATCGTCAACCTGGTGCGCACCGGCGAGGCAACCACCCGCCCCGAAATCGGCAAGGTCACGGGCCTCGGCCGGGGTGTCGTCAGCCAGCGCGTGGACCAGGCCATCCAGTTCGGCTTCCTCGGCGAGGGGGAATTTGGCGCCTCTTCAGGTGGCCGCGCGCCCCGGACCCTGCGCTTTCGCTCCGAGCAGGGGCGCATCATCATCTGCGCCCTCGGGGCGGCCCATATTCGGGTTGGCGTGGCCGCGCTTGACGGGGACATCCTGGAACACACGCACCGCACCTGGGATATCACCCAAGGGCCGGAGAAGACCATCGACGCCGTCATGGCCCTCGTGGACGAGGTCCTGAAAAAGGATTCCGATGTGCCCGTCTGGGCTGTGGTGGTGGGACTTCCCGGTCCGGTCGACTTTGCCTCCGGGCAGCCCGTGTCGCCTCCGATCATGCCCGGGTGGAATGGATTCGACATCCGCACGCCCTTCGAGGAGCGCTTCAACGCCCCGGTCTGGGTGGATAACGACGTCAACCTGCTGGCCCTCGGCGAACGTGCCCGCCGCCGCGAATCCCTGGCAGACCTCATCTACTGCAAGATCGGCTCGGGAATCGGCGCGGGCCTGTTGTCCCAGGGCCGGATCCACCGCGGGGCCAACGGTGCCGCCGGCGACATCGGCCATGTCCGGGTGCTTGACTCCCAAGCGCAGTGCCGCTGCGGAAAGATCGGCTGCCTGGAGGCTGTCGCCAGCGGCTGGGCCCTGGTAAGGGATGTGGAACAGGCCATCCGGGAAGGTGCCACCAGCTCCATGGCGGCGCTGGTGGAAAAGGGGGCACTGACGTTCGAGGACATCACCCTGGCGGCCCAGGCCGGCGACCCGCTGGCCATTTCGTTGATTCAGAAGTCGGCACGCGTGGCGGGCGAGACCATCGCGGCCCTGGTGAACATGTTCAACCCTGGAGTCATCGTGGTCGGCGGGGCCATGGGCTCGGCCGGCGAGGTGTTCCTGGCGGAAGTGCGCCAGCGGGTTTACGAGCTCTCGCTGCCGCTCGCCACCCGGGACCTGACGATCACCCCCTCCGTGAATGACGTGCGCGAACCCCTCCGCGGCGGCGCCGAACTGGCGCGGGAGCAGCTGTTCGATGTCACCTTCCCGCGCTGGTTCGCAGGCGGCCGGCCCTCACCGGAACGGGTGGCAGTTCCTGCCTAGGGTTCCACGGGACACTCCGGGCGCTCCCCCTCAGGCAACGTCGCGGGACACGCTGGGCACAGGCGCGCCGTCAAGTTCGAGCAGGGCCTCCAGGCGGAACGGCAGGACCAGCGGAGTGCCTGGCCGCGCCTGCAGGTAGGGCACCAACAGCTGGAAACCGACCGCGACCGCATGCGGCCCGCCGGAAAGGTGCCGCTGGACGGCGAGCACCAGCCTGTCCTGGATGAACCACCAGCCGGGTTCCTTCGGCAGGGCTTCCGCCGGGACCTGCCGCACGCCCAGCGCGACCGCCAGCTCCCGCCCCACCACCGGAACGCCGTCGACTTCCACCGCCAGCCCCGCCACGGAGGACAGGGGCATCGAGCGGATCCACGGCAGCCCCACCCGCAGTTCGAAGCCGCCCGAAGCGGAGGTCAACGCATCTTCGCGTAAAGCTGTTTGCAACAAGGCTTCCATCCTTTATCCTAAAAGTGACATAAGTTTGTCACTAACAGACATAAAAGGGAAGGCTACCCATGGCTCCCGAAATTCCGTTCGGATGGACGCTCTGCGCCAGCTCGTTCAATTGGGCCCCGGACATCATCTCCGCCCGCAGGACGGCCCGCGATATCGTGACTGGCATCGCGGCTTCGGTGGCACAAACGGTTGAGCTTGAGCCGGGACTGGTCTGGCGGTCCTTCCCCGCGCCGCAGGACGCCGAGGTGGACCAACTGCGCCACGGCCTCGCCGCGGTCCGGGGACGGATCAGCATCGTGGGCGCCAGCTTGGACGACTTCACCTCCCCCGTCGAACGCCGCCCGCTGCAGGAGCGCCTGGATTTCCTGGTTCCCCAGCTCCGCGCTGCGCACCGCGTTGGAGCCAGCGGGGTCCGGCTCCCGATCGGACAGGCGGGAACGGAACTGCTCATGCTGCTGCAACCCCTGCTGCACGAGCTGGACCTGGTGCTCTACGAGGAAATCCAGGGGCAGCAGGCTCCGGGCAATCCGGCGGTCGCTCCGGCCCTTGACGCGATAGCACGGCTGGCTGATGAACGCGTGCGGGTCCTCGTGGATATCAGCATGCTGATGCCCGCCCTTCCCGTGACCTACCTCGAAGAAATGCGCCAGGGCGGACTGTCCCCGGATCTCATGGCGCGCCTGGAGAATGACTGGCGCGATCCCGCAACGCACAACGCCATCACCGCCGTGCTGCGTTCGGGCAACGTGCCGCCGCGGATCCACACCCTTTTCATGAACCTGCTCATCCGCTTCGGCCGCAGCGGCACGGCGGACCTGCAGGACATCCTCCCCCTGGTAGGCGCCTTCCACCTGAAGTTCTGGGACCTGGACGACGACGGCGGGCGCGTTTCCCGGCCGCTGCGGGACCTGGGCGGCCTGCTGGGCAGGAGCGGCTTCACCGGCACACTGACCAGCGAGTGGGGTGGACACGAGTGGTTGCAGAAGGACCCCACGGAGATGACGCGGCGGCACCTCACCCTGGCGGAGGCAACCCTGGCACAGTCAGCGCTGGCGGCCACGGCCTCCAGCTGACAGAAAACAGCCAGCTGACACACACAGAAACGGCCGGCCCCGGGTTTACCGGGACCGGCCGTTCTGCGCAGCGGTGCTGTTTGGTGCTGCCTGTGCTACTTCGTGCTGAAGGCGGCGTCGAATGCCGCTGCTGAAGGTTCATAGCCGGACAGCCTGCGTACGAATGCCAGGGCTTCGGGGGCACCGTCCAGCCTGTCCATGCCGGCATCCTCCCACTCCACGGACAGCGGGCCACGGTAACCGATGGAATTGAGCATGCGGAACGCGTCCTCCCAGGGCACATCGCCGTGGCCCGTGGAAATGAAATCCCAGCCGCGGCGGGGGTCCGCCCAGGCCAGGTGCGATGAGAGGCGGCCATTGCGGCCGTTGGACAGCCGCTTCTTCGTATCCTTGCAGTGCACGTGGTAGATGCGGTCCTTGAAGTCCCACAAGAACCCCACCGGATCGATGTCCTGCCACACCATATGGCTCGGGTCCCAGTTCAGGCCAAACGCCTCACGGTGTCCGATGGCCTCCACGGTGCGCTGGGTGGTCCAGTAGTCGTACGCGATCTCGGACGGGTGGACTTCGTGGGCGAACCTGACCCCCACCTCGTCGAACACATCGAGGATGGGATTCCACCGGTCGGCGAAGTCCTGGTAGCCGGCGTCGACCATCTTCTCGGAGGCGGGCGGGAACATGGCCACGTACTTCCAGATGGAAGAGCCCGTGAAGCCCGTCACCGTCTTCACGCCGAGCCTGGCGGCAAGCCGGGCTGTGTTCTTCAGCTCCTCCGCGGCTCGGCGGCGGACACCTTCAGGGTCGCCATCGCCCCACACCACGTCCGGCAGGATTCCGCGGTGCCGCTCGTCGATGGGATCATCGCAGACGGCCTGGCCCTTGAGGTGGTTGGAGATGGTCCACACCTTGAGGCCGTTGCGCTCCAGGACGTCGAGCTTGCCCTGCACATAGGCGTCGTCGTCCCAGCGCCAAGGGTCCAGGTGGCCACCCCAGCAGGCGATTTCCAGCCCGTCGTAGCCCCACTCGCCTGCGAGCCGGGCCACTTCCTCGAACGGCAGGTCGGCCCATTGGCCGGTGAACAGGGTGATTGGTCGTGCCACGTATTTTCCCTCCCTAGGTGGCCTGGACGGGGACGCCGGAAGCGACCCGGGTCCAGGCGGAATCATTGTCGGAACTGCGTTCGACGGCGTCGAGCACACGCTGCACCTTCAGCCCGTCGCCGAACGTGGGGTGGGGGTCGGTGCCGCCCACGATACCCTCCACCAGGTCCTTGACCTGGTGGGAGAACCCATGTTCGTAGCCGAGCATGTGGCCGGCCGGCCACCATGCCGAGACGTAGGGATGCCCGGCCTCGGTAACCAGGATCTTCCTGAACCCCTGGCGGTCTGCGGGTGCCGTGCGGTCGTAGAACTGGACGCTGTTGAGGTCCTCCAGGTCGAATGCCAGGGCGCCTTTGTCCCCGGAGACCTCAATCTGGAGCGCGTTCTTCCGTCCGGTGGCGAAGCGCGTGGCCTCGAAGGATGCCAGCGCACCGGATTCCAGGCGGCCGGTAAAGATGGCGACATCGTCCACCGTCACCTGGCCGTATCCGCTGCCGGCGGTGCCCGCGAGCCCGGAACCCGAGGAGGATCCCTCCACACGGGGCCGTTCCTTCACGATGGTGTCAATGACACCGGATACCTGCGTGACGTCCTGCCCGGTGACGAACTGGGCGAGGTCGATGGCGTGGGCCCCGATGTCCCCCAGCGCACCGGACCCTGCGTGGTCCTTCTGCAGGCGCCAGGCCAGCGGCGTCTCCGGGTCCACCAGCCAGTCCTGCCGGTAGGAGGCGCGCACCTGGTTGACCGTCCCCACCGCACCTTCAGCGATCAGGTTGCGCAGGAACGTCACGGCGGGAACCCTGCGGTACGTGAACCCCACCATGGCCCTGACGCCCCGGGCGGCGGCCCGTTCCGCGGCTTCGGCCATCGCCTCGGCCTCGGCCACCGTGTTGGCGAGCGGCTTTTCGCACAGGACGTGCTTGCCTGCCTCAAGCGCAGCGATGGCGATCTCGGCATGTGAATCGCCGGGGGTGACAATGTCCACGACGTCGATATCGTCGCGGGCGATGACCTCACGCCAGTCAGTGGCTGACTCGGCCCAGCCCCACTTTTGGGCCGCGGCAGCCACGGCGTCGGCGTTCCTGCCAACGATGACTGCCATCTCCGGCTCGGCGGGCAGGCCGAACACCCGTGGGGCCGTGCGCCAGCCCTGGGAATGGGCGGCGCCCATAAAGCCGTAGCCGATCATGGCCACGCGCAGGGTGTTCATGCGAGCACTACCTTGCGCTCAACCGCCACCCGGTTGCCGACGTAGCGCATGGGTGCGATCTGCATGTACAGCAGGCGCAGGGTGAGGATGACCTCGACGTCGATTTCCTCGCCTGCGTCCGGGACACGGTCCAGCGGGATGATGATGTCCGGCTTGTCGGCAACAAACCAGAGGGTGTCCCACTGGTCCGGAAGTTCGGCAATGGAGTAGCTCTTGCCCTGCAGTTCAAACCGCAGGGCCTCCTTGGGGATCTGCACCCCATTGACGGTGGCTGCTACGTCATCCACGGCGGACAGCCAAAGGCTGCGGTACCAGGGAAGCTGCACCGAGACGGAAATGCCCTCGGGGTGCCTGCGGACGTCGGCGTCCTGGAACAGGGAGTTGTGGGTAGCCATGGTTTTCCTTACTTCGCAGTCTCGACCAGGGTCGGGTGGGAGACAGTTGGATCTGCTGCTTCTTCGATGGCCTGCCGCATGAGGGCGTGCTGCTTCTTGACGAGGTCGATCGGGTCCGATTCGCCCAGGTCGGCAAAGGCGTGGCCTTCCCATTCGCTGGAGAGGAAGCCGGTGTAGCCGCCCTTGACGAACTGCCGGACGATCCGGGGGATGTCCATGGCGGGCTCATTGCCGTTTTCGTCGATGTCATAGAACTTGGCGTGGACGTGGAACATCTGCGGCATGATGTCCAGCCATTCCTCCGGCGGAACCAGCCCGTGCATGTTGAATGCGAGCCGGGTGAACGGCCCCAGCCGGGCAGGGTCGAAGTTGTTCTCCCGCAGATAGTCCTCGAACTCCTGGTTGCGTTCCTGCATGGGCAGGGGCTTGCGCCAGATGTCCTGCATAACGGCGAAATGCTCCTCCGGCAGCCCCATCTGGGTAAGGGTGCGGAACAGCGTGGGCGAGAGGCTGTGCATGGTTGAGCTGAAGTCCGCGGTGAACCCGAGGCGGTCGCTGCCGAGCTCCTCATACATCTCGCGGATCTGCAGGATCTTGGGATCGTTCGGGCCCTGGGGCGCGTGGATCTCGTAGCCGAGCTTCTGGTCGTACTTCTCGGCCAGCGGAAGCAGCCGGCGGAGCAGGTCCTTGCCCGCGGACCGGATAACGATCTTGTTGAAGCCCAGCGTGTTGGCGGTCTTGAGCTGCCTGGCGAAGAAGTCGAACTCCTCGTCGGGCGTCATATCCCGGTCCTTACGGCGGCCCATGTCCAGGTTGGTGCCCACGGCGCTGGGGGTCAGGCCGTAGCGGTCCATGCTGTCCCGCCAGAGCTTCACGAAGTCGTCGTCAACGTCGGGGTAGGTGCGGAGCATCTGGGCGATGTTGAATTCGACGCCGGGGCCAAGGCCTTCGTCGGCGACGGCCTTGATCAGGGTCTCCGGCGTGTAGATACCGGCGGCGAATTCCGAGGTGAGCGAATAGAGGGTGATGCCAAGCTGGATGCCCGAGCCGGCGATGCCTTCTGTCATGGTGTGTGGTCCCTTCATTGGTCAGCCGCGGACGGGCTGGGCCAGGTGGCTGTTGAGGATGCGGCGTGCTTCTGAGGCGTCGGTGATCATGGCTGAGCCGGCGTCCGCCGCAGCCGACCGCTGGACGGCCTGTTCGCCGCGGATAATGTCGAACGGGTCCTGCCAGTTGTTCCAGTGCCAGCCTTCGTATTCGCTGGAGATGGCGCCGGAGTAGCCGTTCTCCACGAGTTGCTTGACTAGGCCGCGGACCGGCACCGACGGTTCCTCCCCGTTCTCGTCAATGCCGAAGAACTTGCCGTGAACGTGGCGGACCCACGGCATGATCTCCAGCCAGGTGTCCAGCGGCGCTGGACCGAAGAGCCCGGTTCCGTTGATGCCAAAGTCGATGCCGAGGTCCGGGCGGCCATTGCGGGCTGCCAGTCCGATGAACGCACCGAAGCGTTCGCCGTGGACCTTCTGGGTGTTGGGCGGACCCTCGGCGTAGAAGCCGTTCCACAGCTCCACCACCTGGCGGAGGAGGTCCTCCGAAGCTCCGCGGCGGCGGTACGCCTCCAGCAGGGAGGGGGCAAAACCGGTGACAGTGGCCCCCCAGTCAGCGGTAAAGCCAAGCAGCGGGGAATCAAGCAGCTCAAAGCGGTCGCGGAGCGCCAGGATCCGTTCGTGCGCGCCATGCTGGTCCGCATGGACCTCCAGGGCCAGGGTGACGCCGTACTGCTCGGCCACCGGAAGCAGGCTCTCCATGGCGTCCGGGGTCAGCGAGATCTGCACCCGGGCAATCGGGAAGCCGAGCCGGGCAGCCACCTCAATCTGTCTGCGCATGTAGTCGACCAGTTCATCGTGGTTCATCAGCCGGTCGCGGCGGAGGCCGGTATCAACATTGACGGCCAGGGACGTGGGGACCAGGTCCACCTCGGCCACAAGATCGCGGAACTGCCCCACGAAGGCGTCGTCTATCCGGTCCGGGAAGCCACGCAGGCTGGAGAAGCCTATAACTTCCAGGCCGGGACCAAAACCTTCCGCCGCCACCTTGCGGATCAGCCCGTCGAGATCGTACTGCCGGGCGTGGAACGCCCGGGTGAAGCTATAAAGGGTAACGCCCTGGATAGGCGTGCCGAGGCTGGTCATCGCTGGGCCACCTTCATGGTCTTGGTGTCGTGCTCTTCGATATGCAGCACGCCGTGGTCGGTGATGATGTACGGGATATAGAGCTTCAGGTCCACCCGGACCTCGTGCTCGGCCTGGCCGTCTTGGACCGGAAGGTCGCCGGAAAGGACGGCCGAGTCCAGCGGGAACCACCATTCGCTGGTCTCATCCACGAGCTCGTCAAAGCTGAACGTGCGGTTGTTCATGGTCCAGCGCAGCGTGTCCGCCGGCGCGGCAACGCCGTCAACCGTCAACGCTGCGCCGGCGATGCATGAGCCCGGAAGGGCGCGGTACCAGGGGATGCGGACTTCGACTGCGGTCCGGCCGTCCTGGGTGGTGAGTGTTCCCTGCTCGATAATGCGGTCGGCGATCATCGAGACCTCCTTGTCTGCGGCATTGCGCGCTTGTGATTGGGCGAATGCCGGTGCTTGATCGGAATGGCAGCAACGTGCCACTTATTCCTTATTTAGTCAGTCTAATGTCTGATTCAGACGTAAGTAAAGCGTTGCTGAGGTCCCGCGCGATTTTCCGCGCTCCGCGTACAGCGAGCGCAACCGCTGTCAGCGTCGGATTGCACGCCGTGGCGGTGGGAATGACACCGTTTCCGGCCACGAACAGACGGGGAACCTGCCATACCTGGCTGTCCGGGGAACAGACGCTTTCGCCGTCGTCCGCCTGCCCCATGCGCGTGGTCCCCTGGTAGTGCAGGGATGCCCCCGGAGGAAGGACGAACGGGCGCTCGTCCAGCGGTTCACCCACCGCCTTGCCCAGGCGGACAATTTCCTGCCGGGCGCGTTCAAGCACCTGCTTGTCCCGGTCCGTAAGGCGGTAGTGGATGCGCATGGCAGGCATTCCGTACGAGTCCCGGGCGCCGTCGTCGAACGCCACGCGGTCCTCGCGCTGCAGGTCTTTGGCACAGAACAAACCAAGCCCCACGATTGAGCCCGGGACAACGGGGTCATCGTCCGCCAGGGGAATCGGGGATGCGTCAAGCTGCATGATCTGGCCGTGGAAAGGCGCCTCGTCCGTGTAGGGAACCCAGGCCACCCCGGCCTGCTCGCTGAGCGCACCGCCGGCGGCTGCCGGCGCAATCTCGGCTTGGACGTCACGCAACCTGCTCGCGAAGACCACCTGAGCCTGGTCATTGAGGTACCGGCCAAGGGCGTCGGGCCGGATTCCTGAGGCCCACAGCAACTGCGGCGTGCGCAAGGCGTCGCCGCCCACCACCACGTACCGGGCGGCCACCCTGCGCGTCTCCCCGCTGCGGCGGTCCTGGACCTCGATACCGGCGGCGGCGCCGTCTTCCACCAGCACACGGGTCACCAGGGACTCATCAAAGAGTTGAAACTGCGGGTTTTCCCGGGTGGCTTCACCCATCACGACGTCGGAACCTGACCAGGCAAGGGCGCCGTCCTCCCGCCGGTGTACTGCGAGCGGCATGGGCTGGACCCGGTAGGCGGGGCCGCGGCCCTTATCCACGGCGGCTGCGAGCCGGTTACGGACGAGGTCCGCGAACGGGGCACCGTCGAAGGCATGGGTGGTGACCCCCAGGAGGCGTTCGGCATCGCCCAGGAGTTGCTCCAGGTCGGCGAGGAACGGGATGCGCTCCTTGCCTCCGGGCCGTGGGCAGGCCGCGGTCCAGTGCGCGGCCATACCCCCCACGTTGCTGGACATGGCAGCGACGGGCATTCCGTCTTCGCCGGGGAAGGCGTACCCGTCCTGCAGAAGGTAGGTTCCGGGGCGTGCCCGGCGTTCCCCGCTCTTGACGGCGCCGGGAGAGCTCACCGTTTCAGCGCCGGCGCCGGGACCTTCCGATGCGCGCTGTGCGATGCTGCGGCGTTCGGGATCCGCGATGTTCTTCACGTGGGCCCCGGGCGGATTGCTGACTGTGGGGCCCACCTCGAACATGGCAATGGTGGCACCGGGGGCTTCCTCGCTAAGGATCCGGGCGTAAGCCGAGGCCGTGGGACCGCTGCCAACGATGGCGACGTCTACGGCGTCCGGATACCGGCTTCCGCTCATCGCCCTGCCACCAGTTCCTGGATGCGCCGCACCGACTTTGCCGAGTCGATGGTGGGGTAGTACTCCAGCCCGATCGGGCCGGTGTAGCCGCTGTTCCGCAGGTCTTCGAAGCGGGCCGGCCAGTCGATGGACCCGGAACCGGGCTCGCCGCGGCCGGGGGCATCTGCGATCTGAACGTACTTGATGAGGTCGCCGGCGTTGGCTAGCTCGGCGGCCACGTCCTCACCCTCCACGGTGGAGTGGTAGAGGTCGTAGAGGACTCCGAAATTCGGTGAGTTGACGCCCTTGGCGACGTAGACGGCTTCTGCTGTCCGGTCAAGGAGTGCCCCGGGGTGGTCCACCCGGATGTTGACGGGCTCCAGGACCAGGGTGATGCCGGAGCCGGCGATGTGCGCTGTGCCCTTGGTGAAGATCTCGATCAGCTCGTCCAGCTGGTCCTGCCGCTTCCGCCCGCCGAAGCCGGTTCCGCTGCCCACCACGATCCGGGGGCAGCCCAGCTGCTGCGCTACCTCGACGCCGGCATCGAGGCCCGAGAAGAAGGGAGCGTGGTCCTTGGGCGGGATCATGAACTGCATCCGGGGTTCGGCAAGTTGGGCGGTGAGCTGGATCCCGGTTTCCTCGAGGGCGTCCTTGAGTGCGGGGATGTCCTTGCCGGTGGGACCCCACATTTCCACCGCGTCGAAGCCCGCGGCTGCTGCGGCACGAACGCGGTCTGCAGGGCTGCTGCCGGCCTCCGAGAACAATAGGTCGATGTTGGGCGCAAGCTGGTACATGCGTGTCTCCTGGGATGTCGGGAATTGGGCAAAAATGGGATGGCGGCGGGCGGGAATGGCCCGTTTTGGGGCGCGGAGGACCGCCGCGGTGCGTTTCAAGCGCTGCGTGGTGGCCGACCGGCGAAGGGTCAGCCCTTCAGGCCGCCGGAAAAGCCTTGGATGAAGCGCTTCTGCGCGAACAGGAACAGGGCAAGGATGGGGACCATGGACACAATCACGATGGCGAAGATTGAGTTCCACTGGGAGACCAGTGAGCCGATGTAGTAGTACATGGCCACCGGCAGCGTCTGGTTGGCCGAGCCTCCCAGGAAGATCAGGGAGGTGAAGAAGTCATTCCAGACGATCAGTCCGGCGAAGATGGTGACCGTTCCCGTGGCGGGGGCCATCATGGGAAACACCACCTTGGAGAAGATCTGCGACTTGGTGGCGCCGTCAATGGTGGCGGCTTCCTCGTAGTCCGTGCCCAGGCCTCGGAAAAAGTTGGCGTACAGGAAGATCGAGAGCGGCAGGAGCATGCCGGTGTAGAGGACGATCAGGCCCCAGGCCGAGCCCGTCAGGCCGATGGCACGCGCACCCATGTAGAGAGGGACGGCGCCGAGCTGCCCGGGCAGGATGATGGCAATCAGAAAGAGGTAGTACGTGGCCTTGCTCCAGCGGCGGGTACTGCGGGAAATGACGTATCCGGTGATGGAGCCAAGGGCAATCAGCCCAACGATGCTGCCTGCGGTGATAATGGTGCTGTTGACGAGGCCCATGACCACGTTGGAGTTGCCGGTGGCGGTCAGGACATCAACAAAATTGCTGAAATCCGGGCTGTTGGGCGGGGCCAGTGGCGACGTCGTGTACATCTCGCTGTCCGGCTTCAGTGCCGTGGTCACCAGGAAGTAGAAGGGTGCCAGGAAGATCAGCGCCAGGGCCCAGAGGCCAACTTCGCGCAGCACGGTGATTTTGGTGTAGCGGAACATCGTTAATCCTCGGGGCTCGTACGCGTCAGCCGCTGCTGGATGACGGCGAAAAACAGGATGATGAAGGCGAGCACCAATGCCAGCGCGGCTCCGCCGCCAAAGTTGCCGAGTGCGAACGCCTGCTTGTAGACCTGGGTGGCGAGTGTTTCGGTGGCCCCGGCGGGGCCTCCCCCGGTCAGCGCCATGATGGGGTCGAAGACCCGGAGTCCCTGGACGATGCCGAGCGTGGTGGCGATGGCGACGGCGGGGCGGATGGCCGGGAGCGTGACGTTGCGGAAGCGCTGCCACAGGTTTGCGCCGTCAATAGCGGCGGCTTCCTCGACCTCCACCGGGACGCCGGCAAGTCCGGCCATAAAGATCACCATGGCGAAGCCAGTGGTGCCCCAGACGAGGACCACCAGTACGGTCCAAATGGCCCACTGCGGGTCAGCAAGCCAGGGTTTGGCCAGGTCGCCTGCACCAATCGAGGCGAGGAAGACGTTGATGGGTCCGTCGAAGTCGAAAATGTACTTCCAGATGTAGGCGGTGGCGAGCGGGCTGAGCACCACCGGCATAAAAAAGAGGGTCCGGAGGATGTACCGCGTCTTCAGGACCCGGTTCAGGCCAAGGGCGATGATGAGCCCGGCGACATTGCCGAGCAGGACGGAGCCGAACGCGAGGAACAGCGTGTTGGACAGTGCCCCCACCTTGGCAGGGTCCTTGAAAATGGCTTCGAAGTTCTGCCATCCCACGATCTGGAACGAGCCAATGCCGGTCCAGTTGGTGAAGGCGAAGAAGCCCCCGATGCCGGTGGCTACGTAGTGGATGGCGAAAACGAGTGCGATGCCGGGCAGGGCCCACCACCAGTGTCCGAACTGCAGGCCGCGCCCGCGGGGGCGGGCGTTGGTGCCCGCCCCCGGGGTGCGTCCGCCTCGCCGGGGTGCTTCAGCTGCTTCGCTCTTGGGTTGCATCGTCGCAGTCATGGTAATCCTTGCTTGTCCCTTGGAGTCGACGGACCGTTGGTGATGGAGAACTGTCACTGTCCCCAGGCTGCGTCCATGGCCTGCAGGACCTGGTCAGGGGTCTTCTGGCCCGTGATGATGCCCTGGACGCCGGTGGCAAGTGCGTCGTAGACCGCGGAGTTGGGCCACTGGATGTTGGGCAGCGGTCCGTACTTTCCGTCCTTGATCAGGTCGCCGACGTTCTTGTAGGCGCCGCCGTCGAAGTCGTAGCTGTCGAGTCCGCTGACCGGCAGGGCGCCGTCGATCTCGGCAAAGGCTTTGGTCTGCTCCGGTTCGGCGGCCCATTCGAGGAATGCCTTGGCGGCATCCTTGTTCTTGGACGCCGCGTTGATGGAGAAGGCGTAGTTGGCGCTGGCATACAGGTATTCGTTGCCCGAGCCTTCAGCCGGAAGCGCGCGCACGTTGAATTCGGAGCCGGCAGCAGCGGACTGCAGCTGCTTCCAGCTGGTGGCCGGGATGAATCCTGCCAGTGACGTCCCGCTGGCAAGGCCCTTGGTAATGGCGTCAAAACCGGCGCCGGCGGCACCCTTCTGGAAGCAGCCGGCGTCCTTCAGGGTGTTGACTGCTTCCAGCGCTGACTTCCAGCCGTCCGAACCTGCGAAGGTAACTTCCTTGGCTGCGCGCTTTTCGTTCCACTGGGGGTCTTCCGCGTAGACGCGGGAGGCTGCGAGGGACATCGCAGTGAGGCCCGTGTTGGGAGGCGCCGCGCCGGCAAGGGCGAAGAGGGATTTCCCGGACGATTCGAGGGATTTGCACTGCTCTTCAAGGGCCGTGAAGTCCGCGGGGAACTCTCCGGCCTCTTTAACCGCGGCCTCGTTCGTGACCAGCGCGGAGACGGTGATGGCCGTTGCCTGGCCGAAAACCTTGCCCTCCGGGCCGAAGGTGCTGGCGCTGCCTTCCGGCAGGAGGTCCTTGGCGGAGTCATCCAGGGGCTCAAGGAACCCGGCCTCCGCCAGCGGAAGGATGCTGCGCCCCTGGCCGCTGCCCGGGGAGGTCACCACGATGTCTGAGGCGTTTCCGGCCTGGAGCTGCGTGCGCAGGGTCTGGTCATAGGAGTCATTGGGCTGCGGGTTGAACGTGATCTTCACGTTCGGGTTAGCCTCCATGTATTTCTCCCCCAAAACCTGGAAAGGGCTCTCAATGGTGTTGGAGGTGGCGAACGACAGGGAGAATTCCTGCGATCCCTGAGCGGAGGAGGTGGTTCCGGTGGAGGCTGCGCAGCCGGTAAGAGCGAGGGCTGCGATGGTGGGAACTGCAAGGGCGCCGGCCTTGAGACCCGAGTAGCGGCGGTGCTGTGTCATGTCCAGCCTTTCTGACTTCGTTGTCGAAAACTATCCGGGAGCCGTGAGCCCGGTCACTCACCAGTATGAGGGAGATGTGCAGAAAAAGCACATAAGTATTGCCGATGACAGACATAAGTCTCACGGGGGTCTGCAGAACCGTTCTGCATCGGTAAATGTGATGGAAACCACCACTCCTATTGATCCCGCTGATAGACTGGCCTGACGAAAATTCACCGTTGAAAGATCGCCGTGCCGTGACAAATAATGTCCTGCTTTCCCGGCTCGACCTCAACCTGCTGATCTCGCTGGATGCCCTCATTACGGAGCGGAGCGTGACGAGGGCGGCCGAGCGGCTCCACCTGAGCCAGCCGGCCTTGAGCGCCTCGCTGGCGCGGCTCCGATCCCATTTCGGGGATCCCATCCTGGCCCGCCGCGGCAACGCCTATGAGCTGACGCCTTTCGCCCTGCGCCTGGCGGAACACACCACCACGGCATTGGAAGCTGCGCGCCGGGTTTTCGAAAGCCAGGCAACGTGGGAGCCCGCCGAGTCCGAGCGCGAGTTTTCCATCTACGGCTCGGATTACGGCTTCACCACCATCGGGCGGGTTGTTTCCGAGCTCGCTGCCGAACGCGCCCACGGAGTCCGGTTCCGTTTTATGCTGCACAACCCGATGGTGGTGGAGGATGCCGCCAACCGCCTGCGCTCGGTGGACGGCATGGTGATTCCGCACGGCTTCCTCACCGGGCTCCCCTACCTGGACCTGTGGCGGGACGGCTGGGTCGCCGTCGTTTCTTCCTCCAACGCCGCCGTCGGCGAGAAAATCACCATGGAGAACATCGCAGAGCTCCCGTGGGTGATGACCTACCAGACCCGCTCGGCGTCAACCTCGGCCGAACGCCACATCATGCAGCTCGGCGTGGAGCCCCGCGTGGACGTGGTGGTGGAGAGCTTCCAGTCCCTGCCGCACTTCGTGGTGGGGACCAACCGGATCGCCCTGATCCAGGCGGCGCTGGCGCCCCTTGCGCTGCGCGTGGGCGGGGTGCGGATCCTGCCGCTGCCCTTCGATGCCACGCCGTTGGTCAACGCCCTGTGGTGGCACCCGGTGCACAACCGGGATTCGGAGCACGAGTGGATGCGGGATCTCTTCAAGGAGGCTGCCGGAATCGTGGCGGCGGCCACCGCCACGGACGCCCCGTAGAAGCCCGGTGCGCTTAAACGCCCCAGTGCCCCTGCCGGCTGACCGGAGGGGCACGGGGCAGTCGGCTCGTTACGCTGGCGCCGGCACTGACCGCATGCTCTTGCGGATCAGGTCGTGCTGCTTCCGGACCAGTACCAGCGGATCCACCTCGCCGAGCTCGGCAAAAGCGTGGCCTTCCCACTCACTGGACCAGTTGCCGCGGTAGCCGCCCTCCACAAAGACCCGGACGAGTTCCGGGTAATTGATCGCCGGTTCGTTGCCCTCTTCATCGATGTCGTAGAACTTGGCGTGGACATGCATGATCTGCGGCATGATGTCCGCCCACTCCGTTGGGCTGACGTGGCCGTGCATGTTGAAGGCGAGGTGTGCGAAGGATCCCAGGCGGGCAGGGTCGAAGTCCTGTCCCCGGAGGTAGTCGATGAACTCCTCCTGCCGTGCGCGCATCGGGGCGTCGGTTGCCCAGATGGCCTGCAACGTCCGGACGGCGTCCTCATCCAGGCCCGCACGGCGGACGGCCCGCAGGAGTGTCGGCGACATGCTGTGCATGGTTGACGAAAAGTCCGCCACGAATCCCAGCAGTGGTGAATCCAGCTCGGCGTACACGTCGCGTACCTTCATGATTTCAGTCGCATTGGGTCCCAGCGGTGCGTGGATCTCGTAGGCAAGTTTGAGCTCCAGGTCCTCTGCCAGCGGCAGGAGCCGGCGCAGCAGGTCCGGTTTTGCGCTTTGGATGCGCACCAGCGGGAATCCCAGCCTCTTGGCGCCGTGGAAGAGGGTCTCTGTGAACTCGTATTCCTCGTCCGGCGTCATGTCGCGGTCGCGACGGCGTCCCATGTCCAGGTTGGCGCCGAAGGAGCTTGCGGTGAAGCCGTGCTTGTCAAAGGCTTCCTGCCACGAGCGGGCGAAGTCTTCGGTGACCCTCGGATAGGTGGGCAGGACCTGGGAGGCAACGATCTCGATGCCCGGGCCGATGCCCAGCTCGGCCACCCTGTTCAAGAGGCCGTCAAAGTCGTACCAGCCGGCCCGGAACTCGGCACTGGCTGAGTACAGGGTCAGCCCCAGCGAGAACGGGTCCTCTGCCGCTTTGGGAGGCGGCGGCGTGAAAGCCGTGGTCAATGCCGGAGCCGGTGCAGACTTGTCCGTGACCACCAGGTCCAGCGTCTGGTTGACGAAGTTGGGCACATACACGCCCGGGCCGCCGTCCTGCCCCGGCGCGATCTGCATATAGGGCAGGCGCAGCTCTCCCAGCAGTTGGACCGTGTGCTGCTCCCCCAGCGCAAGCGGGTTCTCCCTCCTGGCGATGAGCAGGGGATGCTCCTGGAGGTACCAGAGGGTTTCGCCCTGGGCGGGCAGGTCCGGGAGGGCATACCGGACGCCGCCCAGTTCCAGGGACAGGTCCGCGGCGGGGACCTCGTCGCCGTCAACCGTCAGTTTGAGGCTGGAGACGGATGAGAGCCAGAGGCTCCGGTACCAGGGGATGGTCAGGGAAAGAGCTAGGCCCTCCGGGTGGGTGCGCAGGCTTGCATCGTCAAGAAGTCCGTTGGGCATGGTTGTTCTCTTTGCTGGGAGGAGGAGTGGAATTCAGGGAAGTTCCGCGGTGATCCTGCGGATCAGTGCGTGCTGGCGGCGGACCTGTTCGGTGGCCCGCCAGGGCGTGCGTTCGCCCTCGTATTCGCTGGACAGATAACCGGTGTAGCCCGAGTCCTTGAGCACCTTGAGCACGGGCAGCCAGGGAATCTGCTGGTCCTCCAGCTGCTCGTTGATGTCGTGGAATTTCGCCTGGACGAACACCACGTACTGCGCGATGTCCTTGAAATCTGCGGGGTCGACGCCGATGCCGTCCAGGAAGGCGGGCCGGGTTTCACGGGTCTCGCCTTCGCGGAGCGGGATGGGCCGGTCCTGGAAAATCCCGGTGTCGATGAGCAGGCCGAAGTTTTTGGTTCCGGTCCGCTCGATGAGGCCGATGTAGTCATCAACCACCGCATGTTTGATGGGTGTGGGCGAATGGATTTCAGGGCAGATGATGATCCCGAGCTCATGGGCCAGGTCCAGGGAACGCTCCACGGATTCGGTCCAGATGGGGTCCGGCACCAGGTCGCTGGATACGACGCCGATCTTGGGGCGGACGAAACCGAAGCCCAGCCGGCGGGCAAGACGCAGGTCGCGCTGGAGCGCCTCGGCACCCTCGGCAGCGGTCATACTGCGGCCCGGGTGCAGCCGGGTATCAATCCAGGAGCCGTAATTGGTGGGCTCCAGCGAGTACTTCTCGAGCAAGCCGAACCAGGTATCGAGCCAGGCAGGAGACGGTTCAGGATAGCTGGGCATGTGCCCTTCGCCGAGGATTTCGACACCGGTGGCCCCAACGTCGGCAACGGAGGCCAGTGCGGTTTCCAGGTCCATCACGGTGCCGTAGTCACCCATGTAGCTGTAGAGGGAAACACCGTAGCGGAAGGTGCCCCCGCCGCCTTCCGGAGCCAGCGTGATTGAGCGGCTGACGCGGTGGATGGTGGGCTGGTGCTCGACCGGAATGTAGGACATCCGCAGCCGCAGCTCAATGGTGACCTCGTGGACGCCCTGGGGCAGGCCGCCGTCGAAAGGGACGGTAACCAATGCCGCTTCTTCAAGGGGCCAGCGCACGCCCTCGCTATCCCAGAGCTGCTGGAGCGTGTAGGTCCGCCCGCCGAATGTCCACAGCGGAAGGTCCGGGCCGACGTCGACGATGTCGCCTACCCGGACCGCGATGCCGTCGATCAGGGACGCCGCCATGCCACGGTACGACGGCATCCGGACCCGGAACTGGAAGCCGGTCACGCGCCCGCCCTCGGTGACATTGCGGAAGCCGACGGACTGGATGAGGTCTCTTTCGAGAAGCATCATTGCTCACTCTCTGTAGGTGCGACACCAGACTAACAGCATTATGTCGGTTTCACACCTAAGTGAGATGCTTTTCTACTGAACTAGAGAACCGCATCCAGTTCAGCCCGCGTGGGCGGGTTGGCCCCGGGCCGGGAAACCGTCACCGCTGCGGCCCGGGCAGCATGCGCCAGGAGCTCGGCCAGCCCCTCGGCCGGCAGTTCGCGAAGGTCCTTCCGGTTCTGTGCACCGTCCAGGCCGCGGTCCACCAGGCCTGAGAGCAGTGCCGCCATGAACGAATCGCCAGCGCCCACGGTGTCCGCCACCTCAACCCGGGGTGCCGGCACTTTTGCTTCACCGGCATGGCACACTCCCCAGGGCCCTTCTGCGCCGCGCGTGACCACCACCATGGCGGGTCCCTCGGATCCGCCCAGCGACAACCAGCGCCGTGCGGCATCCAGCACGTCCATGTCCGGGTACAGCCAGGCGAGGTCCTCATCGGAGGCCTTGACCACGTCCGCCAGGGTCACGAACTTTTCCGTGTGCCGGCGCGCGTAGTCCACGTCGGTGATGATGCTTGGCCGGCAGTTGGGGTCGAAGCTGATGGTGGCGTGCGGGTGGGCGTATTCGACGGCGGCCAGCACGTCCGTCGCGCCGGGCGCCAGCATGGTGGCGATGGAGCCGGTGTGCAGCAGGGTGGTGCCCTGCAGCATGAAGGCAAGCCGGTCGGCGATGCCGGGAAGCTCCCAGGTGAGGTCGAACGTGTAGGTGGCGGCGCCGTCGTCGTCAATCAGGGCGGTGGCCACGCTGGTGGGCAGGTCATCGGGGCCCATTGGAACCATGACGGAGCTGGCGCGCAGGTGCGCCGCGACGGAATCGCCGTAGGCGTCACGGCCGTACCGGCCGATGAACTGCACCGGGTGGTCAAGGCGGGCCAGGCCCACCGCCACGTTCAGCGGGCTGCCGCCCACGTGGGCTTCAATTCCCGAGGCGCGCTGGACAACGTCAACAAGGCCTTCGCCAATAACAGTGAGCATGGTCATACTCTGCCAGAAAGAGGGCAGCCAACGGCGGTCCGTGACGACGTCCGGGGACGGCAGGCGGGCGTCAGTGCAGGGCGCCGTCGGCTTCCGTGGTCCGCCAGGCGTGGAAGGGAACGGCCAGGCCTGACCTGGTCGGGGCACAGATGAGGGGCCCGGCGTGGGCATCCGCGGCGGGATCGAGCGGGACCAGCCGGACCAACTGCAGGGGCCCGTCGGCGGCGCTTGCCCGGATGGTGAGCGCGTCACCGGCGCGGCTAATCCTGATGAGCACCCGCATCCCCCTCCAGTCCGGAACGGGAGCCAGGGACCAGTCAGACATCCCATCGGTGACCACCGCCCCGAGCTGGCAGGAGCCGTCGGCAAACTCGACGCCGGCCTTGACCCACTGCCCGGCAGAGATGCGCACGAAGATCCCGGCCTGGTCGAACTGCTCGGAAAAGTCAGCGGTAAATTCCACTTCCACCGCGGAATCCGGCGGAAAAGGTGCCAGGAGGGCGTGCTCACTGTCGTGGATAAAACCGTACGAGGTGGTTCGCCAGGCGTCGCTGCCTTCCTTGGCGGTGACCAGCAGATCCGTGCCGTGCTCGACGGCGGAAACGGGCGGGTGGGTCCAGGCACCGTGCTGCCAGGGAATGTCCATGGCCGTCACTGTACTTCAGGACAACTGCGGGCTCGGCACGCCGAGCGCCTCACCGCAGCAGCTCCTGCACAAATCCGCGGCACCTTCTGTAGGCCTGGGACCCTGGATCGATCAGCGCATAGTGGTCCCCGGACACTGTGACCAGCCGCGCAGGCACTGGTCCGGACTTGCCCGCCTCCACGTAGGAAGTGGACATGGCCAACGGCACGTCCTCGTCCTCCGTGGCGTGGACGGCGAAGACGGGAACATCCAGCGGGAGCGCGGCCATGGGGTCCGCGTACCGGTACCGGCCGGGGAATTCCGACGACGGCCCGCCAAGGAAGTTGGCCACGGCACCATCGCTGAGGTTTAGCTTTTCCGCTTCCGCCAGGTCCAGGACGCCGGACTGGCTCACCACCCCGGTGAGGCGGACGCCGTCGTTCTTCACACTCACCTCCCGGTGCTCCGCTTGCAGCCCCAGGTGGGGCAGCCGGCCGCGGCCTGCCGCCCACACGGCGAGGTGCCCGCCGGCGGAGTGGCCCAGCGCCACCACCCTGGCCAGGTCCAGGGCATGGGGACCGGCCAGCTCCTGCAGTTTGTCGATGCCCGCCAGGATGTCCCGGAACGTATGCGGCCAGCCGGCCCCGTTCCCTGCCCGGCGGTACTCCAGGTTCCAGGCCGCCATCCCGTGCGCCGCGAGGTCCCCAGCCAGCGGCTCCCCCAACTCCGCCCCGTACTTTGACCGCCAGTAGCCTCCATGGATCACCACCACCACACCCCGGTGGGCACCGCCGCCGGGCACCTCAGGGAGGAACAGCTCGCCCCACTGGCTGGGGTCTTCACCGTAGTAATGCCTATGCCGCTGCACCATGTGCCGAACGTACCGCCAGCCCATGACAAAGCCCGTTGCCGTGCCATCAGCGCACTGCCATTCTGGGTGAATCCGCACTCCAGAACTCAATGAAGGGACAGGAAAAATGCCTCTGTATTTGTCAAGGTTCAGCTACACACCGGAGACCTGGGGCCGGCTGATCAACAACCCCGAAGACCGGCGGAAAGCCGCGCAGGCGTACATCGAATCGGTAGGCGGAAAGCTGCACGGATTCTGGTATGCCTTCGGCAGCCATGACGGCTACAACCTGTGGGAAGCCCCGGACAACGTCTCCATGGCAGCGGTGGCACTGGCCATCAGCGGAGGCGGCGCGCTGAGCACGTTTGAAACCACGGTGCTGATGAGTGTGGAGGAGACCATGGAAGCCCTGCAGAAAGCCGGTGAGATTAGGTACCGACCTCCCGGCTCCTGAATTCCCAGGCGCCGCCGGACCCACGTGTGCTTCTGCGGCTAGGCTCGGAAACTACATTGCCGCCAAAGGGGACCACAATGACCAGCATCACCGAGCCGGAAACCACGCCGGCAGCAACCGGCCACAGGCTTGCAGCGCCTGCGGATCTTTATCACCTGCCGGACCTGGTGACCTGCGGACCGGGCCGGCCCACGCAGGACTCCCATTCCCCGCTGGACGGCAGCACGGTGGGCGCCGTCCCCGTCTGCACGCCGGATGACGTGGCGGCCGCCGTCGAAAGTGCCCGGGCAGCCCAGCGCGAGTGGGCCGCTGTTCCCCTCCGCGAGCGCCGCGCCGTCGTCGGCCGGTTCCACGCGCTGCTGCTCCAGCGGGAGGCGGGGATCCTGGACCTGGTCCAGGCGGAGAGCGGCAAGTCGCGGCTCAATGCCTTCGAGGAGCTCGCGGACGCCGCCCTGACCGCCGCCTACTACCGGCGCACGGCCGGACGCTTCCTCCGCCCCGCCCGCCGCACCGGAGCGGCGCCGGGCCTGACCCGGACCGTGGAGTACCGGCTCCCCAAAGGCGTGGTGGGCATCATCAGCCCGTGGAACTACCCGCTGACCCTTGCCGTCTCGGATGCGATCCCCGCCCTGCTGGCTGGCAACGCCTGCGTCCTCAAGCCGGATTCCCAGACCCCGTTCACGGCACTGCTCGCCCTGGAGCTGCTGCGGGAAGCCGGGCTTCCCCGGGACCTGTTCCAGATCGTGACCGGTGACGGGCCGACGCTGGGCCCGGCACTGATCAGCGGCGTGGACTTCCTCATGTTCACGGGCTCCTCCGGGACCGGGAAGATCGTGGCACAGCAGTGCGCCGAACGGCTGATCGGCTTCTCGGGTGAGCTGGGCGGGAAGAACGCCACCCTGGTCCTCGCCGATGCCGTTCTCGACAAGGCGGCCAGGGGTGCGGCGCAGGGCTGCTTCTCCAACTCCGGACAGCTGTGCATCAGCATGGAACGCATCTACGTCCACCGCGCCGTCTTCGAGGACTTCCTGGCAACTTTCACTGCGCATGTGGAAGGGATCCGTTTGGGGTCCGGGCCGGGCTGGGACATCGACATGGGCTCGCTCACGGGCCAACGGCAGCTGGACCGGGTCAGCGCGCATGTAGAGGACGCCCGGGCGAAGGGCGCCCGCGTGATCACGGGCGGGCGGCCCCGGCCGGACCTCGGCCCGTACTTCTACGAGCCCACCATCCTCACCGGCGTCACCGGGGAGATGGTGGTTGCGCGGGAGGAGACGTTCGGGCCCGTGGTGGCGGTCTACCAGGTGGAGGACAACGACGAAGCTGTGGCCCTGGCCAACGACTCCCACTATGGACTCAACGCCAGCGTCTGGTCCGCGCGGCACGGCCAGGACGTAGCGCGGCGCCTGCTCGCCGGGACGGTCAACATTAACGACGGCTACTCCGCCGCGTGGGCGTCCCACGATGCCCCCATGGGCGGGATGAAGGATTCCGGTGTGGGGCGGCGCCACGGGAAGGAAGGCATCCTCAAGTACACGGAAGCCCAAACGGTGGCCCAGCAGCGGCTGGTTCCCGTGGGGCCGCCGCCCGGCATGGCCAACCAGCGGTACACCAGGATGGTCAAGGGCGCGCTCATGCTGATGGGACGGCTGCGCTGATGGCCGGCGGGACGCCGCTCTCCGGCAGCACCGTGCTCATCACCGGTGGCGGCAGCGGGCTGGGCCGCCGCATGGCTTTGGCGGCGGCCCGGCGGGGTGCGCGGGTGGTCATCTGGGACGTCTCGGCCAAAGGCGGCAGGGAGGTCCGCGATGAAATCCGCAGCGCCGGCGGCCTGGCGGAAGCGCAGACCGTGAACGTTGCGGACAGGGAGGCCGTGCAGGCGGCGGCCACCGTTGCCGGTCCGGTGGACGTGCTGATCAACAATGCAGGCGTGGTCACGGGCAGGCTGCTTTTGGACGCTGCCGACGAGGATATTGTGCGGACCTTCAACGTCAATGTCCTGGCACTGTACTGGGTGACGCGCGCATTCCTCCCCGGCATGGCTGCCCGCCGCCGCGGCACGGTAGTGACAGTTGCCAGCGCCGCCGGGCTGGTGGGCGTCGCCAGGCAGACCGATTACTCCGCCAGCAAATTCGCGGCGTTCGGCTTCAACGAGTCGCTGCGTGCCGAGCTGCGGGCGGGCAGGACCGGCGTCAACACCCTGGTGGTCTGCCCCTATTACATCGATACGGGCATGTTCGACGGCGTCCGGACCCGGTTCCCGCGCCTGCTTCCCATCCTCAAAGAGGAGGCCGTGGCGGCCAAGGTGCTGGACGCCGTCGAACGCGGGCGGCAGAAGCTGGTCCTCCCGCCGCTCGTTAACCTGGTCCCGGCAGCCCGGCTGCTTCCGGTCGCCGCCTTCGACCGGCTCATGGACGTGCTGGGCATCAACCGGACCATGGACCGTTTCACCGGGCGCCCCGCCGAAGTACCGGGGGCACCCGGCATCAAGCACGACGGCGGCCCCTGACCGGCCGGGGTCCACGGGAGCCACCGCAGTAAACCACGACCCATCCGAAAGACAGCCTGCTGACGAATGAGTTAACGTTCGGCCACGGACGCCGATCCCAACTCACAGTCGGAGGCTCTTCATGACAGAAGTTACTGCCCATCACGGCCTGTTCAAGGACACCAACCTGCACGTCGACGACACGGGCGGCACGGGCCGGCCTGTGGTCCTCATCCATGGGTGGCCCCTGTCCGGGGAATCCTTCGCCGCCCAGGTTCCGGCACTGCAGGCTGCCGGCTACAGGGTCATCACCTACGACCGGCGAGGCTTCGGGCGCAGCGACAAGCCCCACGGCGGCTACACGTATGACACCCTCACGGAGGACCTGAACGCCCTCCTCGAGGCACTGGACCTTAACGACGCGACGCTGGTGGGGTTCTCCATGGGCGGCGGCGAGGTAGCCCGCTACTTCACCAAGTTCGGTTCCGACCGGGTGCGCAGCGTTGTTTTCGCCGCGGCCGTCCCCCCGTACATGATGCAGGGCGAAGACAACCCGGAGGGGCCCCTCACCAAGGAAGCAGCAGCCGAAATGACCGCCGGCCTGAGCAAGGATGAAGAGTCCTTCTACGACGATTTCACCCGCCAGTTCTTCTCCGTCAACGGCGAGCTGAAGGTCACCGAGCAGCAGCGGCAGGATGCCCTCCGGCTGTGCAAGCAGGCTGACAAGAAAGCCGCCCTGGCCTGCATGGAGGCCTTCGGTACCACCGACTTCCGCGGCGACCTGCCCAACGTCACCGTCCCGGCGCTCGTCCTTCATGGCGACGGGGACGGAACCGTGCCCCTCGAAGGATCCGGCGCCCGGACCCATGCAGCACTGCCCAGCAGCGACCTGCACGTCCTCCGTGACGCCCCGCACGGCTGCAATGTGAGCCACCCCGATGAGTTCAACCAGGCGCTCCTGACCTTCTTGGCCAAGTAGGGAATCGGCTGCAAAACGGGAGAGGGTGGGGAGGCCGCAGCGGCCTCCCCACCCTCTCCGTGTTTCCTGGCGTCGCGCACCACGGCGGCGCCTGACGTTACTCCCTAGGCCCGCAGCACCCGCTGCACGTCCGCCGCCTCCGGGTAGGCAGCCTGGGTTCCCTTCCGAGTGGTGGCCAGTGCCGCAGCCACGGACGCATAGGCAGCCGCTCCGGCGAGCGCGTCCCCGGCGGCCAGCCGGACGGCAACGGCACCGGTGAAGGCGTCACCCGCCCCGGTGGTATCCACGGCCTTGACCGTAGTGGGCGCAATCCGGACCACCCGGGAACTCTCGGGCGCAACCGAGTCCAGCACCACTGAGCCCTGCGAACCGAGCGTCACCAGCACCTGCCGGATCCCCTGCTCCGCAAAGCGCAGGCGCACCCTGTCCCACTCGGAATCAGCAGCACCGGGGTCCGGGGCCGCGGCACCGTCGCCCAGGAACAGCGCGGCCTCATGCGCGTTGACCAGCAGGACATCGGTGAGGACGGTCAGCTCCTCCGGCACCTCGCCGTACGGCGAGAGATTGAGCAGGACTGTTGCGCCGGCGTCGTGCCCTGCTTGTGCCGCGGCGAGCACCGTCTCCATGCGCACCTCCAGGCAAAGGCAGACGACGGCGGCCTGCTCCAGGACGTCCGAGGCCTCCGCCACGTCCGCCGGGGACAGGGTGCCGTTGGCGCCTGCCGAGATGATGATGTTGTTCTCGCCGCCGGCATCGACCGCGATGACCGCCACGCCCGTGGGCTCGGACGCTGTGCGGACGTGCCCGACGTCCACCCCGGCGCGGGCGGCGGAGGAGAGCAGCATGGCGCCGTTGGGGTCCTCCCCCACCGCGCCCACCAGGCTGACGCTCCCGCCCAGCTGGCTCGCGGCAACTGCCTGGTTGGCGCTCTTCCCGCCCGGGTTCACCGCGAAGCCGTTGCCGTGCACCGTCTCGCCGGGGAGCGGAAGGCGTTCGCAGTAGATGGTGAGGTCGGCATTCAGGGAGCCGACGACGACGATCCGGCCTGCCTTGTCGACGGCGGCGTTCACTCCGCCACCTCGGCTTCAACCGGCTTGGGGATCAGGAGCGAGGCGGCGAACGCGGCGATGGTGAGCGCGAGGCCGACCACCACGACGGTCAGGTAGGACGCCTTCGCATCGCCGAGGGCCGCCGTCGCCACAAGGACGGCGGGCAGCACCAGGAAGCTGAGGCCTGCGCCGAGGTTGAAGGCGCCCGCGTTCATGCCCGGCAGGAAGCCCGGGTTGCCGGCGGGTGAAAGGACAACACCGAGTCCGTTGAGCATGATGTTGACCGTACCGGCGTACATGATGCCCAGCAACACCGTGCCGGCGATCATCAGGGGCAGGCTGTTCAGGCCGAAGAACGCGATGATGGCCAGCGCCGCGATGCTGCCCAGGAGGCCGATGCGCAGCACCTTGGTGTAGCCGAGCACGGGGGCGAGCCTGCCGCTGAGTGGCCCCACCGCCCAGCCGAGAAGGGCATACGGCGTGAGGATGATGAGCGACATTTCGGTGGGTCCGATGCCGAAACCGGGGTCGGCGGCCTGGACGTAGGCGGGGACGATGCCGTTGATGACGGCGAAGATGCCGGTCATGGTCAGCGTGGTGGTGAGCAGCGGCGCCCAGGTGGAGCGCTGGCGCAGGTGCACGGTCTCAACCATTGGCTGGCTGGCCCGCTTTTCGGTCCGCCAGAACAGGTAGAACGCGGCGGCGGACACCAGCACCAGCGTGAGGCTCAGCATCAGGGTGCCGGAGGAGAAGGCGCCCACCAGCTTGGCGCCTTCGTTCAGGGCGGTGAGCAGCGCGCCCACGGCGACGACAATGAAGAACACACCCTGCCAGTCCATCCGGGTGCCGGCGGCCGGCTTGCTTTCACCGGCCAGGAACGCGATCAGCGCGGAGGCAGCCAGGGCCAGCACCACCATGAGCCAGAAGATGCTGCGGAAGCCGAAGTTCTCGGCGAAGTAGCCGCCCACAAAGGAGTCCACACCGGCCACGCCGCCGTTGACGGCCGTGATCAGGCCCATGAGGGTGCCGTATTTGCGGGGGTTGCTGACCGCGGAGCGCAGCATGATGAGGCAGAGCGGAACGGTGGGGCCGCTGACGCCCTGGATGATGCGGCCCACGAAGAGCCACGTGACGTCCGGTGCGAGGGCTGCGATGACGGATCCCACGGCCATCAGGAGCATCATGCCCATCAGGATCTTCTTGCGGCCCACGATGTCGCTCAGGCGGGGCAGGAACAGGGAGAACAGGGCGGCCGCGGTGAAGAACCAGGTCTGGGAGAGGCCGATGACGGCCTGGTCCGTGTTGAGCTCCTCGCCCATGGTCACCAGGGCGGGACTGAGCATGGAGGCGTTGAGCTGGAAGGCCACGCAGGCTGCCAGCAGGGCGACCATCAGGGCGGTGACGTTGCCCTTGGCGGTTCGGGTTTCGAGGACGGTGGCGGTCATTTACTTCACGCCTCCTACGGTGAGGTCGGCACGTTCCTGGCGGTCGACGTCGGCCGCGTTCTGTGTGGTGCGCGCGGCACCGGTGAGCGGATCACCGATGTTGACCAAGGCCTCGGTGACCAGGTTCCAGAACTTTTCGTGGTCCAGGTCCACGGCGACGCTGGTGTGGCAGTCCGCCGGCGCGGTGGCGCGGAAGTCCGCCACCGTCATGCCGAGCGTCAGCTTGCCCTGCAGCTCAATGTCCACCGGCACCTTGCGGGTGGTGACGATGCTGGGGTCGATCACGTAGGCCACGGCGCAGGGGTCGTGGACCGGCGGGTGGTCGAAGCCCTGGGCGTCCTTGTAGGTATGGGCGAAGAAGTCCATCAGTTCGGTGACGAATTTTGCGGGCCTGGTGCCGATCGCAGCAATTTTTTCCACGACGTCCGGGGTGGCGAGCGCCTGGTGGGTCAGGTCCAGGCCCACCATCACCACCGGCCACTTTTCGTTGAAGACGATGTGCGCGGCCTCGGGGTCGATGATGATGTTGAACTCCGCCACGGCGCTCCAGTTGCCCACGTGGTAGCCGCCGCCCATGAGGACAACTTCCTTCACGCGTTCCACGATGCGCGGTTCCTTGCGGGCGGCGAGGGCGATGTTGGTCAGGCCGGCGGTGGGCACCAGGGTGACGGTGCCGGGCTCGTGCGCCATGACGGTATCGATGATGAGCTCCACCGCGTGGCGGGGGTCCAGGTCAATGTCCGACGGCGGAAGTTCCGGGCCGTCCATGCCGCTGTCCCCGTGGATGTCCGGGGCGGTTTCGGTGCTGCGCACCAGGGGGCGTCCGCAGCCGGCGGCGAAGGGCACACCGGTGATGCCGGCGATGGTGCCGACGGCCAGGGCGTTGCGGGTGACCTTTTCCAGGGTCTGGTTTCCCACGACCGTTGTCACGGCCAGCAGGTCGATGTCCGGGTTGCCGTGCGCGAGCAGCAACGCCACAGCGTCGTCATGCCCGGGGTCGCAGTCAAGAATGATCTTCCTGCGGCCGGGGGATTGCCGGTCAAGGGAAGGGGCAGTGGGTTCCACGATGATCTCCACGTCTTTGGGGCCCGCAGGGGTGCGGGGAGCTGAAGCGTTCAGGAGAGATCATGGCAGTGTTGTGTGGCGTACGTCAAACGCTTGACGTTAACGCAGGTCAAGCGCTTGATGCCAGCGCCTGCCTGGAGGGGTGCTGGATGGTGTGGCGCGTGTATGGGGCCGGGCTAGTGGCGCTTTTCCTTGCCGGGGTGCCCGGCTTCGGGGTGGGCCTGGGCCTCGTGCTGTTCGTACCTTTGGCGGGCTTCCTGGAGGTGCTGTTCAAGCTTCTCCTCCGCCTCCCGCCGGCGCTGCCCAATGGTCCGGATCTCCTGGGTGGTCGGCGCAACGTGGGCGTGCTGGCGGGGGCCAAGGTCCCGCGCTGTTGCATGGCTGGTATCGCTCATACGGGCATCGTCCCACCAGAGCCCCCTGTCCGGAAGGCCTGCATGACTCCCATTTTTCGGGGCGCCGGGGAGCGCCCATTTTCCTGTCCGGCGGCCGCCTCCGCGGCGCGGGATTGCCGTGCCATGTGTGGCCGTGGAGGACAGCCTGCGGGCCCGCCTCCTACTACGATCGAGGTATGGAATCCGCGGAACAGCTGCAGCAGCCCGCGCGTTCGCGGCGGATCACGGCGGCGATGGTGGCCGCGCGGGCAGGGGTTTCCACGGCCACGGTCTCGCTGGTGGCCAACGGCAAGACCGCCGGCCGGGTCTCCGAGGACAACATTTCCAGGGTCCGGGAGGCAATCGCTGAACTTGGCTACGTGGTGGACGGCATCGGCAGTTCGCTGGCCAAGGGCGTGAGCTCGATCGTGATCCTGGTGGCGCCGGATATCTCCAACCCGTTCTTCGCCAAGGTGATCGCCGGGGTGCGGGAGTCCCTGGGCCCGCAGTACCAGCTGCTGCTGTCCGTCACGGAGGCCGGCGAGTCCCCACGGGCCGACGACGTCCGGCGGCTGATGTCCCTGCGTCCGGCAGGGCTCCTGGTGGACGCACCCAGCGCAGGCTTCCTCGAGGACCTCGCGTCGCCGTCGCCCGTTGTGCTGCTGGACGCGCCCGGGCTGGAGGCCTACGCGCCGTCGGTGAACCTGGATGTGGCAAGCGGTGCGCGGGAACTCGCCGCGCACCTGGCGGACGCCGGGCACCGCGAGGCGGCGTACATGGACAGCGTCACGGGCACGGAAACCTTCGCGCTCCGGCGGAAAGCCTTCCTGGAAGAGGCGGCCGCCCGCGGCATCGCTGTGGGGGCGGAACGCATTATCAGCACCACCATCGACGTCGGCACGGCGGCCGCCGCCTTCGCCGCCGCCTGGCCGGGGTGGCAGCGGGAGGGGGTGACCGCCGTCGTCTGCGGCACCGACACGCACGCCTACGGTGTGCTGCAGGAGGCCCGCGTGGCCGGCGTGCGGATTCCGGAGGAGCTGGCGGTGGCCGGCTTCGACGACCTCCCGTATTCGGCCACGAGCAATCCAGGCCTCACCAGCGTCCACCTGCCCGCCACTCCCCTGGGCCTGAAGGCCGGGGAGCAGCTGCGCCTCCTCATGGAAGGCGGGGTGCTCGAACAGGCCGGGGTCACGCTGGAGAGTTCACTGGTGGTGCGGGGATCCACCGCCGCGGCGGAACGCTGAAGGCGCCCGCCGCCGCCGTTCTGTCAGTGCCCGGCCGTAAGCTGGAACCATGCCGAGTCATTGGGACAGCCTGGACGCGAGCCTGCGCGAATCCGTGGAGCAGAACGTTGAGATCTACGAGCGCGTCCGCCCTGCCCTGAAACTGGTCACCCGGGACGTCCTGTTAACCCTGCGGGACATGCTGAAGGACTCCGAGGTCACCCCGCTGTTCGTCACCGGACGCACCAAAACGGTGGAATCGTTCAAGGAGAAGATTTCACGGATCGAGGAACCTCTGGAACCGGGCGGCCCGCCGGTCCTGAAGTTCCCGGACCCGTTCCGGACGCTCAATGACATGGTGGGGATCCGGGTGATCACCAAGCTCCCGGCCGAGAATGCGGTGGTGGCCAACATCATCAAGCACCAGCGCCAGCTCTTCGACTGCCGCGGGGACCGGGAAAAGGACATCGGCTCCATCGAATCCGGCACCTACGGGTATTCCAGCCGGCACCTGATCCTGCGGACCATCCAGAATGAGGCCGTCAAGGAGTACCAGCAGGTTTTCAACCCGGACACCGTACCCAACGGCAGCTACTTCTTTGAGTGCCAGATCCGGACGATCTTTGCCCACGCGTGGAGCGAGATCGAGCACGACATCCGGTTCAAGGCCGAGGACCCGCGCGCGTGGACCCCGCACTTCGACCGGCAGTTCACCGCCACGGCCGCCATGCTGGAGACGGTGGAGACAGCTTTTGCAGACCTCCACGAGCGCTACGAGGAAGTCCGCAGTTTCTGGGATGCCGACGGCGAGGGCGCCGCGCCGCTGACCCCCAACCGTATCCGGGACGTCTGGCGCACCCTGCTTCCCCATGTGGACCGCAAGGTGGACGACGACTGGGGCTGGGCCGCCGAACTCCTGGCCGCGCACGGCCTCAACCAGACCATGCAGCTGGCCGGGCTGCTAAGCGCCAACCGCATCACCGAGGTCCGGAAGGCCCTGGACCACCGCTACTCCCCCGGCCCCGACCGGCTGCTGGACGACCTGCTGCTGTGGCAGTACGGCACCAAGCACATCGACCTCACCGCGGAAGCGTCCGAAGCCGTCCCGCACCCGCGGCGCGACAGCCTGATGCGGCGGCTGCGGCAGATAGAGCGGTACCGGCTCACCAAGAAATAGGATTCCAGGTCTGCCGTTGCCCGGTGACTGCCCCGTGAGTTCCGCCACCTTATTTTGATGCACTCAAAATAAGCCGTACCGTTGATGGCAGGCCACCGAAGCCCTGTCCGGGCTGTATGCGGGTGAACAGTTCCCCGAGCGCCAACGCGCCGGCTCCCCGCGCTGCATCGAACCCCACCCCCATTGCCCCCTGCGGACACCCGCAAGGCTGACGCACATGGGAACGGCAGGGACCCGGATGGCAGCCACCCAATCCTCACGCATCAGGAGAACACCATGACCCAGATCCTCGAACGCCCAGTGACCATCGAAGCAGCCCCTTCCGCCGTGACCGGGACACCCCGGGGCGGCAGCTATGTCACCCTGCCCGGCCACTTGGCCGACTTCCGCCCCACCGAGGCAGGCTACATCTCCCTGCCCGGCAGCGGCACCCGCACCGGGAACACAGCGCAGGGCAGTTACGTGACACTGCACTCTGCACCCCTGGGCGCGACCGACATCAGCTACACGCGCCGGGGCTAAATCATCCGCTTGACGCCGGAGCCCCCATCTCCAGCTGAGACAGGTAGCTGAACAAGGCCGTAATCCCAAAGGTCCAGGGATCCATGTCTTCGGTCCTGCCTGTCCGGTTGATGAGCGCCCCGAGGTGGGGGCTGCTGATGGTGACGACGTCCCCGGGCTTGTGAGTGAAGCCGAGCCCTTCAGCATCGCGGTCCTGGGTGGGGGCGAACAGCGTTCCCGTGAAGAGAGCAAAACCATCGGGGTACTGGTGGTGGCTGCCCCTGGCCGCAGCGATGAGCTCCTCAAAGGGGCGGCTGATGCGGGCCAGGCTGTTGCGGCCTTCCAGGCGGTATCCGTCTGTGCCCTCCACGGTGAGGATGATTTCCTCGGTCCGCAGTGAGTCCAGGGTGAAGCCCTGATGGAATAGCCGGATGAGTGGGCCGATGGCACAGGATGCGTTATTGTCCTTTGCCATGCCGAGCAGAAGCGCGCTTCGGCCCTCTATGTCCCGCAGGTTCACGTCGTTTCCAAGCGTTGCACCCCGAACCCGCCCGGCAGAGTCGGCAATCAGGACAAGCTCGGGTTCAGGGTTGTTCCACAAAGAGAAACCGGGAATCCCCACCCTGGAACCGAACCCCACGGAGGACAGGACCGGGGCTTTGGTAAAAACCTCCGGGTCCGGGCCAAGCCCAACCTCCAAATACTGGGACCACATGCCCTGGCCCGACAACACTTTTTTGACCTCCTGCGCCTCTTCGGACCCGGGCCGCAGTGTGTCCAGGCTTTCCCCGAGAACCTCGGTAACAGTCTTACGGACTTCTGCGGCACGGTTGAAGTCTCCGCCGCAATGCTCTTCGATGACCCGTTCAATCATGCTTTCAACGAACGTCACTCCGCAGGCCTTGACTACCTGAAGGTCGATAGGGGACAGCAGGTAGGGCCTATTGCGGTCCATCGCCAACGAAGCTTCTACCAGTTCGGTCAGGTCCCAGCGGGGAGCGTCAGTTCTGTGGAGTACAAACTCCAGAGGGTTTTCGTGGTCCACAAGCTCTGCAACAGTGCGGACCTCGGGTGTCAGATCGAATACCTTCCCATCCTGAACACAGACAACCCGCGGACCCTGGGAAACCGGGTCCCAGATGCGGCCGATCAGGATCGCGTCCGCAGAGTCGGCCGGAACGATTTGCCGAGGTGCCATGCTCGTCATTTGGCGTTCCCGGCTGCCGCCTTGCGCTCAAGGTTGAAGTAGGAGCGGGCATCCGGGGGCCTAATGTCTGCGACTGCGTCATTGAAGATGCGCATGGGATGCGGTGTGTACGGGTGCTCGGCAATCGCGTCGAAGTCGAGTTCGATGCCCAGGCCCACACCCTCCGGAATGAGGATGTCACCCTCCTCGGTCAACTGGAGTCGCTCATTGGAGATCTCGCTCCGCCAAGGTACGTCCGAGGCCATGATTTCCAGATATCGGAAATTGGGCAGCATCGCGCCCAACTGCAGCGTCGCCGCCGTACTGAGGGGCCCGCTCGGGTTGTGGGGCGCGAAGGGAATGTAATGGGCCGCGGCAAGCGTAGAGATGAATGACAGCTCCAGCAGGCCGCCGGCATGCGTGACGTCCGGCTGAACATAGTCCACGGCATGCCGTGCCAGTGCGGGGACAAAAGTGTTGCGGCCAAACCAGCGCTCACCGGCGGCGATCGGGACCGGCGATTTTGAGCGGATCTCTACGAGGGAATCGATCCCGTCCGGCGGACATGGCTCTTCGAAGAACACTGGCTGGAACTGCTCGATTTCGCGGGCCACCCTGATGGCCGTGGGGACGTCGAACCGGCCGTGCCCTTCAATGAACAGCTCGATATCATCGCCTACAGCTTCCCGGACGGCGGCGACGGGCTCGAGCATCCGCCGCAGGTCCCGCGGCTCAAGGGTGAGGTCAGCGGCTTCGAACGGATCCCATTTAAGTCCGCGGAAGCCCTGCGCAACTGTCTGCACCGCGGCATCGGCGAAATCCTCAGGTGATGTGGCTCCCGAGAACCAACCGTTGGCATAGGCGCGGACCCTGTCGCGGACCTGGCCACCGAGCATGCGGTGGACAGGCACACCCAGCGCGCGTGCCGAAACGTCCCACATAGCCATTTCCAAGGCGCTCAAAGCGGTCATGGTCACAGGCCCGCCGCGCCAGTAAGCATCGCGGTTGAGTTCATAGATATTCTGCGCTATTCGGGTGGGGTCCTTGCCGCGGACAGCGTCGGCAAGGACCGCAATTGCGCCGCGAACGGCGTGCTCCTGGCCTTCAAGCGTTGCTTCAGCGACGCCGGTAAGGCCCTCGTCGGTGCTGAGGCGGACAAAGATAAGGTTCGTCCGGTAGAAGTCGACGACGACTGTGTCGAGGTTGGTGATTTTCATAGGTGGAATGTCATCCCTTAACAGTGCCCGCGGTCATACCGCTGACGACATATCGTTGTGCGAAAAGGTAGAAGGCGACGGCGGGCAGCGTGAAGGGGACCTCAGTCCGCGGGAGGCGCCGTGGAATCGCGGACGATCAGGTGCGTGGCGAGCTCCACGCGGTGGGAGTCCAGGACTTCCCCCCGCGCCTGGCGCAGCACCGACCGAAGCGCTGCGCGCCCCATCTCCTCCAGAGGCTGGGCTACGGAACTCAACGAAGGCACCGATTCTTCGCCCTGGTTCGTCCCGTCAAAACCGATCAGGCTCAGGTCTTCGGGAACCCGGATACCGTGCCGGGCGGCCTCACCAAGAATGCCCAGGGCGATGGTGTCACTGCCGGCGAAGATCGCCGTCGGGAGCTTGTCCAGCTCGAGTAGCGCCTTCAAGCCCTTGACACCGCTTTCCCGGCGGAACCTGCCGCCGGAATAGATGTACTGCGGGTCCACCTGCACGCCGTGCGCCATGAGTGCGGCCATGTAGCCGTGCAGCCGCGCCTGGTTGCATTCGGCCTTCTCTATGCCGCCGATGTACGCGATGCGGCGGTGCCCCAGCGCCAGCAGGTGTTCCGTGGCCGCCTTGCCGCCGGCCCAATTGGTGGCCCCTATGCTGACCACGTCAGCGGAGGGCGGGTTCAGCGGGTCAATCACGACTACGGGAATCTGGCGGCGCCGGAAAGGGTGCAGCTGCGTTTCGCTGAAGGCTGAGGTCACCACGATCATTCCGGCCCTGCCCTCGTCCACCATGCGCTGCGCGCGGCGCTCCGGGCTGCGCCGGCCATGGCTTGCGGGGCCGGTGACGCTGACGAGAATCTCGACGTCGGCATCGGCCGCGGACTGCAGCACGCCGTTAAGCACCTGGATGGTGTACGCGGAATCGAGGACATCGATGACCACCTCCACCACCGTGCCGGTCTCACCGGCGGAACGGCGCTGCAGCGGGGACTGGTACCCGGCCTGCTCAAGCACGGCCAATACGCGGGCCCGGGTTTCCGGCGACACATCCTCGCGGCCGTTCACCACCTTCGAGACAGTGGGCGCGGAGACGCCTGCCTGCTGGGCAACGGAGGCAAGCGTCGGCTTGGCCCGTTCCGGGATCTTCGTTGCCATCTGGTGAGACCTTTCGAAAAGTTTCGTTGACTCATTGTTCAGATTTGCGCTGGCGCGGTCAAGGGGTGCCCAAGTGACCGCGAAACAAATCTGCCAAATTAGGCCTTGACCTTTGCTACTCCGGACCTTTAGTTTAGACCGTGACCTAAATCACGTAGTCGAAATATTTCGAAACCGCTGGTGGAGCTCACGCCCAAACATTTGCAACGAAGCAATTTCAGATGGAGAAGCAATGAAGCAATCCCAGACCTCCCGCCGGTCATTCCTCGCCCTTGCTGCCCTCACCCCCTTCGCCGCCATGACGGCCACTGCCTGTGGGACATCGGGACCGGGTTCCTCCAGCAGCGGCGGGGGCGCCAGCATGTGGTACCTCTCCGGCGAACCCAACCAGACCACCATGCAGAAGGCCGTGGACGCCTTCACCGCGGCGAACCCGGACGACAAGCTCGCCGTCACGTACTTCCAGAACGACGCCTACAAGACCAAGATCAAGACCGCCATCGGCGCCGGCCAGGCACCCACCATCATCTACGGCTGGGGCGGCGGCACCCTGAAGACCTACGCCGAGGCCAGCCAGGTGGACGACCTGACGGGCTGGTTCGACGAGAACCCGGACCTGAAGGACAAGTTCTTCCCGGCGTCGTTCGGTGCAGCCACGGTCGACGGAAAGATCTACGCACTGCCCAACCAGTACGTCGCCCCGATCGTCCTGTTCTACAACAAGGAACTGTTCGAACAGGCGGGCGTCCAGCCCCCCAAGACCTGGGATGACGTCATGTCCCTGGTCAAGACCTTTAACGACATGGGCGTTGCACCCTTCTCCCTCGGCGGGCAGTCCCGCTGGACCTCCATGATGTGGCTGGAATACATCCTGGACCGCATCGGCGGCGCCGAGGTCTTCACTGCCATCTTCGAAGGCAAGCCCAACTCCTGGATGGATCCCGCCGTTATCGAGACCGGAACCAAGATCCAGGAGCTCGTCTCTGCAGATGGGTTCATCAAGGGCTTCTCCTCCATCGCGGCAGACTCCAATGCGGACCAGGCCCTGCTGTTCACGGGCAAGGCGGCCATGATGCTGCACGGCTCCTGGACCTACGGCGCAATGAAAAAGGGCGGCCAGAACTTCGTCCAGGACGGAAAGCTGGGGTTCGTCCAGTTCCCAACCATTGCCGGCGGCAAGGGCGATCCGAAGAACGGCGTGGGAAACCCCGCCCAGTACATGTCGATCTCCTCCAAGGCCACCGACGCGGAAAAGGAGACGGCGAAGAAGTTCTTCAAGGAAGGCATCCTGACCGAGACGGTCATCGATACCTACATCAATTCCGGCTCCGTCCCGATCGTCAACGGCATCGAGGACAAGCTCAACACCTCTGAAGACAAGGACTTCCTGAACTTTGTCTATGACCTGGCCAAGAACGCCCCCAACTTCCAGCAGTCGTGGGACCAGGCCCTCAGCCCCACCGCAGCCGAAGCCCTGCTCAACAACATCGACCAGCTGTTCCTGAAGTCGATCACCCCGCAGCAGTTCGCCGAGAACATGAATGCAACCCTGGGCAAATGAGTAACGCCGCCTCCACCACCCGTAAGCCGGCCGCCCGGGCCGCCCGCCCCAAGGGCGACCCGGGCCACAGCGGACAACGCAACACCGCCCTCGCCTGGCTGACAGTGCCCGCACTGTTCTTCTTCCTGGCGTTCGCCGTGGTGCCGCTGGCCGGTGTCCTCATCCTGAGCTTCGCCAGCTGGGACGGCATCGGCGCCATCGGGTCGGCAGGGCTGGGCAACTGGTTCTCCGTGCTCGCGGACCCCGGGCTGTACAACGCACTGGGGCTGACCTTCCTGATCATGATCGCCTCCTGGCTGGTCCAGACGCCCATCAGCCTCCTTTTGGGTGTCTTCACCGCGGGAAGCCAGCGCTACCGGGCTGCCCTGGCCGTGCTGTACTTCCTGCCGCTGCTGCTTTCATCGGCAGCGGTCGCCATCGCCTTCAAAGCCTTGCTGGACCCGAACTTCGGCCTGGCCACCGGGCTGGGACTCCCCTTCCTGGCGCAGGACTGGCTGGGTGTCCCCCACCTGGCCCTTGGGTTGGTCATCTTCGTGATCGCCTGGCAGTTCGTGCCGTTCCACACGCTCATCTACCAGGGCGGGGTGCGGCAGATCCCCAGGTCCCTCTACGAAGCAGCGGAAATCGATGGGGCGGGAACCATCAAGCAGTTCTTCCACATCACCCTCCCCCAGCTGAAGTACACCATCATCACCTCCTCCACCCTGATGGTGGTGGGGTCCCTGACGTACTTCGACCTGATCTTCGTCCTCACCGGCGGCGGCCCGGGCAACTCCACCCGGATCCTGGCACTGGACATGTACCTGCGGGGCTTCCGGGCCAACCTCATGGGCCCTGCCAGCGTCATTGCAGTCATTCTCGTACTCATCGGCCTTGCACTCGCCTTGTTCCTCCAGCGCCTTGGAGGCAAGGACAAGCAGGGCAGCCAATTGGAAGGTATGTAGGGTGAGCACCGTCCTGAAAAGCAGCACCGAGGAAGTTCCCGCCGGCCCCCGGACCACCGCCGCCGCCCCAAAGCGGGGGCTGGGATCCCGGATGCGGAAGTTGAACGTCCCGGCAGGCCTGGGTGGCTGGATCTGGCTGGCCATCATCATCATCCCGGTGTACTACGTGGTGATCACCAGCCTGAAGACCCAGGAAGGGTACTTCGGCCAGAATCCGCTGGCGCTTCCCACCTCCCCGACGCTGGAAAACTACCAGATGGTCCTCGAGGCGGATTTCGCGCAGTACTTCATGAACAGCACCATCGTCACACTCGGTGCCGTCATCCCCACGGTCCTGATCTCGTTCATGGCCGCCTTCGCGATTGTCCGGGGCAAGGGCAGGTTCCTGAAACTGGTCAATGGCATGTTCCTGATGGGACTGGCCATTCCGCTGCAGGCCACGATCATCCCGATCTACCTGATGATCATCCGCCTGAACCTGTACGACAGCCTGCTGGCACTCATGCTTCCCTCCATTGCCTTTGCCATCCCGCTGACCGTACTGATCCTGTCCAACTTCATCCGCGACGTGCCGAATGAACTGTTCGAATCGATGCGGCTGGACGGCTGCAGCGAATGGCAGACCATGTGGCGGCTTGCCCTGCCGCTGACCCGCCCCGCAATCGTGACGGTCGCCATCTACAACGGCCTGCATGTCTGGAACGGCTTCCTGCTCCCGCTGGTCCTCACGCAGAGCCCGGGCCTGCGCGTCCTGCCCCTGGCGTTGTGGACCTTCCAGGGCGAATACAGCGTCAACATCCCGGCCGTGCTTGCCTCGGTGGTGCTCAGCACCCTGCCCATCCTGGTGCTCTACGTCGTGGGCCGCCGGCAGCTGCTCAGCGGCCTCACCGCCGGCTTCAGCAAGTAACACCCTGGAACTTCACGAAAGGACAGACACATGACCCCCGCACAGCCCCTTCGCGTCGGCATGGTGGGTTACGCCTTCATGGGCGCAGCACACTCCCACGCCTGGCGCACCGCACCACGGTTTTTCGACCTGCCGCTGCAGCCGCAGCTGACCGCCGTCGCGGGCCGGAATGCCGATGCCGCCAGGGCAGCCGCGGACAAGCTGGGGTGGGACTCGGTGGAGACGGACTGGCGCCGCCTGATCGAGCGCGACGACATCGACCTGATCGATATCTGCACACCCGGCGACACCCACGCCGAGATCGCCATCGCAGCCCTCGAGGCAGGCAAGCACGTGCTGTGCGAGAAGCCGCTGGCGAACTCGGTGGAGGAAGCCGAGCGGATGACCCTCGCTGCCGAGACCGCCGCCAAGCAGGGAGTCATGTCCATGTGCGGCTTCAGCTACCGCCGCACCCCGGCACTGGCGCTGGCCAAGCGGTTCGTGGAGCAGGGCCGGCTGGGCGAGATCCGCCACATCCGGGCGCAGTACCTGCAGGACTGGCTCTCCGACGCCAACGCCCCGATGACCTGGCGGCTGGACAAGAGCAAGTCCGGGTCCGGGTCCCTCGGCGACATCGGTGCGCACAGCATCGACGCCGCCCAGTGGGTGGCCGGGCAGAGCATCACCGGCGTTTCGGCACTGCTCGAAACGTTTGTCCCGGAACGCCCGCTGGCCGGGGACCTCGTGGGCCTGGGCGGCCACGGCGACCTCAGCGGGGATGCGCCCCGCGGGAAGGTCACCGTGGATGACGCCGCCATCTTCAGTGCAAAGTTCGACGGCGGTGCCTCCGCAGGCGCGATCGGCGTCTTTGAAGCCACGCGGTACGCGCTGGGCCGGAAGAACGCCATGCGTTTGGAACTAAACGGCACCAAAGGCTCCCTCGCCTTCGATTTCGAGGACATGAACGTCCTGTCCTTCTACGATGCGGCGGACTCCCCGGACGCCGGCTTCCGGAAAATCTTCGTCACCGAACCCGAGCACCCGTACGTCGGCAACTGGTGGCCCACCGGCCACGGCCTGGGCTACGAGCACGGCTTCACCCACCAGGTGGTGGACCTGGTCACCGCAATCGGTGAGGGCCGCCAGCCGGAGCCGTCCTTCGCGGACGCCCTGCAGGTCCAGCGGGTCCTGGCCGCCGTGGAGGCCAGCGCCGCCAATTCCAGCCAGTGGCAGAAGGTCTAGGACCGTGAACACGGGAACAGGAGAAGAAACAGCCATGACACGACCAATCACGCTCTTTACGGGCCAGTGGGCCGACCTGCCCTTCGAGGAGGTGGCCCGGCTCGCCGGCGAGTGGGGCTTCGACGGCCTCGAGATCGCCTGCTGGGGCGACCACCTGGACCCCCGCCGGGCGGCGGAGGACGACAACTACCTCCAGGGCAGGCTGGACATCCTCGAGAAGAACCACCTGAAGGTCTTCGCCATCGCCAACCACCTCACCGGCCAGGCCGTATGCGATGACCCCATCGACGAACGCCACCAGGGCATCCTGTCCGCGGAGATCTGGGGCGACGGGGACGCCGAAGGTGTGCGACGCCGGGCCGCGGAGTCCATGAAGGACACAGCACGGGCCGCCGCGCGCCTGGGCGTCAAGACCGTAACAGGCTTCACCGGCTCGTCCATCTGGAAGGCGGTGGCCATGTTCCCGCCCGCCTCCGAGGCAATGATCGACGCCGGCTACCAGGACTTCGCGGACCGCTGGAACCCCATCCTGGACGTCTTCGACGAGGTGGGTGTCCGTTTCGCCCTGGAGGTCCACCCGTCCGAGATCGCCTACGACTACTGGACCGCCAAGCGCACCCTGGAGGCGATCGGGCACCGCAAGAGCTTTGGGCTTAACTTCGACCCGTCCCACTTCATCTGGCAGGACCTGGATCCGGTGATGTTCCTCCAGGACTTCGCGGACCACATCCTGCACGTGCACGTCAAGGAATCAGTCCGCCAGCTCGATGGCCGCAACGGGCGCCTGGGCTCCCACCTGGCCTGGGCGGACCCGCGGCGCGGCTGGGACTTCGTCACTGCCGGGCACGGGGACGTCCAGTGGAACCGGATCTTCCGTACCTTGAACGCCATCGGCTACACCGGGCCCACCAGCATCGAGTGGGAGGACGCCGGGATGGACCGGCTCGTCGGCGCACCGCAGGCGCTGGCCATGGTCAAGGAACTCGCCCAAATCGCCCCGCCGGCGGCCGCTTTCGACGCCGCCTTCTCCAGCCGCTGACCCAGACCGTCCGGCCCAGACTTTCCGGCCCAGGCCGGCAGCCAAACAAAAGGAAACCCCCGACATGACAGAACGCAAGAACGCCCTGGTGGTCCGCGGCGGCTGGGACGGCCACCAGCCGTACGAGGCCACGGAACTCTTCATCCCCTACCTCAAGGACAACGGCTACGACGTCCGCGTCGAGGAATCCCCCAAGGTCTATGCCGACGCCGAATACATGGCAGGAGTGGACCTGATCATGCAGTGCATGACCATGACCACCATCGAAAAGGACGAGTTCGCCGGGCTGCGGACCGCCGTCGAAAACGGCACCGGCCTGGCCGGCTGGCACGGCGGCATCGCCGATTCCTACCGCAACAACTCGGATTACCTGCACCTGATCGGCGGCCAGTTCGCCTGCCACCCCGGCAAGCACCCGGACGAGTGCGTCGGCGAGCAGTCGGACAACTATGTTCCCTACACGGTCAACATGCTCCCCGCCGCCGCGGAACACCCCATCACCCAGGGCATCTCCGATTTCGACCTGGTCACCGAGCAGTATTGGGTGCTCTCCGACGACTACATCGACGTCCTGGCCACCACCACCCAGAAGGTCCGCGAGTGGGACCCCTGGAACCGCGAAGTCACTTCACCGGCCATTTGGACCCGCCAGTGGGGCAAGGGCCGAATCTTCGTTGCCACCCCCGGACACCGGGTCGACATCCTCCAGGACACCAACGTCCGCACCATCATCGAAAGGGGCCTGCTGTGGGCAAGCCGTTGAAAGTCGGAATCATTGGCTGCGGAGCCATCATCGCGCAGTACCTGGCGAACTTCCGCAAACTCGGACAGATCGACCTGGTGGCCGTGGCGGACCTGGACCCCGCACGCGCCCAGGCCGTGGCGGATGACTACGAGGGCGTCCGCGCCATCTCCGTCGAGGAACTCCTCGCCGCGGACGACGTCGAACTGGTCCTGAACCTGACCATCCCCGCCGCCCACGCCGACGTGGCGTTGAAGGCCATCGCCGCCGGGAAGAGCGTGTACGGCGAGAAGCCGCTCGCCGCAACCACTGCCGAGGCACGCCAGGTGCTGGACGCGGCCCGCGAGGCGGGCGTCGCCGTCGGCTGCGCTCCTGACACGGTGCTCGGCACCGGCATCCAGACCGCGCGCAAGGCGATCGACGACGGACTGATCGGCGCACCCATCTCGGCGAGCGCCACGATGGTGACCCCGGGCCATGAACGGTGGCACCCCAACCCGGACTTCTACTACCAGCCCGGCGGCGGACCCCTCCTGGACATGGGCCCGTACTACGTGACCGCCCTGGTCACCCTGCTGGGCCCGGTGGTCTCGGTCATCGGCGCGGCAAGCCACACCCGCAACGAACGCACCATCGGCTCCGGACCCAGGCAGGGCGGGAAGGTCCCCGTCAACATCGATTCCCATGTCACCGGTGTCCTGGTGCACGCCTCCGGCGCGCTCTCCACCCTGTTCATGAGCTTCGACGCCGTGAAGTCCAAGTCGCCCAACATCGAGATCCACGGCGAGCGCGGCTCCCTGGTGGTCCCGGACCCCAACCACTTCGACGGCGACGTCCAGCTGTTTTCCCTCGGGGCGGAGGACTGGGAAACCCTTCCGGTGTCCGCCGGGTATGTTGACTCCGGGCGCGGCTTCGGCATCGCGGACCTGGCGTCCACTCCTGCGGGCGCCGAGCCCCGGGCAGGCGGGGCCATGGCCTACCACGCCCTCGAGGTCATGGAATCGGTCCTCGAATCAGCCCACAGCGGCGCAGCGGTAGCCATCCGCAGCACCGTTGAGCGGCCGGCGGGCGTCGAACTGGCCGTCCTGGCGGAGGAACTGGACAGGCTCCAGACGCAGGAAGCGGTCTAGGCATGGCCTACACCGCCGAGAACTGGCCCATTACCGCGGCCATGCTGCCCTTCCCGGGCACCAGCGCGCAGGGAACCCACATCAACGACGCCGATCCGTCCGCCTGGGCGGAGGTGCTGACCGAGGTCAAGGAGGCCGGGTTCGCCAACGCGGACCTGACGGACAGTTGGGTCCGCCCGGGCGACCTGAGCCCTGACCGGCTGGCTGAGTTCAAACAGACGGCACAGGACGTGGGCATCGGCACCCCTGCCATCTCCGCCATCCGCCGCAGCGTCATTGACGGGCGGAACTGGGAAACCAACCTGGCGTACAGCCACCGGACCATTGACGCGGCGGCGGAGCTGGGCTGCGAGGTTGTGTCCTTTGGACTCCACCAGGCCATCACGCCGGAGCAGCAGAAACAGCTGTGGTTCTGGACGGTTGAAGGGCACAAGGATCCGGAGGGAGACCGGGAAACCTGGGGCAACGCCGTCACCCGCCTCCGGGAACTCGGCCGGCACGCCGCCGAGGTGGGCCTCCTGCTCTCACTCGAAATGTACGAGGACACGTACCTGGGCACCGCAGATTCGTCCGTGCGCCTTGTCCAGGACATTGGTCTCCCGAATGTGGGCCTCAACCCGGACCTTGGAAACCTGATCCGGCTGCACCGGCCGGTGGAGGACTGGCGGGAACTGGTGGCCAAAACGCTCCCGTACGCCAACTTCTGGCACATGAAGAACTACCTCCGGGACGAGGACGCGTCCCGGGACATGTATGTGGCGATGCCGTCTCCCATGGAGAGCGGACTCATCAACTACCGGGAGGCCTTCAAGGTGGCCCTGGCAGCCGGGTTCCAGGGGATCCTCTGCACCGAGCACTACGGCGGGGACGGACTGAGTGTCTCCGCCAGCAACCAGGACTACCTCCGCCGGCACGTCCTCCCCAAGACCGATGGATACGCCCTGGGCAGCAGCCAGGTAGCCCAGGGCCGGCAGCAGCCGGCCCGGCCCGCCCGCGTGTAATCGCTGCACCACGGCCTATCCCAACCCGAGGATTCGATGAGGAAACCATGACCCAGATCTTTGACAACCCCGCAGACTTTGCGGAGGAGGCACTGGACGGCCTGGTGGCAGCCAACCGCGGCTACGTGGCCAGGGTGGACGGCGGCGTTGTCCGCTCCACCGAGGTGCCCGCCGGCCAGGTGGCCGTGGTGGTGGGCGGCGGCTCCGGCCACTACCCGGCCTTCGCCGGCCTGGTGGGTCCCGGCCTCGCCGCAGGCGCCGTGTGCGGCAACATCTTCACGTCGCCGTCAGCCGGGCAGGCGTACCGGGTGGCCAAGGCGGCCAACGCGGGCGGCGGCGTTCTGTTCAGCTTCGGCAACTACGCCGGGGACGTGATCCACTTCGGCGAGGCGCAGCAGCGCCTCAACGCCGAAGGCATCGAGACCCGCACCGTTTTGGTCACGGATGACATCGCCAGCGCCCCGCTGGACCAGATCGAGAAACGCCGCGGGATCGCCGGGGACCTGACGGTCTTCAAGATCGCCGGCGCCGCAGCTGAAGCGGGACTGGACCTGGACGGCGTCGAACGGCTTGCCGTGCTGGCCAACCACCGCACGCGGTCCCTCGGCGTGGCGTTCGACGGCTGCACCCTGCCGGGCGCTGCCGAACCCCTGTTCCATGTGCCGGCCGGTGGGATGTCGCTCGGGCTGGGCATCCATGGCGAACCCGGAATCTCGGACCATCCCATGCCCACGGCGTCCGAACTGGCCGAACTGCTGGTTTCCGGCCTGCTCCGGGACAAGCCCGATGATGCCGGGAACCGTGTGGTGGCCATCCTTAACGGACTGGGCCGGGTGAAGTACGAGGAACTGTTCCTGCTGTTCGGCAAGATCGACAAGCTCCTCACCGCCGAGGGCCTGACCATCGTGGAGCCGGAATGCGGCGAGCTGGTCACCAGCCTGGACATGTCCGGCCTGTCCCTCACGCTGCTGTGGCTGGATGACGAACTGGAGCGATACTGGACAGCCCCGGCCGACACCCCCGGGTACCGCAAGGGCAGCATAGCACCGCGGGCACGGCGGGAAGTGGCCGCACCGGAAGGTGCCTTGGACGCCGAGGGGGAAGATACGACGGCGGCAGCCGCCGGGCTGGGCCGGCTGGCAGCCGCCGTGCTCGCCCAGGCGAGGGACGCCGTCGTCGACCATGAACGTGAACTGGGCAGGCTGGATGCCATTGCCGGCGACGGCGACCATGGCGTCGGCATGCGCCGGGGCGTGGACGCCGCGGTGGCGGCGGCCGGAGAAGCTGTTGGCGCGGGACTTTCGGTTCACCGCGTCCTTACCGCGGCAGGCGAAGCATGGAGCGAGCGCGCCGGCGGCACGTCGGGGGCGCTCTGGGGATCGGCCCTGGCGGCGGCAGGGCGGGCCCTCGGCAACAAGGACTCGTACAGCGGCGGGGACGCGGCGGCCGCAGTGACCGCCTTCGCGGACGCCGTCACCATCCTGGGCAAGGCTGATGTGGGCGACAAGACCATGGTGGACGCGCTGCTTCCCTTCCGGAACGCCTTCGTTGCTGCGTTCGACGGCGGCACGCCAGTGACCGGGGCGCTGGCCTCCGCGGTGACCGCCGCCCGGCAGGCGGCCGACGCCACCGCATCCCTGCGCCCGCTGAAGGGAAGGGCGCGGCCGCTGGCCGAAAAGAGCCTGGGCCACCCGGATCCGGGAGCGGTGTCCTTTGCACTGATCGCCACCCGGGTCTCTGACTACTTCGAGTCGTCACCATCGCTGTCCTCTCCCAGGGCGGCCGCTGTGGCTGCCGGACAGGGGGCCCAGGCATGAGCGCCGGCGCTGCGGCGGGATGGCGGATCGTCATCGGAAACGACGAGGCCGGCGTCGAGTACAAGGACGCGCTGAAGGCGATGCTCGAGGCCGACAGCCGCGTTGCGTCCGTCCTGGACGTGGGCGTTGGTGCCGGCGACACCACCGCGTACCCGCACGTCGCCGTCGACGCCGCCCGCAAGGTGGCCCAGGGCGAGGCGGACCGCGCCCTGCTGATCTGCGGCACCGGGCTGGGCGTGGCCATCGCGGCCAACAAGGTCCCGGGAATCCGGGCGGTCACGGCCCACGACGGGTACTCGGTGGAGCGCTCGGTGCTGAGCAACAACGCGCAGGTCCTCACCATGGGCCAGCGCGTCATCGGCCTGGAACTGGCCAAAAAACTGGTGGGCGAGTGGCTCGGCTACCGGTTTGACGAGACCTCGGCCTCCGCCGCGAAGGTGGACGCCATCTGCTCCTACGAACCCGAATCCACGAAAGCAGTCTGATCATGACCGAAAATTCATCCCACCCATCTATCGGTTCCAGCTCTGGCGCTCCCGGCGCCCGGAAGATCGCCATCGTGGGCTCTGGCTACATGGGCGGCGGGATCGCGCAGGTCCTGGCGCTGGGAGGTGCCCGCGTGGCTCTTTCCGATGTGTCCGCGGAGGTGGCCCAGGGAAACTACGACCGGCTCCTGGTTGAGTCAGACCAGTTCGTGGCCGATGGGCTGTTCCCTGCCGGTTCCACCGAGATCCTGAAGCAGAACCTGTGGGCCGCGAAGGACATCGAGGAGGCAGTGGCGGACGCGGACTTCATCGAGGAGGCGGTCCCCGAAATACTGGCCATCAAGCACCAGACGCTGGCCCGCATCAGCGCAGCGGCCCGGCCGGACGCCATCATCGGCTCCAACACCTCCACCATTTCCATTGCCGAACTGTCCGCGCCGGTCAGCAACCCGGAGCGGTTCCTGGGCGTGCATTTTTCCAACCCGTCGCCCTTCATTCCCGGCGTGGAGATCATCCCGCACGCCGGAACGTCCGCCGCCACCGTGGGCGCCGTCCGCGAGCTGGTCCATGCCGCCGGCAAGCAGACCGCCGTGGTCAAGGACACCACCGGTTTTGTGCTCAACCGCCTGCAGTACGCGCTGTTCCACGAGGCGGCGCAGCTGGTGGAGCAGGGCATCGCGACGGCGGACGACGTGGACACCCTGGTGCGCACCACGTTCGGCTTCCGGCTGCCGTTCTTCGGGCCGTTCGCCATTGCGGACATGGCCGGGCTGGACGTGTACAACTTCTGCTACAAATCCCTGCAGAAGGAGTTCCCGGAGCGGTTCGCAACGCCTGCGATCCTTTCCGACCTGGTGGAGGCCGGGAAGCTCGGCACCAAGACCGGTGCCGGCTTCCTCAACGTCCCGGCAGAGCGCACCCCCGAGCTGATCGCGTACCGCAACAAGGCTTATGTGGCCATGCAGAAGCTGCTCGATGAGCTGGGGCCGGCGCCTATTGGGTGAGGTGGGTTCTCGTCTTTCGTGAGGGTTTTCAGGTCTCCGTGAAAGCGCGGTTGCGCTGAGCAAGGGTCCGTAGGATGCCGGTGTGGTCGAGGGCACCGTCGCCCCGCGCAACCATATCGTCGAAAAGATCCTTGATTACCGTGCTCAGGGGTAGCTCCAGATGTGCTGCTCCAGCCGCCCCCAGCACGAAGTTGAGGTCCTTCAGCTGGTTTTGGGCGCTGCCGCCACCAGTGAAGTCGCCGTCAATCCATCTGTGCCCTTTTTGACGCAGCACCTCGGAATTCGCCAGCCCACCCCGAAGCAGTTCAAGCATCACCGATGGATCCAGTCCGCCGCCGCGTGCGAGAAGCATGGCTTCGGAAACTGCCGTGACCGTGCCGGCGACCACGATTTGGTTGCAGGCCTTGGCCAGTGCGCCCGAACCTCCGGGGCCCATGTGCCGGATGGTGCTGCCCATGAACCCGAACGCCGGGGTGACCGAGCTAAACGTGTCCTCGTCCCCGCCCACCATGATGCTCAGGGTGCCGTTTTCGGCGCCCACAGTGCCGCCACTGACGGGAGCGTCCAGGACTCGGACGCCATGTTCGCGAAGCATCCGTTCGCCAAAGGCCGCCACTGCCCCCGGCGAGACGGTCCCGTGCACAACGAGTATCGGCCGGGCAATTCCCCGGGCTGTCCATCCGGCTATCAGGCCCTCTTCTCCCGGAAGCAACGATTCGACGTGGCTGAGGTCCGGCAACACGGTGAGAACTATGTCGGCGGCCGCCTCAAAAGGTGAGGCCGCAACGCGGGCGCCCAGGCCCACCAAGGCTTCGGCCTTCGAAGCAGTCCGGTTCCAGACTGTCAGCTCGCCGTAGCCCTTCAGCAGCCGGCGGGCCATGGGTTCCCCCATCGGCCCCAATCCCATCAGGGTAAGCGCTGGGTGGTCATGTTCAGGCATTGGAATCCCTTAGCGATTGGGGCGAGCAGATAGGTTTTGGATTACGAACTGAGGCGTTACTGGTTGGTCAGGAGATCAGCTGGCCACAGGATGAGCTGCGGGAAGATGGCCAGCATGACGACGGCAACCACCATGACCACGTAGAGCGGCACCGCGGCCTTCACAATCTTCTCCATCGACAGCCCGCTCACATAAGACGTGGCAAACAATGCAACACCCACAGGTGGGGTGACGAGCCCGACAGCCAGTGCGGCGACAAGGTAGACCACAAAGTGAACGGGATCGATGCCGGCCGCGGTGGCCGCAGGCAACAGCACCGGTGAGCAGAGCAGGATAGCGGCGACGATGTCCATCACGGTTCCGATAATGATCAGGATCAGCCCGATCAGCAGCATCACGACGATGGGGTTGGTGCTGACGCCGAGGAGCCAGCCGCTCACCTTAACCGGCAGCCCATCGATGGTGAAAATGTAGGAGGCAACGCCGGCGATCATGGCGATGAGCAGGATGGTTCCGGTGGTGAGGCCGGCGTCGATGATCATTTTGGGCATTTGACGCCACTTCATGTCCCGGTAGACGTAGATGCCTACCAGCAGGCTGTAGATGACGGCCACAGCGGCAGCCTCCGTGGGCGTGAAGAACCCACTGAACATGCCGACCAGGATCACTACCGGTCCACCCATGGCCGGTATGCCGGCCAGAATGATGGCGATGCCCTTCTTGAAGGTGGTTGTTGAAATTTCCCCGTAACCGCGGCGGGCCGAAATGATGAAGTTCATGATCATCAGCACGACAATCAGGACCAAGGACGGGCCAAGCCCTCCTGCGAGCGCGGCACCTACGGAAACGCTCGCAGTTGAGGCCGCAATGATGATAAGGATGCTCGGCGGCATGAGGGACGAAAGGGTGGACGTCACCATGGTCATGGCGGCAGCGTAGGGTCGTGGGTACTTGTGGTCCGTCATGGCTTTGATCTCGATTTTGCCAAGGCTGACGACGTCGGCCACAGATGAACCGGAAATTCCACCGAAGATCGCACTGGCAGCGATGTTGACCTGACCAAGTCCGCCGCGGAAGCGTCCGAAAATTACTTCCGCGCCCTGGAAGATCCGGTCTGATATGCCGCCGCCCGCCATGAGGTTGCCGGCGAGCACGAACAGCGGAACGGCCACCAGCAGGAAGCTGTTCATCGAACTCATCATGGACTGCGGGAGCAGATCCAGCGGGATATCGAAGATCAGCAAGGTGGCGATGACTCCGATGCCCAGGGACACTGCAAGGGGAACGCCCAGCAGCAGGAGCACAAGAAAGATGCCCAGCAGGGTCAGGCTCACGCGATCATCTCTCCTTCGAGGATCTTCGCCCGCATGAACGGGGAGAAGTAAACAGTCTTGATGTGGGCGAGGATGGCCAATCCGGCGCTGACCACAAGGGGCAGCGTTACGAGGAACATCTGCAAGCCGATGGCGGGGCTGGATTCCCCGCTGGCGATCTGCTGCATCATCAGTTCCCACGTCTTGTAAATCAGGACGCTGAAGAACACGACGCCGCAGAGGGCATAGAGGTGGAGGCTGAACTTTTTGAGCCAGCCCGGCCCCCACGCCAGCGCAAAGCTGACGCGGGGGTGGGCTGCAGCCCGGAAGCCTGCTGCCATGCCCAGGAAGGTGGTGTCCATAAACAGGAAGCGCGTCAGTTCCTCGGTCCACGGGAGCGAAGCTCCCATCTGCCGGGTGACCACCTGGATGGCGACACTGATCAGCATGGCTGTGATTCCGATGAAGAGGAAGGCGTCAACGGTCTTCCAGATCACGCCTTGCGGCTCCGGGATGTCGCTGACCGGAACCACCTTGATGCTATGTTCGGCCGCCTGGTGTTCGGCCCCCCGGGTGGGCGTGGTTCCATCATCATGCACTGAACTCGTCTCCTGCACTGGACCCGTCACTTTATCGTCCGAGGAATTCAAGGCTTGACTGGACGAATTCCTTGCCCACCTTGCCCTCAAGCTCGGGGTAGACCTTCTGCGCTGCCGCCTGGAACTTTTCCCTGGCTTCGGGCGTCAGCTCATTGATCTTCACGCCTTCGCCCTTCAGCTTCTCGAGGGTTTTGGTGGCTTCGTCGTTGTCGTACTTTGTCTTGAAGTCAGCGGTCTCGTCTGCAGCTTCCTGCAGGACCTTCCGGGTGTCCTCATCGAAGGAGTCCCACTTCTTCTTGCTGAACCCGAGGACGAATGCGTCGGAGATGTGGCTCGTCAGAGAGAGGTAGTCCTGGACTTCGAAGAACTTGTTGTTGACTGGAACTTCCAAGGGGTTTTCCTGGCCGTCGATAGTGCCGAGCTGCAGGGCGGTGTAAACCTCTTTGAAGTCCATCGGCGTCGGGTTGGCGCCCAGTGAGCCAAAGAACTTAACCCAGAGGTCGTTCTGCGGTACGCGGAGCTTCAGGTCCTTGAAGTCCTCAGGCTGGGTGATGGGACGCACCGAGTTGGTGGTGTGCCGCGGAGTACGGGTCAGCATGGTCACGCCCTTGATGCCCAGCTTGTCCAGTGAGCCCAGCAGTTCCTTGCCCGGCTCGCCCTCAAGGTAGTTGGTGACCTCCTCCGTGTCCTTGAAAAGGTAGGGAAGGCTGATTGCATTCATCTTCGGCTCGAAAGACGCGTACACCGAGGTGGACATGATGGTCGAGTCCAGCGTGCCGTTTCCAAGCAGGTTGACGGCTGCGTTCTGGTCCCCGCCGAAGAGGGTGCCGTCGGGGAAGGTCTCGACCTTGACCTTGCCGTCGCTCAGCTCGGCAACCTTGTCGGCAAAATGCTTTGCGGAGACGCCCATGGAAGAGGCTGCGGGGTCCCCGAGGCCGAGGCGCACGGTGGTGCTGGCCGCGCCGGCGCCGCCGGTCGCGCCCCCGCCGCAACCGGTGAGGGCAGTACTAACGGTGAGTGCAACGGCCACAGCTACGGTGGCCAGGATGCGCTTTGGCATCTGATTCTCCTTTGAATACTTGCTGGTTCCTGGCCTTTACGGACAGGGGTACTGATGCATTGATGGCGGTGGTGGAAAGCATTTTGGGCTGTGCGGACATGGTCGAGAAAGTCGCTCTTGCTGCTTTCTCGTCCCGCTTGCCTAGTGCCTTGCAGACGCGGCGGTGCTCGCGCAGGCTGTCTTCCCGCCGTGAATCATCCCGAAGTGGAACCGGTACACTTTTTTACCACAGGGCGGGCGCGGCTGTAAACCATTGAGGAGGGGATGCCAGCTTGTTACTTCGAGAACTGCAGCCGGGCGACGCTGGATCGTTCGACAAGTTCGGCAGCTACGCGTATGATGTTGGGTTTTCCCGGCGTCTTGCCCTGCGTGTTGGACAATGCGAGCTGCACGGAATGCCGGGCGAGCAGATCTATGGGCTGCCTGACGATTGTCAGGGCCGGGGTCATGAGTTCGGTCCAGGGTGAATCGTCGAAGACGATGACGGACAGGGCGCTCGGGATGTCGATTCCGGCGTGGGAGAGGCGCCGTAGAACTTCGGTTACCTGGGCGGTGTTTGCCACCACCAGAGCGGTGGGCGGCTCCTCGATATTGAGCAGCGCGGACGCGGCGTCTCCTCCCGCTGGCCCGCGGAACGCGGCGTGCCGGACGAGGAGCTCATCCTGCTCCAGGCCGGCTGTTTCCAGGGCTTGCCGGTAGCCGGCGATCCGGTCCCTTCCGGTAGTGGAGGCAGCCGGCCCTGAGATTATCCCAATGCGGCGGTGGCCGTGGGCGGCCAGCAGCGCCGTTGCGGACCGAGCGGATTCAAAGTTGTCGATGCTGACAACATCAACTTCGGGGAGCGAAGGTATGGATCGGTCGACAAAAACCACCTCAGTGCCCAGATCCTGGAGCTGCTTCCAGATGGCCAGATTGTTGCCGGTCGGGGTAGCGATAATCCCGCTGACCCTGCGTTCGATCAGGGTCGCAAGACGCTCCGACTCCAGCTGGTCATCCTCCTGCGTCGTCATCAGCAGCACCTGGATTCCGCGGGCGTGCGCTTCCTGCACCACCTGGTCCGCGAGTCGGGCGAAAAAGGGGTTGGAGACATCGGCGAGCAGCAGCCCCAGCGTAGTAGGCGGGCCAAACTTAAGCTCCCTGGCTGCCGTGCGGGGGTGGTAGCCCAGGTTCTTCATGACGTCGTTCACCCTGCTGCGGGTAGCTGCAGCGACTGGACCTGACCCCGGATTCAGCACCCGGGAGACCACTGCAACGGACACCCCGGCCGCCTGGGCAACATCGCGGATGGTCGGTTGTTTCTGCACGCCTACTCCTTTGTCTGGCACTTCCTGGACATCTGGAACCTTTTTCAGCCTAGGGCTTGACCTTGGGCCTGCCCCTGTGACATAAAAGTGTACCGGTTCCACTTATTTTACCTTAGTTCGATTCGATCCCGCCTGTTCTGCAGCCTCACTACAAATGGCGGCGAGCCGCAAGGTGAAAAGTAAGTGCCCCAAAAGCTGCGGTTGATCCCAGACCAACCCGCATCCCTTCCGGAACAGCGCCGTATCCCTTGAAAGGCAACCCATGAATCTGCACCATCTCCTGACCCAGCGCGAGACCGACGGAAAGCCCATCCGGGTCGGCCTGATCGGCGCCGGACGCTACGGGACGATGTACCTGGCCCAGGCAAACAACATCCCGGGCATCCACGTCGTCGCCATCGCAGACATCAACGTCAAGCGCGCTGAAGGTGCTTTTGAACTCGTTGCATGGCCCAAAGACCAGATCGCGCCCGACATAGCAACCGCCCTGAGGGACCGCTCAACCGCGATCGTGGCCAATGCTGACGAGCTTTTCGACGTCGACATCGACATCATCGTGGAAGCCACCGGAAACCCCATCGTTGGCGTCAAGCACGCGTTGCGCGCCATCGAAACGAAGAAGCACATCATCATGGTCACGGTTGAAGCCGACGCTTTGGCAGGGCCCGCTCTTGCCAAGCGGGCAGAAGCAGCCGGTGTTGTCTACTCAATGGCGTACGGCGACCAGCCGGCCCTCATCATGGAACTTGTCGACTGGGCCCGCACCAGCGGATTCGACGTCGTCTGCGCCGGCAAGGGCGCCAAATTCCTTGAGCACTACCACGAGATGAACCCCGACAACGTCTGGGAAAACTGGGAATTCTCCAAGGAACTCACCGACTCCGGGCAGCTGAACCCCAACATGCACACCTCCTTCCGCGACGGCACCAAGGCCGCCATCGAGATGGCTGCCGTCGCCAACGGGGCAGGACTGGTCCCCTCTGACACCGGGCTGACGTTCACGCCCGGAGACGTTGAGGAAATCGCCTCAATCTGCCGCCCCGCCGACGTCGGAGGAGCCCTCGCACATGAAGGGACCGTCGACGTCATGTCCAGTGTTAACCGTGACGGCACCTGGATCCCCCACAACACCCAGGAAGGCGTCTTCGTCGTCGTGAAGGCAACCAACGCCTACGTCTCCGGTTGCTTCAACGAATACCCCTGGCACCCGGACCCCACCGGCCAGTACGCCGCCCTCTACCGCCCCTACCACTATGTCGGCCTGGAACTGAACGTATCAATCGCCAACGCCGTCCTCCGCGGAATCCCCACGGGTTCACCCATCGGGTTCTTCGGCGACGTCGTCGCCACCGCCAAGAAAGACCTCAAAGCCGGTGAATTCCTCGACGGCGAAGGCGGATACACCGTCTGGGGCCAGCTCGTTTCCGCAAAGCACTCCGTCACTACCGGTGCACTGCCGGTCGCGCTGGCCCACCACGTGGAACTGCGTAGTGACGTCGCCAAGGGCGGGATCGTCCGCTGGGACGACGTCATCATGGACGACTCACTCGCCCAGGCCCTCGAACTGCGCCGCGAAACCGAGGCCCTTGCCCTTGAGACAGCGTCGAAGTAGCTAAGTCTGAAAACCACCCTGCGGATGTTCGGCGCGGACCGGCGGGCTTTAGCCGTCGGTCCGCGCCGCGTCCTCAAGGACCCTCCCCCGCCCCTCAAGGGGCGCCCTTAAAGCTAAGGACAACTCACCATGACCGTCGTCGTCACCGCTGCTTTCAGCCCGAAGGAAGGCGCCTTCGACCAGGTCGTCGCCGCCCTCTCCCCCGCAATCAGCGAAGTGCACCAGGAACCCGGCTGCCTGCTCTACGCGATCCACGAAGCCCCCAACAACCAGATTCTCATGATCGAGAAATGGGAATCGGCTGCGCTGCTCGATGCCCACGGCCAAGGCGAACCGGTCAAACGCCTGAACGCATCCCTCGAAGGCCTGTTGGAAAAACCCGTCGAAGTGACCCGGCTGACGCCGATCCCCGCAGGAACAGCACAACAAGGAGCCCTGTAGTGCATAGCCCCATCGTCGTCATGGGCGTCTCGGGTGCAGGCAAGACTGAGGTCGGCGCTGCCCTGGCAGCCCGGCTCGGGGCAACCTTCAAGGACGCTGACGACCTGCATCCCTTGCCGAACGTCGAAAAGATGACGGCTGGCGTACCGCTCACCGATGAAGACAGATGGCCCTGGCTTCGCCTGGTCGGCTCAGAACTCGCGGCCGAACACCCGCATGGGATCGTGGTTGCGTGTTCGGCCCTGAAACGCGCATACCGCGACGCGATCCGCGCCGCCGCTCCTTCCACCAGGTTCATCCTCTTAAAGGTTGACCCTTCGGTGCTGATGGAGCGGCTGGTCCAGCGCCCAGGACACTTCATGCCTCCTTCTCTTCTCACCTCACAGCTGGAGACACTTGAGGCCCTGGAGGCATCCGAAGCCGGAATGACTGTGACCTCCGAAGGCGGCATTGAGGCACTGGTTGATCAGATTCTCGCAAATTTGCGCCAAGAACATCTTGCAGTACCGGCCGGTACCGATCAGAACCAAAGATGAATTTCTAATCCAACGGCGCGCAGGAAGGCCACTTCAAAAATCCGAAACTACGGGCTTGATTCTGCGCGAAGACGTCCCACTGCCCATACTGGGGACGATACGACTTCGGCGACAGCTGGCTTCACCGGCTCGAGGTCGTTTACCGCCGGCCCGCGGACGACGACAGTTTTCCGGCCCGACTGAGGGGCGGCGCCCGACGCGGCCCGCTGGAAGACTCCGCAGGCTTCCCCGGCTATGAGGAGATCATGGATGCCTTGGCAGACCCGTCGTAGCCCGGGTGGTCCACACAGTCGGCACCGATGCGTCTTTTGACCCGGCCTTCCTGGACATTCCCGCCGGAAACCGGGCACTGGCAAAGCAGTTCTGATCCCGCGTATTCCGGTGAAAATCGCCACTAACGACGGGCGCATCAGCCCCTTTGGAGGCTCCCTTCCTGTTTCAAAAGGCCGATAACGGACCTTCCGTTCAAGCTACGGCCGGCCCGACTATGTCACAACGATGGCGACAGCGGGGGCGCGGTTCAGGCCAGTTTGGCGTGGCGCAGGTAATGGTAGACCGTCTCCCTGCTGATCCCGTAGTCACGGGCAAGGATGGCTTTTGGAACACCGGTTTCGGCACGCTGGACCAGCTCGGCGGCGAGATGCCCCAAATATCAAGGTGTCCCGCCGCCGGCCGTACGGATGAAGGAGACCTTGTGGCATGTAAGGCATCGTGGAGGCCAAATGATGCATCTGATGCAATACGCAGCCCTTAGCTTTACATAACGTCGGTTATCGGCTTTTTTAAAATTGGCGGGGGAGTGCCCCGAAAAGGGGCTGTTTCTGCCCGTCACTTACCGCGTTTTTCCCAGACCGCGTACGTCGGAACTGCTCAGCCAGCGTCCGGTTCACGGTGGGAATGTCGAGAAAAGCAGGGTCAAAAGGCGCGTCGGAGCCGGTTATGTCAGCGACCCAGGCTGAGTGCTCGGCGTGGTCTGCATGCGTCGGGTCGGCCAGCGTATCCATGATCTCTTCGTACCCGGGAAAACCGCCGGAGTCTTCCAGCGGGCCGCGCCGCGCGCCGTCAATCAACCGGGCCAGCGGACTATCTTCGTCCGCCGGCCGACGGGAAACCAGCTCAAGCCGGTGAAGCCAGCTGTCACCAAAGTCGTACTCGTAAAACACCTCGGCAGAACCCAGCGCGAGCAACTGATCCAGGGAGCAATCCTCCTCATGCCTGTCCGCCGGTTCTTCACATTCCTGCCCTGGGAGCCGCTGCAGGACTTCCGGGAATTCGCCGTCAACCGGCCGCAGCGGCGCAAACGGGTCGCTTGCTACAAACCTGTGCAGGTGCGCGTCCTCCCAGCCAAAGGCTGTCTGCAGGACCTGGTGCACCTGGTTCAGAGCCAAGGAGCTCCGAAGCTGGAATAGGCGCCAAATCTCAGGCTCGCTGTCGATCAGCACCACGCGCACCTCCAGAATCGAGTCCTGGTCGGCCCCCGCCCCGGCGTTGAAGATGTCCATGAAATCCATTCTTACAGGGGGCCGCTGCCATACCTGTAAGTCGGAGTGACCTCTACCCACGGGGTCTCCTAGTTTGGCGACAGGTCAGTTATTGGCGTTTTTCACCTGCCGATGAGGGATCTGTCGGCAGGCGGCGGGACCGCCCCCGGGTCCGCGTCGATGCTGTAGATGGTGTCGAAGGTGTCAGTAATCCTGGTGATGTCCTCAAGCGTGATGTTGATGGACGCGGACCGTTTCTTCAGGTGCCGGACCAGTTCGGTCTGCGGCCACATCAGCTGGTCCATGTAGGTGTTGAATGATCGTCCGGTGGCCTTGGTGTAGTCCGAGAGCGCCTGCCGGTCTGTGATTTTTCTGCCGTACGTGAGCTCGAGGTCGACGTCGCCGAGTGGATCGATGCCCGGGCTGAGGTAGCTTCCGAAAACCCTGAGCGTGCCGATGAACAGGGGTTTGCCCGGATCACCGTTGTAGGTGTGCGCCCGTTCCACCGACCCTGCTACCAGGCGGTCTGCGGTTTTTCTGCTGATGGGCTTTCCGAAGCTTGCCATTGCCAGGGCATTGCCCTGGATGGTCGAGTCCCACCAGACGTCGCCCTGAGTGTCGACCCGGACCTTCTCCATGTACCCGGCAGCTTCCAGTTCCGCAAGGACGGCTTCATATTCGTATCCGGTCCCTTCGAGCAGATCCGCCACCATTTCACGGCCTCTAAATTTGCGGACAATCGAGCGGGTCAGCACGGCCGGCAGCACGGCGACGGTGTCGGTCTTTACAACCCTCATGCCCAAAGCGTAAGCATCAAAAGTGGAAGCATCGACCGGGATGACGGTCCGTGATGCCTCGAGAACCGTTCACCCTTCCCAGCCAACTTCAAGGTTCAGCCTGCAGGATGTGGAATGGAACTTCGGCCAACCGCTATTTGGCCGGAGTTTCGCCATTTCCGGCACCTGCCACAAGATGCGGAGTGATTCGGCGCGGCCCCGTTCTACAAATGCTCCCCCTGCCGGGGCAGCACAGAACCACGCGCAGACCCCTCGACCGGCCTCGGTCGTCAAGCTAGCTTGACTTCATGAAGGAGGGTGCGGGGTCGGTCGAGCAAGCGCTCAGCGGCGGAGATGTCCACGAGCTGCTTAGAGTGTGGGAAGACTTCAACCGCGGTGAGACCTGGCGGGAAGTTTCTTTCAGCGGCAGTGACGAAGCCCGGGTGGCGGCCGCGCAGTTCCTCGCGGAGGTAAGAGAAGTCGCAGCGCTGGAGGCGCTGCGTGCAAACGCGAAGGCCGTCGAGCTGCTCACCGCCCGGCGCTGGTACGTCATAAAATCCACCCGAGAGGCCGGCGCGACGTGGGCCCAGATCGGCGAAGCGCTGGGGATCACGAAACAAGCCGCCCATGACTTCTACCGGTGCAGGATTGAAGAGCAGGAAACATGGCTGCTGGTCCTTCACGACACCCCAGCGGCACGTGCAGTCTTGGAAGGAGCGAAGGAAGACTAGCGGCGTAGACCGCGAGGGCCCTCCAATAGCTGGCAGTGGGCCCCACCAAACACTCCCCCAACTCGCCAACCTTTACAGGACTTGTATGATCGGCTAAGAATCAGGCTAGTTTCTGGCCGGACTTTTGGCTATTATTGACGTGTGAGAACTGTACCGCTCAGTGAGGCCAAGGACAAGCTTTCGGCTTTGGTTGAGGAAGCTGACAAGACGCACGAGATCATCCAGATCACCCGGCACGGACATCCGTCTGCGGTGCTAATGTCTGCCGATGACCTGGAGTCGCTGCAGGAAACGATTCACTGGCTGTCGCAGCCCGGGATCCGCGAGGACCTAGAACAGGCGAAGCGGGACATCTCGTCCGGCGAGACTGTCAGCGGTGAGGAGCTGCGTCGAGAGTTCGGGCTGCCGCCGAGGTGAATGAAGCAGCCCCGGCTTCCGATACTGGACCATGGAGAGTTGAAGTTACCAGCCCTGCGCTGAAAGGATTCCGGCGGCTGCCGGAGAAGGCTGCCGCCGCGATCGTCGAGTTCGTTACCGGCGTCCTGGCCGACAATCCCTACCGACTCAGCAAACCGCTGACCAACGAACTGCTGGGCTTGCGCACCGCCCGCCGGGGTGACTATCGTGTCCTTTTCACCCTCGATGTCGAAGTCCACGTTCTCTACGTGCACCGCATCGAGCACCGTTCAGACGTCTACAAACCGCGCTGATGCTTAGACCAGGGCGACCGCTTCGTCCGTTGTGAAGCCTGCTCCGTTAGGACCACAGAATGCTGACTGCGGCCGCTATCTGGCGTGTGGTATTGCAGCGGGTGCATTGGGTGGTGGCTCCTGGCCCTTTTACCCACCTGTGCGTTTCCTCCAGTCGATATTCGTAGTGGATGCCAAGCTGCTGCAGCCGGTTGAGCGCGCGGCTCGCTGTCTCCCAGGAGCTCCAGCGGCCGATAATCTCTCTGCTGCCGTTGAATATGACGTTGCACCCACCATCGCCCAGTTCGGCGGTGGTTCTCTTGCGCTTCGGCGGTCCGTCACCGCCGTGCACTGCCCTGTACTCATCAATGGTTGCCATGTTCATCGATTCCCAGTTCAAGAGCTCAAGGCGTGGGATGGAGGGGTGCGCCTTTCGTCGCGGCGCCCGCGACGTGGATAAGGGGACGTCAGCGGCCACGGCTGCTCCTTTCCGAAACCCGTCCCGCGCCCCCAATCCAGGACGGGGGTTTTGCTTCGATGTTTTCCGCCACGTTCGGCCTGCATTGGAACACTGTTCGCGATATCCGTTAGGGTCAAAAGCTATGTGACAGGATGGCAGGCCTTCCCCAGTCGGGTACAGGGTCTAAAGTCCCGTGACGGCTGGTCTCGGTACTAATCGGCAGGTGGGCTCCGCCGCGATCGGCTCAGCCCATGTTTGCCCAGCCGCGGCGGCAGAGCACAGAGGAGTCGGTGGCGGCGGCGAACCGGGGCCCCGTTCGAGCCGACAGCGAGTGATGCGGTCCACCTAAGTCTGGATTCCCCTGGGAGTTTCCGCATCATGTGTCAACAACATTTGCAGATGCTGTTCTGTGCACTCTCCCTGCCGGCAGGGGTCGGAGACATGAGTGACCAACCTGTGGTCTACGCTGTGGGCCGCGTATTTCAGCAGGTTGAACGCGAGCTTTCCCAGCGCGTCTCCCCTTTGATGACGACGTTCTGGGAATTTGTGCGGCACGTCCCGCCGTCCTCGGTCACAGTGCTTTGGCTGCTTAACTTTGTCACGGTGTCCGTGACGGTGTAGTGAGTTTTGTCGTCGAAGGACGATCCGGCGATTGTTAGCTGGTCGCGGGCGTTGGTCGTGTAGTGACCTTCGACGTTTCGGGTCGCGGCGCGGTACTCAGAGGTGAAAGTCCCGTCAGGGCTGCCGGATTCGACATGTTCTACCTGGGCGCTGTTGCTGCCCGGCTCGGATCCTGGGGCAGCCAATGCCGGCGAGGCCGTGACAGCGAGGGTCAGCCCGGCGCTGGAGGCGAGGATGAAGCGGATCAAACGGTTCATGGTGGGGCCCTTCCGCTACTTGTCGGGCTCCCCAGCGCGCAGTCTGGGAAGTCTAACGACCGGTTTGAACTCCGTCAGCAAGTTGCGTAGTCACTCCCTAAATGGATCGGGTTACCACCCAGTCTCCGAAGTTGTTGGCGGTAAGTCGCCGGGTGCAAGTCGAACGCCCTGGGCAGGCCAGCTCAGCTAAGGAACCAGTACTGGGCCGGTGTGGCCCCCAGATAACGTGGCCGTTGCACCGTCCACAGGGACGCGGCACTGCGGTGCCATACTATCGACCCGGCTGGCAGGGCATCCTCAATGCGCCCGTGTCAGCCCGGGCGTTTTTTGAAAGGCTTGACTAAATATTGAGCCGTTCCCTGCGAAATGTGTTGCCACCCTTGAGCATGGCAACGCAAAGTAGTTCGTGAAAGGTCTGGCGAGCACGGTTGTGCACCTGGATGCTGGGTCCAGTAGGTCAGGGCTTGGTCGGGGGTAACCCGATGGTTTCAGCGCTTGGCGGTGTCATGCAGCAGCAGGCACCGCCAAGCCGAACCCATTGCAGGCTGGGCCAGCCAAAGACTGGGTCGATTCTTCACCCACATTTTGGATCACAACGGGGCAGCCCGGGCCATCATTGAAAACCAAGAGCTGAAGTCCCGCACGACATCGCCTACCCCGAATTGAAGCATCGTGTTAACCCACCGCCGGGCTTTGTGCGGGCCGCGTGCCCGTGGGCTCTCACCGGCCCCGGCCACGACCAGCGGAACGTCACAACGGATACCAGGCGGGGCACCAGGATGATGTACAGGGTAGCCAGCGCGGCGCAGCCGATAAGCAACCCGCAGCAGCCAAACGCAGGGGAAAAAAACCCTTCACGCTGTGAGGTTGGCCATCCCGTGATGGCGGCTTCAGTATTGCTTGCCGCAATTTTCCACCAAATGACCTGACCTGTTCGGGTGCCGACTGGCTGAAGCGATCTGTCGTCAGTTCGCGCCCGACTGCTGTTCCGGGTCTTCACCCTCGACGGGCCAGGGTTCGGTTCCCGGCTGATGGTGGATGTCGCCCACTTCTGGTGACGGACAGACAGGAAAGGTGCCGCCCGTCCCCTGATCGGGCGTGCGGCACCTTTTCTGTGGGATACGGCTGGGCCCATCCAAGAAGACAGCTACTGGGCAAAGGGTTCCCCACGACGAAGCCCAGTCATAAGATTGAGGGGCTGGGGCGACGGTGCCGCCGCAGGTCTGGCCGGATCCGGTGCCGCGGGCGGCCCCGAACCTGTAACGACGTCCCGAGTGGATGCGGCAATGAGCACGAAAAACCGCGTGTGGAGGCGGGCGGCCCTCGCAGTCGTCCTCCTTGTATCTGGCTGTACCTCGTCCACCGATGAGCCCGCACAGTCATCAAGCTCACCGAATCCCTTCGCTTCCTTGGAGCATCAGGTCCAGCTGTTTCTTGACGAGGGCGCGGTGGCCGCTGTCGTCCAGATTCGCTGGCCCGAGGGCGAGTGGTCTAGGGCCTACGGTGTGCGTGACCTTGAGACCAGGACCCCGGCGCAGCCAACGGACCGTGCTGCTGTCGCCAGCGTCACCAAGACGGTGACGGCTGTGGCCGTGCTGAAGCTCGTGGATGACAACCTCATCGGCCTCGACGATCGCGTCAACGACGTCATTCCCGGATTCACGACTTCACTCACGCCACCAGCCCCGATCACTGTGAGGCAGCTGCTTAGCCATACCTCCGGAATGCCCGAAGTCACCGATGCCCTGCCGAAGGATGTTGACTTCCGCCCTGTGCTCGCCCAAACGTTGACGATGGAGCGGGGCCTGCAACTGGCAGGGACCCTTCCCTGGAGCTCTGATGATGTGGGGGCATTCAAGTACTCGAACACCAACTATCTCGCACTCGGCCTCCTCATCCAGACGCTGCGGGACAAGCCCATCGTCCACGTGCTGCAGGAGGAGGTCTTAGGCCCTCTCGGTTTGAAGAACACCAGCCTGGACCGTATTGACCCGCACGAAACCGGTATTCTGCACGGCTACGTGACCCTGCGCGGTGAACTAGTAGACACCACTGACAACACCTTCATGGTCGGCAACCCGGCCGGGGGCGCTATTTCGACGATGGCGGACCTGAACCTCCTCATGGCTGGAATCTTCCAGGGGCGGGCGGTTTCAGCGTCGTCCCTGCGGGAAATGAAGACCAGCCCAGGCTTTCACCCGTACGGGCTGGGCGTGTGGGGGCATGCGGACGGTTGCTCGAAGGACTCGCGGCACGAGGGCCGTGGCGGGTTCTGGGATTACCAGACCGTCGCGGTCAGCAGCGCGGACGGGCGGTATCAGGCCGCGATGACAGTCACAACACCACCAATGCCCACGGAACTTGAGGACCCCTCCACCCAAGACAAGCGTGACTCCCTGAACGACCGGATCGAGTCCACACTCAACGAAACATTGGACCGCATCTGCAAGCCGCCCAACTGAAGGCGGTTTGGCCCCGCTGACGCCGCCTTCGTTAGCTTACTAAGCATTAGTGCAGCCCCGGGAGCGTCCAAATGCTGCCTGGTTGGACCGTGGGGTCTAGGTACTCACAGTGAAGAAGCTTGTCGGGTCCTCGGCGCCCAGCAGGTCGTAGTGGAAGGCGATGGCATCGACAGCCCCGTGTGTCTACGAACAGCAACAGTCGCAGGGTGGGCGATGACCTGAACAGCGCTGCCGCGTTTCACGCGCCTGTCCAAGCACCAAAATTACCCCCTCCCCTGGTGTGTTCATCGTCGTCTTTGCCGCACCGCCGACAGCGCTTGTACACATTTCCGTCTTCGGCGTGTTCGACATGCCAGTCGTGACGGATATTCAGCTTGCAGAGCAGGGCCCGGATCATGACAGTCTCCGATTCAAAACACAGCGGACTGTACCTCTTATCATGGGCCTCCTACCCCTCCCCGGGGAACGGGCAATAGACCGGGGAGCGGTCGTCCCCACGACGGAAGTCTGCTTGTTGGTTTCCCTTCGGGCGACCTACCACCACCTACGTAGAGCCCAACCGTTGGTGACCCCGTCCCCACCGCCGCCATCCCTGCCGCAATAAAGACAGCGCTTGTACAGGCCTCCATCCTCGGTGTGTTCGACGTGCCAGTGGTGATGGAGGTTGAGCTTGCACAGCAGTCCTGTGATCATGACGATCTGCGCGGCCCTAGTAGTAGTCGCAGGTGTGAGGACTTTCGGGGTGGTCCCCTTTTGAGGGCCTCCCCGCCCATCGGGCGGTGTGGGGGTCTTCCTTCCCGCAGTAAATGCAGTGGCGGCGAAATTCGCCATCGTTCATGTGGGCCAGCCGGTGGTGGCCGATCCCGCATCTGCAAAGCAGTTTTCGGATCATGGTGATGTTCTTTTCTAGAATTGCCCAGCGTTCTCCTGCTGGTAGCCGGCGCAATGGGGCCGCTAAGACTCAATCATGGCCTTCGCGAAGCACCAGGAGAAGAAGCAATCAGGACAGCGACATCCTGGGAGTGGACCACTGTGTAGCGGGTGAGGGTCTTCCACCCAGGAAATGGATCCCGGTGTAATCCTCGACGGACAACCCGTCACCGAGCAAGCCCCGCTCCTCGAGCGGGTCGTAGACAAGATTCCAGGCGAGATCCATCAGTTCATGGATGGCTGCCTCAACAGTTGGAGCCGTCATAGCTCCATGGTGCTCCCGGGCACCGACAGTCTTGTGGAGCTGGAGGCGTGTGTCTTCGCCCTGTTTCGCGCCCCAAGGCCAAGCGCCCGGTCTACGTTTTACCGCATCACGGCGGCGACATATTGGGGGAAATTATGTCGTTCGGCTGGCCAGCGCTGTTGTCGTTCGAACCAAGGGAGCTTGACGGAAGCTCCATTATCGGCCTTCTAAAACAGGCGGGGAGTGCCCGAAAAGGGGCTGTTTCCTGCCCGTCACTTACAGCGTTTTTCCGCAGACTGCGTACGTCGGAACTGCTCAGCCAGCGTCCGGTTCACGGCGGGAGTACCGAGGAATGCAGGGTTAAAAGGCGCACCGGAGCCGGTTATGTCGGCGACCCAGGCTGAGTGCTCGGCGTGGTGAGGATGCGTCGGGTCGGCCAGTGCGTCCATGATCTCTTTGTAGCCGGGAAAACCGCCGGAGTCCTCCAGCGGGCCGGGCCGGGCGCCGTCAATCAGCCGGCCCGGCGGACTGTCTTCATCTGCCGGCTGGCGGGAAACGAGCTCGAGCCGGTGAAGCCAGCTGTCACCAAAGTCGTGTTCGTAGAACGCTTTGCCTGAGCCCAATGTAAGCAGCTGATCCAGGGAGCAATCCTCCTCAGGCCTGTCCGCCGGTTCTTCACACTCCTCCCCTGGAAGCCACTGTGGGACTTCCGGAACTTCGCCGTCGACCGGCCGCAGCGGCGCGAACGGGTCGCTTGCGACAAACCTGTGCAGGTGCGCGTCCTCCCAGCCAAATGCTGCCTGCAGGACCTGTATGCGCCTGATCCAAAGCCAGAGAGCCCCGGAGCTCGAGCTGACGCCAAATCTTCGGCTCGCTGTCGACCAGCTCCACGCGAACTTCCAGAATCGTGTCCTGTCCAGCGCTGGGCGCGGCCTCAAATTTGTCCATGCCACCCATTTTTACAGGCCTCACGGCCCTACTACTAAGACCGGTAACCGCTCCCCCGCGGCTCCCCCCAATGCCTCGGCCTTGCTTATTCTTCGCCAGCCTGCCCCCAAAAGGCGCCGAAGGGATACGGCTCGCTATGGTAGCGACAAGTTAGGCTGCTGCAACGGTAAGGCACCTCAACTACTTCAGCACCTCGGTCCAGGCTGCGCCTCTCTAAGGCCCTGGTGACGACCCCCGCGCCACACTCAGGGCAGTGAACCTTTGTCATTTCAGCCACCTTTCGAACTCGGCGGAAGGCCCCCGCCAAGGCCTAACACGCCACGCTAGCCTCCACCAAACCAATGCTTCGCGTTAGGGTCCATGTACCCCAAGAATTGAGTTGACGCCGGCAGCATTGAGACCGGCGGTGGCATTTCTTGCGTCCGCAAACCGTCCCACCGCCTAGCTGGCAGCGGCGCCCATTTCGATGGTCCTGGTGTTGCCGGTTCGGAACAGCTTAACCAGGGCCTGGTTCACGGCGGAAATGTCCAGGAAGGCTGGGTCAAAAGGCGCATCGGAACCGGTTATGTCGGCCACCCTCCTGCGTGTTCGGCGTAGTCAGGAGCGATTCTATTCAGCGGAATCCGGCAACGGATTAGACAGAACCGGTGGCTGCCCCGCTGCGGGACTAGGAGGTCCAGAAAAGGGGTGCCAAGGCAAATCCCACGGACCTATCATGGCACTGTGGATACGCCGTCTGGCCCTCACGTCGTCCGGGCAGGTGAGGGCGACGTTAGTGGAGAACCAGGGTTCCAGGACCGGTACCTTCTCGAGAGCGCAGCTTCCTCTGGCAGGGTTGCGCTGGTCGAGCACGTGCTCGGGCCAAAGATGTTGGCCGCACCTATGCACCGGCACAGCCGCGAAGACGAATACACCTTCGTGCTGGCCGGCACACTCGGGGTGATCGAGGAGGGCATCGAGATCACGGCAGCGCCGGGCGATTTGGTAGCCAAGCCCCGCGGACGCTGGCACACCTTCTGGAACGCCGGCGACGACGAACTCCGTGTGCTCGAGATCATCGTTCCGGGCGGCATCGAGGCACTGTTCCGCCGACTCGGGGAGCCTGGCGGCGAATACTCCCCCGATACACTTCCCGCCCTCGCAGCTGAGTACGGCGGCGAGGTGGATTTCGAGGCAACAATGCCGCTAATCGAGCGGCACGGGCTCATCTTCTAGGGGGTAACTGAAGTGTCAGGGATGTCGCAATCGGAAGTAGCACAAGCTATCAGCAGGTCTCGGCAGTACTTGAACGAAAACCCCGAGAAGGCCCACTCCCGCGACTCAACGGCCACCGCCGTCCTGGAAGATGGGCTCCGGGTCCGGGTCGGCGGCCCCCACGGCTGGTCCTTGGTCACGGACATGGGGGCAGGAGTTGGCGGGAAGGGTTCCGCACCTACTCCAGGATGGATGCTGCGCTCGGCAAGCGCCGCCTGCTTGGTCTCGCTCATCGCCATGCGTGCCGCCGAAAAGGGAGTCAGCCTAAACCTACTCGAAGTTGATGTTGACAGTGATTCAGATGACCGCGGTCTGCTGGGAGTCGGTAAGGACACTCCTGCAGGACCCCTCGCTCTGCGCACAGTGGTCCGCATAGCGGCCAATGACACGGAAGAAGCCGCTCTCCACGACATTGTTCGATGGGCAGACGAGCACTCCCCCGTTGACGACGCGCTCCGCCGCGCTGTCCCAGTGGAGCTGACCGTTGTGATCGGCCGAGCGGAGAACGGCTGACGAGAAGGCAGCATCCAGAAGCGTTCAACGGTAAGAGGTTTGCAGTGTTCTCGCAGCGGCCGCCGTCTTGTGGAGGGCTTCGAGCCTAGGCGCAGTACGCCGTGCGGGGCGACGTTGCCCGGTCTGCCGATTTCCTCGCCGATCGCCCGTAGGACAGCGGTCTTTTCCCGCTTCAGCGTGTGCACTGAGTTAACGGGATATCAATTATTGGGCATTCCAAAAATGTCTGGCAGGGCCTGAAGGGCATTCCTTCACTTGGGCGGGTTGTTGTGCCCAAAAACTCTGTCGGCGTTCCGTTCGTGCTGGTGAACACCGGTACGTCGAGGCTCGCGTTACAGCTTCATAGCGAGTCTCGTTCCTCCACTCCCGGTTGTATGCCTCGTGTCATTTCCGGCATCCGTTGGATCGCTGCAGTCACCAAGGTTGTTGGCGGGTAAGTCGCCGGGTGCAAATCGCACGCCTGGGCGGGTCAGCTCAAGTAAGCAGCCAGTACTGGGCGGGTATGGCCCTAGCTGACGTGGCCGTTGCACCGTCCGCAGGGACGCGGCACTGCGGTGCCATGCAGCTATTGACCCGGCTGGCAGGGCATCCTCCATGCGCCCGTGTCAGCTCTGGCGTTTTTGCAAGGCTTGACGGAACATTGAGCCGTTCCCTGCGAAATGTGTTGCCACCCTTGAGCATGGCAACGCAAAGTAGTTCATGTGAGGTCTGCCGCGCACAACTGCGCACCTGGACGCTGGATCCAGTCGGTCAGAGCTTGGTCGGGGGGGTAACCCTGACGGTTTCAGCGCTTGGCGGTGTTGAGCAGCAGGTACCGCCAAGCCGAACCGATAACGGCTGGGACGAGGTTTCGCCGCAGGCCCTAGTGGTTAGCCAGTGCTGCGCAGCCGATGAGAACCCCTAGCAGTCAAGGCAGGACCCAATGCCATAACTATTCTGGGAGCCGACCTTGCCGTCCTGGTTCTTGATGACAGGCTCAACCTTGTTGGCCGGGGCAGCCGACCTGCAGTTTCTGCCTCACCTCTGGTGCCGTGGCCACTGGAGCGTCCGCATGGCCAAGAGTTCCTACGGTGAGATAAAGGGCGAGGAAGGAGCAATTCCGTTCAAGCCGCCGTCACCGGGATTTTCCGGACCGCCCCTGCCGATGCGACCAGGAACCATCCTGCTGTGGCGATCGTACTTTCCGCACCACGTGCAACGCCTGCGGAAGTAGCCGTCCTGGACCTCTGTGGCTAACCAGTGATGCGCCAAGTTCATTCTACAAAGCAATGTTTTGAACATGGTCATTCCATCCTTGCTACGCGGCATTAAAACGAACGCACCGCATGTTCCAATATTAGGCTTGCAGATGGGAACTAACCACGCCTAAGGACTGCACTGGACAGAAGAACAGCAACACCCTCCGGCAGCGGCCAGAGCTGTGCGCGTAGGGTATCGGCCCATCACGGGGTGCGGCCACCGCCCAGTAATGAAGACGCTACTCCTGGGCCCTCGTCGAGGCTGATGGACCCGCTGGCGGGAGGAAGGGACGGTATGCCTGCAGCGTGCCGTCCAACACCGGGGTGGAGAACTCTTCCTTCTCCGAACCGACAGCCACCGAGATGGCGACCCTGGAACCTGTGATGTCACTGACTGAGGAGAGGAGAAGCGGGTTGGTATCAAAACCCAGTTCTCCCTGAGGTCCAACGCGGACAGTGACACTTTCATCAGAGTCCGACAAGACCACATCCACGGGCTCGGTCGAGGTATTGAAAAGAGTGCCAAGGAACCGTCCGGGGTGGCTTGCGTCCCGGGAGACGATCAACAGGCTACGCACGTCCACGGTCCCAACGTCCCCGTCGACGCCGTTCGCTATTGCATGCCAGTCCTCATCAGGGGTAGCAGTGCTGCATCCCAACAGGCCGACCAGAATCACACCCATAAAACCGGCGCCGAGCAGCTGACTGCTGGGCCAATGAAGTCCTCGCATGCCCCCTCCTGACTACGCTGACCCTACCTCATGGACCGGAAAGTCCCATCAGCCTGCCACCATCTTCGTGGAGCAACAAGTGCATGCTTGGTCGCGGAATCCGTGGGCGGCTGGCGGGTTACGGGTACATCCACCTGGGCACTGGCGTTCCCGACCTTCACCGTGACCGGCCGGGTTGCGGCTCAGCGACGTGCGTTGATCGGCTCTATGGCACTGCCAGCGTGGAAAGAGGGAATCACAAAAACCCAAGCAAATCTTCCTAACCGACGGTCTGCAGGTATGGCTGTGGGCTCTCATCGCCACGGTTATCGCCGCGGCTCCTGCAGCTCTGGCCAGGACCGCGTTCCATCGTGTGGAACGATTGAGTGATCCCGAGCAGCAGGGATGCAGAGAGAGCGGCCAGCGCTGGACCCGTGGACCCGTGGACCCGTGGACCCGAGCTGAGAGTAGTCTTTGTGGAAGACCCGCGACTGACAGTGCGATCCATGATTGAACGCGGCGAAGTTGACGTCTGTGAACTCTGGCTTCAGTACATCGCCAACGGCGGTAACGCATCGCAATTAGAGTTCGAAGCATTCCTCTACGACGCTTCTGAGCCCAGTGCCTTAGACCTGAACCTTCTTGGGCTCACAGTAAGAGGGCTGCTCGCCTTCAGGAAGCCGTCCTAGTTCAGGCCCCGCTCTCAATCTGACGAAAACATGTGACTGCACTGCTGCCTATCACTGACAGGCCCTCACGCCGGCGCGGCCAAGATGACAAATACCGCCGCAAAATGCGGCCATTTATCTGCGATCCACAACGCGGGGTCAGCATTCTGTTGGCGGCAGCGGACGGATGTCTTGAAAAACTTTTGTCTATCAGGACAGCGTATTAGCTGAACTTGAGGACTCCAGTGGAGAGTTGACCCCCCTCAAGCACGATGATGGCGGTTGGGCTCGTTCACCTTTACGCTGTCCATAAGAAACAGCCGTTGATGACTTGATAGGTAATTTAGATGAAGACGTTCGTGAAGACTCTTGGCATTACCAGCGTTTTAGTTCTTCTAACGGCATCATGCAGTGGATCGCCGAATGCTCAAAGCACCACGGCGGCAGTTCTCATGCCTGCAGAGACTTCCGCCCCGGCGCCGGCCACACCGACGCTTGGAAGCAAGCCTACTCAGACACAGTCATCTGCGTCGCAAGCAACTTCACGCTTTTACGCAGAAGGATGCGCGGACGCAATTGGTACCGCCGGCTATACATACAACTTGTGCTACATAGGCCGGAGCGAAGGTTTCTACAGCAAGGTCACAAATGCTGCGCCCGGTTTTACTGACATCTTCTATAGAGAAGGAAAATCCTCAGGATCGCTCAAAAACACCACACCCCAGAGGCAGGCGCCACGCAATCAACTGCAGTTCAGCTTTCATGCTATTTATCCCACCGATTCTCTTGTTTGCCAAGCCAGCGACGGGTCCGAGAAACTGATCGGTACCCCCCTTGATCTTGACGATGACGACAATCCCGAATACTGCTCGGTTGCATGGAGCGATGAGGCGTCCAGCACTCAACCACCAGGCACTGGGGACCTCCCCGTTGATGGAGTCATCAAGTTTCATTCTTTTGGTACAGCCATCGAGAACATTCCCGAGGCGACCGCGCCTGCGCTTCTCGAGGCGCTGAACAACCCGCAATCACTCGGCGTGTTCGTAAGATATGGGGGCACTCTGACTTTGCCCGGCGCATGTGAACTCAAGGCGATGGACTCATTCCTCATCCCGGTCGAGGGATATAAGCCCATTTGCTGAGTGCCACCAGCCCTTGACCCCATTCCTCAGCGGCTGCTCGCGCTGGTACTCTACCGAGTGGTCGACCTGGAGGGACAGCGGGCTGTCGTCGCAGTGGGCCACATCGACGAATCGATCAATCCGGAGCTGGTGAGAGAGGCACGCGCCGTTTTCGACTCGATCGTGTTCAGGTCCTACAAGTGACCAGCTGATCCGATCGGCGATCCCGCCTGCGGGCTCCTGCTCCTTCTCTGAACTCACCGGGGGTGTCTCGTACCCCAGCGTCTCGAAACGCTGGGGTACGAGAGTGAGGTACTAGGCCAGAGCCTCGGTCCGTGATGATTCTAGGAGCCATTTACCGATCACAAAACGCCGCCAATTAGCGCCAAGAGCCACAGGGTTGAAACCCGGACTTCAGCACACGCCCGTGAGAGGGTCTTAGATCTCAACTGGGCGTTTTGGGTTGCTGATATGGCTGCCCGCGCCATGGTCTTGAGCAAGGGAGTGATGTGTGTGCGGCTGGTTCAAATTGTTGCCCAGCCCCGGGTGGTTCCTCTGACCTTGCTCCAGCGGCTGGAGTAGGGCCAAAATAGCGCTCAGGCTGGGCTTACTTCGACGGCATGCCTCGTCAGTCCTTGAAACGGAGTTTTGTGATGTCTAGCAAATGGGATCAAATCGCCACCATGTGCGCAGCTGCGGGTCTGATCGTTACCAGTTATTTCTCATGGCAAGCTCAACTCCTTTCTGAAAGGTCTGTGAGAATAGCGCAGGACGCTTACGCCGTTAGCGAGTCCGCTTACACATCAGCACACGCCAGTAAGTTCTATTTAGGGGAAGTGCCGCCATCGGAGGGTGAAACTGCTGGCAAATTGGCCGCTATCAACGCAAATCCTATCGATATCTACCAAGTGTGGGTTGAGGGAAGCTTGAACGGAGAACCTGCGGTTGCCCGAATCTGGACAGTTCAAGCCTGCACAGGGTACCGGTTCCCTTCCGGGTACCAGCCTGACCTCCTGTACTTTTTTGACGGTACAAACTGGTGGACGCGCAGCAGCGATGGTCAACTGACTAGGAGTACCAATAAAAACCCTGTTCCCATTACGGGCAGCTTTGTCGACACGTACACCTTCAAATCCTCGGGGTGTGCATAAGTTTTTCGTTTGATGGGCTTCCTGCTGGCGCGGTCAGCTAGCTTTACGTTCCCGAGACGGGCCCTGACTTGAGGCTGGCGGACTTACGCGCTTTGCGTTCCGTGTAGTCCTCGATGCAGAATTTGCTCAACTACGCCTGGTCGCGCTTCTACACGCCAGGATCGACCGTCTCGAAATGTTGGGCATGTTCCCTGCCGTGGCTTCGTTCTTCACGTACGACAGCGGGTTCCACCACCAGCGACGGCTCTTCCTCAGGGCTGATGACGTCGAGGCTGTCACGTTTGTTCGACGTGGCGATCACCGCGCCTGGTGCGTCCAGAATGGCGGGGCGGCGTAGGAGGTGGTTTTCATTGTGCTGGGCACGGCGATGAAGATCAGCATGTCCTTCCATAATGCCCAGAGTGGGCGCACGGCCGTGGCCGTGGCGCCTTGATTGAGAGGTGGTTCAGGTCCTTGCCCCGGAGGGTCCGGAAGACAGTTTCTGCACTTCCTCTGCAAACAGTCTCAGATCAAACCGACAGCCGACCCTGGTGATGAGCTTGAGTCGGCGGGTGCCTGACAATTGTGCAACAGTCTGTTGCGCAATTGTCCAGAGACTGTCTGGACAATCAGTTCCGCTGCCCACAACCGGGGACAATCCTGATGGGTTATCCACCGCTACGGCTGCTGGGGGAGCTACCCCAATGGCTCCCAATTTCCAGCCGTGGATAACCCGGATTGACCCCAACCGTGGACTGCTCCGTTCTCTGCGTGCCGTTACGACATGGACCCCGCTCCCCCATTTTCGTTCAATTGTTCAACAAACTGATAACCTTATTCCATGGCAAAAAAGACAGTAGTGCTGCTGGAAGACGATATTGACGGCTCGAAAGCTAGCGAAACGTTATCTTTCGCCCTTGACGGCAGTGACTATGAAATTGACCTCAACGAGGGTCACGCTAATGAACTGCGTGAAGCCCTGGCCCGCTTTACCAGCGCTGGCCGCAAGGTAGCTGGCGGACGTGGCCGTCCGGCAGCTCGAACCAAGTCCTCCTCGCACGGTGGCCCGGACGCGAAAGCGGTACGGTTGTGGGCTGCTGAGAACGGTATACCAGTAAATACGCGTGGTCGTATCCAAGCGGAAGTTGTAGAGAAGTATGAAGCGGCTCACTAGAGTCAAGAAAAAAGAAAATCAGGGCTGGAATTCATTACCGATTCCGGCCCTGATTTTTTATTTGCCCCTATACAAGCCGCATCTAGTCTTTTAGGCAGAGATAGTCATCACATCGGGAAACCAACCATCCGGAGCCTTTTTGGGTTCGAGGTGTTCGGGGTCCCGGTGTTTTTGCATGTCGCATTTGTAGAACGGGCCGCGTGGGTCGAGGAGCACGCTCATGTGGTGGTCGGCGTGGTCTTTGAACCAGACGCTGATGCCGGTGGCTCCGTCGAGTCGTAGGTGTTCCCAGGCCCCGCCACAGTGCTTCCACACGGGAGACAGCTTCCGGGTGGAAATACCATTCGATGCACCATTTTGCTGCACGCCCGTCAACATCGCGGACGTAAGTGGGGAGCAACTGCTCGTGCAGGAACTCTTCGGCTGAGCCGTAGAGCAGCTGCGGGGGTTTCTGCTGTTCGGCGGCCTTAGCGCCAGTGTCCTCGGCGTCCGAGCTGGGAGCTTCACTGAACCGGCCAATTTCGATGGTCATGCCCTACTCCCTTACCCGGTCACCCATGGATTTGCGGCCGGTGCCGCTGCTACCGGTACGGGTTCTTCCTCTGGCTGCGGGCTGTACTTTTTGATGGAAGCTTCCACAAAGTCCTTGTGGGGCCCCCTGTACCAGGGCATGGTCCGTACCAGGGTGGCGGGTGCACCGGAGGCGAGGATCACGGCGCGGCCGCGGTCCAGCTCGGCCAGGTTGGAGACACCGAAGATGCGTTCCTTGCTCTCCTGCCGGGGTAGTTCTCGGTATCTGGCAGGCCGTTTACCCGATAATCCAGGCCGAGCTGTTCCCGGCCTCAGTCCGGGTAGCAGGCATCGGTTTCGCGCACCAGATCGTCATCGCCGTCTTCGGTGGCACCGCACCACTGATCGCCGCTGCATTCGTCGGCGCCGGACAGCCCATGTTCGTTGCGTACTACATGATCGCCATTGTCACCCTCTCCCTCATCGTCTACTTCACGCTCCCCGAGACCGGCAGCAAGGGCCCGCGTGCCACTGTCGCACCGGCAGACCCCGAAGTACTGGAAGGAGAACACCTGCTCTTCGATACTCCACACGGCGGAATCCAGACGAAGGATTCCAGGCCGTAGGCGTCCTTCTCCTGCCCCCGTGACCATATAACGCCCCCGCACTTCGGGGATCGCCCTCGACCGAGACTCTGGTCGAGGGCGATCCCCTGCCCGGCCAAGGCCAGCAACGGGCACAAGTGATTCGCGGACACCTTTAAAGTTCACCCTTTCCGGAAACAGGCGCAGTCCGGCGGAACCTCGTATCCCGATTGAGCTACACCCAAACCTGACAAAATTCGAGGCTGGTCTTGACTTCTTTCTAAGACGAGCCTAGAACTCAACCTGACGGGTTCGGGGTTGGAGGCAATCAGTGGCCGGACAGCGGATTGGGTACGTGCGTGTCAGCACGCTGGACCAGAACGAGAAGCGCCAGCTCGAAGGCCAGGTGCTGGACCGTGTGTTCACGGACAAGGCATCCGGCCGGGACACGTCCAGGCCAGAACTGACCGAGCTGTTGCGGTTCGCCCGCGACGGAGACACCGTCGTGGTTCACAGCATGGACCGGCTCGCCCGCAATCTCGATGACCTGCGTGCCCTCGTTCAGGGCCTCACCCGTAAAGGCGTCCGAGTGGAGTTTATTAAGGAGAGCCTGGTCTTCACCGGCGAAGACTCCCCCATGGCCAACCTCATGCTCTCCGTCATGGGCGCCTTCGCCGAATTCGAACGTTCCCTCATCAGGGAACGCCAGAAGGAAGGGATCGCTCTGGCCAAGCAACGCGGCGCCTACAAGGGGCGAAAAAAGACCCTGACGCCGGAGCGGGCGGCCGAGCTCGTCCAGCGCGGCGGCAGCGGCATTTCAAAAGTCGTCCTTGCCCGCGATTACGGGATCAGCAGGGAGACGGTCTACCAGTATCTGCGCCAAGCCAGGACGTCGGGAACCCCCTCCCCTGCCGAGTCAAACCACTTGCCGCAGCCTACGGAACGGCCACCGTCGGCGTTAGAGCAGGACGAATAAATGCGGATGAGGAGATGGGTTTCATCCTGTTTTGTAAGCCGGGCTCGTTGGCCGGACGACTAGCTTCCCTCCGCTTTGGGGACTACCATGAGTCGAAACGAACAAAACGATAATTTCGTAGAAAACGGATAAGCGAGCAAACCATGGCTACGAGTACAGCGACCAAGGAAACCTTCCTCGCACCAGAGGCGCCTCAAACGGGGAAGATCTACAACTTCATGGAGGCCCATGCCGAGAAGAACGGCTCTCAACCTTCTCCTCAGTTCTTTCTTTCCGGCGTTGATGCCGGCGACCAGGTTGAGATCCCCCACGAAATTTATGAAGTTCTCGTTAAAACCGTGGAAGCAATGCGTAAGGGCCTGGCCATTACCATCACACCCAGTTCCATGACTTTGACTACTCAGCAGGCGGCAGAGCTGTTGGGTGTTACGCGTCCAACACTCGTTCGCCTCCTCGATGCAGGAAAGATCCCCTTCGAAAAGCCTGGTACTCACCGGCGCATCAAGCTTGAAGACGTCCTAGCTTTCAAGGAAGTCCGAAAGGCGGAGCAATACGAAGCTTTGGATTCCTTGGGAGCGCTTGACGATGAAAACCCCGAAGCAGCGATGACCAGGATGAAGAAGGCTCGTGCTGTAGCGGCGGAGCGCCGCCGACAGCACAAGGAATGACACGATAGGAACCATGTTCACCGCCCTTCTTGACAGCTGCGTCCTTTGGCCGAGTACGCAACGCGATTTTCTGTTATCTCTGGCATTCGAGGGGGCTTACCGCTTCATCTTTAGCGATGCCATCCTCATGGAGGTCGAGGCAAACGAAGAGATTAAGCGTGTCGAGCGAGGGGACAGCGTGGAAGAAGCACGGGAAAAGGCCTTGCATCTGGTCGACCGCATGCGTTCCAGCTTCGGAGACGCGATCGTCACGAATTGGGAAGGGCTCGAGGGGACCTACGGTTTGCCTGATCCTGATGACGAGCATGTGTTGGCTGCAGCAGTTGTGGGCGGCGCTGGCAGCATCGTAACCGAGAATTACCGCGACTTCCCTGAAGAAAAAATGCCTGCTGGCATCCAGGTAGTGAGTGCCAATGACTTTGCCTTTGACACGGTGTCCATGAGGCCGGATCTGGGTCTCCATGCCGTCCTGGCCATGTCTACCCGGTCAGGGCGCAAGGGTACAGCGTCCTCCCCAGAGGACATTCTGGATACCTTGAACAAGCTGTACGGCATGGATGCGGCCACGGCACTAATTCGGGATCTCCTCTAGCGAACTGGCAGACCCCTAACAAGCCAGACCTCGAATTGTCCAAGGCACTTTGGACAATTGGCCACAGCCGTTCTCCGTCCATTGACCGCGATCCGAAATCCCGTCACAATCCGCAGCTTAAGTAGCTCATGTCAGCGACCTGACCCCAAGTGCGCTACTTGACGGAAGATCCGTTATCGGCCTTAGAAACCTGCCGGGAGAGTGGCCTAAATAAGGCCCGTTTTGCCAGTATTTACGCGGCTTTTTGCTCTGAAAGTAGCGCGACTTCCTCAACCTCGCTGTGGGGGTGTCCGGGCACTCGCGACTGTGTTGCCGCCTGGGATCGGTTCTGGGACGTCTTGATGTCGGAACAGACTCGTCGTAGTCCGTGCCCTACTTAACACCTGGGCATGGCCGACACTAGTTGCGCTGCTTTCGCCTATGCTGCTCGCTCGAGTGCTCCGTTTGCGCAGTTTGGTTCGCTGCAACTTCCTGCATTGTCGCTGGCCAAGGAAGGTCGATGTGCCTCCCATACTCGTTTCATCTCAACCGAATCCAGCCCACGACGCATCTGCAACAAAGCGTTGTCAGAGAACCCACTTATTTTTTGGGCACCGAATACAAACTCGTGCCGACAGTTCGTGTCTGCATCGATGCCCAAGTGCTTTCTCAAAGCTAGGGACTTCGGTTGAGAAATGCCCAGCGACGCTGCCAAATCACTTGCAGAGCGATGGAACTTCTTCTGCAGGTCAACTTCCCTTATTGCCGCGGCGGACTGTGCGTCCGCGACGAAATGGACGGCTGCGCCTTGTTTCTTAGTGAAGTGCACCTTTACCGAGACACCTTCGCCAGCGACCATGGTGCCAATTTTCTCCAAGACCGGGAAGACCGCGTGGCGATCTTGGCCGCTGCGTATGCCCTTTTCTACCCTGTCAACGTCCTTGCTTGATACTCGCGTCTCGGAGTCGAGGTGGGCTTCCATTGCAAGCAGTGTGCGTATCCGCGCCCTTGCCTCGTGGCGGGCTCTCCTCCCGGGTGCCAAAAGTAGCCGAATCTGCGAGTATTCCTCATCCATAAGGAGGTCCAGGTTTCGGGGCGCATCCACGGAAATTGGCAGCACTCTGCCCGGCAAGAAATCTGCGAGGTGCTGTCCGAAAACTCTTTCAAGGATGTCATCGAACAGAGTGATTGCCGCGCGAGCGTGGATGTAGAGGAGTTGCTCGCTGACTTGGTTGAACCAATGTTGCTCGTCGTCCCTTAGCGCATCGATGGCCCGGACAGTTCCGGCTTCTTCAGGGGTAAGCCTGATAGTCGCATTCCCAATGGCCAGTTTTACGCAGTCCTCAAATCCGAGCGACCGTCCAAGCTTCTTATCGAAGACCGTTTTACCAGAGTGAACGAGGGCCGCTTTGAGCAGCATTTCAAACGCATGCTGGAACCCAAGAAGCACTCTAGTGGGGCGACCATCGTCGTCTGGAGAGTTGAAGGAGGCGGTAGCCCAACGCACCGATGACAGAGCCTTTGTGTGCAGAACCTTGACCTCTTGTTTAAGCCGCAAACTGACTCCCCTGATATCTCGATGCGTCTATTTTTGCGAATGATTATCAAGAACAGGCAGACCTGCGCTCAGTTTTCGCTCAAGGTTTGATGACGGGCAGCACGGCACCGCCCCTGTTGGTCCAGTGGGCCGGCAGCGGCATTTCAAAAGTCGTCCGTGGGCCGCGATTACGGGTCAGCAGGGAGACGGCTCACCAGTGCCTACGCCAATCCAGGCCAACGGGAACCCACTCCCCCGCCGAGCCGCCCCTCTTGCTGTCGCTTTACGGAATCACCATTATCGGCGCTTTAAATCACGGAGAAAAGCCCGCTAAAGAGGCCGTGTAGAGTGCCTTCTGATTCGCGACTTGGGCCGACCGAAGTAACTGCCAGTAATGGTCAGAACCTTCACTGGGTTGTCCCGTCGCAGGTCAGTGCGCTGTCACCGCGCCAGGTTGAGCAAAATTGGGCAGAAGATGCCCGCGCCCCCGCAGGTCCGCCCGGGAACGTGTTCACCGCGTATCCTCCATCGCCATTTGGCGTCGCCCGAAGTCCGAAGCAGGATGTGATCTTGACAACATTGGCACGTGTACCTTCTAATGGATTCGAATCCATTTTCCCGCCAGCAGTCACGGCGGGCCTGTGGTGGATTCGAATCCACTGCAACGACGTAAACTTGAAAGCAGGCCAACGTTGACCTCCACTCCTTTCTCACTGCTCATGCACCTTGTCGGCGACGCCCGACAGGCCGAGCTCTTTTCTCCGGCGGAAGCTGTTGAGTCCTGGCTTGCCGCCGAAAGGGCGCTGGCTCTGGCCCAGGGCGAGCTGGGCATCATTTCCCGCGGTGATGCCCAGGCCATAGCCAGGGCAGCTGTTCCGGCCAACATCGATCCGGACCGCCTATGGGCCTCGGCACGGAACGTGGGCTACCCGATTCTGGGTGTGGTCCGTGAAATTGCCGCTGTGCTGCCCGAGGGCGCCAACGGCCGCGTGCACTATGGCGCAACCACGCAGGACATCATGGACACTGGTCTGGCCCTGCAGCTCCAGCGCTCCCTCAGGCTTTTGGATGAGGACTTGGAACGGTTGGGTGACCGTCTTGCGGAGCAGGTCCTGGCTCACAGCGAGACCATTATGGCCGGGCGCACGCACGCCCAGCAGGCAGTCCCGACAACGTTCGGCGCCACGCTCGCTACGATGCTGAACCAGTTCACCCGGCAGCGGGAGCGCATCGCACAGGCGCTCCCCCGCATCGCCGTTATTTCAATGTTCGGCGCCGGCGGTACCTCTGCAGCCTACGGTCCACAGTCCGCGGTACTGCGTACCCGGGTCGCGGAACTTCTTGGCCTCGAGGACACGGACGTGCCGTGGCATGTGGAACGTGACAGCCTGGCGGAGTTCGGCTGGCTCTGCGTCACCATTACCGCCTCCTGCGCGAAGTTTGCCCGTAACATCGTGGATCTGTCCCGCACCGAGATCGCCGAAGTCTTCGAGCCTTACACCCCGCACCGGGGAGCATCGTCGACCATGCCGCAGAAGGTCAACCCGATCTCATCCGAACTGGTCATCGGGCTCTCGGGAACGGCGGGGGCACTTGCTTCCTCGCTGGCCCGGATCCAGGAAGCAGGCCACGAACGCAGCGCCGGGGAATGGCAGATCGAATGGCAGGTCATCCCCCAGCTTGCCTCCCTGGCCGGAAGCGCCCTCCGGGAAACGCTGGTCATCGTTGATGGCATGCGTGTCGATGCCGACCGGATGCGCCGGAACATGGAACTCGACGGCGGCCTCGTCCTCGCCGAGGCCCAAATGATCCAGCTCGCCGACAAGGTCGGCCGCGAGGACGCCCACGACCTCCTCTACGCAGCATCCACACGCGCCCGGGAAACCGGCACCGTGCTCAGCGAAGCACTCCGCGCCGTGGCCGCGGAGCAGGGCATGTCAGAGCTGCTCCCCGAATCCCTCGTACAGGCCCGCGATTACCTGGGCGAAGCGGATTCGATCTGTAAGACTGCCGTCAGCATCTGGCACTCGCACACGCCACTGCAGGCTGCCTGCCCTCCCATCGCTGATCTCGCAACAGCCCCCAGCGGAGCCGAAGGAGACCCCGCATGAGCGCAACAGAAGTAACCACCCACAACGACGTCGGCGAAGCCAGCCGCTTCGACTACCTCCGCGCACGCGCCGGCCTCTGGGCAGCGCTGCCGCTCATGGCCCTGGCACTCTTCCTGGCCCAGGAACTGCCCTGGGAACAGCGGGCCATGCTCGGGGTCCTGAGCTTCATCGTCCTTTTCTGGATCACCGAGACCATCCCTATTCCGGCGACCGCCCTCATCGGCATCGCACTGCTTGTACTCCTCGGCGTTGGTTCCCCGTCCGAGGTGTACTCCGCCTTCGGGTCCCCCACCGTGTTCCTGGTCATCGGCGCTTTCATCCTCGCCCGCGCCATGACCGTCCACGGTCTGGACCGCAGGTTCGCACTCCGCGTCCTGTCCCTCCCCAGGGTCGGTGACAGCACCCACCTGACCGCGCTGGCCTTCATGGTCGTGGCAACCCTGCTCGCCATGCTGGTCTCGGCCTCCGCAACCGCCGCCATGCTCCTCCCCATCGGCATCGGCGTCGTCCGCACCGTCGGAGACCTCATCCACGACCCGGCCAGCGGACGGAAGAGCTACCAGACCCGCTTCTCCTGCATGCTGATGCTGGCCATCGCATATGGCGCCGGCGTCGGCTCCGTCCTCACCCCCGTCACGGGCATCGCCAACGTCATCGGCCGCGGCACCGTCGAACAAATGACCGGCTACCAGATTCCCCTCTTCGACTGGGTATCCATCTCCGGTCCCTACGTCCTGGGCCTCGGCACCCTCATGTTCATCGCTCTGGTGCTCATGAACAAACCCGAAACCCACCACATCCCCAACGGCACAGCCTCATTCCGGCAGCAGTACGCCGAACTTGGACCCATGACGCGGGGAGAGAAGACCGTTGCGCTCGTCTTCGCCCTCACCGTCCTGTTGTGGACCTTCCCGGCCGTCGTCACAACCTTCGACATCACCAATCCGGTCATCAAGACGATCGCCTCCCACCTCAATGAGGGATCCGTTGTGGTCCTGCTCGCCGGTCTGTTGTTCCTTATCCCCTCAGCGAAGAAAACCCCTACGCTCGAGTGGAGCGAAGCGGCAAAGATTGACTGGGGAACCGTGATCCTGGTTGGCGTGGGACTCACAGTCGGGGCCATGATGAAAGCCACCGGCCTCGCTGAAACCATCGGGACCGCCGTCGCAGACGTCACCGGCGTCAACAGCGTCCTGCTGCTCTGCCTCGTCGCCGTGGTTCTCGGGATGGTCATCTCCGAAACCACCAGCAACACCGCCAGCGTCGGCATCGTGGTGCCGATCATCATCCCGATTGCCCTGGCGATCGGTGTGGACCCGCTCATTCCCGCCATGGCAGCCATCTTCGGCGGCAACGCCGGGGCCATGCTCCCCGTCTCCACTCCCCCGAACGCGATCGTCTACGGCTCCGGCTACGTGCCCATGCTCCGCATGATCAAAACCGGTGTCGTGGCCGACCTGCTTACCATTCCGCTGATCCTCCTGACCGTCATCGGCGTCGGCTCAGCCATCGGGCTGTCCCTGCCGTAACCACTCCGTACCCGACCCCGCGAATAGGATGAAGTCCATGGTCAAACTCACGGACGTCGCCCGAGCCGCCGGGGTCGGGTACGGCACAGCGTCGCGCGCACTGAGCGGTAAAGGCCCCGTGGGTGGTGACGCACGTACCCGCGTCCTTGAAGCAGCACGATCGCTGGGCTACACCACCGACGCCACCGCCCGCGCACTGCGCGAACGCCGCACCCGAAGCGTCGGGCTCATCGTCCCCGACATGACCAACGAGTTCTATACCGCCAGCGCCGAGGTCCTCCAGGAGGTCCTGCGGGCCGCCGGCCACCACCTCTTCGTCGCAACCACCGGCAACCACCCAGGACGTGAGCAGGAAGCCCTGCAGGAAATGGCCGCCCGGCGCGTCGACGGCGTCGTCCACGTCCCTTCCGGAGCCGCCGCCACCCAGCCGTCCCCTGTCCCGGTAGTCGAGCTGAACCGCTACAGCGGACGGAACGTCCCGGCCGTGGTCAGTGACGACTACACGGGTGTCAAAGAACTGACCCAACTGGCCATTGACGCCGGCTACACCGACATCGTTGCCATCGTCGGCCCCGACGCCTACAGCACCAGCCGCGACAGGCTCGCCGGCTTCAGGGCAGCCGCCGAACAGGCCGGCTTCGACGAAAACGCCGCAACCGGTAAACGCCTCCGCGTGGTGTCCACCGACTTCACAGCCGAAGGCGGCGCCGGTGCAATGCGCACCCTGCTGGCCAAGCCGCCCCAGGCCGTCCTTCCACTGAGTAGCCGGCTCGTCATGGGCGTCCTGCGCACCACGCGGGAAGCCGGCATCAGCGTCCCCGATGACCTTGCCCTTGCCGGATACGGGGACCCTGACTGGTTCGAAATCTGGGGACCAGGGATTACGACGTTCGCTCCCCCACTTGCCGAAATGGGCGCACGAGCAGCTCAAATACTGCTGGACCTCATCAACGGAGACCACCCGGTACCCGAAGTCAACAGGATCAAAGGCCAACTACGCCTTCGTGGAACCCTGGATCAGAGGACTCCTACAAACCGATCCGCCTAGGCATCTTGGTCAGTGCGAACTGCTTCTGTGAGTTCTCGGAGTCCACCTCATGCTCCTGCCCAACGCCTGAGTTGCCCGCCACGCCAAGCTGGAGTGGCCGCTCCCTGCCGGCGCCGTCACGGCTGAGCTTTACGATCAGCCGATAACAATCTTGATTGTGTTCAATGCGTCTTCAGGGGTGGATCCCGGGGTGTTATGGATGGCAGCTGAGTAATAATGCCCGTCAGTGCATAGCATCGCCTGTTGTGCGCCATCCAACCCTCCCGTCCAGCCAATCCAACCGCGTGACACGACCCAGTCTTCATCGATGTTTTTGGCGTTAGCAGGTGCAGGCTTGGCTCCCGCGCAGACTTCCCTGAACCTCGTGTAATTCTCACTGCCAGGGGCGGCCCGCATGGCGTGGAGTGAGGCAAGTCGGGTGGGAAACTGGGACGAATGGTAAGTGCAGCTCCCCTCCAGTATTGGATCCGAAGTTTCGCCAGCTATTGGCTTTAGGAGTTCGAAGCCGGGGAATTTGGCCAGCTGCTCTGTAACACCTTCACAGAATTCTTCAGAAGGAGTTCCGTTCCTCGGCAGTTGCTGCTCCTGCTGAGGAGAGGGCCCTGCCGTCGCAAACTGGGAGGCATTTGGAGAAGACCCTTGGTCAGCCACGGGACTGCTGGGCACCTCGGCCGTCGACTGGGAGCCGCAGCCCGTTAGGACTAGCACTGAAAGGGCAGAAAGTATGGCGAAGCGACGCTGCATGTCATCCCTCGGTTCGTTGAAAGTGGCTTCACACTAGCAGTAGACATCTTGTCTACCGCTTCTCGGCTCTCCGCCCTTTAGTAGACCCCTTTATGGGCCACGAATCTCGACCTCATTCTGCTGCTTAGGTAAGGCACCTCGGACAGCAGCGCCGCGACCACCTGCGGGGACACACCTGAGCCGAACTTCGACCTACGAATTTTCCTGGGCGGTCGAAGTAGTAGCCGGTTGAGGTAAGCGGCGGCGCTCCAGCCCGGTCCGGTGATCGCACAGCCTCGCTTGGGACACCACTGCTTCCCGGCCGAAGGCTAGCTGTAGCTGCTTCCGACTACCAATAGCGGCCGGGCTGCTGCGCCTGACGGGCCTGAGAGCCAAGAACGATGAATCTTGCTCCCCTGCTGAAGGATCCTGCCACGGTGGACCCAGGCTGCACTTCACGAGGCCAGCGTGAACTCCAACGGCTCCCAATTCCAGCCGCGGATAACCTGCATTGACCCCGCCATGGACGGATCAGAGTCGCCGCCAGTTCCGGTCGCGCAATCAGCCAGCGCGGGGTTGCCCTGCAGAGGCAGGTTGACGGAATCACGGTTATCGGCGTTTAGAAATGGCCGGGGGAGAGGTCGGAAATAGGCCCTCCGCCTATCTACCGCCCGGTAGGATGGTCAGCGCCGTCCGGATGAGGGCGTTATTGGGGGAGAAGTAATGAAAGTTCCAGTCAGGCATGGGCTCGGCAGAAAAATCATGACGGCGGCTGCCGCAGTTGTGCTGCTGCCCGGCATCAGCGGCTGCAGCCTGTTCCCGTCGCCGCCGCCTCTGCCGGATATCGCTCCGGCCACGCCTGTGTCGGCGCTTCCGCCGGAGTGCCCCTTCGTTGGCCAGAACGACCTAACGCCGGTCCGGATCCCCCTGGGCACCCCGCGCGAGACGATCGGCAGTGTCCTGAACGCTTACAGCGGCTGGTTCAACGCCGGTTCCGAGCTGATCGCCGCCTGGAGTCCAGGCACGGCCGTCCCAGAGAGCTGTGTTGAGCGGCTCGCCGCAAGGAACGCGGAGGCCTACTCGGCCACCCTGTTCACCACGCACAGCGACGTGGCCTGGCAGCAATACTTCACCTCTGTAAAGGTGATGAACCAGCAGAACCTGGCAGCGGTCCGCTCTGCCGAGCCGGAGGGCAGCGGGCGGGGGAAGTTCGAACTGTTGCAGGAGATCGATTCGAGCGCCACAGACAGCGGAACGTTCCTGAAGTTCGATGCCGTCTACCGCCCCGTAGTGGCCGGCGAGGGCAATTGGGAGGACCTGGACAAGCCGACCCGCTGGTACGTGGAACTGGTCCCGGCGGGAGAGTTCCTGGTCATCAACTACATCGAGACCAAACCCGCCGCCGGTTAGAGACTCTCCTTAGCATCACTGGCTTGCCCGGCCGGGGCGCCCGTCTTGCCGTAGCTTTACCGAATATCCGTTATCGGCCTTTTAGAATCGGTGGGGGATAGCTGCATGTCCTCGGACAACCGCGACTCGTTGATCGCGTCGTTGGGTCTGATATCAAGGGTGATAATTCTCTCCGGAATGACCCAGTGGGTGGGCAAGGCGGCCTATTGATTCGGTGACGCAAGCACCCGTTCCGCGTCGGCTTACGCATCGATGTACGTCGTAAGCACGGTGCACCGCTCAGGTTATTTTCTCGAGGTTGTCCATGCATTTTGTGACTTCCCTCGGTGGAGAGTAACAGGCACGCTGATGGCCACGCGACAGAGGTAAAGGCAGTGTCACCGCCGTTTCGGCTGTGACACTGCCTTTGTTTGTTGGGGGTCGGACTTCTAGCCGATGAGGGTGGTGATGAGTCTGATGGAGGAGGCGATGTTGTAGCGGTGGTATCCGACGGCCTGGCGGGAGATGTGCCAGTTCTTCTGTTCCACGTGCGCCCCGTCGTCTTGTTCCCTGAACGGGACCTGGTGAAGGTCAGTTTCTCCTTGGCCTAACCTCATCGATGGGAATGCCCTTGCTTTGAACGGCGAACATATCTCGTCTGGATGTCTGTCGCGACGTGCATGCTACGCCTTCTTTCCGGACTTAGGACACTTCTTCAAACGAGACGTGAGCGAAGCGCCTCATCCCACCGATGGCGAACCCCGCGACTCCGATGACCGGCACAAACAGCCACAACCATTGGGCAGCGGGTGCATCCCCCGCCAGCAGTTCGTAGTTGCTCAGGGCGAGCCAAACGGCCGCCCCGAAGATCAGGGTGGACAGGGCCGGTGCGATGTAGGCGTTCCAGATGTTCTCCTCGTGTCGCTCGCGGACGTGATAGACGAGCGTCGCGGCGGAGCTGAGGACGATGAGGAAGAGCGAACCAACAGTGGCCAGTCCGATCAGCCAGGTATAGAGGTGCTTATATGGATCAGCACCGACGAGCCCGAAGACGAGCACGAGGACGAGCGTGATAACACCGGTCGAAACTACGCCGAGGTGCGGGGACTGGAACCGCGGGTGAGTGACACCTAGCCGCGGCGGCAGAAGGCCCGCGCGTCCGAGGGCAAACTGGTACCGGGAGGAGATATTCGTGAAACCGATGAGGATTCCCGCGAAGCTGACGATGACGATGACATTGAGGATGTCGCTCCATACTCCGCCGAGGGTCTCGGCGGTCAATGTGAAGATGAACCCGCCCGGATTCGCAGCCGCAGCCTCCGCGATGCGGTCGCCACCGATGCCTGCGACAACCGCCCAGGTGCTCACCACGTAGAAGGCGCCGATCACAATGATGGCAATGTAGAGGCTTCGTGTGATGGTCTTGCGCCGATCTTTGACCTCTTCCGAGTAAACAGCGACGGATTCAATCCCCCCGAAGGAACCCAACGCGAAAAGCATGGCCGCACCCAACGCCGGGCCAAAGACGGCACCTGGCCCGAAGGAATCGAAACTCACCGCACCGCTGGTCGCAGCGTTGGAAATCACGGCTCCGTCAAACACGAGCACCACCAAGACTCCGGCAATGAGGATGACGCCGAGGAACCGAACGCTCATTTCAATCCGTGCATAGCTCACAGCAGTGAAGATCACGAGGCTTATGATGGCGATCAGGACCCAGTTCACGTCGAGCGAGAAGTACTGCAACAGAGCCTGTTGGACGAAGAGGGTAAAGATCCCGTAGAGAGCAGTCAGGAACAGCGGGTAGGTGAGGAGCGTGATGTACGCGGCCGCGACACCTGCCCGCCGTCCGAATCCATGCGCGATGAAAGCCACGAAGCCACTCGCGCTCCCAAACTTCCTCGCCATGGCCAGGTAGCCTCCAGCGAAGATGGCGTAAGCGACAACCGCGATGACGTACACACCCGGCGCGCCTTCTCCGGCCATAATGAAAACTAGGGGTGTCGCACCTATAAATGCGGCCACCATGCCAATCGTTGCAGCGACCGTGAAAACTAGCGCCGACACACCTAGGGCGTTTGCACGCAGCCCGCGCGTCTGTTGCTTTTCGTCCATAGTCGACAGATGTTGCGTCATTGCAGGAGTCCTTCAATTAGTTGTGTGGAGCAAAGGAAGTGGGCCGGTCAGCCGACCAGGGTGACGAGAGACCGCAGAACCTTGTGTGCTGTCGAAATCCCGGTGTCGATTGCCCCGTCGATCAGCGGTAGGAGCCTGTGGCAAAGTCCGCCCCCGGAAGGCTAGTCGTCCGCTGAGATCGGCTACCTTGAGCAACGTGTCCAGCTGATTCGTCCGGGGAACTGCCTCAGCTCAGTGTGGCTGCGTCTCGCCCGGCGCGGACTCCCGTTGCGATAGCACCATCGATGAGGGCGTACGATCCGCTGGCGATGTCAGCCCCTGCGAGGAGCACACGTCCGTCGCGTGCTTCGATCGCGTCCAATTGTTCTCGAAGCTGTCCAGGACCTGGAACTGCCCAGGTACCACGGTAAAGATCGTCCTTCGTCCAGTTGTGGGTGGCGACTTCGAGAACCTCGATGTCGGGAAGCCACGTCCGCAAGACTCGCTCGACTTCGGCAGGAGACGAGCCGTCAACGGCGCTGGCGTTGGAGCCGAAGGCAACCGCAATGTGGTCTCCGTCGATAGGGCGGTCGTATTGCACAAGTACAAAGGGATGGCCTTCAGGTGCGAAAGCCATGTAGGGAGTCCGGTTGCCCTTGATCCGACAAACTACTTTTTGTCCGCCCGATATTTGACCTGATGCGGCCAGCTTCTCAGCGTGAGGGTGGCTTGGATTAAAGGTGATACGCGACAAAACGTTCACCGGCACTGCGCAAACCACAGCAGCGGCGGAAACTGTCGAGTTGTCCGCCAAGGTCAAGGTTACTTGGGTCCCCTCCTCCGAAACATGCGTGACCGCTTTGCCCATGATGAAATCGGCTTTGGTGTCCGAAAGGATTCCATCGGACAGGAGCCCCATGCCGCCGACGATCTTGTACCTCGAGATCACGTCCAGCATTACGCGCCAGTCCCAGCCAGCCAGTGCCAGCCACCGCAGAGGCAGGGTAAGACCTGCCTTCTCCAACGGAGCCTGGCAAGCTGCAGCCCAGAAGGATGACGTCATGTCCCGCTCAAGCCTGGACATCGTGACTCCGTCGAGGAACTCCCCCAAGGTCAGCTTGTCGTAGTCGATCGCTGCGTTCGAGAAACGGGGCTCGTGTGGACGTTCGTAGAGAGTTCTCGCAAGATCTGCCAGGGCCGACATACCCTTTTCCATCAGACCGAAGACAGTTTCCTCAGATCCCTCCCGCACTTGTCCATCGTCCAGGTAGAGGAGTTGTTCCGGCGGGGTGAACTCCTCGAGATTCAATTGGTACCGCTTGATTTCGGACCAGACGTGAGGCTGGAGCCAGTGGACGTCTGTTCCGCCGAGTTCAATGCGTGTGCCAAGACGGTTTTCGGTCCAAGTTCGTCCGCCGAGGCGTTCGGATGCTTCAATCAGGACAACGGATTTGCCCAGGCTGCTGGCTTCGCGTGCTGCGGCCAGACCTGCGAAGCCGCCTCCTATGACGGCCACGTCGTAGTTCTTGCTCATGCCCCGGCCCTCTGGATCTCGACCGAGAATTTGCGGAATGGTGCGTGGAAAGTCCAGGTGGACTCGCTACCTTGGGGGAAGAACGCCGAGTCGCCGGCACGCAACACCACCTCTTCGCCATCTCCCGAGGAGATGTGCACTTCACCCTCGATGACCCAGATGTACTCATCGGTCTCAAAGAGGTAAGGGACCGGAACCCTGTCGGGGTATTGGCCCTCGAGCACGCGGAAAACACCGGTGCGGACGTCATCGCGGCCGGGAACTTCAGAGAGTTCCCCTGTTACTTCACCTTCGACAATGAAGGGTTTGTATCCTGCCGACAGTTGGTCGGCGAAGATCAGATGGCGTGGGGTTGTCATGGTGATTCTTTCGTAAGGATGTCAGGCTGTTTAGTGATCCACTGCAGCGCTTGCGGGCGTACTTACTGGTAGGGGTAGTTCCGCCGTCCGTGGTTGACGGAGATCCACTTGAGGCTGGTCAATTCGTCAATGCTGGAATGGCCGTTGAGCCGGCCAACGCCCGATTGCTTCTCTCCGCCGAAGGGAACGATGGGCTCATCGGCAATGGTGGTGTCGTTGACGTGGATCATGCCGCTCTGAATCTCTTTGGCGATCCGCACACCGCGGGCGATATCGCGGGTATGAACGGCGCCGCTGAGACCGAAATCTGTGTCGTTGGCGATATCAATGGCTTCCTGGTCATCGTCGAACTCAAGCACGATGATGACGGGCCCGAACAGTTCGTCGTGTGCGATCAGGGATCTCCGGTCGACGTTCTCAAGAACCACAGGCGGGAAGATATTGCCGTCAGGTTCTCCGCGCAGTATGGCCGTGGCTCCCGCTGCGACCGCGGCGGTGACCTTGTCGTCCAGTGCTGCGACCTGCCGTGCGTTGATAAGTGGTCCGATGATGGTGCCGGGCAAGGACGGGTCACCCGTAGGAAGGGCCGCAACCTTTTCGATGAACCGCTTCTTGAACTCTGCAGCGATGCTGGAGTGCACGAGCAGGCGGTTGGCTGACATGCAGATCTGTCCCTGATGTGTGAATCGGCTAAAGACTGCTGCGTCCACGGCGTATTCAATGTCGGCATCTTCGCAGACAATGAAGGCGCTGTTGCCGCCAAGTTCGAGGATTGACTTTTTGAAATGGCGGGCGGCTACCTCACCGACGTGCCGGCCCACACCGGTGGAACCGGTGAACGCGATGACCCGCGGAACCGGGTGTTCCAGGAAATAATCGCCGATGACCGGGATTTCTGTCACTGTCACGTTCAGCAGCCCGGCAGGCAGACCGGCCTCTTCGAAAATCGAGGCCAGGAGGGTGCCACCTGTGATCGGTGTTTCCTCGTGAGGCTTGATAACCACACCGTTGCCCGTAGCCAGGGCGGGAGCCACGGACTTCATCGAGAGGAAGAACGGGAAGTTGAAAGGGCTGATGACGCCAACCACGCCGACAGGGACGCGGTAGACGAAGTTTTCCGTGTCTTCCACGGGCGACGGGTAAATGCGACCTTCAATGCGCAGCGGCAACGTTGCCGCCTCTTTGAGGGCGTCGATCACAAGGCCAATTTCGAAACCCGCTTTGAGCGCGGTTCCTCCTACTTCCGCCGTGATGAGCTTTGTGATTTCTTCCCGGCGTTCTTCAACGATCGTTGCTGCCGCTTCGAAGACACTTCTCTTCGCATAGGCATTGACCTTGTTCCAAGCCGTTTGTGCCGCAGCAGCAGCAGCGTAGGCCTCATCGATGTCGTCGGTGGTTGCGACAGGGAACTCACCTAGGGTCTTGCCCGTAAACGGGTTCAGGTCGACCAGTACTTTCTCTCCTGAACCGGCACGCCAAGCGCCCCCAATGTACTGCTGTGCAAGCTGCGCGGTGTCCATGTGTTTCTCTACCTTTCGGGCTCACTTCCAAGCCATACCGAATTTGTTTGCCAACAATGACATGCGTCACATAGCATGCGCGTCCGTATTTCCACGGAGGTGCTTACGGATCTTTCCGGGAAAACCACAACGCTGCGAGCGTGGCTGAAGGACGGTCTCCAGTTGCAGCGCCCATTTGTCTTGGGTCTGCTGCGGCTGCGCCCCTTGGGCTTGGCCTCAGCACTCGCCCCACACTGATACCTCGCAAGATCCCCCGAGACCTTGCGACGGGGCCAGGTACCGCGTGCTGCTGTTACGACTAGGGGCAGTCATTTGGCATGTGAAGGGCTTGCTACGGCGAGAGAGAGTTTGTCCACACCATGCATGGCATCCGCGGCGCGGACAAGGGCCAAATGCGAAAATGCCTGAGGGAAGTTACCGGCCATGCGCTTTGTCTTAGGGTCAAATTCTTCGCTGAGAAGCCCCAAGTCATTAGCGATCCCCACAAGCTTGGACATCAGGACGCCGGCTTCCTTCCGACGTCCACTGTGGGCATACTGCTCGACCAACCAGAAAGAACAAGCGAGGAACGGGTTTTCGCCCGGCGCCAGTCCGTCAACTCCGCTATGGGTCTGATACCGGAGTAGGAGACCGCTTTCTGTCAGCAGTTCCGCCTCCAGCTGCGCGACGGTCCCAAGCATGCGTTCATCGTCGTATGGCAAGAAACCAACTTGCGGCAAAGCTAGCAATGCAGCGTCCATGTTTGATCGACCGTAGGTCTGGGTAAACGAGTTCAGCTTCCGGTCGAAACCGCGATTCAGGATCTCCAGCCTCAACCGTTCACGGAGATCAACCCAGTGCTCTATTGGGCCAGAGAGCCCGTGGTCGCGGACGGCGCGGATCCCGCAGTCGAAGGCGACCCACATCATGAGTCTGGAATGGGTGAAGTATCGCACTGGACCGCGCACTTCCCATAGGCCACAATCCTTATCGTGGTAATGCTTCTCCACGAATTCCAGCAGCGTCCGCTGCAGAGTCCAGGAAAAGGTGTCTTCCTTGCCGCCGGCGAGCCGAAGCTTCTCGAGGGCCACCATAACCTCGCCGATGACATCGGCTTGGTACTGCGAAACTGCCGCATTGCCGATGCGCACTGGACTGGCGCCCTCATAGCCTGGGAGATGAGGAAGAACTTTCTCTGGCAAGTCCCTTTCGCCTGCTATCCCGTACATAATCTGAATGTCTTCCGGGTCCCCCGCGAGTGCCCGCAAAAGCCAGTTCCGCCACTTGAGGGCCTCTGTTTCGTACCCGTGAGTCAGCATCGACTCAAGGGTCAGAGCCGCGTCGCGAAGCCAGCAGTATCGGTAGTCCCAGTTGCGGGAACCCCCGAATTTCTCCGGCAATGAGGTCGTAGGTGCCGCGACGATGCCGCCTGTTTCGAAGTTCGTCAGTGCGCGCAGGACCAGCAGCGATCGTTGGACACAATCGCCGTAAACTCCTTCTGAGCGGCAGTGGCCACCCCACTCGGACCAGTAGTCAGCGGTCTCCTGAAGGTTTATGTCGAAATCTAGGCGTGGAGGAGCCTTGCGATACGAAGGGAACCAAGTCAGTTCGAAATCGAGATGTTCTTCCGCCGAAACCGCGAACTCCCCCACGTGACGGTCACCTTCCGCTTCAGGAAGTCTCACACCCCTCATCGCCCACGCGTCCGGGCCGGCCATGGCAAGCAGCACTTCCTCGCTGCCGGCCCGGGTATTTTCACGACCGCGGCTTATCCACGGTAATGCTGCACCATACCGAGGACGGATCCTGAGTTCCTGACGCAAACGAACACGGCCCCCAATGCCGCTGACTCGCCGCAGAAGAGAAGAGAGACCTCTTCCAACAGGCATGAAGTCGATGACGCGGATTTGCCCGGCACCTGTTTCCCAGATCGTTTCCAGGACAAAGGTTGATTTCAGATACCGTCGGCTTACGACCCGGGCGTCCGCGTCAGCCGGAGCAAGCAGCCATCGGCCATGTTCTTCGGTGCCCAAGAGCGAGGCAAAGACAGATTCGGAGTCAAAGCGGGGAAAACAAAGCCAATCGATACTCCCATGTCGGGAGACGAGGGCTCCGGTGGAGAGATCTGACAAGAACGCGTAGTCCTCGATCAGGACTGCCATACGCCCACTAAATCACAACGGGGATCTCCGTGAAAGATACGGCGAAATGGAACGACTAAGTCTCGGGGTAATCCCACTCATTGGAAGTCGGTAGAACTACCCATGTTCTAAGTCGGGTAGGAAACCAAGTAGATTCCCCCACGCGGATAGCAGACGCCGCGAGACATAGTGATGGAGAAGCAGCGGCCGGTAGACAGATCAGAAGGAGCGCCGAGATGACCCGCGAAGAAGCATACTCTCATTGCCCACCTGACTCCTATGTGGAGTACTACAGAAGCCAGTGGCTCATCATCCCGTTCGCGCCCGTTGAACAGCCAGCATTTTTCACATGCGCGCCCAACACCGAACGATCTTTGCCTGCCTCAACCGGACACTGATTCTTACCCCAGAGATTGGGCAATTCGCGTTCTGAAATGGCTGGGAAACGCTGACCATCAACGCATGATGACTTCACTCTCGAAGTGATGCGAGCATCTCCGCTGCACGGTAGTCTCGCAGATCAACCCAGTGTAATGAATCGGTCAGGGACGGCGGGAGCGCGGGTACTGATCGCCTCAGCCAGTAACTGCATGAGCTGTCCCCTGGGTGTCCTGGGCTTCGCCCTAGACGCAGACGATGCGCTGGCGGATTCCCTCGGTAGCTCGACATCGGGTGGGTGCCCGAGTACTAATAGGGCCTCCTCCAGCCTGTCCTTCTGTATGTCGAATAGCAGATCGTGTCCCGTTTACAAGATCCCCGCCGGAGGTGTGGCCCGGTTTCCAGGTCTTCCGCAGGCGCATGACGTAGTACGATTCCCCCGCGCCCACCGCAGCCAGCCGCGGAAGAGATTTTTGTTTTCATGAGCTGGACGCTTGAGGAACCCTCACCAGTGGCATCCCACGCCCGTCTCCAATTGGTTTTACGCAGCACGGGACGCTTTCCGGCCAAGGCCTGGGTGGGGCGGAGAAATCCGACCCCGGTCTGAGTAATGGTAAGCCATCGCACTTCGTCGTTACGCAGCGCTGCAGCAGCCGACCTGGCCTGGCCTGGTGAGGCTAGAGCCGCATCAGTACTTCCTGCGTCGAAAGCAGGCGGAACGTCTGCACACGCATTGAATCGGCGGAGCCTCTCATATTCCTGATCGATTCTCGGGTGCTTGCCGACGTTTCATGCATGCGGTTCTTCAGGGTTTCAAGCCACTGTTGCAGGTCGTTTTCCGTGCTCGGACCAATCTGCATCGTTTCCACAAGTTCCCTCCCCGACATCGGTGCGTATCGGGCGAAGGTATCCTCTGGACGCAGCGCCCACGTGGACATGCGCTCCAGCTCGGCGGCGGAGGACTGGATTTTCCAATCGTAGGAAGCCACAGTTCCACTGCTGTCGTAAGCCCAGGCAGTGGCCAGGTTTTCAAGAATGAGTGACTCCTCAGACCAGCCAGTCAGGGCCGCATGAAGAAAATCAGTGCTGTGAGGGGGCATATCAGGTACGGCCAGGCGTGTTATTGCGCGATCGTTGATTTCAGCAAGAAGGGCTGCGGGATCCTCTTTAACCAAGATCTCGTGCCGGGGTGGCCACACGTCGAAGCTACTGTGGTCTCCGTGCATTCGGCCTACATGAAAAACGTAGATTTGAGGGTACTGTGCTGATCTTTCTCGTCTCTCTGGCCGCGCTTCGTAATGCAGCAGAGCGCCAAGCTGCATCAGGAGGCTCGCACCGAGAGATCCCCATGGTTCACGTACGACGATTCCAAGCCGGTCCCGCAATGACCAGTCGGGGAGAATCTCATCCGTACCGACACGGTTGCCGTGGACGGAAATAGTAAACATGTCTTTGCGGATGTCGGTAGCAACGTGCATCTTTCACTCCACTCCAAATCACCTGGCAGTCCTCATCTGCGGCGTGAGCGCAGCGGACAGGTCGTAAAACAGTGGCACACGAAGACGACGCGTGCGTCCGTATAAACACTGATTTGGCTACTGAGCTTCGGCTCGAGGCCTCTGGGGAGGAGCACGCCGTTGGCCCCGGCAACGACGGGGTCAAGATCCGGTCGAGTCGGGGTGCAGGCGCGCCCACGCGGCGGCCATTTGTGCACGGTTCTCAAGGCCAAACTTCGCGAGGATGTTCTCAACGTGCGTTTCTGCAGTTCGCGGAGAAATGGTCAACTCTGACGCTATTTCGCGGTTACTTAATCCGCGGCCTAACAAGGCGGCTACTTCCTTTTCGCGGCGTGTGAGGCGGACGGCAGTCTCGGGCTCAGGGCCGGTGATCCGATCCTGACCTGCAGCCTCCTGCAGAAGAAGGTCGCTGGCGTCTGTTTGAAAACCTTCCGCATAAGCCGAATCGAATGCTTTTTGCCCGAGCGCATCACGGCAACGCTCGAAGGATTCCCGACGTTGAGCCCCTATGTTGTGAAAGCCTGAGAAATCTCCACCCATAAACTTCCAGAGCCGGTCGGCGCCTCCGAACAGGATCGCCGCTCGGGTATTTTGCCCGCCCTGCTGGGCGCACCATGCCAGAAGTTCGATACAGTGCGCCAGCAGCAGCTGGTCGTGGACATAACCAGCAACCTTTAACGCCAATTCGCGGGCATGGGTGGGTTCATTTTGAATCCAGTCGTGAACGGCCAGGGCATATTCGATGTACCCGCGCCACATGTAGTCATCGAAGTCATCGCAAAGCTCCAGCCCCGCCCTGCTCAGGTCGGCTACTCGACCGTTGTCACGATCGAACGCGGCGAGCAGCACCGCGATGCCGATAGCGTCCATCGTGAAAATCTCCGCCGCAGGCCCCGGGACGCGTTTGTAAGTAGCGAGAGCTTCGTCCAGTAGCTCACGGGCTAACGTGACCCGGCCATGTCCTGCCTCTACGACCCCGGAAACCTGAAGCGCCAGGGCATGATTCAGGACATCCCCGGTCATTGCCTGACTTGAAGCGGCCAGTTCAAGAAGTTTCTCCGCAGACCGCAATTTGCTTTGTAGAACGCACAGATAGGCATGAATACAGAGGGCATACTCACGCTCTCGGGGGTAAGCGTCGGTATTTGCCGAGGCCAGCACCCTTCCCAAGGTGGAACGCCCCTCCGAGAGCTGGCCTACGGCAAACCAGAAAAACCACAGTCCCGCCGCCATCCGAAGGCTCCCGGCACTGAGATCCGGGTCGTGTAGACCATAATCAATGGCGGCCAGAATATTGGGGTACTCCAGGCGTAGACGCTCTATGCGTTCGCGCTCACTGCTGCCGGGAAAATCAGTGGTGATTCGATTGAACGATCCCTCGTAATAGGCGAGGTGCTTGTTGTGCAGATCCTGCCTTTCACCGAGGTCATCCAATCGGGACTCGCCATAGTCGCGGATGAGACGCAGGAGACGGTACCTCACTTGGTCACCGACGTTATCCGCCACAACAACTGATTGGTCCACTAAAGAGGCCAGCAGGTCCAGAAGGTCCGGAGCTGTCAACGGCGGTTGTCCGCAGACCGCCTCCACAGCGGGAAGGTCAAACGTATTCTCGAAAACGGTAAGACGGGACCACAGCAACTTCTCATCGTCACTGCACAGTTCATAGCTTCCTGCCGTCAGGGTCCGCAGCGTCCTGTGACGAGGTTCGGTTGATCCTGCCCCGGCACGTGGGAAGTCCCGATGGCCTTCCATTCGTTCGATAATTTGCTCTATCGACAACGCTCGCGTCCACGCCGCTGCGAGTTCTATTGCCAGAGGCAACCCGTCAAGCCTGTGGCAAAGCCGTGAAAGCGCTTGAGCTTGTGACTCGGCAACAGTGAATCCGGGCCGAACCAGCCTGGCGCGGGCAAGAAAGAGCTTGGCCGACTCGGTCCCCAGAACATCGGAAAGGTGAACTTCGGACGTCGTATCCGCAGGAAGTGACAACGGAGAGAGGTTGACCACCTGGCCGCCGTCCACGTAGAGCGCGCGCCGACTGGTCGCCAATATCGTGCTTTGAGTGCCGGACGCGACGAGATCCTGAAGCAGGAGCACGCAGTCTGAGTCCAGAGAGTCACAACTGTCCAAAACAACAAGAGCTTCAAGATCCTGCATGAAGTCGTGCAACAGTACTGGTGAAACCTGCCCACTGTTCCGCATGCCAAAAGCAGCGGCTGTCCGGGCACAAAATTCCGCGGGATGACTGACTCCAGCAAGGTCCGCGAAGAATACGCCCTCGGCAAACCTCTCTCCCAGCCGCTGAACCAGGTCAGAAACGAGCCGCGTTTTCCCAACTCCACCAGGGCCAACCAGGGTAACGAAGCGGCTGACCTCAAGCGCGCTGCCCAGCGTTGACCGCTCGGCCTCTCGTCCAATGAACGTGGTCACATACCTGGGAAGTTGGGCCCTCAGGGTCTGGTCGGTCATTGAATAACCCCTCTCGTCAAGACAACCTGCCCCTCGGAGGCTCCCTTTGTCATCCAGCGGACAGGCGTCCTAGCCCTTTTGTGAGGGGTTCCGCGGCATGTGCGGGCCAACCCATAACCGTTCGGCTGTTCACGCCTGGGCAAGCTACCGGCCCGGCGGCGATCTGTGCTCAGTTACAGCCCATCATGGACCCAGCTCCTGTGCCGCCAGCACCGGCAACGTTGCCGCTGCCGAAGCGCGGACGTGGTCGATGCACGCCAGCCGCGCCTGGATAGGATCACCGGCGAGAATAGCGTTAACAATGCGCTGAAGACCTTCAATCGTGGGCTGGGCACGGTCCCTCATGGACAACGAGACCCGGCGAATCTGATGGATGCGCACGTGCAGACGGTTAACAGCTTCGCGCAGCTCTGTGTTACCGGACCCGGCCAGAAGGTAATCATAAAAAACGTCGCTCGCCTGCAACATGGTAGTCGTGTCGGGGCCTTCAAGAGCCTCCCGTACAGGCTCGAGAGACTCAGCAAACAGTTTTTTCGCCGACGCCGATCCACGAATGGCGAACAGCTCGCCGGCCAAGCCCTCCAAGACCGCCCGGATGTCATAAATATCTGCGGCTTCTGCGTAATCGAGCTCCCGCACCCGTGCACCCCTGTTCTCGGTAAGAACAACTATGCGTTCTGCAGCCAGATGCCGCAGGGCATCACGTACCGCGGTACGGCCGACCCCGTACTTCACGGCCAGCTCCCGTTCGCCGAGTTTTGTGCCCGGGACAAGGTCACCGTCGGCAATGGCACGCCTCAGCATTTCCGGAAGATCCCGAACGTCGTCCGGCGCCTCATTCGTCTGCACAAGCGACATGGCCTTCGGTGCTCCTGGGTCGGTGAGTGGTGGTTCTTGATTGAGCATACAGATCTCATCGTGAATTGAAACGGGTAAATCGGAATTTTGTCGACAAATATCTGAGCAGGGACCCGCCCTCTTGTTGGGGTATTCCGAAGCTAAAGCGGAACGTACCCGCCGTATTGGGCGGAGGAGGTCGCTGGATTTAGGGAGTTTGGGAGGGCGGTGTCTCCACCGCTTCTGCAGGAGATCCAGAAGATACGTGGAAATACGGAGTTTTTTTGTCGACATTTGTCCCTAAGCTGGCTCCATTGCTCGACGCGGTGCAGGGATCGACTCAGATCTGCGCTGGTCGGGAACCGCGCCAAGAGTCATCCGATCCATTCGGGACCGAAGTAACTGGCGCAGCACAGCACCGAATGAGGAATGGAGGAGCACCGGTTGTACAACTTGCACAAGCTGCTGTGGGACATCCGCAAAGATCCCACTCTCGCAGAAAGTTTTCGGAGCGACCCGGGTCCGATTCTCGATCAATACGGGGTGGACGGCGAGGCACGGACGGCAATGCTGGAGCTCGATTTCAAGAAGCTCCACAAGATCGGAGCGAACCCGTATCTGATCTACTTCTGCGCCATCCAGCTGGCTGTTGATCGTGCCGCGTATTACACACAGATCCGTGAGGAGGAGAACTGATGGGCAAGATCGTAGGAGCATTCGCAGCATCGCATTCCCCTGGAGTGACCGGCTGGCCGGAACGGGCCGAGCCACGCAAAAGGGAAGCAATCGAAGGAGCCTTCGCTGAGGCCCGCCGGCGCATCGACGCTTTGGAACCCGAAGCAATCATCGCCATTTCCGTCGAACACTTCACCAACTTCAACTTCGGAAACCTGCCGGCGTTCGCGATTGCCACCGCGGACTCCTACCTGGGGCCTGTAACCCCGGAGATGAGCAACTTCCTGAGGGTGGAGCAGCACCAGTATCCCGGGAACGGAAAACTCGGCCGCCACATCTACGAGTTCGCCATCTCGAATGAGTTCGACCCCTCCCTTGTGGAAGGTGGCCTCGATTTCGACGAAAACTTCTGCGTTCCGTTCAAACACCTCGATCCCGACTCCAAGTACCCGCTCGTTCCCATCATCGTGAACGGCGTGAACCCGCCCTGGCCCACAGCAAAGCGCAGCTACGAATTTGGCGAAATGCTTCGCCGCGCCGTTGAAGCGCAGGACGCGGTCGAACGTGTTGTGGTCGTCGGAACCGGTGGCCTCTCCCACTGGGTAGGGCTGCCCGAAGCAGGCCAGGTGAACGAGGAATTCGACCGCGACTTTATTACCCGAATCGAGAGCGGCGACCCCGAGCAGCTCAAGAGCTACTCGCCGAAGGAAATCGACGCAGCAGGCAACGGGGCTCACGAAGTCCGCACATGGATTGCCGCTGCCGGCGCCATTGGCGCCCCCTTCGAGGTACTCGCCTACGAACCGGTTCCTGAATGGCTGACCGGGACCGCCGTCGCAGCAGCAACGCCCGGTTTGAAGCTCTAAGACCCCAACCCCAGACGGCTCCGCACCCGCGGAAGCCGAGCACCACCAAGGAGAAACAAGAACATGAGCAAACTTCCCAAGATCACAGGTCGCGATATGCGTGGCGTCATGTCCTACCCGCCCACGCCTGCTCTGCCCGGCGCGGACCAGGTGGAGGCACAGAACACCGTCGATCTCGCCGAGACCGAGCGCATGGTCCGCCAGCTGATCGCCGATGGCGTAGACGCCATCGCGTTGAACGGCACCCTCGGCGAAATGGCCACGCTGACTCTTGACGAATGGAAGGCCTTCGCTGAGTGCGCGGTACAAACAGCGCACTCTGTAAATCCCGACTTCCCCATCTTCGTCGGCTCAACTACCCTGAGCACCCGCGAAACCATCTCCCGGATGCGGTTCCTCTCGGAGCTCGGCGCCACCGGTACCCTCCTGGGCCGCCCAATGTGGGGCGAGATGGTGGCCCCTGTCATGGAGAAGTTCTACCGTGACGTCGCCGAGGCCGTTCCCGAAATGGCCATCGTGGTCTACGACAACACCGCAGCCTTTGGCGGCATCATCCCGCGCTCGGTTTACCGCACGCTGGTCCAGCTGCCCCAGGTAGTGGCCGTGAAGTACGCCGGTGGCGCCTCTGTCGGCTTCCGGTACCACAACGACATGGCCCACACCGGGGACAAGTTCCCGCTGATGCCCATCGAGACCGACTGGTTCCCGGCTTGGGAGATGTACGGCGAGGAACTCGTTGGCATGGCCTGGTCGTCCACCACCGCCATGGGCCCGGACCCTGTCCTGCACCTGCGCGATGCACTGCAGCAGGGTCGCACCGATGACGCCCGCTGGCTCACCGAGCGGTTGCGCTGGGCACATGAGCCCTTCATCGTTGGCCAGGACTTCTTTGAGTTCGCCAAGTACAACATCCCGCTCGAGAAGATCCGCGTCAACAAGGCAGGCTACATCAACGTAGGCCAGAGCCGAGTTCCGTACACCGAGGACCTCGTACCCCAGGCGCACTGGGACTCCACCGCAGAACACGTCGAGCGTTACCGCAAGATCGGCGCGGAGATCGAAGCGCGACTCGGATCCCGCAAGAAGTAAAGACCAGGAATAGATAGAGGAATCAGCGAGGTCATCAAAATGACAACGGAGTCGGTAAACCCGGACACGGATGCTCATCTGCGCGAGATCCGGGAAGGGATCAAGCAGGGGCGGTTTCCGGCCCATGTCTTCAACGATCAGCAGATCTTCGACCTGGAGCAGGAACGGCTGTTCGGCCAAGCGTGGACCTTCTTGGCCCACGAATCGGAGATCCCGAAGCCGGGTGACTACGTCACCCGGTACATCGGAAACAACAACATGATCGTTGCCCGGGACGAGCACGGCGAGATCCACGCAAATCTCAACATGTGCCGGCATCGCGGCAACATGATGTGCAAGTCGGAGATGGGGAACGCCTCCCACTTCCGTTGCTCATACCACGGCTGGGTGTACAAGAACTCTGGTGAGCTCATCGGAGTTCCGTACATGGCCGAGGGTTATGAAGGCCGGCTGAAGAGGAAGGACTGGAGCCTGGTGGGGGCCCGTGTGGACAGTTACGCGGGTTTGGTGTTCGGAACGTTCAACCAGGACGCTCCAACACTGGAAGAGTACCTCGGCGGGTTCCAGTTCTACCTCGACCTCTACCTCAAACAGGGCTTGGCCGGCAGTGAAGTGCACGGTCCGCCCGATCACTGGATCACCGAAACTGACTGGAAAATTGCGGCCGAGAACTTCGCGGGCGATGGCTACCACACCCCTGTCGCCCACCAGTTCGGCTTCAACCTGGGGTACTTCCCCTCATCAGGCGCGACACACAGCCAAGGCTGGGCTGCCAGCATCCCCGGCAAGGGACATGGCATCGGACTCGGGCACACACCTGGACTTACCCCCTTTGCAGGCTTTCCGGATGACCTGACCGAAGAGATGCGTCGCAGCTTATCCCCTGAACAGGTAGAAGTGTTCAGCAACACCCGTACAGCGGTTGGCACAGTGTTTCCAAACTTGTCCTTCCTGATGCAGCCCTTCAGCCTGACACCCGGTGAGACGGGTGTGCGGTTCGTGACGATGCGGCTGTATCATCCGATCGGCCCGGGAAAAACGGAAATGTACTCCTGGTGCCTAGTCCCCAAGGACGCCTCCGAAGAGTACAAGGAAGCTGCCTACCAGGCATACACCCTCGCATTCGCCCAGGCAGGTACGTTCGAGCAGGACGACCTGGAGAACTGGGCGCGCGTAACCCGCATGGCAAAGTCCTCGGCAGTGCGCGGCATCGAATTCCCGTACATGATGGGTATCGAGAGTAAACAGGATCCCGACTTCCCCGGTCCCGGCCACGTCGTCAAGCCCTACGTCAACGACTCCAACTTCCGGAACCTGTGGACCCGGTGGGCGGACTACCTGCTGGGTGAGGCCTGATCATGACCGTACTCAGTGCCGTTGACCGGACCGTGCAACAAGACATTCAGGAATTCATGTTCCGGGAAGCACTCGCTTTGGATGAGCGCCGCTTCCGCGACTGGCTCGAATTTCTCTCCGAAGACATTACCTATGATGTGCCCCTTCGGGTGGTTCGTGAAGGACTGGCCGAATGGGAACTCTCCCCCAACGGCAGGATCTTCCAGGACAACAAGCAGACCCTCGAAGTCCGGGTGCGTCGCCTCGAAACCGACTTTGCCTGGGCCGAACAACCGCCCTCGCGCACACGTCACTACGTGACAAACGTGCTCGTGGACGCCGGTGAGCAGGACGCCGAGTACGAAGTCAGCTCTTACTGCCTCATTTACCGCAGCCGCGGAGACAGTATCGAGCCGAACTTCGTCTCGGTGTTCCGGAAGGACCTCGTGCGCAAAACGTCCGACGGTTACGAGATCGCACGCCGCTGGGCAGCCATTGACCAGGCGGTCATCAACGCCCACAACCTGTCCATCTTCATCTAGGAGGAATGAATCATGTCCGAATCGACAGCAAGGCCTCAGGCGGAGAACCCGGACACCGGTGAAGTGCTTGAGGTTCCGAAGGACGGCGGCAACAGCGGCCCGATCGTGATTGCCAACGAGTTCGCGGATGTCGTTGTCCGCAAGGTCGAAACACGAAACGGCGTCCGCCTTGAGCTGTGGTCCCCCCGTCGTGGGACCTGCGTACGCTTTGACGCCGTTGCCCTTGATGTTTTGAGCTACCAGGAACCGGAGTTCATCACCAAGCTGCTGAGCAGGACGCCAGGCGCATGAGCGAAACACTTTCAGGGCAGCACATTCTGGTCACGGGCGGGGGGTCAGGAATCGCCCGGGCGGCCGCCGAACGCTACCACCGTGAAGGGGCAAAAGTTACTGTCCTGAACCGGTCCGCAGGTGGTGCCCAAGCAGTCTCGGAGTCCTCCGGCGGCGCCGTTCAGGCCCTCGTAGGCGACGCTACCGACGCCGGCGTCCTCCGGGACGCCATCGCGGCCGCGGCTGACGCAGAGGGACGACTGCACAACATCACTTGCGGCGTCGGAGTGTTCGACAACTACGCCAAGGTCAATGAGCTGTCGTCAGAGGAGCTCTTGACCGCGGCCGAGGAGGTGTGGCGGGTCAACGTGCGCTCAACGTTGCTCGCGGTCAATCTCGCCGTGCCGGCACTGCGCGCAGCGGGGGGATCTGTCACCCTCACCCTCTCCGAATCCGCGTTCAACGCCATCGGAGGCGGCGTGCTTTACGGCAGCTCCAAGTGGGCACTGCGCGGAATTGTTGACCACCTCGCTGCCGAGTTGGCACCGGAAATCCGGGTCAATGGCGTGGCACCAGGCGGCACTGGGGGAACCCGTTTCGGCGGATTGTCGACGCTCGGGCAAACCTTGACAGCTGACCGTGTGGAAGGCCGCGACGAGCGAATCGCCGCCCACACTCTGCTCGGCTTCACCGCCACACCTGAAGACCACAGCGGGGCCTACCGCTTCCTGGCCGACCCTGTCGACGCCCGCGTTGTCACCGGAGTGGTGATCCGCACCGACGGCGGACGACGCCTCTAGCAGACCCCCCAAAAAACCAGGAAAGCGGTACGCCGTCGTACCGAAACCAGAATGAGGAACACAAATGGTTCAGAAGTCCATCGAAATCCGTAAGACCTTCGCACAGGTCGAAGAAATCCGCACATCGGCCGGAAAGGGCGACAGCGGCGGGCCGCTGCGTAAAGTCGCCGTCTGCGCCGTGATCACAAACCCCTACGCCGGGCAGGGCTTTGTCCAGGACCTCTCAGCACTGGTCGAGGCATCGCAGGAAATCGGAACGCTGCTGGGCAAAGAGGCACTGGGGCTGCTCGGCGGCCCCGTCGAAAGCTACGGCAAGGCAGGCCTCGTCGGGAGTGCAGGCGAACAGGAACACATCAACGCCGCCCTTACCTCAGTATTCGGAGACGCCTTCCGCGAGGCCATTGGTGGAGGTGCGGCCTGGATCACGTCGGTGACCAAGCCCGCCTCCGCAGGTACCGTCATCGACGTGCCGACGGCTTTCAAGGACGAAGTCTGGGTCCGCTCGCACTACGACGCCATGGAAGTACGGGTGCCGGACGCACCTCACCCCGACGAACTGGTCGTCATCGCCGCCGTAACAAATCGTGGACGGCTGAACGCACGCGTCGGCGGCATGTCCATCGCAGAGGCGAAGGAGAAGGGGCTGTGACAGGATCGATCGCAGTCGTCGGAGCGGGCACAATCCTCTCCGGAGACTGGCAGTCACCCATCATTAGGGACGCTGATACCGTCATCACCAGGGACGGGATCATCACAGCCGTTGGCCGCAGGCAGGATCTGCTTGCCGAAATTGACGCCTCGTCCCATGTTATCGACGCCAAGGGCACCACACTCGCACCCGGGCTCATCGACTCTCACTGCCACGTGGTCATCGGCGACTACACACCCCGCCAGAAAACCGTGGACTTCCTCGCCAGCTACGTTCACGGCGGCATCACTAGCGTCGTATCCCCCGGCGAAATCCACGCACCCGGCCGGCCAAGCACCGCCATAGGAGTCAAAGCTCTCGCCATTGCAGCGAAAGAGTGCTTCGATAACTTCCACCCCAACGGCATGACCGTCCACGCCGGTGCCGTTGTCCTTGAACCGACACTGCAGGAAAAGGACTTCGTTGACCTGCAGGAGGCCGGGGTTCACCTGGCCAAGTTCGGGTTCGGCCGCTACATGGATCCCGCCGACGGCGTAGACCAGGTCCGGTGGGCAAAAGAACACGGGATCACCGTCATGTGTCACTCGGGAGGGGCGAGCATCCCGGGAAGTAAGCCGATCACTCCGAAGCACCTCCTCTTGCTGGCCCCGCACGTTTGCGGCCATGTCAACGGTGGACCGACCTCACTCGATGAGGCCGGCGTGGACCTCATCATGGACGAGACTGACATGGCTCTGCAGCTCGTGCAGGCCGGCAACCTGCGCTCTGCAGTGCGGATTATTAACCGTGCCGCTGACAAGGGCATGTTCGAGCGTGTGGTGATAGGTTCGGACACCCCAACAGGTACCGGCGTCATGCCCCTAGGTGTGATGAAGACCGTAGCGGAGCTGTCATCGCTCTCCGACGTCGACCCGGCTCTCGTATGGGCGGCTGCCACCGGCAACAACGCCCGGGTATGGGACCTGCCAGCAGGTTTCATCGCCCCCGGACGCGCCGCCGACCTCGTGGTTCTCGACGCCCCTTGGGGATCAACCCGTGACGACGCCCTCGGCGCGCTGTCCGTAGGAGACATCCCGGGCATTTCAGCAGTCATCACCGGCGGAGTTGTCCGTACTCTCCGCAGCCGGAACACACCACAAGCTGCACGCGCGGCCGAGGTCACGCCACGCATCGAGCACCTCGAATCCTCAGGCCACTGAGAATTCGAGCATCAAAGGAGACAAAGACATGGCATTCAAGATCACGGTTGATCTTCCGGCTTGCCAGGGTTACGCAAACTGCCTCATCGAAGGTCCTGCACTTTTCGACATCGATGATGACACCAACAAAGCGGTAGTGATCGGCTCTGACGAACACGACGAAGCTTTGCGGGCCCAGGCAGAAGCAGCCCGGCGCGGGTGCCCGGCACACGCCATCTTCATCGAGGACATCTGATGCAGCGAATCGTCGTGGTCGGAGGCTCACTCGCCGGAGTGCACGCAGCTGAAGCGCTCCGCGAGCGTGGGTTTGACGGGGAACTGACACTCGTGTCCGCTGAGCAGGGGCTGCCGTATGACCGCCCGCCCCTGTCCAAGGAACTCCTGCTTGACGGCATGACGCCCGAGCAACTTCTGCTCCGCCCGGCCCCCTGGTACGAGGCACAAGGCATTGAGCTGCGGCTCAACACAGCCGCCCGTGGCATAGATGCCGACAAAGGGTTGCTCGCCCTCACCGACGGATCCGACCTTCCCTACGACGGCATGGTCATTGCCACAGGCTCCGCCGCCCGCCGCTTCCCCAGTGCCGCCCAGGCCCGTGTGCACGTGCTCCGGACCCTCGACGATGCCCTCGAACTCCGTCCCGAACTCATACCGGGCAGGCACCTCGTAATGATCGGTGGTGGATTCGTTGGCCTCGAAGTCGCGGCCGTAGCCCGGGGGCTCGGACTGGACGTCACCTTGATCGAAGGATCCCCCATGCCCCTGGCACGGGCCTTCGGCACCGAGATTGGCTCATGGTACCGGGAGCTTCACGAAGGCAACGGCGTCCGCCTGATCTGCGGGTCATCCGTGCAAAGCCTGCAGGACTCTCCCGGCGGGGTCACGGTCACCCTCAGCAACGGTGAACGCCTCAGCGCTGACGTCGTAGCGGCAGGCATCGGTGCCACTCCCGCTGTCGAGTGGCTCGCCGGAAGCGCCGTCGAGGTTGCCAACGGTGTTAGCTGCACACCAGAACTGCTGACCTCGGTTCCGAACATCGTCGCTGCCGGAGACGTCGCCGCATGGCGCAACCCGGTCTTTGACGAGGAAATGCGCATCGAACACTGGTCCAACGCAGTGGATCAAGGCCGGCATGCAGCAGCAACACTGCTTGGCGAGAGGGACCCGTTTGCGTCAGTGCCGTACTTCTGGACAGACCAACATGACAAAAAGATGCGGTTTGTGGGCCGCACCGTCGGTGCCACCGACATCCGAATCGAAGAAATGTCGGACGACAAACTGGTTGCCACCCTCGGCCGCGACGGGCTGCTAATTGGTGCACTCTGCGTTTGCGCTCCCCGGCACCTCGCCAAATACAAAGTCGCGATCCAAAACCGCACACCTTGGGAAGCCACCGACGCAACCCGGCTGGCCCCGGCCAACTAAATCTTCCTTTCCCACCCGAATCCAACCAAGGAGACACACATGAACACCGTCAAAACGGGCGACGCACTCTCGCTCATCGAGCTCTTCCCCCAGGACGAAGACTGGTCCCTGCAGACCATGAGGCTGCTTTCCCAGGTCGCAGTCGGCGGTTCCGACCTGTTTGAATGCGCACGTACCGCAGCCCGCATCGGCCGCGAAACAACCGACGGCGAAACCTGGCACCGCGAGTGGAGCCAAACAGCAAAAGACATCGCAGCCACCGGCTACGAAGCCCTCGAACGCGGCGACATCACAACTGCCCGGCGGGCCCTGTTCCGCTCCATGAGCTACTGGCGCCACTCCGAATTCTTCCTCGACTCCTTCGACGAGCGACGCACCGAAGCCTACGTCGAGGGCACCAAAAACTTCCAGAAGGCTGCCGAGCTGTCCGACGGACTGATCGAGCGGATCGCCGTACCGTTTGAGGGCAAGGAAATGGAGGGCTACATCGTCCGCCCCGACAACTCCGGTCAGGCCCGCCCCACGGTCCTCTTTCTTGGCGGCGCCGACTCTTGGGCCGAAGAACTCTACTTCCTGGGCGGAACCGAATTCCCGGCTCGCGGCATGAACGTGGTCATGATCGACACCCCCGGACGCGGCAGCTCGCTGCGCTTCAAGGAAATGTACAGCAGGCCCGACTATGAAGTACCCGTCGCCGCCATCTTCGACTTCCTTGAGAAGCGCAGCGATGTCGACGCGGACCGGTTCGGTCTCGCCGGCGTGAGCTTCGGTGGCTACTACGCCCCGCGTGCTGCAGCCTTCGAACCCCGAGTGAAGGCAGTAGCCGCCTGGTGTGGAACGTGGAGTATCCTCACGGACTTCTACGAGTTCTACCCGCCCCTGCAGAAGCAGCTCCAGTGGCTCAGCGGCTCAAAAGACGATGCAGAAGCCCGCGAGAAGCTGGCCAAATTCACCCTGGACGGTGTTGCAGACAAGCTCAAGATCCCCGTCTACGTTATGCACGGCACCGCCGACATCATCATGGACATCAAGGGCGCCGACCGCTTCGTTGAGGCGCTTACCTCCGATGATGTCACCGTCGATATCTACGACGGTGCCGGATCGCTGCACTGCAGCTACGACTACATGTCAGTAGCAGGTGCACGACTGAGCGACTGGTTCCTCCACCGCATCTAACTGCATCCCGGCTGGTTCCCAGCAGTCATTTTTCGAGGATGCATCTCGTCTCCCCTGCCACTCCAACGTTCCGCGTTGGGGTGGCAGGGGAACCCGCGAACCGCACTTGCGGAGGTGATGAGGAACCGCGCACCACTCGCGCCCGGACCGGAGCGCTGAGGTAAATGACAGATTCAAGGAAGAAGGACCCTCACGTGGCAGATCTTTTGGTCCAGCGCGAAATCGCAGAGATATTGCCCTCCCTCACCCCATACCCGCCATTGAAAGCGAAGGATTGGGCTGGTTTTACTCCTGGGGACAGGCTGTACGTCCAAAGGGAAAATCAGCTGCTCATGCGTGGCACTGTGGACGACATGGTTCCGGATGGATCGATCTTCTGGATCTGGATCGACGGCGGAGGCGGCCGGATCGCCGTCCACAAGGATGATGACGTCCGTGTGTGGCTGGCGGAGGAGCCTTCCGGTTCCCGCATCAAGAGACGCTTCAACGGTGCTGCACTGACGCCTACGGCAGAGGTCCGGTAAGAACGGGATGCAGTCCCTGCGACCGGCAAGGAATTTCAGATGTACGTCGAGCCTATTGATCCCTTCCTGATGCATCCCCTCGCTGAGCCGGGAGGAGCCTGGGGCTTTATCTTCGGCGAAGATGCTGATCCTACTGCCAGTATCACCCTTGCCGTGGTCACAGTCGTTGGCCTGGCAGTCCAGCTATGGCTGATCTATAGGACGGGCCGCAGAGGAGAGCAGACCATGAAGGACTCTGAGGCAGCCGTACACGTCTACCTTCCTGTCTGCCTGCACGGCGACCCCCTTTTCTATCATCGACCCCCTTCGGAAGATGAACCGGAGTAAGCCAGGCCCGCTCAAAATTCACCACCAGAACCACCGCCTCCATCGGATGCGCACAACGTAACTATTGGGTATAGGAGCCAAGATGCCGATACAGACTTCGATTACCGTCGTTGCCCGGGACCGCGTCTCACGAGACCAGCAACTCGATGAAGCGACTCGCCTGCTCCGTGAGGAGCAGCCTCATTGCGGCATCCTGGTAACACGACACACCTTTACAACCTTCACCGTTGCTTTACACCCAGAAATCGGGCACGAAATGATCCAAGAGAAGGATTTAGTGACGTTGTAGGCGATCTGCGTTGCGCCCATCCAACGCCCCTATCGCTCTACTGCTCTCGAAGCGCCCACCTGGCCCATAAACGCCTACGCCGTTGAAAGCCCCATTGTTTCGACGCCGGATCGTCCCGCGGCTCCTTTGGACTGTGTTCTACAGCATCATCCTCGCGGCGCCGAAGTATAAAACCTGGCATCGCACACTTATTGAGGAGACCTCCCGCATGACCACTTCAACCGTAATAGCCCCTGCCATAAAATCCGAACGCGAGCAGAAGCTCCTTGCTTCCGTGCCGACCGGCCTGTTGATTGGTGGTGAGTGGCGAGACGCATCCGACGGCGGAACGTTCGACGTGCACGATCCCGCCACCGGCGAGGTGCTTGCCACCCTCGCCTCGGCCACAAGTGAGGATGCAATCGCCGCGCTGGACGCCGCTGACGCGGCCCAAGCGTTCTGGGCGCAGACCGCACCACGGGTGCGGGCAGAGATTCTCCGCCGTGCGTTCGACCTCGTGACCGAACGGGCGGAGGACTTCGCGCTGTTGATGACCCTGGAAATGGGCAAGCCTCTGGCCGAAGCCCGCGGCGAGGTGACCTACGGGGCCGAGTTCCTGCGCTGGTTCTCCGAAGAAACCGTCCGGGACTACGGCCGCTACCTCACCACCCCCGAGGGCAAGAACAAAATCCTCGTCCAGCACAAACCCGTCGGCCCCTGCCTGCTCATCACACCCTGGAACTTCCCCCTTGCGATGGCGACCCGCAAGGTCGCACCCGCCGTCGCCGCAGGCTGCACCATGGTCCTCAAACCAGCCAAGCTCACCCCGCTCACGGCACAGCTTTTCGCCCAGACGATGAGGGAAGCCGGCCTTCCCGCCGGCGTCCTGAACGTCGTCCCGTCATCCTCCGCGGCAGGGATCTCGGGGCCGCTGCTGAAAGACTCCCGGCTCCGGAAAGTGTCGTTCACCGGGTCCACTCCGGTCGGTAAGCGGCTGATCGCCGACGCCGCCCAGAACGTGCTGCGCACCTCCATGGAACTCGGCGGAAACGCCCCGTTCATCGTGTTCGAAGATGCCGACCTCGACAAGGCGGTCGAAGGCGCTATGGCGGCCAAGATGAGGAACATGGGCGAAGCATGCACCGCAGCCAACCGGTTCCTCGTCCACGCCTCCATCGCGCAGGAATTCACCCGGAAGTTCGCAGCCGCGATGGGCGCCCTCACTACCGGACGCGGCACCGACCCCGCTTCACAGGTCGGCCCGCTCATTGACGCCAGCGCACGCGCCGATGTCCACAACCTCGTCACGGCCGCAGTCGACGCTGGAGCAGTGGTCGTCACCGGCGGCGCGCGCGTGGATGGGCCCGGTTACTTCTACCAGCCCACTGTCCTCGCCGACGTGCCCAACAATGCGGTGATCCTAAGCCAGGAGATCTTCGGCCCCGTCGCCCCCGTCACCACCTTCACCACCGAGCAAGAAGCCATCAAACTGGCCAACGCCTCCGAGTACGGACTCGCGTCCTACCTCTACAGCAAGGATCTCAACAAGCTCCTCCGGGTCGCGGAACAGATCGAATTCGGCATGGTCGGGTTCAACGCCGGCGTCATCTCCAACGCCGCAGCACCGTTCGGCGGCGTCAAGCAATCAGGTCTCGGCCGAGAAGGCGGATCGGAAGGCATCGCCGAGTACACCACCACCCAATACATCGGCATCACCGACCCTTACGCCCGCTAACAAACTACTTGTAAGCGCCCTCGGGCAACTTTGCACGGTTACAGAAAGGCCTGGCCATGGCACAAACCACGACTGGACAAGAAGACCCCAGCTCCCTGGCTTATGCACTCCGGAATGGAAAAATGAACCGGAGAGCATGGACTATCACCGGCATGCTGGTAGTCCTCCAAATTATTGCATTTGCAGACCGGGCGGTACTCGGACTCGTAGCCCCCTCAGCAATCGCCGAACTTGGGATGACGACTACCCAGTTTGGCTTTATCGGAAGCTCCTTCTACTTCCTCTACGCGGTCATAGCCGTCGTAACGGGCGTCCTAGCCAGCAAATTCTCAGTCAAGTGGATCCTGTTCGTCCTTGGACTGACTTGGGCATTGATGCAGTTTCCATTGCTGTTTGGCGGAGGCGCCGCAGCGCTTCTCGTCACCCGCATCATCCTGGGAGGTGCGGAAGGTCCTGCCACTCCGACATCGTTGGCAGCAGTTCACTCGTGGTTTCCGGCATCACGTCGCGCCCTACCCTCAAACCTTGTTGCAATCGGGTCAACTCTCGGGCCGGTAATCGCCGCCCCGCTGCTGGGTTTTGTTATCGCCGCTTGGGGATGGCGCTGGGCTTTTGGTGTCTTGGGGATCCTCGGTTTGCTGTGGCTGGTCGCCTGGCTGGTCCTAGGTAAAGACGGACCATACGCCCCTAATGCCAGGACCGCATCCCCGGCCGAAAATGACAACACAAGAAGCACTGATGCACACGAAAGCAGTGCGTACACCTGGTTCGACACACAAACCCAGGTGCCGATATTCAAGGCGCTCCTCAGCGGAACCTTCCTCATCACCGCTTTCGGCGTATTCACCAACTTCTGGACCATGGGCTTCTTGACAACATGGCTGCCTCAGTACCTGAAAGTATCCGCAAACCTCACGATCGAGCAGGTAGGCATCGTTACAGTATTCCCCTGGCTTTTCGGCGCCACAGTCCTGCTGGTCCTGGGAATTATCAGCCGCCAGCTCATGAAGAAGGAAAAAAGCGTGCGTCAGGCGATGGGCGCCCCCTACAGTCTGACGCTCGTCACCGGCGGACTAGGTTTCGTGCTTGCAACCCAAACATCGGGAGTGCTCGCCATCGTGCTCCTTACCATTGCCGCCGGGTGCAGCATCATTTATCCAATGGGAGCAGCCATGGTCGCTTACATTGTCGGCATGAAACAACGGCCCATAGTCATGAGCGTCTTGGGTGCAACCGGATCCATAGGTGCCATTGTTTCGCCAGTTTTGGTCGGTTGGCTCATGGAGAACGCCGGATATCGAACTGCCCCCGCAGGAACGGCACAGACCGCAGAAATGGTCGGCCACATGGTCACCGGAGTGAACCAATCCTTCCTGATTGCAGGGCTACTTCTTCTGGTCTCCGGTCTGCTCGGGCTGGCCTTTATCCGCCCTGACCGAACTGCCAAGAAGCTGCAGGGGCCCGCCACCCTTTAGCGTGCAACTCCTGCTGCGCCAAAGCACACAATGCGAATGAGCACCCCGACACTTCGCGGACACCGTGAGTTCGCGCAAAAGATGGGAGCGCGCCACACCGCGATCGCGGCGGAGCGGGAAACGCTGGCCAAGGTAGCCCAGTAGGCGGCTTTTCGGAGTGACCACATACTAGGGAAAGGCGCGCCGGGAATCCCGGGGCGCCTTTCCTGCCGCCCGAACGAAGCACGACATTTGCCGGTCCGCTGACTTTCTTGGCCGTCGCAAGAGTTCGAGCCAACCAGCGCTGAAATGTCTGTAGTCAGAAGGTGTCTACGATCACCTGCGCTCTGCCAGTCAGCTTTCGATGCCGCTGACAATCTCCTTGGTGGTTTCGACAAAGGCCGTGATGTCGTCGTCGGTCATTGGCAATGACAACGAGAAGTCACCACGAGCGACCGGGAAGAAACCTCGATTAGCAAGTTCCAGCGAACAAATTTGTGTTCCGGTACCGTCGAAGTTCCGCCAGTAGTCGCGATGAGTCCGAATGCTCAAGCCAGGTTCACGCATGAATCCATAAGCGAGGTGGGAGATGCCCTTGCCGTACACGGCGAAGCTGCTACCCCGCTGGTTGCTCCAGTCGTTGAGCTCCTCCATCACGCGCGTGGCCATTCCATTCAGCCGGTCGAAAGCCCCTTGGGTGAGCTCCCTCATCGTGGAAATACCGGCGGCCAAGGCGATCTTATGGCCGTGGTGAGTGCCGGAGATGGAGACAAGCCCTGACTCCAGGACGCTCATGATCTCGGCAGATCCGCCTACTGCACCGAGTGGGAAGCCTCCACCGATGATTTTGCCCATTACCGTGAGGTCAGGTGCCACCCCGTACTCCCCCTGCATCCCCTGATAGCCGGCACGAAGGGTTACGGTCTCATCGAAGATCAGGACAATTCCCAGCTCCGAGGTCAGTTCACGAAGGCTCTCGACATAGTCCTGCTCAAGGGTAACAACGCCGCCGGAAGCACTTTCGAGCTCGAGGATAACGCAGGCGATCTCACTTGCATGAGCTCGCAGGATTCGCTCCGTCCCCCCGCGATCGTTCTGGCTTAACACGACCACGTTGGCCACGTCCTCCGCAGGGATGCCTCCACTGTCAGGGATGGCCTTTGGGGCGTCATCGGGACCGCAGTCTCCATCGTGGTCGGGGTGCCACGAGACCTGAAGCGGATCAGTGAAACCGTGGTATCCGCCTTCGAACTTCGCGATCTTAGTGCGGCCCGTGAAGGCACGCGCTACACGGACCGCAGACATGCAAGATTCAGATGCGGAGCAGGAGAATTGCACCCGTTCAATGGATGGAATCCGATCAACAAGCAGTTGCGCGAGTTCGGTCTCCAGAGCCACGGGGTTACCAAATGACACCCCCGTTTCGATGGACTCGCGTAAGGCCCTCTGCACCGCCGGGTGGTTGTGCCCGAGCACATTCACGGTGAAATTGTTGTTCAGGTCCAGGAGCCGGTGCCCTTCGACTGTAGAGATGTAAGCACCGTCTCCGCTCTCGACATAGATCGCGTGCGGGCCGAAATTGAAGGAGTTGCGGCTGTAGCCGCCGGGGATAACTTGCTTCCCACGCTCTGTCAGCTTCGCCGATACCTCAAAACGACGGGAGAACGTCGCGAGGGAAGATTCGAGGGTAATGGCGCTCATGTCCAATGCTCCTTGGTACGTTGCGGGTAGCCGCCCTGCAGAGATGCCAGGCGGCGCCGGACTGCCATACACCAACGCACCGAGACTGGGAGTCGTCATAGTCGACCTAGATAGCTGGTACAGCCTTCCGCCGCTATGAGATTAGAGCCGGACAACCAAAGACGGTCAGTCCCCGTTCGGCTACAGTTTGGGCACCCCTCGTTCGAGGGGGGGGTAACTATTCGATGTCGGCGGCCACAGCCATGCGAACAAGCTCTACTCTGGAACGTGCACCGGTTTTCTTGAAGATCTCCCGAATGTGGCCCTTGATAGTGTGCACGCTGAGATTTAGATGCTGCGCTATCTCGGAGTCACGCAGCCCCTTGCTCGCCAGCATCATCACTTCCGTCTCGCGTGACGTCAGGGACTGCCGAAGCCATTCCGGCGGTCCTTCTGTACGTGAGCCGGTGCGAAGGAAGGCAACAATGCCTTCACCGCACCGGAGCGGCACGATGCGCGAAACTAATCCATCGTCCGAGACCTGTCGATGTTCACGGTTTTGGAACTTGATGACCGCTTCGTCAAAAGACGGGGCGTCGCGTTGCTGTCCCTCCAGCACGCGCTGGGCAGCACGATTCATATAGCGGGTGGCTCGCCTCACATCGCTGATTACGACTGCCTCGTTCCCCAGGTCGAATGCAGCGCGCAGAATCCCGATTTCATGTTCAAGGAGCTCCTGTCGCTGCAGCGATTCCATCAGTGAACTCAGGAGCCCGGCGATTTCCTTCGCATCCTGCAATTCCGTCTGTGAGAAAGGGCTCCGCCCCTCGGCGCGCCCTAGGTTGAGCGTCCCAGCCACTTTGCCGGCGACAACGACCGGCACATACACGAGGTTCGTCATCCGGTGTAGCGAGAAAGCCTCGCGATAGACCGGCAGCTCCCGCCATTCCACCTCAGACATCATGGCGAGGTTGTATGCGATATCCCCGCTGAGAATAGCGTGGTTCAACACTGGGTCGGAGGCCCGGCCAACACTGTCGTATCGAGCGAGAAAGAACTCGCTCACGCCGTGGGCTGAGGTGGACAGTAAGCGATGGGTATCCGGGTCGAGTAGATCAAAGCCCACGACAACCGAGTCAAAGACTTCATCAATCTCCGAGTAGAGGCGTTGAATGAGATCCTCGACAGAACGGGCTTGCGAAAGTTTCACCGCAAACTGCAGTTTGCTGGTTCTGCGGTGTTGCATCTCATGTTTATAGGGGAGCGCGCTGCCCCAGTCAAGCAACATGCCCTCCTCTCGGATATGAGTATTAGAAAGTCGGCGGTGCGGCGTTTTAGCCGATGCCAGGGTGCCCCGAGGGGGCAACTAGTACAGATAGAGCACACCCCAACCTGACAGCCGGGCAGTGATTCCCGCTTTACCCTGAGAGTAGAGGAGGCAACCACCGCCCACAGCCGGGGACAATTTCTCATAGGTTATTCACCGCTACTGCTGCCAGGGAGCTACTCCAACGGCTCCCAATTTCCAGCCGTGGATAACCTGAATTGACCCCAGCCATGGACGATCAGAGTCACAACCACTTCCGGCCGGATAATCAGCAAGCCAGGGTTGGCCCCGCCGGGCAGGTTGACGGAATCTTTAAATTGCTCTGCGGACAACCATGGGCAGCGCCCATTAGGCCATAAAAGATCATGCCAGCTTCAAGGCCTCCAGTCGGCAGCGAAAGCTGGAGGTGGCGGATTGCCCCGTCATTCCTTCTGACATGTGTGTTGTTTCCTTTTGTTTCAGCCGTGGACGGGCTGGGCGAGGTGGCTGCTGAGGATGCGGCGGGCGTCCGTTGCGTCGGTGATCATGGCGGAACCGGCATCGGCTGCGGCCGAACGCTGGACGGCCTGCTCGTTGCGGATGATGTCGAACGGGTCCTGCCAGTTGTTCCAGTGCCAGCCTTCGTATTCGCTCGAGATGGCGCCGGTGTAGCCATTCTCGACAAGCTGGCGGACCAGGCCGCGCACCGGCACCGAAGGCTCTTCACCGTTTTCGTCAATGCCGAAGAACTTGCCGTGCACGTGGCGGACCCACGGCATGATTTCCAGCCACGTGTCCAGCGGTGCAGGGCCGAACAGTCCCGTTCCGTTGATCCCGAAGTCGATGCCCAGGTCCGGCCGGCCGTTCCGCGCGGCCAGGCCAATGAAGGCGCCGAAACGTTCGCCGTGGACCTTCTGGGTGTTGGGCGGACCTTCTGCATAGAAGCCGTCCCACAGCTCAACCACCTGCCGGAGCAGGTCCTCGGATGCACCACGACGTCGGTAGGCCTCCAGCAGGGAAGGGGCGAAGCCGGTGACCGTGGCGCCCCAGTCCGCGGTAAAGCCAAGCAGCGGCGAATCGAGCTTCTCGTAGCGGTCGCGGAGGGCAAGAACGCGCTCATGGGCGCCGTGCTGGTCAGCATGGACTTCCAAGGCCAAGGTGACGCCGTACTTCTCGGCGACCGGCAGCAGGCTTTCCATAGCATCGGGTGTCAGCGAGATCTGCACGCGGGCAATCGGGAAGCCGAGCCTGGCCGCCACCTCGATCTGCTTGCGCATGTACTCGACCAGTTCGTCATGGTTCATCAGCCGGTCCCGGCGGATGCCCGTGTCCACGTTGACTGCCAGGGACGTGGGGACCAGGTCCACCTCAGCCACCAGGTCGCGGAACTGGCCCACAAAGGTGTCGTCGATGCGGTCCGGGAAACCGCGCAGGCTGGAGAACCCGATTATTTCAAGCCCCGGGCCGAAACCCTCAGCCGCCACCTTCCGGATGAGGCCATCGAGGTCGTACTGCCGGGCGTGGAAGGCCCGGGTGAAGCTGTAAAGGGTGACGCCCTGGATCGGCGTGCCGAGGCTGGTCATCGCTGTGCCACCTTCATGGTCTTGGTGTCGTGCTCTTCGATGTGCAGCACGCCGTGGTCGGTGATGATGTACGGAATGTAGAGCTTCAGGTCCACCCGGACCTCGTGCTCTACATCGGCATCCTGAACTGGAAGGTCGCCGGAGAGGATGGCCGAGTCCAGCGGGTACCACCACTCGCCGGTCTCATCCACGAGCTCCTCGAAGCTGAACGTCCGGTTGTTCATGGTCCAGCGCAGCGTGTCCTCGGGGGCGGCGATGCCGTCAACCGTCAGCGCTGCCCCGGCGATGCACGAGCCCGGAAGGGCGCGGTACCAGGGGATGCGGACTTCCACGGCGGTACGGCCGTCCTGGGTGCTGAGTGTTCCCTGCTCGATCATGCGGTCGGCGATCATCGAGACCTCCTTGTCTGTAGTGATGGTGTCATTGGTACCGAGGCGGCCAATGGCGTCTCGAGTTCCTTGGAAATCCTGCGGGCCCCGCGCACGGCTAGGGCTACGGCTGTCAGTGTGGGGTTGCATGCTGTGGCGGTGGGGATGACGCCGTTGCCGGCCACGAAGAGGCCGGGGACCTGCCACACCTGGCTGTCCGGGGAACAGACGCTCTCGCCGTCGTCCGTCTCGCCCATGCGCGTGGTGCCCTGATAGTGCAGCGAGGCACCCGGCGGCATCACAAATGGGCGCTCATCGATCGGTTCGCCCACAGCCTTGCCCAGGCGGACAATCTCCTGCCTCGCGCGGTCCAGTAACTCGTGGTCCCGCTGGGTGAGGCGGTAGTGGATGCGCATGGCGGGCATGCCGTAGGAGTCGCGGGTATCGTCGTCGAACGCTACCCGGTCCTCGCGCTGCAGGTCCTTGGCGCAGAACAGGCCCAGCCCCACGATTGAGCCGGGAACGATGGGATCATCCTCGGCCAGTGGCACCGGGGAAGCGTCCAGCTGCATGATCTGGCCGTGGAAGGGTGTCTCGTCCGTGTAGGGAACCCAGGCCACGCCGCTCTGTTCGCTGAGCGCGCCGTCCGCGGCCGCATGGCCCTGCGGCGCCGTGACGCCCCGCAGCCTACTGGCGAACACCACCTGCGCCTGGTCGTTGAGGTAGCGGCCCAGGGCGTCGGGCCGGATGCCGGAAGCCCACAACAACTGTGGCGTGCGGAGCGCGTCCCCGCCCACCACTACGTACCGGGCGACCACCTGGTGAGTTTCGCCGCTGTGGCGGTCCTGGACTTCGACGCCGACGGCAGCGCCGTCCTCCACCAGAATGCGGGTCACCAGTGACTCGTCAAAGAGCTCAAACTGCGGGTTTTCGCGGGTCACGTCCCCCATCACGACGTCAGAGCCTGACCAGACGAGGCCGCCGTCCTGCCGCCGGTGTACAGCAAGCGGCATGGGCTGGACGCGGTAGGCAGGCTTTCGGCCCTGATCCACTACCGTGGCGAGTCGTTCACGGACCAGGTCCGAGAAGGGGGCGCCGTTGAAGGCGGAGGTGGTGACGCCCAGGAGGCGGTCGGCGTCGTCAAGGAGCTCGTCCAGGTCCGGCAGGAACGATATGCGTTCCTTGCCGCCCGGGCGGGGGCAGGCGGCGGTCCAGTGCGCGGCCATGCCGCCTACGTTGCTGGACATGGCCGCGACGGGCATGCCGTCCTCGCCGGGGAAGGCGTAGCCATCCTGCAGCAGGTAGGTTCCAGGCCGTGCGCGGCGTTCTCCGCTTTTGACGGCGCCGGGCGAGTTCACGGTTGCGGCACCTGCGCCGGGTCCTTCCGACGCCCGTTGGGCCAGGCCGCGCCGCTCGGGGTCCGCAATGTTCTTGACGTGCGCCCCGGGCGGATTGCTGACGGTGGGGCCCACCTCGAACATGGCAATAGTGGCGCCGGGGGCTTCCTCGCTGAGGATCCGCGCGTATGCCGATGCCGTGGGGCCGCTGCCAACGATGGCAACATCGACAGCCGCGGGATAACGGTTGCCGCTCACCGCCCCGCCACCAATTCCGGGATGCGGCGGGTGGATTTTGCATGGCTGCGGCGGGAAGCTCCGGTACCACTACCGATAACGGCAAGGTCCTGGCGGCGGGGAAAAGATCTAGTCATTCCTGCTCTTTTCGGGTCAAGGGTTTGTAGAAAGAGGAAATCCAAAGGGTTAGTCTCCGTGGCGGGAGGGCTTAGAACCGCTCATGTCAGGCGTCCAACTCTTTCGCGACTTGATTGATCACGTGGGGTGGCACCGAAAACAACGCAATCTGCAAGGGCGTGCTTAAGGTCCAGTCGGTGCGCCGGCGGACCATTTCGGCGAGGTGGCCGTCGTGGCTGGCGAGTACCTTCATGACAGATGCGAACGCCTCCGGGTTGTCCACGACCTCGGATACAGGTGACCACATATGCACAGAGGCGGCGGCCGCCCGTGTGGGCTCGGTTGTGGTCCATTCGTGGACGCCCGGCCCGACCTCCAGCTCGACGCCCGGGAGGCGCACCGCGGCTGTCGCGTGGGCGGGCACTCTGAGCTTCCAGTGGATTACCCCCTGTTCACGCCGCCAGCCTCCTTCTGTGCGTCCTGCGGGTGTGTCCACGATTGCTGTTGCATGGTCGAGGCCAGGAAGAATGGTCGGGGTGAAATGGATTTTCGAGTAGCCCGGAGCTGCGGGGGCGATTCCTGCTAGACGTCGATACAGCCAATCGGCTACTGCCCCCAGCGCATAGTGGTTGAATGAGGTCATCTCGCCTGGGTTGATTGACCCGTCGGGGAGCATTGAGTCCCAGCGTTCCCAAACGGTTGTCGCGCCCATGGAGACGGGGTAGAGCCAGGATGGGCAGCGCGTTTGCAGCAGGAGCGCTGCTGCATGGCTGTCGTACCCGAAGTCCGTGAGCGCGTCGAGTACCAATGGGGTACCAATGAACCCGGTTGAGATGTGGTAAGCGTCCCTTTTTATGACGTGCGCGAGACGACGTGCGAGAGCTTCCCGCGTGGACAGGTCCTGAATCAGGCCGAACTGCAGGGCCAAGGCATAGGCAGTCGGGGCGTCCGAGACCAGTCGGCCTTCACTGGTGAGGTAGGCGGCTGCGAACGCTGCCCGGACGTCGTCGGCTGACGTACGGGCCCGGGCTGCAGTTTCGTCCTCGCCGAGGTGCGCCGCTGCCTTGGATAGGAGGTCAAGGGACCGGTACAGGTACGCGGTTGCCACCAGCCCGGGCTGGGTTTTGGCGGCACCGGCCATGTCAGCGGGTGCGTCGGGGTCGAGCCAGTCACCAAACTGGAGGGTCGTTTCCCACAGCCCCGGACCGCCCGCTGCTGTCAGCTCGGATGAGACCCACGCCTGCATACTGTCCAGGGACTTGGTGAGCAAGTCATCGTCGGCGAACCGTTCGGCCAGCACGGTCGGGATCACGGTTGCGGCATCTCCCCATGCCGCGGCAGGCCAAGCGAAACCAAAAACGTTGGGCACAATGTTCGGCACGACGCCGCCGGCCCTATCCTGTTCAGCGCGGAGGTCGACGAGCCAGTTGGCGAGGAAGCCGTTGCAGTCGAAGAGTGTCGCAGCGGTCGGGGCGAATATCTGGGCGTCTCCAGTCCATCCGAGTCGTTCGTCGCGCTGCGGGCAATCCGTGGGCAGGCTGAGAAAGTTCCCCCGCATGCTCCACACAATGTTTTCGTGAAGCTGGTTCAGGAGCGGATTGGAGGTTTCCAGCCAACCGGTGCGGCGCAGGTCGCTTTGGAGCACAATGGCGCGCACCCGCTCAGGGTCCACGTCTCCTGGATGCCCTGATATCTCTGCGTATCTGAAGCCATGGAAAGTACCAACGGGTTCGAACACCTCGGTTCCGGTTCCGGAGAGAATAAACGTGTCCGTCGCCGCCGCCCGGCGCAACGGCCGGGTTGCAAGTTCCCCGTCTTCCAGGACCTCGGCGTGACGGATATCGATCCTTGTGCCGGCGTCACCTTGGACCTCGATGCGAAGTCGTCCAACGAGGTTCTGGCCAAAATCGAGGATGGTGCCGGCGGCGGAGGACGACACTTTTACGGGCGCCAAGGTGTCTACCCGCCGGACGGGCTCATTCATGCGGGCGACGGGAACCGGCTGGTCGGGTCCGACGGCGGCAGCCTCCCAGTCACCCTCCTGTGGGTCCCACCAGCGGAGGCTTCGGCGGTGGTCGATGGTGTCGCCTTCGTATATGCCGGAGGCGACCACTTCGCCACCCGCAGTCGTCTCCCAGTCATCACCCGAGGCAATGATTTCTTCTGACCCGTCGTCGAACTGCAGGTGCAGCTGTGCCGCGGCGTAGGGTTGCTCTCCGTAGAACCGGCGGGCCTCGTCGGCAAAGCCGTAAACCTCTGTATACCAGCCGCCTGTGACTTCGAGCCCGATCGTGCGCCATCCAGGCTCCAGCAGGGCAGTTACGTCTGTTGTCTCATGAAGCACCCTGTCTGCATAGCTCGTCCAACCCGGTGCCAGAACAGAGTCGTCAACGTCGACTCCATCAATCCGGGCTTTTACCGCACCAAGGGCGGACCAGTACAAGGTGGCCCGCGCTGGCTTCCGATCAAGCAGGAACCGGTGGCGGATAACAAAGGGTTGAGCCTCTTGACGTGGTGCGGTCAGTCCGCTGAAACGAGCCTGCCACTCCCCCTGCACGAGTGTACCCAGCCGAATATCCAGCGGGTCGCTCCAATCGGTCCAGATCCCATCTGTGCCTTGGAGCCGAACCTGCACCTGGTATGTTTCGCGGGCTACGAGGTCCTCAAAGGGCCAGTCGACGAACACGTTCAGGGTCCCGTTGATCTGCTCGATCCGGTCGTCATTGAGACGCAGTTCGGCTGCGGCCTGGCACCAACCCGGCGGCGCCTGGGTGAAGACCCAACTCAGGCGCGGCCTCGATGTTGCCACCCACGGACTGTCCCGCCGATATTCTGCGCTTAGTTGCAGTCCGCTCCCGGTCACTGTGCTCCTGCTTTGCTCAGCTCTGGGTTACGGCTGGAAAGCGATAGCCCCCACCCGGCCGGGAACAACGGGTCCGCCGTGTCATTTGCCACATCCGGGTTGCTGGCTTCAACCGCTGCCATGTTCCTGGGCAACTCGAACGGCAGTCGGCCTTCTGCGGCACGCCCACCTGTCAAGACTTCCAGGAGAACGTCATCTGCAATGCCAAATTCCACCAGGAGCGCATCGACAGCATCCACCAGTGGTGTCAGGATCGTCGGCCGATTCAATGTCACAACGAGGATTGTGGGAAGACGCCGTCCCAAAGCGGCGATTCGCTCAACTTCCTCCTCCGGAAAGTCGAGCGAGCCCTGCTGCATCCCGGCCTCGAGAAAGTAGCGGTCACGATGTTCGTACGGGGCGGATACGCGAACAATAGCCACTTCAGCCGTGTCCGCGTCCACAGCGGACCACCCGGCCGGAAGGGCTTCCTCGGACAGGTTGACCAGGTGCACCTTGCGGGGCCCGGCAAGGGGCAGGAGGGGAAGGTCGTCACTTCCGTTTGTCAGCACGGTCACTGCCCGGGCTTGGGCCTGTTTTCCCAAGGACACGTCTTGTGGAAGCGGGAGCAGCGCCGCTGAAGGCCTGGTGTCCGTTTCGTTGTCGATGAGGCCAAGGTCGAGCATCAATTTTACCAACCGCGTCGCGGAGACCTTCACCCGTTCGGGGCTCACGAGCCCTTCGGCTACAGCGCGCAGGATAAGCGGAGCGTCCAGCTCACCCCCGAGCTGGTCGACACCGGCGTTAAACAGTCGCCCGACCCGTTCGAGCGGCGAGAGATGCTCTACACCCCATGCACAGGCGGGAAAGGGTTTGCCGCCGATTTCGATGTCGGTCACCAGCCCGAAGTCACTTAGCACAACACCGTCGTAGCCAAGCTTCTCCCGCAAGAGGTTTGTGATGATCTGGCGATTGAAAGCGAATCCGACGGGCTCGATGAGCTCGCCGTCCACCGTAAGGTCAACGGGCATCCCGTAGTACGGCATTATCGCTGCTGCGCCCGCTTCGATGGCAGCGCGGAAAGGCGCGAGGTGTTCTTCGAATCTGCCCCCGGGATACACCTGCTCGCGGCCATAAGGGAAGTGCGGGTCCTCGCCGCCGAGTTGAGGTCCTCCCCCGGGAAAGTGCTTCACGGTGGCGGCGATGCCTTCCGGCCCGAGGGCCGGACCCTGCAACCCTTCAAGGAAGGCCAGGAGCAGTTCGGTTGTCCGGGCAGGATCCGCCCCGAAGCTTTGTGCCTGCCTTGCCCAGCGCGGCTCCGTTGTGAGGTCGACCTGCGGGTGCAACGCCATTCTGATACCCATCGCGAGGTAATCCTTGCGCAGGATGTTGGCGTAGTTGCGAACCAGCTCCGTGTCGCCGATGGCGCCCAGGCCCAAGTTTTCAGGCCATTGTGAGACGCCGGCGGCACGGTGCGCGGCCCCGTCATTCTGCATGAACGAATGGCGGGGATCTGTCGAGAACACAAGGGGAAGTCGCGATCCGCTTCCCCGTGCAATGTCCTGCAACCGGTTGAGGATTCGGGAGGTGGAAGCAGGGTCGGGAATACTGCCAAGGCAAAAGAACCTGATGCCGTACTCTTCAATGAGCTGGCGGAGCGTTGGCCCACCAAAGCCTGAAGAGGCGTCGGGGTCCCCATCGTTGTCAATGATGATGATGGGATGCAGAAGCAAACCCACCTGCTGCTCGAGTGTCATGGCGTCTGCCAGGGCACGAGCTGCGGCGGTATTTGAGTGAGTCACGGATCAGACCATTTCTCCGGCTGCCTGCCGGGTGTTCAGAGATTGAAAGTACGCGGCGCGGCGGGCCGACTGGAGCGCCGGGTCGGCTACCGGCGCTGCGAGTAGGAGTTGCTGCGTATATGGATGCCTCGGGTTGGAGGTGACTTCGCCGGCTGTCCCGCTCTCGAGGATCTTTCCGCCGCGCATGACCGCAACACGGTGGCTCATTACCCGCACAACCGACAAGTCGTGGGAAATGAACAGGTATGAAACGCCGGTGCGCTCCTGAACCTCAAGGAAGAGTTGAAGGACGAGCGACTGAGTGGTCAGGTCCAGAGCCGAGACAGGTTCGTCACAGACGATGAGGCGTGGTTCAAGAACGAGGGCACGTGCAATGGCAATTCGTTGCCGCTGCCCGCCGGAAAACTCGCGTGGAAGCCGCTGGATCGCGTCGAACGGAAGGCGAACAAGGTCCAGGGCTTCCGCTATCCGCGCATTTGCATCACTACGGCGGACGTTACGCACCCGCAACGGCTCGGCAAGAGTCTCACCGACTGTCAACGATGGGCTGAGCGAGGAGTAAGGGTCTTGAAATACGACCTGAATCCGTGATGCAAGCTTTCGGCGTTCTTGGGTGCTGGCCTGGGCAAGGTCACGCCCGTCGAAGAGGATCTTTCCTCCGCTTACGGGTGCAAGTCCGAGGACGGCCCGGCCCAGCGTCGACTTTCCGGAACCGGATTCACCGACCAAGCCGACCGTCTCACCTTCACGGACGTCAAGTGATACCTGATGCAGGGCCTGGAAAGGGGGCTTTCGCCAACCACGCCGGGGATATGTGACCGAGACGTCCTGGATATCCAGCAAACTCACTGTCGGGCCTCCGTTTTCGATGTCAAGGGCTGGCGGGTGGGTGCGTGATCAAGAACCGCCTCGAACAGTCCCTGCGTATAGGGATGCTTCGGCCTGGCGAACACGTCGGCAACCGTTCCGGACTCGACAACGGTTCCGGCGCGCATGACCGAGACCCGGTCGGCGAGATCCGCGACCACCCCGAAGTTATGGGTGACCAGCAAGACAGCAACCTGCAAATCAGCTTGAAGGTCACGCAAGACCTCCAGCACCTCCGCCTGGACGGTGACGTCAAGCGCTGTCGTGGGTTCATCGGCAATGATCAGCGAAGGGTTACAGGAAATCGCTCCGGCGATCAGGATTCTTTGCGCCATCCCGCCGGAAATCTGGTGCGGGTAGGATTTCATCGTCCGTTCCGGGTCGACAATACCTACCCGGTCCAGCAGTTCCAGAGCCCGCCGTCGCGCCTGGTCTTTCGACATTCCTCCAACGACCCGCATGGGTTCCATCAGCTGAAAGCCGATGGTGTAGGACGGGTCAAGGTTTGAAAGAGGTTCCTGAGGGATGTAGGCGATGCGCCGACCCCGCAATTTCGCGAGCTCCTCGGCACCTTTTGATGTAAGTTCCTCCCCGTCGAGTTGAATGGATCCGGAAACAACCCGGCCGCCCTCGGGAAGGAGACCCAGCGTGGCCCATGCCGTCTGCGTCTTGCCTGACCCGGACTCGCCAATAAGGGCGTGGACTTCGCCAGGAGCGACGGTGAGGGAAACTCCATCAACGACCGTGGTCCATTGGTTTTCCGAGGGATACGCCACAGCAAGGTCTGTAATTCTTAGCAGGGGCGGCTCGGAGGCGTGGTCTCCGTGGACGACCGGCGGGGCCGGGCGCGGTTGGAGCGGGACCCAGGGGGCGCGGGCTCTGGATGCCCGATCACCGGTGAGCTCGAGTTCGTCCCGCAGCGCTGTACCGAGCAGGGTCAGTGCGATGCAGGTAATTCCGATTGCCAGGCTGGGCCAGAGCATGAGCCAGGGAGCGCGGAAAATATTGTAGAAACCCTCGCCCAGCATTCCGCCCCAAGTGGGCAGGGACGGGTCGCCGAGGCCAAGGAAATCCAGGATTGCCTGGATGCCAACACCGACGGCGAAGATGCCGGCCACCAGAAGCACTGCGGGGGCACGAACAGCCGTGAGCACGTGACGGCCGATGATCCGGGCATCGCTGAGGCCGGCCACTTTCGCTGCATCAATGTAGAGTTCCTCCCGCACGGCCCGAACCGATCCGGAAACAACACGGTAAAACGAGGGTGAAATGAGCACCCCAAGAATTGCCATCACCAGCCACATGGATGGGCCGACCACAGCGCGGACTGCAAGCAAGACAACAAGCGCCGGCAGAGCCATCAGGAGTCCGGAAACCCACGCGGCAGCGGTATCAAACCAACCTCCGTAGTAACCAGCAATCAGGCCCGCCGGAACGCCCACGAGGGCAGCGATGGCCACGGTCAGCAGCGCCCCGCCCAGGCTGACGGAACTGGCAACTACGAGTCGTGAGAACACGTCACGACCAGCGCTGTCGCTCCCGAGGAAGTGCCCGTCACCCGGACCAGCGAGGACGTTGGATAATTTCGCCTCGTTGGGATCGAACGGAATCATCAACGGACCCGCAACAGCGACAAGCGCCAGCAACACCAGATACACGATGGCGATCATGCCAATGGGGTTGCGCATGAGTCGGCGGAAGAGTCCGCGCCGTAGCGGCGCAGGGCCCTGAGGTAAGGGACTAGCCAAAACTTCACTCATGAGAGTCGCACCTTGGGGTTGAGCCAGCCCTGCAGGAGGTCGATGGCGAGATTGACGAGAACAACGAGCACGGCGGTGACGATGACGACGCCCATGACGACGGGAAGGTCCCCCTGTGTGGTGGCTTTTACCGCTGTCTGTCCGATTCCGGGGAGCGAGAAGACCTGTTCGATGATCACGGCGCCACCGAAGATGACGACGAACTGCAAGCCAAGGACCCCAAGAGCGGGCCCGGCAGCGTTGCGCAGTACATGGCCGTATACCACCCGGTGTGTGGGAATGCCGCGGGAGCGAAGGGTGCGCACGTAATCCATTCTGAGTACGTCAATCATCGAGCCGCGGACCTGCTGGGCCACCCCGGCTGTCGCCCCAATCGAAAGGGCGATGATCGGTAGCGTCACAGTCGACAACCAGCCGGTGATGGACTCCGAAGCGGAGATGTAGCCAGTGGCAGGCAACCAGCGAAGGATAAGACCGAAAACCGTGGCCAGGGCAAGGGCGAAGAGAAAACCGGGCACGGCAGCGGCGATGACCGACGCGATCTGGATGGTGCGGTCCAACCAGCCACGCTGCCCGGCAGCGAGGGCGCCTAGCAGGACCGCCAGAATGCCGGACACCAGCGTTGCGCCGATGGTGATTGAAAGCGTAACCGGCACGCGCACTGCGAGAGTCTGTAAAACCGGTTCGCCGGTGAACCACGACCGGCCTAGGTCGCCGACGATAACCTGCCCCAGCCAATCGCCGAATTGTACGATCAGCGGTTTGTCGATGCCGAGTTCGGCGGCCTTGCGGGCTAGGGTCTCAGCCGACGCCGACTGGCCAACGATGTTACGTGCCGTGTCCGTCGCGCCCAGGTACAGCAGAAAGAAAGCGAGTGCGCAGAGCGTCGCGACAGTGACGATGCCGGCTCCGAGCCGACGAAGGATGAAAGCAATCATGGGGGTCCCGTCCGGGTCGGGGCGGGCGTAGCATCACACCCGCCCCGGCGATTATTTTTTGGGCTCGATGTTCCAGAGGTAAGGCGCGATGTTGTCGTCCTGCATGACAACCTTCGTGTCCGCGTCGCTGAAGAATGCGCTCTGGAGACGGTAACTCGGCGCGAACCATGCCTGGTCCACAATCCACTCGTTTACCTGCTTGGCGGCAGACGCAGCATCCTCGCCCTTCGCCGTCTGCAGTTTCGCGGCCAGTGCCGACAATTCGTCGTTCGCGACGTGGAATGGGTTCCATGTCGCGGATGGCAGTACGGCGAACTGCAGCGTTTGCCATGCAGTCGGGTCAGACTGGAGCTGGAACGGGAACGCCGACCAGGTGCCGCCCAGCATCTTCGGGAAGAGGTCGTCTCCGGTCTGCTCCCATTGGACCTTGATGCCGACCGCTCCGAGCTGTTCGGCGTAGACAGCAAATTCGGACTCGGGCACGAAATTGTTCCGCGGCATGACCAGAGTAAAGCCCTCCGGGTAGCCCGCCTCAGCGAGAAGCTTCTTAGCCTTGTCCGGGTCATACGGATAGCGTTCGTCGAGGTCGGCAACGTAGGCATCGCTGCTGGCGGAAACGATTTGGGTTGTTGGCGTGGCATATCCAGCAGCGAGAGCTTGTACAAGTCCATCGCGGTCAAGAGCGTGGTTGATGGCCCGGCGAACGCGGACGTCACCAAGGGCCGGGTTAGTTTTTCCTTCTCTGTCGACCAGCAAGAACCCGGCCCAGTTCAACTCAGTAAGGTTGGCTTCGTAGCCGGAAGCTTTGGCGTCAGGGATTTGGGTGGGTGTGTTTGATGCGCTTACGTCCAGCTGGCCACTCTTGAGCGCATTAACAAGCGCCGTCGAATCGGCATAGACGTTCACAACGATCTCGTCGTAATGGACGGACTCCGAATCCCAATAATCGGCCTTCTTGTCAAAGACGTACTTCGAACCCACCACGGACTCTTCCTTATTGAGTTCGTAAGGGCCCGAGCCGACCGGGGTGGTTTTGGCCTCAGGAGAGTTCCACATCGACGGGCTTCCGATGATTCCAGCATTCTGCGACAGATAGACGAGGAATGCCGGGTCGGGCTCCGACAGTGTCAGGACGAGAGTATGCTCGTCTGCTGCCTCGGCGGTCTTCAAAGCGCGCAGGAATGAAGCGTTGTCGCTGGTACCGTCGCGGAAACGAGTAAGGTTCCCGGCGGCGACGTCTGCGGTTAGCGCCTGGCCATCACTAAACTTCACGTCGTCACGCAGTTTCAAAGTGAGTTTGGTCAGCGTCTCGTCCCAGTCCCACGTGGAAGCCAAACCCGGCTGTATGTTGCCGTCCGGATCCGCTCGAAGAAGCGTGTCATAGACCGGTTGGAGATAAGCAACATCCCCTGCCCAACGCGCTTCCCAAGGGGCAAAAGAGTTGAGAGCGGCTGCCGAGCCGTAACGAAGGGTTGTCTGCTCCTGCGCGGTTCCTCCCCCGCCAGCTCCGGAGCAGGCAGAGAGGGCAAGAGCGCATGACAGCCCAACCCCTACAGCCCAATGCTTGCTTGTGTTGTGCTTCATTGCACGTCCTTTCGACGTTGAACGGGATCGATGTGACGGTCGATACATTTACCGTAGCACGAAAAACGGATGATCTTCCGGTTTTCGTTGAATGATTGGTATTGTCAAAGGATGAGTACCAATACGACTCGGCGTGGAGAGTACGCAAAGACGGCCCGCCGCCGGCAGCAGATTGTGGACGCCGCATCCGTTGTCTTCGCCAAGGTAGGTTTTCTAAACGCTCCTTTGGGTGAAATCGCGTCCTTGGCGGGCATGAGCGTTGCTGGCTTGAACCATCACTTCCCAACCAAGACCTCTTTGTTGGAAGCCGTCTTTGAACAGCGTGACGCTGAAGCGGAGACGTTTTTCGAGGGGAACAGGGGGGCCGCGTTGCTGCAAGGCCTAATTGATGTCGCTGAACGAGATCAGGCCAACCCATCAGTAACCCGCTTTTTCGCAATGATGTCCGCAGAGTCGACGGCAGAAGACCACCCAGCAAACGCGTATTTCAAGCGTCGCTACGAAGCCATTCTCAGCCACGTGGAAGGGGCGTTCAGGGATGCCCAGGCCGAAGGGGAACTTCATCCTGGAATCGAACCGATCGAAGCAGCACGCGCATATGTTGCCCTTTCAGACGGGCTGCAGATCCAGGGCCTCTACCAACCCGGCGCCTTCTCACTGCCTCAGATTACGCGGAAGCTCCTTGAATCGTTCTTGGTTCATCCCCTCTCACCATGAGTGTAGGCACCGCGGCCAGTCAGCTATGGCGGATCGGAGGTCCCGAGCGTAAGCCCTGTCAGCTGCGATGCCAGCCTTTCCTTCCCACCTTTCAAACGTTCCGACGGTGGAAGCCCAAGGCGCCAGGGCACGGTGTTTCAAATGCGCTATCGTCTGAATGCATCCGAGGGGTGAGACCGCTTTTGGACGTAGGAAGTACACCCCAACCTGACGTCAGATTTGCACGACAAAAGCGTCAGATTGGGATCCCTAACGAGCATCCCGGACACACCCCGTGGAAGGCCTCAGACCCCAACCTGACACTCATCCGAACGGGTCTGGAGCGGCCGGTCCTCTACGGCAGGCCTGGAAAGCCCCAAGCCCCAACCGCCTCAGCCCTTCCGGTCCGCCCGGTACGCGCTGGGGCTTACCCCGTGCAGCCGGCGGAACTGGCGCGAGAAGTAGAACTGGTCTGCCAGCCCGATTTCCCGGCCCACCTCCGCAATCGTCAGGTCGGTTGTGTCGAGCAGGAGCCGGGCCCGGGCCATCTTCAAAGCTGTGTGATGGGCCAGCACGCCCCCGCCCGTCGCCTCCCGGAACAGCTTGCTCAGGTGCGACGGCGAAACACCCACCACCCTGGCCAGGTCCGGCAGCCGGATGGCGCCGTCCACCCGGTCCTCGAGGAACTTCACGGCCTGCTGCAGCGGCGTTCCCTGTTCCGGGAGGCGGCGGTCCACCGCCAGGGTGGCCAGCAGCTTCCAAGCCATCCCGGCCGTCGCCACCAGGCGGGCCGGCGACTGATCCTGCTCCAGGGCAGTGATGATCTCGTCCAGCATGGCGGTCAGCCGGTCCACCGCCACCAGCGGGATGATGGGCCGGCCGGCGCGCACCCCGGATTCTGCAACGAGTTCGGCAACATCGGAGCCACGGATGTGGCACCACCAGATGGTCCAGGGGTCCTCAGCAGAGGCACCGTACGCATGGGCCTCACCCGTGTTGCCGGGAAGTACGACGGCGGTTGCCTTGCCGACGTCGTAACGGTTACCGCCGGTTTCCACCCACCCCGTTCCCGCGACGCAGAGGATGACGATGGTTTCCTCCGCGCCTTGGGGACGGTACCGCCCGTGCTCCCCGGCGGCCGGAAAGACGCCGGCGTCCGTGACCACCAGCCGTCGCGTAATGGGACGCTCCAGAGCCTCCCGGACTAAGGGCCGGGGAACAACCACCAGGCGCTGGTTGGGAAACCCCGTTGCCCGCTCCACCCCGCACTCCTTCCGCCACGAAGTGTCCATGCTATGGCACAACGCGGCAGCTCAAGCGGGCTCCTCCGTCCACCTTGCCCACTGGAGGAGTTCCAGGCTGTCCAGGGAAAACAGGTCACCGGCAACCGTGTCCCGCCGGCGCTGCGCCTCGGCCGGCAGCCCAACCTCTGCATCTTTCGGGAGAGGCAGGATCTGGAGCCTTACGTCCGAGCCCGGGCGTATTCCAGCGTCGTTGGTTTCGATAATCCATGGAGAACCATCCCAGAACCTGTCCGCCACCACGGTCCCGTCAACCACCAGGCGGGCGACATCCCCGGCCCAGGAAACCTCCAGTTCCGTATGGTCCCCGGACAGGTCCGCCCCCGCCACGTCCACCGCATAAACAGCTGCCAGCTCGTCAATGTCCGCCTCCGCGGGCGCGGCAGCGCGGCCAGCCAGGGAGCCGAAGGACTCCGGGACGGGCTTCGCGGCGCGGATCCGCTCGGCAGGCAGCGTCCGGCGAAAGGGTTCAGGCTTCAAGGTGCCTGTCCGCACGTCCTCGAACAGACCGGTCGCGGTGGAGTAGCGCCGGACGGCGGGTTCTCCCTGCGACCTACCGGCCAGGCGGCCATCCGCACCTACCCAGAGCGGGCCTGCGGACAGGACCAGCTGCCGCCCCTGCGGTGTTTCCAAAGCCCACGCCTGGCTGTCCAGATGGGAGGGCAGGACAAGAATGGCCAACGAGCCGGCGTCCGAGCTCGCCGTCAACGTGACCGGACCGCCGCCGTCAACGGCGTACACGCCCCCACCCAGCGCGGTTGCCGGACCGTCCAGAACGGTTCCTTCCGGCAGGCACAGCTGCGGCACTATTCCTGCCTCGGCAGCGAGGACCAGCGTGGGCGCACCATCCGGGTCCAGCAGTGTGAAGGCCGACGCCGTTGCCCATCGAAGGCGGACACCTGCCACTTCCAGTTTAACGGGCCAGCGCGCGATGGTTCCGGCAGGAATGGTGAGGCCCCCGCGCGGAAAAATGAGTGTTTCCCCGTCCAGGAGGAGCCTGAACTGGGCTCCCGGGTAATCCGGCAGGGGAATGTGCGGCTGGTGCCAGGTGACGAACAGGAATCCGGACCGGCCGTCCGAGCGCATGGCCCAGCGGAGCGTGGCCGCGTCATCAATGCTTGCAGGAAGGTCATCCGGCATGGTGGACGGCATCGGGGCAAGCCGGGCACCAAACGCCGCCAGGAACGCGTGCTGCTTCCGCAGTTCTGCGAAGCTGGGCGCCAGCCGTCCCGCCGCACCGATGGGGGCGTGGAAATCGTAGTCAAACACCGGAAGATCGTTGGGGTAGCCCGTTGCCTGGGATTCCTGTATTCCGCCCGGGGGATTAATTCCGCCGGTGAACATGTAGTAGCCCTGCCACGCGGAGCCACTGCCGATCTTGTTGTTGGCTACCGCCGCAACATCCTTTCCGCTGGGCCACGGCCGCCGCTGGTAGGCCGTTGCCATGCCGCCGGTGAGTTCGCAGGTTGCCGGGGGATAGAGAGTGGACGGGGAGCGGGACGGTGCCGCGCCGCTACCCGAGAAGTGTTCTCGCAGGTCCGCACCGATCCCCGGGTCATCCCACCCGTGGCTGAAGAAGTAATGCTCCCGGAAGGTGGGGTCCCACGGGGCGTCGGCATCGACCCAGAAACCGTCCCCGTAGCCACCGAAGACCGGCATGACGTCGTCCTCCGGGATGTCGGCTGCGCCCCAGGCCGTTGCCGTCCAGACGGGTGCGCCCAGCCCTGCCGCCCTGGCCAGTTTCTTGAGCTCGGTGATGTGCCGGGGCTGGTCGTAGAGCTCATTTTCCAGCTGGATGCCAATGACGTTGCTGTCCGGGCCAGTGAGGCCGTCCAGTTCCCTGCCGATGCGGTTAAACCAGCGCTCCACCATGGCCAAGTAGGCGGGGTCATTGGTCCGGTGCGCCACCGGCGCGGCCTGCACCCAGTCCGGGAAGCCGCCGTTGCGGGCCTCGCCGTGGCACCAGGGGCCAAGGCGCAGCACCACGTCCAGGCCAACGTCAGCGCAGCGCCGGACGAACGCGGCCACGTCCAGGTTGCCGTCAAAGCGTGCCTCGCCCTCGGCCGGCTCGTGGTGGATCCAGAAGATGTAGCACGCCACCACGGTGATCCCTCCGGCCTTCATCAGCCGCAGCCGCTCTTCCCAGCGGGACCGGGGCAGGCGGCTGTAGTGCAGCTCCCCGGAGACCGGCACGGCCGGGACGCCGTCGTGTTCGATGTACTGGCTGGTGAGCCGCCACCTCTTGTGACGGTCCTCGATGTTGCTCATGGGCGGGAACTGCAGTGCCAGTTCATGCGGCCGGTGCGCGGCGCTAAGCACCCCGGCGCCGGGCTTGCTGGTGTTGGGCATCCCAAGGGTGACGTGTTCGGTTGGCATGGACAGTTCCTTCAACTTGTGGGGGCGGTAAGGATGCGGCGGTTGATGCGGAGTTGCCACGGTTCGTCGGCCCACAGGGGGTGGTGCGGGGCGGCATTGGAACAGAGGACCATCCCCCAGACTCCGTGGTCCAGCGCCGCACTGATGCCGCGCTCGGCGAGGTCCCGCCCCACAGGGCCTTCCTCGAACGTCCCATGGAGGGGCGTGTAGCCGATCCAGCCTTCACCCACGACGGCCGGGACACTCTTCCAGCGCGCCCAGGCGGCGATGGCGATGACACGGGACTCGATCTCCCGCCGCATGACCTCCCTGTACTCGCCAAACCCGTTGTACAGCCAGGCGTCCCACGCGTCCGGATCGATCCAGTCGTACCCGTAGAACATCTGGTCTGTGACCACCGTTGCCCGGTATTTCCACTCGGCCAGCCGCCCGTAGTCTGCCGCCGAGGGTGCTCCGGGCCGCAGCAGGGCGGCCAGGGCAGGGTTGGGAAAGGCAGGGTTGGGGAAGCCGGCGGCGCCCTCGGACCTGATATCGATCTCCTGCTGGAGGGCGTCCAGCACGCCGTAGCTGTAGACGTGGAACTGCGCTGCTCCCAGCCCGTCCGGGACTGTGTGCATGGCCAGGTGCGGGGGCTTGCCATAGCTTGCGGTGACCAGAAGGTCGGGGTGGAGTCCCCGGAGGCGTTCCAGTTCCTGGGTGCCGCCCTCCGCGAGCGCGGGCAGGATGGAGAAGTCCACCTCGTTGTGCAGCTCCACCATGGCGATCCGGTCCCGGTGGCCCGCCGTTGTCAGCGCGCCGATGAGCCGGTCCCACGAGTCCGCGAGGACCCGGTACCTGTCCTGCAGCGGGACGGCGTCGATCGCTTCGAACCACCGCGGTGAACGGGCGAAGACCGACGACTGCTGGTACTCCCAGCTGGCGAGGATCACCACCAGGCCGTGGCGTGCGGCGGCGTCGAAAAGCTCCAGCAGCCGCTCCCGCAGGTTGAGCCGGTAGCCGCCGGGCGCGTCGTACCAGCGCGTGCCGCGGCCGTAGAAGCCGCCGTCCGGCGCCGTTCCGAGCCCCTCGATCTCCAGGTCAGCGGCCAGATCGTCGAGGCCGAGGGCACCGAAGAGGAGCAGCGGCGCGGCGCAGATGCGGAGGGTGTTGTACCCCAGCTGCGCAGCCTTCGCGCAGGCAGCGTCCAGGCTGGCGTACGGGCCGCCATCTTCGGCCCGCGTGTACCAGGAGAAGTCCCAGAGGGTGATGGTCAGCCGGGAGGGAAGGTGCGACGGCGGTGCGCCCGTGAGGGATACGGCTTCAGTGTCGCGTTCCATGGTTCCGGAGCCGAGGTATCTCGGTGCGTCGGTCAAGAGTTTGCCTTTTCTTTGAGGTGGGAGCGGCGGCCCTCTGCGGCCAGCGTGCGCAGGAGTGCAGCTGCTTCGAGGCGGGCACCGGCCGCGTCCGTGGTGAACAGCAGGAGCTCGGGCAGGGATGTTGCAAAGTAGTCAGGCGCTGCGGGAGCAGTTTCCAGTTCAGCGGCCCGGGCGTCGAGTTGTTGCCAGATCCGTTCAGCGTCAGCGTGCCTGCCCAGCCTGCTGCAGGCAACGCCTTTCCAGTAGTCGGCGGGTCCCGCCGGAGCGGAGCCGGCGGCCAGCGGGGAGCCTTCCCGGCAGGCGTCGTTCCATGCCTCGGCTGCCGCTTCACCGTCCCCTGCCCGGCTGAGGGCGTCCCCCAGCGCCACCAGCCGCTCGGCCAGGCTCCCGGCAGGGTGCCGCCCTTCACCCAGGTTCGCCGGCGCCTCCATGCCCTTCCGCAACAGGTCGACGGCCGCCGTCGGACTCTGCTCCGTGAGCGCGCGTGCAACCTCCACGGAGGCGCGGTCATAGGCCGCCAGGGCCAGTCCTTCGCCTCCCTCGAACGGCTGGAAGTTGCGGGTGGTCATGATGCCCAGGGCTTCGTCCGCCCGGCCGGCGTCAACCAGCAGGTTGGCATAGAGGAGGGTCAGGTCGTCGCGGTGGAGGACGGCGGGGCCGTGCCGCTCAATGGCGTCGAGGCGCTCCTGGACTGGCACACCTCGGAGGCCGGCCAGGACGGCACGCTCGAACACCAGCCGGGCATCATCCGGACTGAGCTCCAGGGCCCGCCCAAAGAAGGAGTCCGCTGCTGCCGCGTCCCCGCCGGTGTTGATGTGGGCGATCGCGGCGTTCCGCCACACCACGGGGTCCTCCGATCCGCTGGCCATGGAGGCCTGCAGATGGGCAAGCGCTTCCGGGGTTCGGCCGCTGTCCAGCAGCCAGCATCCCAGCAGCCCGTGTGCCACCGCGTCTTTGGGATAAGCCTGGAGGGCGCGGTGCAACGCGTCATAGTGGTCCAACCCGTGGGGGAAGGCATAGGTGGTGTCGCTCCGCCGGGCAGCAGCGCGTTCCCGCGATGCCGCTTCCGGGTCCAGCAGCTCGTCCAGCCAGCAGGCCCGGAGGTAGCGGCGGAGGGGTTCCGGGTTGCCGAACCCCTTGTTGCCGGACCGGGCAGGCTCCTCCGTCAGGTCCAGGGCACGCTGCCACTGGCCCGCGCCGGCCAGCCAGCATGCCACGGTCAGGGAGGTCTTGGGGTCCGAAACGTCCAGGGCGCCGTCCAGGGCCAGGGCCACGGGGTCCAGTGGGTCGGCGCTGCGGATGTGCTGGAGCTGGCGGGCGGCCTCATCCAGGCGCCCGGCCTGGCCCAGTGCAAGGTGGAGCAGGTGCTTGGCCGCAGGGCTGGCCGGGTCCAGGCCCAGCGCCGCTTCGGCCTGCCGGAGGGCTTCGGCCGGCTGCCCCGACCGGAGGGCCAGGCGCGCCAGCGCGAGGCGGGCCGGATGCGCCCAGGCCCTGTCCCAGGCGGCCTTCGCAAAATGTTCGGCGGCTTTCTCCGGTTGCCCGGTACGCTCCAGCACCAGGCCGAGCCGGTAGCTGGCCTCACCGCTGGGCGGATTCAGGTTGCGGCGGGTCAGCCGGGCCAATGCGTTCTCCAGCAGCCTCCGCGCTTCCGTGTACTGGCCGGTGGCGTATCTCGCTGCACCCAGTGCGATCGATGCGCGCGAATCCATGGGGTCCCGCCGGAGCATCTCCTCGAAATAGGGCAGGGGCGATCTGGTGGGGTGCCGGTTCTGGGCCAAGTGTGTGCCGGTGACGTAGAGCTCGTCCTGGCTTTCGATCTCCGCCGGACGACCGGGCTCGGTGGCCACCCACGGCTCCTCCCGGACATCGCCGGACAGGGCATCACCGGACGGGGCATCGCCGGACGGGGCATCACCGGGCCGGGCCGGGGACCATGCCAACAGCTCCGCTCCCCCGTCAAGGACCCGGACCGTGAGGTCGGCGGCCTCCGCCCGGCCGTCAAGCTCACACACTTCCGCGAAGGGGCGGGCTGGGGAGATCCGGGCATTCCAGGACCGGATGGCCAGCCCGTGGTGTTGAAGCACCACCGTGGCATTGGCCCGGTCCGCCGTGGTGGCGACCCCCACTGCGGCGTTGCGTCCGGCGTCGTCCAACTCGAGTGAGACGGCGGCGTCGAGGTTCGCCTGGTGCGCCGGGCCGATCCTGCGGATCGGGTACCAGAACTCGCTGAAGGTGCGGGTCTCGCCGGGGGCGAGGTAGCTGAAGTCGGGCTGGTTGTCCGTGAAGACGCCGGACATCAGCTCAACGTAAGGGCCGTCGTCGTCAGTTAAGTGCGCGTCCCAAGCCTTGCCCACCGGACCGTTGCCCCACGTCCACTGCTTCTTGCCCGGGGAAATGCCGCGGTCCGCCCAGTGGACGAACCCGGCACCCGCCTCATGGTCGTAGCCGCCGAAGAAGCTGTCCCTGGTGTCGGTGACCATGTAGGAGGTGGGGACGGGAATGTTGGCGTAGAAATCGATGCGGTCCGCTTCCGGGCTGCCCTCCCCTGCCAGGGCGGGGTAGTCCACGCCGTAATAGGGGCGGTCCGCGCGGGGAAAAGCCGTGATGGCCCGGCGGGCATGGTCCGCCACGTAGCGGACATCGGCCGGGAAGAACGACTGGTATTTGTCGTGGACGCGGGCCGCGGCGTTCGCCCACCAGAGGAAGGTCTGCGGCAGATCCGTGCAGTTGTAGAGCCGTGCCTCCACCTCGATCAGCGAACTGCCCGGGCGGAGCCGGACCCCGTGGGTCCCCCGCATCCGCTGCAGCGGATCGAGGTCGCTGTGCCACACCACCACGGCCCCATCAGCGCCGTGCTCGATGGATGTTTGCACGGGAAGGAACGTTGCCGGGCGGTGGTGCTGGGGCCAGTTGAATTCCACGCCACCTGAGATCCAGGGCCCTGCGAGGCCCACCAGGCCGGGCTTGATCACGTTGTTCCGGTAGAAGACGTCGTACCCGGCCGTCTTGTCGAAGCCGATGTGGATGCGTCCTCCGATCTCCGGCAGCAGCATGATCCGGAGATATTCGTTCTCCAGGTGGATCGCCTGCCAGAGCCGGGGTTCCTTCGAGCCGGCGATGCTGTCAATGAACGGCATCGGGTAGACCTTGCCGCTGGACCCCTGGTACACGCGGCGGTCCAGGAACATCGGGTACCGGTCCGGCACACCGGGCGCATAGGTATCGATGGACACCGGCTCGCTCCAGCAGGCAACGCCGCCGGCCTCCAGGACAGCCCGCTGGTCCGGCGGCGCATCGGGCAAATGAATCTGGCTCTTGAGGTCGTTAGCGTCCGTCACCTCTTCACACTATGAACAAAAATCCCGGCTTCCCATGGCAGAAAAGTGCAACTATATGGACGATCTTCTTCGCGCCCGCGCCCCGCACGCCTTCACCGGAAGTCGGCCGTCGCGTCCTTTGCGACCTCCAGGAGGGTCGTCTGGAAGGCAATTTCGGCAGCCGCACGGACCCTGTCATGGCGGTGTGCCAGCAGGACCCGCCGGGACGGGGCCGACGCGCCGAGCGAAACGATGCTCACGCCGGGGTGTTTATTGACGACGGCGGTGCGGGGCGCCAGCGCGACGCCCAGGCCAACACTCACCATGGCCTGGGCTTCCTGGTAGTCATTGGCATGGAAGGCGATCCGCGGCGTAAATCCTGCAGCGCTGGCGCTGCGCTGCAGGACCTCCACTACGGGGTGTTCCTGGCCGCGGACAATCCACTCCTCGTCCGCCAGGTCCGCCATGTCCACCTGCTTCCGGCGGGCCAGGCGGTGGTCCTTGCCGACGATCAACGCTGTTGAGTCTTCGAACACCGTAGTCAGCGCAAAGTCCTCCGAATTCATCCGGTTCCATTCGTAGTCCCACAGCAGGGACATTCCCACCTGGCCGTTCTCCAGCATCTCAATCAGGTCCTCGAACCTGCTGCTACGGACGTGCAGCTCGATGGCCGGGTACTCCTTCTTGAACCTGCTGATGACGACGGGGAGGAAGGAACCTCCCAGGGTGGGAAAGGTTCCCATGGTGAGGCTGCCCCGATTAAGGCCGGCGATTTCCGCAAGATCCGCCTCGGCCGCTGCCATCTGCCGGAGGATGCGGCGGGTGTGTGCGGCCAGGACGTGTCCGGCATCCGTGGGGACCATGCCGCGGGTCTGCCTCTGCAGAAGGGGCTGACCGATTTCGGCTTCCAGGCGCCGGAGCTGCTGGGACACCCCGGAAGGCGAGTACACGTGCTTCTCCGCCGCGGCGGTGATTGACCCGAGTTCAACAACATCAAGCAGCAGTTCGAGCCTGCGGACGTTCAACATGGCGGCCTTCCGATTGAAGCGTTTGTTCCATACCCCTCACTATTCTAATTCGATACTTCATGGACAGCGGAACATAGCGCCCCTGCTGACGTGGTCCGTGCCAACCATCCGCAGGAAGCTCGAAAAGACGCTGCAAACGGCCACCTGACTGAAGAAGAAGTGCATAGCGGTGCACAATTTGGCGTTTGTAATTCATACGAGGCTCGGATCACACTGGTGAATGCCGATACGGCGTGATGGCCCAAAGACGGGCCCAAAAGATGTGAAGGGCAATCATGTTTAAGATCCCAGCAGTGTGGATGCGGGGCGGAACCAGCAAGTGCTGGGTCTTCGAATGGGACAACCTCCAGGTCCCCGGAAAGAGCGTGGACGAGGTTCTCCTCCGCCTCTTTGGCAGCCCCGACCACCGCCAGGTGGACGGAGTGGGCGGCGGGACGTCCACGACGAGCAAGGCCGTCATCCTGTCCCGCTCCGTCGGCGAGGACGCCGACGTCGACTACACATTCGCCCAGGTGTCCATCGATGAACAAAAAGTGGACTGGGGAAGCAACTGCGGCAACTGCTCGGCAGTGGTGGCCCCGTACGCCATCGAACGGGGCTGGGTGGAACCCGGCCAGGAAAGCACATCAGTCAGGACGCTGAACACCAACACCGATCAGCTCATCCTGCAGAAAGTCCCCACCCCCGGCGGCGCACTCCAGGATCCCGGAACCCAGCTGATCCCGGGTGTCCCTTTCCCCGGACTTCCGGTCGGCATGGGTTTCCTTGACCCTGCAGGGCGCACCACCGGGAAGCTGTTTCCCACCGGCGAGCCCCTGGACAAGGTGACCTTCGACGGCCGGCAGGTCCCTGCCACGCTCATTGATGCCGGGGCACCGCTGATCATCATCGACGCCGCGTCCATCGGACTCACCGGCCACGAAACCGCGGCGGACATCGACAGCCAGGCGGCGTTGCTGGTGCACCTCGATGACGTGCGCAGGGACGCGGCCGTCCGCATGGGCCTTGCCGCGAGCCGGGCCGAGGCTGAGCGGGCCATCCCCAAGCTGGCGATCGTGGCCACGGCATCCCCTGACGACGAGGCTGACCTTGTTGTCCGAATGCTGTCCATGGGCAGACTGCACCCCGCCCTCGCGATCACCGGAAGCGTGGCCCTGACCATGGCCGCGCAGCATGAGGGCACGGTGGTCCGGGACCTGCTCGCCACAGATTCCTCCTCAGGCCTGACCATGCGGACACCGGCCGGCATCGTCCAGACATGGGCGGAAGTACGTGACGGCGTCCCCGTCGTCGGCACCCTTCGCAGCGCCCGCCGCATCGCTGACGCGGAACTGCTGCTTCCACAGACCTGGTAACCCCCCAACAGCCTCCCCGCCCAGCTGCACCGGACTGGTGTTTCATGGAAGGAAGGCACCAACCCCAAAGGATTCCTCAATGACGAGCAATAAGTCATCCTTGGAGCCGCCCGGAACCTCCCCGGACGGCGCTGCCGACCCTGCAGAGCAGACCCAACAGACAGAGCTGCCAGATCCCCCGAAGCACTCCCGGCGCACGATTCTTGCCGCAGTAGGAGCCTTCGCACTGCTGGGAACTGCCACCACCGTCCTGGGCGGAAGCCTGCTGAACCCGCCCTCCAGCACCGAAGACGGCGATTTCAGCGGCGAGACCCTCGAATTCCTCATTCCGCTGGCATCAGGCGGTGGCACGGACACGTGGGCGCGCTTCATCGGCACAGAGCTCACCAACTACGTGGCCGGCCGCCCCGGCTTTGCCCCCGTGAATGAAGCCGGCGGTGAAGGCATCCTGGGGACCAACCGGTTCGCCCGCTCCGCCAAGACTGACGGGACTGAGATCCTGGTAGGCACCGCATCGACGGTTGTGCCCTGGGTGCTGGGCCGCTCAGCGGTGAAGTACTCGTTCGAAGACCTGAAGCCCGTCGTCGTCAATGGAACCGGCGGCGTCATCTACGCCCGGGCTGAAGCCGGGGTGGCCGGCCTGCAGGACCTGATCAACCGGGACACCCCGCTGGAATTCGGCGGCATCAGCGCCACGGGCCTAGACATCACCACCCTGGTGGCTTTCGACCTGCTCGAGGCGGACGTCACCAGCACCTTCGGCTTCGAAGGCCGCGGACCCGTCAACCTGGCCCTCCAGCGCGGGGAAATCGATCTGGACTACCAGACGACGTCGGCCTACGGCTCGGCGGTCGAAGGCATCGCCAAGGAAGGCAAAGCCGTTGTCCTGATGTCGTTCGGCCAGCTGGACGAGGCCGGGGAAGTAGTCCGCGACCCGAACTTTCCGGACGTTCCCACGGTTGCAGAAGCTTACGAGACGCTGCACGGATCAAAGCCCTCGGGTGAAAAGTACGAGGCCTACAAGACCCTGCTTGGACTCACCTACACCTACCAAAAAGGGCTCTGGGTTCCGCAAGAGACACCCGAGAAGGCGTACCAGCTGCTGCGCGAGTCCAGCGAAAAGCTCGGCACGGACCCGGCATTCCAGGAGAAGGCCGCCAAAGTACTCGGCGGCTATCCCCTGGTGGCCGATTCCGGCGTGGCCGAACGGGTCCGCGAGGCCTACACCGTCAGCAGCTCCGTCCGGTCCTATGTCACGGGACTGCTCGCGGACAAATACAACATCCACGTTGAATAAGGACCATCATGCTTGACTCCGCAATGGCAGCGCTGGCATCCCTCGCTGATCCTTCCCTCCTCATCATGCTCCTGATCGGCACCGTCGCCGGCCTGGTCATGGGACTCATCCCGGGCCTCGGCGGCACAGGCGCCGTCGCCATCCTCCTGCCCATCACGTTCGGCATGGAACCGCCCCAGGCGCTTGCCCTGCTCATTGGCGCCCTCGCCGTCGTGCACACCTCAGACACTGTTTCCGCTGTCCTGCTCGGGGCACCAGGCTCCGCCTCCGCCAGCGTCACGATGCTCGACGGTTACTCGATGGCGAAGAAAGGCCAGGCAGCACGCGCCCTGACCCTGGCGTTCCTGTCCTCCATGGCCGGCGGCATCATCGGTGCCATCGGACTGACCCTGGCCATCCCCCTTGCCCGGCCGCTGGTCCTCTCCTTCGCCAGCCCCGAGCTCTTTATGCTGACCGTCCTGGGCGTCGCCCTGGCAGCAGTACTGTCCCGGGGAAACATCATCAAGGGCGTCTCCGCAGGCCTCCTGGGCCTGGTCCTGGGCATGGTGGGAACCTCGCCCACCACCGCTGAGGAGCGCTTCACCTTCGGCAGCCTCTTCCTCGGCGACGGCCTGTCACTTGTGGCCGTGGCGCTGGGCATCTTCGGCCTGGCCGAAATCGCCTCGCGGGCAAGCCAGCGCCGCGGACAGAAGGAAACCATCAGCCTGGGCGGGGGATGGGGCCGCGGCATCCGCGAATGGCTCAGCCACTGGACCCAGGTGATCCGGGGAGCACTCATCGGCATCTGGGCAGGTGTCCTGCCCGGCGTCGGCGCCACCGCCGGAACCTGGCTGGCCTACGGCCAGGCCGTCGCAACGGCCAAGGACAAGCGCAAGTTCGGCAAGGGAGACCCCCGCGGGATCGTCGGCCCCGAAAGCGCCAACAACTCCGTGGAAGCCGGCGACCTGATCCCAACCCTCCTGTTTGGTATCCCCGGCGGCGTCCCGTCGGCGATGCTCCTGGGCATGCTCCTCACCTACGGCATCCAGCCGGGCCCCTCCATCATCACCGAACACCTGGACCTGATGTACCTGATCGTGTGGTCCTTCGCTATCGCCTCCATCCTGGGCGCACTGTTCTGCTTCCTCAGCGTCAAGCAGCTCGCCAAGCTCACCAAGGTTCCCTTCGCGGTCCTGGCAGCAGGCCTGGTGGCCGTGATGCTCCTGGGCTCCTTCCAGGAAGGCGGCCAGCTCGGCGACCTCTGGATCATGATCATCCTGGGCGTCTTTGGCTGGCTCCTGAAGTCCACCGGCTTCCCCCGGGCACCGTTCCTGATCGGTTTCGTCCTGGCCATCCCGCTGGAGCGGTACTACTTCCTGACGGACAGCCTCTACGAAGGATTCGACTGGATGCTGCGTCCCGGTGTCCTGGTGTTCCTGGCCATCCTGGTCCTCCCCATCGTCTGGGCGTTCATCAAGTTCATCCGCGCCCGCCGCAAGACCAATTTCGACGACGGCCACAGGGACGAACAGCCGGAAGATGATGAAGCACCGCTGAAGAACTCCAACTGGTCCCTCGTTGCGGCAGGCATCTTCACCGCGGCCTTCGCTGCGGCACTGATATCGTCCACGTCATTCTCGCCGGAGGCCCGGCTGGTGCCGCAGCTGGTGAGTATCGGCGGCCTGGTGTTCTCCGGGATCCTGTTGTCCACCGAGATCCGCACCCGGCTCCGGGCACGGACCCAAGGGGCAGGCTGGACCCTTGACGCAGGGTTCGCGTTCAAGACGTTCGCATGGATGACCGGCTTCCTCGCGCTGACGGCCGTCTTCGGGTACCTGATCGCGGTAACGATCTTCATCCCCGCCTTCCTGCTGGTGGTTGCAAGGGCACGGCTGAAAGTCGCCGTGATCTATACAGGCGTCCTGTACCTCGTGCTCCTCGCACTCCCGTCGCTGCTGCCGATCGACCTGCCGCAGGGCTGGTTCAACACCCTCGTTTAGATGTCCGCCACTCACTTTGGCCATTGGAGATAAGAAATGACGGTACTCGTCGCCTATGCACCTGCTTCAGAAGGCAGGGAAGCCCTGTCAGAAGGAATCAAGGAAGCGCACCTCAGGAAGTCGGACCTGCTGATTGTGAATATCGGCCGCGGCCACCACGACCTGGAGCCGGAGGAAGTGCGCGGGCTGGAAACCCGGCTGGGCGAGGCCGGCCTGGGCCTGACCATCGAGTCCTCGGTCCTGTCTGATCCCGGGGATGCTGTCATCCAGATCGCCCAGGACCGCAACGTCGACATGATCGTGATCGGCCTTCGGCACCGGTCGATGGTGGGAAAGCTCATCCTCGGAAGCACCGTGCAGAGGATCCTTCTCGATGCCACCTGCCCCGTGCTGGCGGTCCGCTCCGACAAGCTCTGACCGGAGCCCGCAGACCGCCGGACTTCTTGTCCGGCCTGCGTGCTGCCGTTCCCGCACTCCATCGCAACAGGTAGCCCGAAGGACGGGCGCAGGGACGCCACAGCACGCAAAGGAGGCAGGGTGACCGCCGGTCACCCTGCCTCCTCCCATGAACTTTCCGAAGGCAGTCCGGCAAGGACAAACCCCCAACCAAGGAGAATGAGAAAACCTTGTACAACCGTCCCCAGCCCGTCGGACGGGGTGCCGCACCCCTTTCTCCTGAACCGGTTCCCAACTGGTGCAAACTTTCGCGAAGCGACCAGGTGGAAATCCACCGCCAGGGGCGGCCCATCGCATCGGGACGCATCGACATGCTCGCCCTGGACGGCAGCCTCCTCTGGCTCCAGCAGGACGAAGGAAAAGGCCGCGCCCTGTTCCTGCACAGTGACGGCCTGCGTGTTTACCGCCGGCCCGCAGCCAGGAACGCGTAGAGCCAACCACCTTGCGGATGACCGGCGGAGGCCTTCAGTGCGCCAGCCGCTGCCCGTCAGCCATGGCAGGCATGGAGACGGCGGGCATGGAACCGGTAAGAACCTCGACGACGGCCATCTGTCCCGTGGTGTCCGGGACACCCGGGAACTGGACCTGCGGATCTGCGGCCACCGCCGCCGGGCTGTTCTCAGGACGCATCCGGACAAGCGCCACGGCGGAGATGAGGAACCAGGCCACATTCGTCACCACGGAAGGCCAGGCCCCGTGGAAGGTTCCGTTGATGATGAAGGCGACCGCGCCAACTAGGTTCGCGGTCTGGAATCCTTTGCCGGCCTTCAGCCAGCCCATGGAAACGGCCAGGTACGCGCTGAGAATCGCAGCCGCGCCGGCCCAGCCGGCGATTTCCCACAGGAGTTCCATGGGGTCCTTTCAGGGTGCTGCCCGCGCAGTATCCGGGCAGGGTCTTTGACAGTGATGAAAAGGGTTTGGTTTCGCCGGATGCCACTGCTCAGTGAACGGACATCATCCAACACTGCGTTGACTCGAGCCCTGTTCGGGCGAGGACCTCGTGCCGGCTGGCGGCACAATCATACCCCGCAGAAAGGGGCCGTTTTGCGCAGCCACCGCGCCCTAAAAAGTCTGGACAACTCCCCCGCCAGGGAGCACCATCTGAAGGGTGACTACCGACCCCCAGCTGCGCGAGCTGATGCTCCTTCGCCGGGTCAAGGACCGGATCGACCGGGAGTACGCGCAGCCCCTGGACGTCGAGGCCCTGGCCCGCGGTGTCCACATGTCCGCCGGCCACCTCAGCCGCAGGTTCAAGGCCGCGTACCAGGAATCGCCGTACAGCTACCTGATGACCCGCCGGATCGAACGGGCCATGGCCCTGCTGCGCCGCGGTGACCTTTCCGTCACGGAGGTATGCTTCGCCGTCGGCTGTTCCTCGCTGGGCACCTTCAGCACCCGCTTCAGTGAGCTGGTGGGCATGCCGCCCAGCGCCTACAAGCAGGAGGCAAAAAGCACGGCGGCGGGCATCCCCGCGTGCGTGGCAAAGCAGGTCACCAGACCGGTCAGGAATCGAGAAGCGCCGGTTCCGGAGCCGCAGCTAGCATGACTGCCATGAACAACATCACCATCTCCTCAACGTTCCTTCCGCACACCGATCCCGACGCTTCCCTGGCGTTCTACCGCGACGCCCTGGGCTTCGAGGTCCGCAACGATGTGGGCCGCGGCGCCATGCGCTGGATCACGGTGGGCCCCGCCGGGCAGCCCGGCGTTTCCATCGTCCTTCACCCGCCGGCCGTGGACCCGGGCATCACCGACGATGAGCGCCGCACCATCACCGAAATGATGGCCAAGGGCACCTACGCCACCGTGATCCTCTCCGCCCCGGATGTCGACGCCGCCTTCGCCCAGGTGGAGGCGAGCGGGGCCGACGTCGTGCAGGAACCGGTGGACCAGCCCTACGGAATCCGCGACTGCGCCTTCCGCGACCCCGCCGGGAACACCGTACGGATCAACCAGCAGGCCTAGGCTGATACAAACGACGGCGGCCGGCGGCTGGGCACGCAGCTTCCGGTCAGCGCAGCCCAACAGATAGCGCAGCCCAACAGATGGAGACCCGATGAGCACGGACACCGGCACCACCACCCAGGCCAACGGGCTGCACGTCGCCGACACCCACGACCTGATCCGCGTGCAGGGTGCGCGGGAGAACAACCTCAAGAACATCAGCGTTGAGCTGCCCAAGCGCCGGCTGACGGTGTTTACCGGGGTGTCCGGCTCAGGCAAGAGCTCCCTGGTGTTCGCCACCATCGCCGCAGAGTCGCAGCGCATGATCAACGAGACCTACAGCGCGTTTGTCCAGGGCTTCATGCCGAACCTGGCCCGCCCGGAGGTGGACTTCCTGGAAGGCCTGACGACGGCGATCATCGTTGACCAGGAGCGCATGGGCGCCAACCCTCGGTCCACCGTGGGCACCGCCACCGATGCCAACGCCATGCTCCGCATCCTCTTCAGCCGGCTCGGCACCCCGTACGCCGGCCCGCCCACGGCGTTCTCCTTCAACGTTCCCACCCGGAAGGCCAGCGGCGTCATGTCCACGGACAAGGGCGGCCGGGTGGAGAAGGCGGTGGTCAACCATGCCGTCTACCTCGGCGGCATGTGCCCGCGCTGTGAGGGCATGGGCAACGTCAGCGACATTGACCGCACGGCACTGTACGACGACGCCAAGTCCCTGAACGAGGGAGCGCTGACAGTTCCGGGGTACTCCATGGACGGGTGGTACGGGCGCTTGTTCGAGGGCATGGGCCTGCCGATGGACAAGCCCATCGCCAAGTTCACCGCCAAGCAGCTGGACACGATGCTCTACGCGGAGCCCACCAAGATCAAGGTGGAAGGCGTCAACCTGACCTTCGAGGGGATCATCCCCAAGATCCAGAAGTCCATGCTGTCCAAGGACCCCGAGGCCATGCAGCCGCACGTCCGCCGGTTCGTGGAGCGGGCCGTCACGTTCCAGACCTGCCCCGAGTGCGAGGGGACCCGGCTGACCCAGCAGGCCCTCTCCTCCAAAATCAACGGCAGGAACATTGCCGAGCTGTGCCAGATGCAGATCAGCGACCTTGCCGGGTGGGTCCGGGACGTGAAGGACCCCTCGGTGGCTCCCCTGCTCAAGGGCCTCCAGCACCTGCTCGACTCCTTTTCGGAGATCGGCCTCGGATACCTCAGCCTGGACCGGCCGGCCGGCACCCTGTCCGGCGGCGAGGCCCAGCGCACCAAAATGATCCGCCACCTCGGCTCCTCGCTCACGGACGTTACGTACGTCTTCGACGAGCCGTCCATCGGCCTCCATCCGCACGACATCGAAAGGATGAACCAGCTCCTGCTCCAGCTGCGGGACAAAGGCAACACCGTCCTGGTGGTGGAGCACAAGCCGGAGATGATCACCATCGCGGACCACGTCGTCGACCTTGGTCCCGGGGCCGGGACCAACGGCGGCGAGGTCTGCTTCGAGGGCACCGTGGAGGGCCTGCGGAGCAGCGACACCATCACCGGGCACCACCTGGAGGACCGCGCGGCCCTGAAGGAGGCCGTCCGGAAGGCGTCCGGGGCGCTGGAGGTCCGCGGCGCCTCGACGCACAACCTCCAGGACGTCGACGTCGATATTCCCCTGGGTGTCCTGACGGTCGTCACCGGGGTGGCCGGCTCGGGCAAGAGCTCCCTGATCCACGGTTCCGTGGCCAAGCGCGAGGGCGTGGTGGTGATCGACCAGGGCGCCATCCGAGGTTCGCGCCGCAGCAACCCGGCCACCTACACCGGGCTGCTGGAGCCCATCCGCAAGACGTTCGCCAAGGTCAACGGCGTGAAACCGGCCCTGTTCAGCTCCAACTCCGAGGGCGCCTGCCCCACCTGCAACGGCGCGGGCGTCATTTTCACCGAGCTCGGCGTGATGGCCACCGTGGAGTCACCCTGCGAGGACTGCGAGGGCCGCCGCTTCCAGGCCGCCGTGCTGGAATACACCGTGGGCGGGCGGAACATCGCCGAGGTCCTCGCCATGTCCGTGACCGAGGCTGCGGCGTTCTTTGCCGAGGGTGAGGCCAAGACACCCGCCGCCCGGACCATCCTGGCGCGGCTCGAGGATGTCGGCCTGGGCTACCTCAGCCTCGGCCAGCCGCTCACCACGCTCTCCGGCGGCGAGCGCCAGCGGCTCAAGCTCGCCACCCAGATGGCCGAGAAGGGCGACGTGTACGTCCTGGACGAGCCCACCACCGGCCTTCACCTGGCCGATGTGGAGAACCTGCTGGGCCTGCTGGACCGGCTGGTTGAGTCCGGCAAGTCCGTGATCGTGATCGAGCACCACCAGGCCGTGATGGCGCACGCGGACTGGATCATCGACCTTGGCCCGGGAGCAGGGCACGACGGCGGCCGGATCGTTTTCGAGGGCACGCCGGCTGAGCTTGTGGCCGGATCCCCGACGCTCACCGGCAAGCACCTGGCGGCGTACGTCGGTGCGTAAGCAGTATTCCGCCTGCACCAGCAGGAACCTCCGTATACCGGAGCACCGCATCACGCCGTGAAAGCCCCGCCCCAGCGTATGACTTTGGCAATAAGTAAAGTTGTGTTAGTTTCCTCGCTGAGGACGGCACGAGGTTGTTCTCATTAATTGATTGGGGAAATTAATGCAGCTCAGGATCGAGAAGCCCAAGGAACAGAAGATCGATTTTGCCGTTCTTTATGGCGGTAAAGCCACCACCATCTAGTTCCGTTGCAGGGGTGCCGGTTGCAGATCGGCACCCCTGCTTTGGCTACATTTAAGGATCTACTTGTTCTGCGTTAGCGCCTCAATCCATTCCCCCATCTCATTCGGTGTTGTAAAAACCGTCCTGCAACATTTCAACTTAACTCCGGACGAACACCCCGACGACTTATCCCTGAGCCTTCGGCTTCTCTACCCCCTGAACACCAAACTGGCCGCCAAAGTGCGGATCGGCACAACCAGCCTTACGGATGCTGCGACGTCCAACGAGCAGATCCGGTTCTTCCAGCACCAGCGGGCCCGACGAAGCTACATCAAAATTGCCCGATACGTCCGCGAAGCCTTCGGTCCCATCGAAATAGACGTGACAGACGCTGAGGCCTTGGACCGGCCCAGCCGCGATTTCCTGGACGCGGCAGTTCGCGTAGGCGGCTGGTCAGTCCAACTGCGTTTTGACAGCGGCGGCCATGAATCCGTCCCTCATTTCTCGGCCGAGGAACAGTCCTTGCTGAACATGCTGTCACCGTCCGCGAGGAAGGACCATGCGGGACAGATCGTCACCATGGCCTTCGACTACGTCAACTCAGGAGATGCATGGACAGCGCTGAATCTTGGACATCTGCTGCAAGAGGTTGAGCAGTCACCCCGGGTGTGGAACCTCCTGGCGCTCGCGCACGCCATGGTGAACGAGACAGTCCAGGCCGAGTTCTATTACGACCGCTGGAGCACATCCAAAGAGCCTCTCGACGCAATCCGGGCCCTCTACGGAAAAGCCATGCTTTACGCCCGCCACCACCCGGACGGCCTTCGAAGTTTGGCTCGTAGCGAGGCGTTGCTGAATGAGGCCTATGCCCTCATCCAGAAACTGGGCTCCCAAGAGCGCGCCGAGGACCGCGTTGTCTTTGACGAGGTTTTCAACAGGAACGGCTATGCACTCATACTCTTCCGCCGCGGCCACGTGGACGAGGCCATCCGGCTCCTTCGCGAGGGCATCAAAAGGCTCACGCAGACCGGCGAGAAAGTGGCCATCCACCGATCCGTCCTCATTTACAACCTTGCCCAGTGCTACAAGCAAACCGGAAACCTGACCGCTGCCATTGCCACCTACGCTGAACTCCTGGACGTTGACCCCCGCATGCCCGAATACCACTTGGAAGCAGCAAAATGCCACGCGTCGACCGGAGACTTAGAGGCCGCACTGGCTGCCTGCCGGCAAGCCGTGGAATTGGATGACAGTCTCGCCTCTGCATGGTGCCTGATCGGGGTATACGAAGGGGAAATCGGTTCACATGGGGTAGCCGCGGACGCGCACGCACGGGCCGCGTCGCTCGATCCCGCCTCTTACGTCCATCCCACCAATCTGGTTTACAGCCTCATCCTCGCGGACCGCGTCGATGAAGCCACCCAGCATGTTGACGGCTGGATCCACAGCACCCTGCCAAAGGAAGAAGCCGAACGCCGTGCATCGCTGAGCGCAGAGATTGCAATCCGGCAAGACCGCTGCGCTGAGGCTCTGGAACTGATAGAAGCAGGACTCGCATTGTTCCCTGACTCCGACGTCCTGGCAGCAAACCGGGAAGCACTTCTGGGCATGCACGTATGAGCCTCGGATTGCGGGGACAACTGGGAGTCTTCACCGTTCTGTTTGCCGGTGGAATGTGGATGTCAAAAGTTGCACAACCACTCTATTTTGAGCAGGTGAATGCGTTAGTAGCATTCGGTATTGGTTACGCCGTTATGGCAGTCGTAGGCGGGTTCTCTTTCGCGTGGGGCGCCTTTGCAGACCGCTTTGGCGGCTTGAATGCTGTTCGTCTGGGAACGCTTCTATACGCTATCGGAATTGCTGGCCGCCTTTTCACGGACGTTATTCCGGTAGTGATTTTCTCAGGGGTTGCAGGCGCAGGCGCATCCCTGGTTCTTGTAGCTATTAGGCCTTGGGTGCGATCCACAGCCTCCGATGAGGAAATTCCCAAAATTGTCGGAGCCCGAAACCTCGGGAATCAGACGGGTCTCCTGCTGGGCACAGTCGGGGCTGCATCTATCTTCGCGTTGTCGGCAACCCAAGGGGACGGGGCGAAGACCGCTTTGCTGATTGCCCCCGCACTCGTGGCAGCAGCGTTTGTGTGGGTGCTGCTCGCGCCGAATTCCCAAGCCCGCAGTCTGCCGAACTCCGTGCCGGAAGAGGCAGACGAGGCCGCCGATAGGCGGCGCTACAAGGCCTTGGCCGTAAAGCTGGCCGTCATCGGCTTGCTCTCTGGCTTCTATGTCAGTCTGGTGGCACCTTATTTGCCGTTGATTCTCACCAATGGTGGCGCCACCGCCGCGCAGGCAGCCTTGATCATGGCGCTCATGAGCGTTGCTCAAATCTGCGCCACCTGGATCTTCTCCCGCTACAGCACCAGCAGCCGGCCCTTCGCGCTGTTTGCTGTGTCCGAGGTTCTTACAGGAGTCATTACGCTGGCTGCCGCGCTGGCCTTGGGGTTGGGAGCTCCGTGGATAGCAGTTATCTTCATCGCGCGGGCTGCTTTCGTGTCGCTTGCCATCGCATCAGAGGAAACGATCCAGTACGCCATTATCCCGGCCCAGGCAACAGGTTTTGTTTTCGGGATTTCGCAAACTGCGTTCTTGGTTGGAGATACGCTTGGTGGCGTCCTCGGCGCCCCTCTTTGGCTCAACGCGGGCCCGGAGGGACTGCTGTTCACTGCTGGCGCAGTTACGTTGTTCAATGCAGTGCTTCTGCCTGCGCTTCTGCGCAGCGTTCGCAGCGAATCGACAGTGAAGGCGGCCTGATCATGCCGGTCGAGTCCCTTTTCGAGGAGGACCACCTCGTTCCCCTCGCACTTGTAGGCTCTACCCTCTTCACCTTCAGCCAACTCGATGGGTGCCTCTACCGAATATCAACCCAGGGACAGGATGAGCCCGGCGGGTATGAGCAGATATTGTTGTCCGGCTTTTTGGCGCCCTTTTGTGTACCTGGCCACCCTTTCGTCTATGACCTCATCCATGATTCGGTCACGTTGACGGTAAGGGAGTTTCCCCTTGTAGCAACGGGCCTGGGCCAACCCCTTGAGCGTGCCATCCCGTCGCCATCTAATCAGACGCACCGCATTGTCAGCCTCATCCCAGATGCAGAAGAAGCGACACTACGTGTGGTTTTCGAGTCATTGACCGCAGCGGGGGACACTCTCCTCCTCGATCTGGGGTGTGGGGATCTGCGGCCGGTCGCACCCAGCCACGGCGCACCAAAATGCATATTCGCTGACGGGACCCTGGTTGCCGAATCGGAGGTCGGGTGGAGCATGGTCCGCGACGGGAACAGCGTGGGGCATGGTGCCGGTTTGATCGTTGCCGCCGCATCCGAGTTCGTTGTTATTAAGCGGTCGAATAAGTCCGGTGCCCGATTCTCCGTAGTCCGCGGCGCCGGCGAGGCGGAAATCGTGGCTCCGCCGGGCTGGTCCCTGATCTCTGTCGCTGCGTCGGACACGCGTATAACGGCCTATGGCATCCACGCAGAAAAGGGACAACACCTGCTGCATATGGATCCCTGCGACGATTGCTTCACGTTAGCTGAAGCTCAATGCGGAACGTCCCAGGTTTTCGCCATGGGAGCGGCTGCTGACCCGGTCATCCGGTCCACGGGTCTCGCAATTGGATCGTGCTGGCGGACCCAACGGGGCCTTATCGCCGGGATCGCCGCTGTAAGGAGGGAACTGACGGTGAGCCAGATCACCCCGGCCGGATTGCCGTGCGTTTACGTGCATGCCGGACGGCCGCCGCGTGGCCAGGAGCTCGTCGTCTGTCTTCACGGTGGCCCGGACAGCCATGAGCTCGACGACCTCAGATATGGCGGTACCTATCGAACCGTTATTGATGCAGGTTTTGACCTGCTCATCATCAATTATCCCGGCTCTGCCGGCTTTGGCTCCGACTTCCAGGAACGCGCCTGGCTCAACTGGCAGGCCGCGATTCGGGAAACGGCGAAGGCAGTCGCCGAGGTCATGGCCACGCGCAGAACGCCAGAGGTCTCCATTTTCGGCGTCAGTTTCGGAGCGTGGGTGGGCCTTCAGCTTGCCGAGCATGTCGAGCCGAGGCAGGTGGTTGCTATGTCTCCCATCATCAACCTCCAAGATCATCTTCAGCTACACGGGGATGAGCCGGAGTTCAGGAGGTGGGCGGCGGTTCGTTTCGGACTGACCGCGGGAGGGCCTGACGACGGCGAACAACACACCCGGAAATGCCCTGCGCGCGTGGTGGTCATCGCTCCGGACGAAGATGAAGTCGTGCTGCCGAGTTCCACCCGGAGATCCACGGACCGTGCAACAGGGCACGGACGGGAGTGGTACCTGGTGCCGGTCCCGGGTCACCACTACCCGAGAACCTCCGCTGCAGCCGAGCATCGTTGGGCATCGTTGGTCAACGCCATTGTTCAGCGCCGTGACAGTAATGCACGAGCATTCAGCGCTATCGACGCAAGTACCGGGAGTTCCTGAACGCGGCACACGATTTCTCCGGCCCGTTCATCCTGCTCCACAGGCTGGGAGGCCGCCGCCTTTAACCGTATTTGTGGGGCAGGCTGGCCTAGGCTGTGGACATGTCAGCTAAGTACCGGTGCGGCGTCGAAATCCTGCACCTGCTGGTGTCACCCGGGCACGCCTACTTCGGCCGGGCACGCGACGGCGCCGCCGATGTGCCCACCTTCGACGCCGGGAGCGCGGAAGTGGTGGCGGGCAAGGGCATTGTGGGCGACCGTTTTTTCGGCAAAGCGGCCCATATGGACGCTGCGGTGACACTGTTCGCCGTCGAGGCCCTCGAAGCCATGGCCGGGGAACTGGGCGCCGGACCGTTCGATCCGTTGGCCACCCGGCGGAACGTCATCCTCCGCGGAGCCCACCTGGCTCCGCTGCTCAACCAGGACTTCGCGCTGGAATCCGGCGGTTCCCGGGTTGAGTTCCACGGCGGCCGGCCCGCACACCCCTGCGCCTGGATGAACGAGGTGCTGGCCCCCGGCGCCCACGCATCAATGCGGGGCCGGGGCGGCATCCGCTGCCGGGCACTCTCAAGCGGAACGCTCCATCGCGGCCCGGCAGTACTGGTCAGCCCTGTTCCACTGGATCCGGAGCAGGCCGGCGTGCCCACCCTGCTGCGGCCAAGTCGGCTGCCGTAGTTAGTCGTCCAGCCGAACGCCGCGGAGCAGCAAAAGCGTCCCGCCCACTGCGGCCGCGGACGCCAGGAAAACCCCCATCGCGCCAACTCCTGCCGCTGCCACACCGATAACACTGGGAAGCACCACCTGGCCCACCCGGTTGCCGGCGAGCCGGAGGGCAAGGGCACGTCCGCGCTGCCCGGCGGGTGCCTGCGCCGAAAGCCAGGACATGGTGAGCGGCTGGCCAATGCCAAGGCCCAGTCCAAGCACGGCCATGACCGCAAAGAGCAGCAGCACCGGCATGGGAACCGCCATGGCGGCCAAAGCGATGGTGGACAGCGCCAGGCTGGCCACGAGCAGCCGCTTGCGCCCGAGTTTCCGGGATACCTGCCCCAGCAGGATGCGGGACACCATTGAGTACACGGCGCGGACGGCGAGCAGGGCGCCAACGGTTGCCGCGCTGAGCCCGCGTTCGGATCCAAGCACCGGGAGGTAGACCATGGTCAGATCCACCACGGCAAGGACAGTGGCGCTGGTGGCCAGGGCCCGCGCCACGCCGGGAGTCTTCAGCAGCGAGGCCACGTTGCCTTTGCCGCCGTTCGCCGGGGCTGCCGTTCCCTTCCTGGCGCTGACAGTTGCCGAGATGCCAAAGGTGGTCACCAGGAGCACCAGGCCCATGCAGGCCGAGAGGAGGAAGATCGCCTGGGTGTCGGGGCGGATGGCCGCCCCTCCCACCAGGGAGATGGCCAGCGGCCCTACTGCCTGTCCCAGGGACGCCGCGAAGGTGAGGTAGCCGAAGGCCGAATCCATCCGGGATGAGGCGGCGTTGTTGGCCACCACCGCCTGTTGCCCCACCACACAGGTCAGTTGGCCGACGCCCAGGAGGGCGGTTCCGATGATCAGGGCGGCGATGGACGAACCCCACAGCAGCAGGAACAAAGCGCTGGCCAGGACGACGGCGGCACCGGCCGCCATGAGGCGGCGTTCACCCAGGCGGTCCACCAGGGCGCCTGTGGGGACGGCGAGCAGCAGCGGGAAGACGGCGTAGCTGGCCGCCAGGAGCCCAAGGGCGAAGCCGGGGACGTCCAGTTCCAGCGCGCGGTACGTGGCGGCCGGCCGCAGCAGGAAGGTCAGTGCCTGAATCAGGGTGGAATGGACCAGGAGGGCCGCAGTCGAGCGCCGCCCCAGTTCGCCGATCATGCAGTGGTGCCGGAGATGGCCCGCACCGCCGCATCGCGGGCGCCCATGACGTGGTCGAAGGCGATCCTTGCAGCCTGGTCCGGGTCGCCGGCGGCCACGGCCGCCACCAGGGTCCGGTGCTGGGCCAGGGCCTGCTCCCGCCGTTCCTGGGTGCTGTTGGTGAAGTGCCGGTACCGCTCCATCTGGTTTGAGATCTGGTCATGGAACCGCCGGGCCCACAAATTGCCGGCAATCCCGGCGATCTTCCCGTGCAGCGACATCCCCTGCTTCATCGCTTCATCGGCGAAGCCCACCATGGCGGCGTTGCGCTCCAGGATGCCTTCGAGTGCGTCGATGTCAGCCAGCGTCGCTTTGAGGCAGGCGTTCCGCGCCATGAGGGACTCCATTGCAGCGCGGACCTCGTACAGCTCGGAAATTGCTGCCTCATCCAAGGCCGGCACCAGAACGCCGCCGGTGGTTTGCTGTTCCAGGAGGCTCTCCGAGATCAGCCGCCGGATGGCTTCCCTCAGCGGCGTCCGGCTCACCTGCAGGGCAGACGCCATCGCGGGTTCGTAAACGCGCTCCCCCGGCTTCAGCTCCAGGCTGATGATCTGCCGCTTCAGCTCGGCGTAGACGAAATCCGCTCCGGTATTGCGGGTGGTTGCACCAGGCATGTTGTTACCTCCACAGCAACCCTAGCGCTAGGTGCATACTTGTATACAACTTGAGGAGGACCAGTGGCGCGCATCTTTATCACCGGCTCCGCAGATGGGCTGGGACGGCACACAGCCGCGACGCTCATCGAGGAGGGGCACGACGTCGTCGTGCATGCCCGCAGTGCGGAACGCCTGGCTTCCGTCCAGGATCTCCTGGACCGCGGCGCGGACGGCATTGTTGGCGACTTGGCGGCCATGGACCAAATCCGCGATATCGCCGGTCAGGTGAACCGGGTGGGCCAGATGGACGCCGTCATCCACAACGCCGGGGTGCTCCACGGCCCGGACATTTTCCAGGTCAACGTCGCCGCCCCCTACCTCCTCACCGCACTCATGCAACAGCCGCGGCGGCTGATATATGTCAGTAGCGGCATGCACCGCGGCGGCCACGCCGGGCTCGCGGCCCTCGGCACGGGCGCCCGGAAGGTGACCTATTCGGACAGCAAGCTCTACCTCACGGCCCTGGCAGCCGCCGTCGCCCGCTTATGGCCGGACGTCCTCAGCAACGCCGTCGATCCCGGCTGGGTGCCCACCAGGATGGGCGGGGCCGGCGCCCCGGACGACCTCCGGCTCGGCCACCTCACCCAGGAGTGGCTGGCCGCCAGCGATGACCCGGAGGCCCTGACGAGCGGCGGCTACTGGTACCACCAGCACCGGGAAAAGCCGCATCCCGCCGTCCGCGACGAGCGGTTCCAGAACGAACTCCTGGACCACCTGGCCGGTGTGACCGGCGAGCGCCTGCGCTGACCCGACAAGCCAGCCCGGCGGGCCTCACAGCAAGGCAATGGCGTTCGCTGGTGACCCGGTCGCGCCGATGATGTTCAGCGGCTTGATGGTGATGAAGGCGTCCCATTGGCCGGCACTCCCCATGTGCCGGGCGAGGGGACCCAGCCGCCAAAGTTCACCCAGGGGCATGCCAAGTTTGGCCAGGAGCTGCTGATGCATCATGCCGTGGTCGTTCGGTGCTGACTCACGGTAAGGGCTTGCGGGCACGGCGGGCAGGCATTCGACGGCGAAGTTGTCCGCCGCGAGAAGCGCCAGCCGGTGGTCCCAGGCCCAGGCGACGAACTCCTCCGACTGGGCAACCCCCGTGGCGCGCCTGCTATCCCGCATGCGTTGCTTGTCCTCCGGCGCCAGATCCAGGAACCATTCGCACCAGCCCGTGTGCAGCATCAGGATGTCGCCCTGCCGGAGGTCCATGGACTGGGCGGCCAGCGCCCCCTCGATCAGGTCAAGGCCCAGCGGTTCACCGGCAGCATGGTCAATCGGAGCGCCCTGCCCGGCCCGGTACCCGGCCAGGTCCACCAGGACTCCCCTGCCAACTATGGGATGGTCTGCCCATTCCTGGATCCCCAGGTCCGGCGTGCCCGCGGTGATGCGGTCATCCGGCGTGCCGTTGTAGAAGCCGGCATCGTCCGCCCGGCGGTGCCGCAGCCCGTCGATCTGACTGGATCCCTGCAGGTAGTACCCGTCCAGGAAGTCGTCGCGGTGGGCCGGGTGCGAGGAGTAGATGGTATGCCGGGGCGCGCCGCGCTTGAGGGACATGCCAGGATCAAAGGCATCGGCCGGATAGTCGAGGCCAATGGCCGTGCCCATGCGGATGCAGGTGCGTGCCGCCAGCACCGCCTGGGGAGTAATGAACGACGGCGTCCCCCGGGTTGGGTCCGGAAAGAGCCCCCAGGAGGTCCCCGCCAGGGCACCCTCCCGCTCCAGCAACCCGGCGAACGTTGGGTAGGTTCCCTCTCCGGGATTCACCGTGCCCCTGCTTCCTGCGGCTGCTCCTGGTTCTGGCGGCGCTTGTAGCTGAGCAGGAAACCGGCCACGGCACAGATGGACGCCGCAATGCACATAGGCGCCTTGATGGTGTCATTAAGCAGCGTGAGCCAGTCGCCCTGGCCCGCCGCCAGGGCGATGGCCTGCCCGGCCACGAACACAATGCCGCCAGCCAGCAGCGCTGCGAGGGTGAGGACGAAGAGGACTTCGATGGCCCTCCGGATGGTATGCATGGTGGTGGTCCTTAAACGGGCAGGATGCCGAGGATGATCAGCACGCCGATGCCCAGCAGCGGCATGGCGTAGTGGGTGAACAGCCGGAGAAACGTGGTGATCGGGTCCACGTCTGCGATGCCGCAGGCCACGTACAGCGGGGCACCGCCCGGCGGGACCGCCGCCTCGCAGGAGGAGAAGACCAGGACGGCCACGGCCGCAGTGGTGGCCGGCACTCCGGCCGCCACCAGGGCGGCCACGCCGACCGTTCCGACGGCGGCCATGGTGGCCGTCGCGGACAGCGGCGCAGCCACAGCGATGACAATCAGGCCGATCAGGATGGCCAGGAGCCACAGCGGCAAGTTCATCCCGTTGAGCAGTTCGGTCATCTGCTGTGGAAGTCCGGTGGCTGCCAGTGCGTTGGCACCGGCGAAAGCGAACACCACGGTCACCCCCACAATCCCGAAGCGCGGCGCGGAGTCCTGCAGCAGCGCCCACCACGCCCTGCCGTCCCTGGGCAGCTTCTTCCGGCCCAGCAGGAGGCCGGTGACGATCAGGACCACGGGAATCCACACGATGACGCTGACAGCCTTGGTGACATCGCCCCCGGTCCAGCCGGAAAGACCCTTGGCGATGGCACCGGAGGTGAGGACCAGCGGAATGGCCACCACAATGAAGAGCAGCAGCGTGGTCCAGCCGCGGCCGAACGCCGCCCGGACGGGCAGCCGGTGCGCTGCATCGAGGGAAGCCATGCCGCTCTTGCGGACCAGCAGCCAGGTGACGATCAGCCGGTGCACGAAGCACCACAGGCCGCCGAACAGCAACGGGAGGACCAGAGCGTTGATGTCCAGCAGGGGCCCCACGGTGGCGGAACCGACCAGGACGAACATGGATGCGCTGAACGGGAACGTGATGCCCATGCCGGCGTTGCCCGCCACGAGCGTCGCCGCCGCGGGCTTGTCCAGCTTGGACTTTTCCATCCAGGGTATGGTGACCGAGCCAACCGTTGCTGCGATGGCGGCCTGGTTGTGGACCACGCTGCCCAGCCCCGCCGATGCCACGGTGGATACCCACGCCGGACCGCCCTTGACCCCGCCGATCAGGGAGTTGAGCAGGTCGATCAGCCGGTCCAGCACACCTGTTCTGTCCAGCAGGTAGCCCATGAACACGAATGCCATGGTGGCGTAGACAATTTCATCGGTGATTGCCGAGTACAGCGAATCCCAGCCGGTCTGCGGCGCTGCCGCCCCTGTGAAGGGAAGCACGGCCAGGAACCCGAGGATCATCGCCTCCCCCACGCTGCGCCTGAAGACCGTGGTCCACATCAGAATGACGGCAAGGTAGGCGGCGAGTGCCCAGATGCCGATCATGCTGCTGCTCCTGACGGCGGGACGCCGGTTATGTGGTCGGACACGAAATACCCGCTCCTGATTGTCCCCGACTCTGCGGTCAGCGCAAGGCCGGCGCTGGTTCCCGGGCCATCCGGCCCAAGGCGGCGGCGGACGCCGTGGTCATCTCTGCGGGCACCCCAAGGTCGCCCAGGTAGTTGGCAGTGTCCTGCATCTCCTTGGAGCGGCGCACTGCGTGCTTGGCAGTGCCGGTGAGGAACCGGTCGATGACGGCCTGCCCGTTGCCTGCCAACTGGCTGGCGATCTGGGCCCGGATCCACTCTTCGAGTCCGGCTGCCCGGCCGGCAGTGACGGCCTCAACCACCACCGAGGCCAGCCCCTTCATCAGGACGCTGCGAAGGAGCTTGTGGGCCATTGCCGCTCCGGGTTCACCCTCGGCAATTTCGACGTCGACACCCAGCGGGGCGAGGAGGTCCGCCACAGCCTGGGCTCCAGGCCCACTGGTCATGAGGGGCGTTTTCTCTCCCAGTGCAGAGACCGGGCCAAGGATGGCGACGTCGGCGAAGTCGGCCCTGCTTGGCAGCTGTCCGAGTTCCTGCATGACTCCGGGAGAGGACGAGGTGAAGTCCGCGTAGCTGCTGCCGGGACCGAGAACCGGAAGGCACTCTGCGGCGACGCTGCGTGCGGCGGCGGCGCCCGTCATCACCAGGACGATGTCCGCGCCGGCGCAGGCTTCTGCGGCGGTGCCGGCCCTGGTGATGCCGGCAGGAGTGGTGGGGGCGACGGGGTCGAATCCCGTGATCTTGTGCCCGGCGGCGTGGAGTGCCGCGGCGTAGGTGGCTCCGGCTTCGCCGAGGCCAATAACGGTTACCGCTGTCATGGTTTTCTCTGTCTCTCGTGGTTCAGCCGCGGGCTGCGACGATGGCTCGGCGGCGGTTCGTTTCATCAGCGAAGACTGCTTCCGCGGCATCTGCGACCGCGGCCGCCTGCTCCCGCGGGATCACCACGACGCCGTCGGAGTCGCCGATGACCACGTCACCGGGCAGGACGGGGACGCCACCGAAGGCGAGGGGCGTCCCCAGGCGGAACGGACCGTTCTTGTAGGGACCAGCGGGGGAAGTAGCCCGGGCGAAGACGGGCATGCCTATCTCACGCAGCGCATCGGCGTCGCGCGCTGCCCCGTCCAGCGCGAAGCCCGCGATGCCAAGGTTGATGGCACGCTCACCGATGAGCTCCCCCAACAGGGCGCGGGACGAATCCCCTCCGCCGGCAACAACCAGCACGTCACCGGGGCGGGCCAGCTCAAGGGCCCTGTGGATTCCCTGGTTGTCCCCGGGCCGGGTCCACACCGTAAAAGCGGGGCCGGCCAGCAGGGCACCCGGCCAGATGGCCTGGATCGCGGAGTCGGCGACGCCGAGCCGGTCCATGGCGTCGCCGATGTTGGCGGCGGGCAGTTTGGCGAGGCGCTCCACCACGCCCCTCTCGGGGCGGGGGAAATCGGCGGTGAGGGTGTCTATGGCTGGGCTGGTCATGATGCTTCTTCCGTCCGGTAATTGCGGGAGGTTCAGTCGGTCTTCTGGACCATCGGCAGGACCTTCTTGAAGTCCTCTTCCTGCCCGGCCCAGTACTGCTTGTAGTCTTCGCCGGAGAGGTAGCTGGTCTGCAGGCCAAGGTCCTGCATCTTCTGCACCACGGCGGGGTCCTCGATGGCTTTCTGGATTGCGGCCTCGAGCTTTTTGGCCACCTCATCCGGCAGCCCGGCAGGCGCCGAGTAACCGCGCGTGGTGCCCGCCTCGAGGTCGTAGCCGGATTCCTTGAAGGTGGGGACGTCCGGCAGTGCCGGCGCGCGCTCCGAGGTCATGACGCCCAGGACGCGGGCCTTGCCCTGCTTGGTCAGGTCAACAACGTCGCTGACGTTGGCCACGAGGATGTCCACGTGCTTGCCCAGGAATGCAGTGGTGGCCTGCGAAGCCCCTTCCGAAAAGTGCACGGGGGCGAATTCGGAGCCGGTGCTTTCCTGGATCTGGGCCATGGCGAAGTGTTCACCGGTCTGGAGCCCGGTGGTGCTGGCGGTCATGGACTTCGGGTTCGCCTTTGCGGCGTCCAGGAGGTCCTTCAGCGTCTGGTAGGGGCTGTCCGGCTGCACTGCGATGACGGTGGGATCGATGACCTGGCGGCCCAGGGGCTGGAAGCTGTCCCGCGTGTACTTGGCCCCGCGTGAGGGGTCCAGCGGGGAGACGACGACGGACGGGGAGCCTGTGGCGCCGATGGTGTAGCCGTCGGGGGCGGCGCTGGTCAGCTGGGTGTAGCCGATCTGGCCGCCTGCGCCGGGCTTGTTGATGACCTCAACGTTGGTGCCGAGTTCCTTTTCGAGGATGGGCTGGATGAGCCGGGCTGCCGTGTCCACGGCGCCGCCGGAGGAAAAAGCCACAACGAGGTCAATCGTCTTGCCCTTCTTCGGGAAGTCGCTGCCGGCGGCGTTCGTGGCTCCGGCGTTGGCGCCGCAGCCGGTGAGTGCGATCAGGGATGCCGCGGCGAGTGCGGCGGCGATGCGGGAACGGGTTTTCATGGTGTTCTTCTCCTTTGAAGGGGGTATTCGGGGGTTGAGGTGTGGTTTAGGTTTCCGGGTCCTCGTTGAGCGCTTTGGGCTTCCGGAGCTTCAGGAGCGGGCTAAAGATGATCAGCAGCCCCAGGCCGATCAGGACTGCCGATATGGGACGGCTGGTGAAGATGCCGAAGTCGCCCTGGGAGATTTCGAGGGACTCGCGGAGGGAGCGTTCCATCAGGGGGCCGAGCACCAGGGTCAGCACCATGGGCGCCAGCGGGATGTCCAGGTGCCGGAGCGCGAGGCCCAGGAGGCCGAAGCCGATCATGACGAAGACATCAAAGACGCTGAAGTTGATGGTGTAGGCGCCGATGACCATGAAGAGCAGGATCAGGGCGGTGAGGATGGTGGTGGGGACCCTCAGGATGGAGGTCCACAGTCCCACCAGCGGAACATTCAGCACCAGCAGGAGCAGGTTCCCGATGAACAGGCTGGCGATGATGGCCCAGGCAATCTCGGAGTGCTCGGTGAAGAGGGTGGGCCCCGGGGTGAGGCCCTGCTGGAGGAAGGCGCCCATCAGGACGGCGATGGTGGGTGATGCCGGGATACCCAGGGTGAACAGCGGGATCAGGGCGGCGTTGGCGTGGGAGTTGTTGGCCGTTTCGGGCCCGGCCACGCCTTCAATGGCGCCCTTGCCCAATTCGTTGCGGTGGCGGGAGAACTTCTTTTCCGCGCCGTAGGCCAGCAGGGATGAGACGGAGCCGGTCATTCCCGGAATGAGGCCGAGCCCGAAGCCGATTCCGGTTCCGCGGGCCATGGCGGGCGCACTCCGGCGCCATTCCCTCCCTGTCGGAAGCAGGGAACGGAGGTTTGGGGCGTGCACGTTGGGGGTGGCGGTGCCCTTGCGGTAGGACAACAGCTCGGAGAGGCCGAAGACGCCCACGATCACGGCAACAAAGCTGACGCCGTCCAGGAGGCGGTCCATGCCGAAGGTGAAGCGCGGCGCCCCGGCCACGGGATCGATTCCGACCATCGCAATCAGCAGGCCCAGGGCTCCGGAGATAACGGCCTTGACCATGGACTTTCCGGCGAGCGCCACGAGCAGGGAGATGCCCACCACCATCAGCGCAAAGAACTCCGGCGGACCCACCAGCAGCCCCAGCTCGCCCAGCGGTTTGGCGGCCATCACCAGGCCCAGTGTGGCGACGGTGCCGCCCACGAAGGATCCAACGGCGGCAATGGTCAGGGCTGCACCGGCCTTGCCGAGCTTTGTCATTGCGTAGCCGTCAATGGTGGTGATGGCGGAGGCGGCTTCGCCGGGGGTGTTCAGCAGGACGCTGGTGATGGTTCCGCCGTAGGCCGTGCCGTAGAAGATGGCGCAGAGCATGATGATCGCCCCGGTGGCATCAAGGTTCAGGGTGAGGGGAATGAGGAGCGCGACGCCGGCTACCGGACCGATGCCGGGCAGCACGCCGATGATGGTGCCCAGCAGGCAGCCCAGGAAGGCGAACAGCAGGTTTTGCCAGGTCATGGCGGCCGCGAAGCCGCCCATAAGTTCGTTGAGGGTATCCACGTTCAGAGTCCGATCGTGTTCAGCAGGGGGAAGGCGGAAACGGGCAGTGCCACGTTGAGGCCGTAGTTGAAGGCGTAGAACGCGCCCACGCTGCCCGCGAGGGCGGTGACCACGGAGGAGGGCCAGGCCCTGCGGCCGCGCAGCTTCAGGTGGTACATGAGGAAGAGGAACATGCTCAGCTGGAAGCCGAGCAGGTCCATGACGGCGGCGAGGAGCACCAGGCTGGCGACGACGGCGATCACGAGTGCGCGGTCAACGCCCTCTGCCGTTTCGCTGGGGCGGCGGAGTTCCTGGAGGAGCCAGACAGCGGACATCGCGGCGAGGACTGCCCCCATGGCAAAGGGGAACAGTCCCGGGCCGGGTCCAAGGGAGGTCCACAGGCCCAGGCCCACCGAGCTGGTGAGGACGTACACGCCGACGGCCGCGAACGCGCCGATGCCTGCCAGCACGGAGGGTGCCACCCTGGCGGCGGTCTTCGATGTGGCTGTGACTGACTCCGTTGTCATGGTTCCTTCTCACTCGGATTCGCTTTCACGCTGCGTCGTTGCATTTCACAGAATGAAACTATATTGCGTACTGAGAAATAGTGACACCAGACACACGCACTGTCAAGCGCAAGGAAGTTACATAGAATGAAAGAATGGCGACGACGACTTCCACCTCCCCCCACCCTTCGGCTGAGGAGGGACCCAAGGCGTCAAACATGCGCTCCCTGTCCCGGGCGCTGGAGGTCTTTGCGGAACTGCAGCGCGCCGAACGGCCCCAGCGGCTCAGCGACCTGGCCCGGAACTGCGGGATGAGCCTGCCCACCACGCTGCGGATCCTGCGCGTGCTGCAGGATTTCGGCATGGTGAGCCAGACGGACAAGTCCTACCGGATCGGGCCTGCGGTCCTGCCGGCCGCACGGAGTTTCCTGGAAAACGATCCCCTGGTGGTGGCGGCCCGTCCCATCCTGCAGCAGGTCGCCTCGCAGACCGGGCTCACGGCGTCGCTCTACACACGGCTGGGATTCGAACGCATCCTCGTGGCTCGCGTGGACGGCGAGGTGCCCCTCCGCTACGACCTCCCGCTGGGCAAGCGCCTCCCCCTCACGGTCGGCGCCGCCGGCAAGATCCTGCTTGCGTCATCGTCCGATGACGAGCTGCAGCAGGTGGTCGCGGCGGCCGTCGCCGGGGGCCATGAGGAACCCGGCCTGACGGCGGCCGCGCTGCGCTCCCGGTTGCCCGAAGCCGGGGCCGAATATGCGTACTCGGCTGATGAACGGGCTACAGGGGTGCTCTCCGTGGCCGTAGCCGTACCGAGCAGGCCGGGGCGGCGCCCCAGCGAATCCATTTCCCTGACCAGCCCGGTGGAGGCCGCCAACGAGGAAACCCTCAGGGCCGGCGTCCCGGAACTGCGGCGCGCCGCCGGCAGGCTCTCGGAACTGCTGGAGGGCTCCGTCTACTAGGAGTCCTGAACCACGGTGGAATCCGCCGGCGTTGTACTGTGATGGCGTGATCGTCCCCGAAATTTCCCAGAACGCCGCGGCGGTCGCGGATCACTACGACGAACTCGATCCGATTTATCGTCGGGTGTGGGGTGAGCATGTCCATCACGGCCTGTGGGCAACCGGTCGCGAGACGCCCGCTCAGGCCGTCGAGGCGCTGGTGGACACCGTCGGCGATCGGCTGCGCCTTCTGCCCGGCCAGGCGTGCGTCGACATCGGCTGCGGCTATGGCTCCACCGCACGGCGGCTCGCGGTGACACGCAGGGTCCGCGATACCGGCTTCACGCTGTCCGCTGAGCAGGCCCACTATGCCGCCGCGCATCCTGTACCAGACGTGGACATCCGTCTTCGCGACTGGCTCGCCAACGGGCTGCCCGATGCCTCAGCCGATGCCGCGTGGGCGATCGAGTCGAGCGAGCACATGGTCGATAAGCCCAGGTTCTTCGCCGAGGCCCATCGTGTGCTGTCGCCCGGCGGCCGCTTCGTCGTCTGCGCGTGGCTTGCCGAGACTGAAGCCACAGGTTGGAAGGTTCGCCACCTGCTCGAGCCGATCTGCCGCGAAGGGCGCCTGCCGTCGATGGGCACGCGCGAGGAGTATGAGGCGATGGCCGTCGCGGCGGGCTTCGTGATCACCGGCTATGAGGATGTCAGCCGCCGCGTCGCGCGCACCTGGCCGGTCTGCGCCCGTCGACTGGCGAAGGCCCTGCTCGTCGATCGCGAGACCCGCCGCCTCGCCCTTGGGGCCCGCAATCGCATCTTCGCTTTAAGCATCCCCCGCCTGATCCTGGCCTACCGCACCGGCGCAATGCGCTATGGGATATTCACGCTGGCGAAGGCGGGCGGAAACGGGGCACCACGCGTACCCGGCCAATCGACGCAGCATGGGCCGGCCTGACCGCGCTCTCCGTCCCCAAACTATTTCACAGGGCACGGGCTTGGGCGATCCATATGGGTCTAGTGTGGGGAAGGTCGGCACTCGCCGCGAATAGCCCTCAGGGAGGGTGCATGAACTCCAGACAGTCCAGCTCCGAGCAATTTATGCAGTACTTGAAAAGTGTTGGGGGCTCGGAGGCGGACGTCGCCGGAGCTTCATACGTGGTCAGCGACGCGGACACCGTGGAGAGCGTGGTTTCAGCGCTGCGGATGGAACAACAGCAGCATGGCAGCGCGGCCAAGGACCCGTCCTTCCTCCATGCTTTGGCACAGGTGATGGTCAGCAGGCGCGATGAGCGGGATCCTGGCCACCATGCCGGAGCGTCGCAGTCCGGGGAGTACCAGCTGGACATCCATTTCAGCGCCGGAAACAACACCCGCGAAGGCATTCCGGAGAAGGACATCGACGACGCCCAAGCATGGGCGCGCCAACGGATCGAATCTGAAGGCGCCGAGTTTGGGGCCATCTACTTCCCCGCGGGCGGGGATGGCGCGCCAGGCACAGGGGCGCTGGTGTCCAGCTACGACCGTTCGGTGGGCTGGTACCGCTAGCCGGATTCCCCGCGCTGGTGTCCGCCAGCAGCCAGGAAGGCATCGAGCTGGGCGGACAGATGCGCCTGGAAGGCTTTGTCGGCGCTCACGTTCGTGCTGGCGAGCGGCGGTATGTCCAGGCTCGCGTTGCAGCCGCGGCAGCGGATCTCGTCAGTCCACACCCAGCTGTACGCCGCGTGCCTTTCGCGCACCCTCTGCATCGCTGAGGTGATTGCTTCCGTTGTGGCCGCAAAGTGCGCTGCGTCCTCATTGCTGAGGCTTGTACCAATCTCGATGTCGATGCTCATCGTGCCTCTTCCGTCGTCCCCGATGGTGCTGTCGACAGTAGCGGGCGTTGCACCGGGAAGGAACGACCTGAAGGTCACGGTTGCCTAACCCTTCAAGCCGCACAGGGACCGAGCCATGGAGGCATCGGAACGGAAGGGTGCCGGAAGAAATCCCGGCAACGCCGGGGGAGGCTGCAGCGCCGGTTACGCGAACCCGCGCTGCAGTACTACCAAGCCTGCTGTTCGCGGGTGAGGCCGAAGGGAACGGCGTCGCTGAGCGCCACGGTGAACGTGTCCACGCCGTGCCGCGTCACCAGGATGCCGTGACTCTTCCCGGCGAGTGCGCGGGCCTTGGCGGCGGTAACAGCGGCGTCGAGCTCGCTGTCCATGCTCGCGCGGTCGGCAACGGTGAGGGTCAAGGGGAAGTCAGCGGTCATGGGTGGGCCTTAGTGTTTTAGGGATGGGACGCGCGTCATTCCGCTCCCCCAAGCTACCGACGCGGCAGGGCATCTTACCGCCCACCTCATAATGCACCAGCATGGGGTCCCCAGCAACTTGAAAAATCAAGTAACAAGGAACCGCAGGTCAAGGGCGTCCGCTCCACCGCCCAAGCGCCGCAGTTACTGGGCCCCGGGCTGGTCACTTACAGTTGATAGGGAGTGGGAGCCCTTGTGGAACGCCTCCCATGCCGCCGGAGAAACCCCCGGCAAGACCCGTGCACCACTGCGCAACACACGGCTGTGCAACGATCTGATAAGGACCCGCCATCTCTACGGACGCTTTCTTCGGCCGACTTACCCGGATCCGCGACGCCGTTCTTCCCGCGCCTGCCCGGACCCGGCTGAACACCGGCCGCGGGCTGCTGGGCGGTTTCATCGTGGTGCACCTGGTTTTCCTGGTCTTCGCGGCATCCCTCTCGCTTCGCGGTGAGGCCTTCAGCGATACTTTTATCTACCGCGACTGGGCCATGGCAGGGTTCAACGACGCGAACCTCACCGGCGGGCCCAGCCCTTGGGTCTACCCGATCCTTGCGCTGATCCCCATGGCCATCGCGGGCGTCGCCGGCCCCGGTCCGTTCTTTTTCCTGTGGGTCCTCATGACCACGGTCCTGAACGGCTGGGCACTGTTGAAACTTACCAACAGCGGCCGGGACCGCCAGGCCATCCCAGCAGGCTGGTGGTGGCTGGTCTTCACCTTCCTCATGGGGTGGCTGGGGTTCGCCCGCGTGGACGGCCTCACCGCCCCGCTGGTCCTGGTGGCCCTTGCCTATGGCGTCGGCCGCCCGTTCATCGCCTCCGTCCTACTCGCCATCGGAACCTGGGTGAAGGTCTGGCCCGCCGCCGTCATGCTGGCCCTGTTCGCCGTCGTAAAAAACCGCGTCCTGGTGGTGCTCGCCGGACTTGCGACGACGGCGGGGGTGGTCGCGCTGGCCGCTGCGGTGGGCAGCGTCCCCAAGCTTTTGAACTTCCTCACCCAGCAGGGTGACCGCGGCATGCAGCTGGAGGCCACCTTCACCACGCCCTGGCTCTGGCTGTCCGTCCTGAACATCGGCGACTCCCGCATGTACATGAACACGGACATCAACTCCATGCAGGTGGACGGCCCCGGCACCGCACTGATGTCAGTGCTGATGCAGCCCCTCCTGATCCTGGCCGCACTGCTGGTGGCCGGCCTGACGTTCTGGGCACTCCACAACGGAAACCAGCACAAGGGCCGGCTCAACGGCGGCGTGGACCGCACCGAACTGCTCCTGGCCGGCGCCTTGACCCTGGCCACCGCGTTCGTTGTGTTCAACAAGGTGGGCTCCCCGCAGTTCATGGTGTGGCTCGCCCCGGCCGTCGCCGTCGGCCTCGCCCACAGCTGGCGTGATTGGCGGGTCCCGGCCGCCATGCTGATCGTCATCGCCGTGGCAACGTACTTCATCTACCCCCTGTTCTACGACGCCCTCAGCCACAACAATCCCTGGATGGCCCTGGTGCTGACCATCCGCAACGTCCTCCTGGTGGTCCTGTTCATCTGGAGCGTCCGGCGCCTCTACCTGCTGGGCAAGAAGGCGCCTGCTGCCGCCCCCGCGCTCAAGGAGTCCTAAGATTTCCGCGAGGTTCTTCGACCGCCTGGTCAGCGTCCGCAGCAAAGTCCTGCCCGCAAAGGTGGTGGACTGGTTCGCCCGCCCTTCCAGCGTGTGGTGGGGATTCGCCGTCGTCCATCTGTACTTCCTGGGCTGGATGGCGTCCTTCTTCCTGCACGGCGGCACGTTCAGCGACACAGAGCAGTACCGCCAGTGGGCCATGGACGGCTACAACCCCGCGGACCTCGACGGGAAGATCAGCCCCTGGGTGTACCCCGTGCTGGCGCAGATCCCCATCTTCCTGGCCAACATCGCGGGGCCGGACCTGTACCTCCTGGTGTGGTTCCTGATCATCACAGCCCTGAACGCCGTCGGCCTCGCTTTCCTCACCCGCGGACCGCGCAAGGTGGGCGGCATCGCCCCGGCCTGGTGGTGGCTGTTCTTCACGGTCTTCATGGGCTACCTCAGCTTCGCCCGCGTTGAAGGCATCACCGCCCCCATCGTGCTCATCGCCCTGCTGTACGCGGCGCAGCGGCCGGTGGTGGCCGGCGTCCTGCTCAGCATCGCCACCTGGATCAAGGTGTGGCCGGCGGCCGTCCTCGTGCCCATCGTGATCGCCAGCCGGAAGCGGGTCCACATCCTCCTTTCCGGGGTGGCGGTGACGGCGGTTGTGGCCCTGGGGACCTGGCTGTCCGGCGGGCTGCCGCACATCATGGACTTCCTCACCAACCAGGGCGAGCGCGGCATGCAGCTGGAAGCCACCTTCTCCACGCCGTGGGTGTGGCTGAGCGTCTTCAACATCGCAGGCTCGAAGATGGCGGACAACACCGCCATCAACTCCACCGAGGTTTACGGACCCGGCGCTAGTGTGGCGGCTTTCCTGATGCAGCCGCTGCTGATCCTCGCGGCCGTCATCGCCGCTGTCCTGCTGGTCCGCGCCCTGAACCGCGGGGCCGAAAGGGAGGAACTGTTCCTCGAGGGCTCCCTGATGATGGTCACCGCGTTCATTGTGTTCAACAAGGTGGGCTCCCCGCAGTTCATCATCTGGCTGGCGCCGGTGATCATCGCCGGGCTGACCCACGACTGGGACCGGTGGAAGGTCCCCGCGGCGCTGCTGATGGGCATCGCCATGACCACGTTCGTGATCTACCCGCTGTTTTACACCCCGCTGATCCACGCCCATCCGGTGATGGCAGCCATCCTCACCACGCGCAACGTGCTCCTGGTGGTGCTGCTGTGGTGGTCGGTGAAGCGGACCGCCGAGCTGGGCCGGAAACCTGCAGCGGTGCCTGCCGGCGCGTAGCTGAAGGCCTAGGAAACCCCCGGGGCACCTTCCGCGGCAGCCTCCGGCGTCAGGTAGCGCGAGAACCATTCCCTGGCCAGAGCTGCCACCTGGCCCAGCGTGCCGGGCTCCTCGAAGAGGTGGGTGGCTCCCGGGATGGTCTCCAGGTGCACCGGGGCCCGCATAAGGTCCATGGCCTGCCGGTTCAGGGCCAGGACCTGGGTGTCGGCACCCCCCACCAGCAGCAGGGTAGGCGCACGCACCGCTGCGAGGCGCGGCCCAGCAAGGTCCGGCCTGCCGCCGCGGGAAACCACGGCGTCCACGTGCGCGCCCGGTTCGGCCGCGGCCCACAGCGCGGCGCCTGCGCCGGTGCTGGCCCCGAAATACCCCACCCGGCACACAGCGGTGTCCTCCCTGCCGTTCAGCCATCGGGTTGCTGCGCTGAGCCGCTGTGCCAGCAGGGGGATGTCGAAGACGTTTTCGCGGTTGACTTCCTCTGCGGGAGTCAGCAGATCCAGCAGCAGGGTGCCCAGACCTGCTCCCTGGAGGACGGAAGCAACGTAGCGGTTGCGGGGGCTGTGCCGGCTGCTGCCGCTGCCGTGGGCAAAGACCACCACGGCCCGGCACCGGTCCGGAAGGTGCAGGTCGCCGTTGATTGACACGCCGTCCACGGCGATGTGGACGTCCTGGTCGACGCCGGTCACCTGCCCCGGTCGCTCAGGGTGCTCCCGCCGTGCTACGGCGTCGAGGAGGCGGACCACTTCCTCGTCGCTGGTGGGCGAAAAGTCGCGGTAGTAGTATCCCACCGCCTGGAAGTTGCGGGGGGAGATCAGGGAGAGAACCTGGTCCGCCTCCGGCAGGGCGTCCATGGCCCGTTCCGGGGCTACTGGGACAGCTAGGATGACTCTTGCTGCGCCCAGCTGCCGCGCCACCTTGCATGCCACCCGCGCCGTTGATCCGGTGGCGATGCCATCGTCCACGATGATGGCCGTACGTCCCGTGAGGTCCGTGGGAGGCCGTCCCTGGCGGTACCGTTCCAGCCTGGATTCCAGCAGCGCCCGCTCGCGCGCCTCAACTGTCCGGAGATCATCCTCTGTAACCCTGGCAAGGGAAACGACCCGCTGGTCCAGTACCCGGGCACCGCCCTCCCCGATGGCACCCATGGCCACCTCCGGCTGGAACGGCACCCCCAGTTTGCGCACAACAATCACGTCCAAGGGGGCGTCCAGGGCTTTAGCGACCTCGGCCGCCACAGGAACACCGCCCCGGGGCAGGCCCAGGACCACCACGTCCTTCCCGCGCAGGCCGGCCAGGGCGAGCCCGAGCTTCCGGCCCGCTTCCACCCGGTCCCGGAACTCATACATCCGGCCACCTCCTCGCGTGGAGACCCGTCATCTGCTGCTGCGTCCCGGAAGACCTCCGGTCCTGCAGGCCGGCGAATTCTTCCCCGGACAAGACATCCGGGGAGGCCGGCCCCTTTTCACTACACACCTGCCCCGGACAGCGGAACAGGGTCAAAAGGCCCGCAGACCCGCACGTCACCGCCCACGGATGACCACCTGGGTCAGCGGCTTCCCAGCTTCTCGCGGCCGGGCTCTCCCGCCCGGCCCCGCCTGGCCTCCCGCATCGCCATCAGCCACGTCCAGCCCCGCCTGGCCAGGTCCAGGGGCTTGCCTTCGATCAGCAGCTTCCGTGTATGCACGTCGAGGAATAGAAGGTAGAACGTAAATGCCAGGGCCGTGATGAACGCCAGCGACGACGCATCGATGGGGAGCTCCACGAAGGACCAGACGGAGAGCTGGTCCTGCGCCCCGAACACCACAAAGAACGTCACGCCGACGTATAGCGACCTGATCTGCCAGTCGTCACGGATTCCCGTGACGGCCAGGAACGGCAGGAACCAGAGGATGTACCACGGCTGGATGATGGGGGACAGCATCACGACGGCGGTGAACGCCAGCGCCATCCGGCGTACCGCCAGCGAATAGTCACCCCGGAACATCAGCAGCAGGACCAGCCCGATCGCGGCCCATTTCATGCCCGTCCGCAACAGGGTGGCGAAGGTTCCGCCGGGGAGTCCCAGGACGTTGGCAAGGAACTCCACCTGTTGGCCCAGGAAGCCGGACGGCGAGTAGCCCGTGTACCCCGGAGTGGGGTCCATGATGGCCCAGGTCCAGCCGATGCCAAGGTTGTAGGGGATGCCGCTCAGGACCAGCACGCCGAAGCTGATGCCCGCCGTCGCAGCCCAGATCAGGAACTTGCGCGGCCACGACGCGGACGGTCCCGCCCACATCACGCCGATGAACGGCAGCAGGAGCACAGTAATCGGCTTGATGCCGATTGACGCGGTGACCAGGAGGATGCCCACCAGGTAGCGGCGCGTGGCCGCGAAGTAGACGCCGGCGACGGCGAGCCCCACCATGAGGGCGTCATTGTGGGCGCTGGCAATAAAGCTGATCAGGAACAGCGGGTTGGCCACCGAGATCCAGAGGGCCCGGGCGCCGTTGATGCCGTGCAGTTCCGCCAGTTTGGGGACATAGATGACGCAGAGCAGGACTCCGACGCCGGCCAGGAGGCGGAAGAGCAGCACGGACACGTCGGGCTGGGCACCTGTCAGCCCCACCACCCCGCGTGCCAGCCAGAGGAAGTAGGGGCCGTACGGTGTCCGGTTTTCAGCCCATGCAGGGTCTGCCCCCAGCGAGAACCAGTTGCTGAGGCTGGAGATGCCCACCTCGTACGGGTTTTGGCCCTCCATCACCAGCCTGCCCTGGCCGGTGTAGGCGTACACGTCCCGTGAAAACACCGGGACGCAGAACAGCAGCGGCAGCGACCAGGCGGAGATGGCCACCACCACGGACCGCAGCGCGGACTGCCCCCAGTCCGCCAGCCGCTGGCCCAGCCGAAGCCAGGAACGGATCAGCACCATGGCGCCTACGGTCAGCAGCACGGTGGACACCGTCACTCCCCAGCCTTCCGTGCGGAGGGCAATGACCACCGGCTGGCGGATCATGGGTGAGCCGTTGGCGATCCAGCCCGTGCCGATGGAGCCGGTAAACATCATGAGGGCTCCGATGAAGCCCTCAAGGGTAGCGAGGTAGGCGCGGCCCGTGGCCGGGCCGGAGGCTTTGGCCGGCGCACCCGGCTGAGTCTCCGAAGTCCCGGGGTGTGACCCGCCTGCCGTCATGAGTGTCTGGTCCCTTACTTGGTTACGGCGCTGGTTGGACCAGCAATAAGGCCGCCCTGCAACCCCGCCATTTTATCAGCAGGGTTTCCCGCTGCCCTTGGGTTACGGACCGCCCGGAAGCCACAGTTTGGCAACAGGCCAAGGGGGCACGGCCTGCGCGCGCCCCGGTCCGCTGGCACCTGCTAGCGCAACCTGTCGCTGCGGGCAGTCTGGTTCCGGCCCAGCGACTTGGCCATGTAGAGTGCGGCGTCGGCTGAGGCGATCAGGCGCTCCACGTCCGTCGAGGCGCCGTCGTAGGTGGAAATCCCGTAGCTGGCGGTGGGCATCTCCATCCCGTCCGCCGTGGTTGCCGCCGCAAGGCGGTTGCTGATCGACTCGGCGATGAGTTCCGCCCGTTCTGCGCTGGCACCGGGGACGAGGATGACGAATTCCTCCCCGCCGTAGCGGCCCACCAGGTCGGTGGGACGCACCGTGGAGGTGCACGCATCGGCGAAGGTCTGCAGGGCGAGGTCCCCGGCGGCATGCCCATAGGTGTCGTTGACGGACTTGAAGTGGTCCAGGTCTGCCAGGACCAGGGCGCCGGACCCCTTGGTGATGGACAGGTCCGCCAGCTGCTCCGCCGCCATTTCCAGGAAGGCCTTGCGGTTCAGCAGCCCCGTGAGATCGTCGCGGGAAGCCACCACCCGCAGGGCCCTGGTCTGCTGTTCGCTGCTGAGGGCCGCCATGCTGAAGGAGACCACCACCAGCAGGACCATGGTCACCAGGGTGGTGACCGCGGAACCGAAGACGCTCTGAAAGACCGGCCCGTGCTGGCCTTCCAGCATGAAGGCAACCCAGCGCAGCAGGTAGAACACGGACAGTCCGCCCGCGGCCACGGCCATGGGGATCCGGACCCGGGAGTAACCCGGTTCCAGGCGCCAGAGTTCGCGGGATGCCAGTCCGATGGTGAGGCTCATGGCTGCCAGGAACACCGGCCCGCCGGACCAGGTGTTGGTGGCCGGGTGATCGAGGACCGAGGCCACCAGGGTAGCCAGGGGGATGCCGGTGAAGGCCCACTTTGGCGGCGGCACGGTCCGGAGCGACCGGGCACCCGCCCACACGGCCACCCCGCCGTGCACCAGCAGCACGTTCCCCAGCGGGTTGGCCCAGACCTGGTGGGCCGTGCCGTCCAGCAGGAAGCACGCCGATCCTGACAGGAAAAACAGCAGCGCCAGGCACCACCAGCCGCTGTACGGCGAGCGCGTCACCCGGTAGGCGGAGAAATAGAAAAGGAACACCAGCACCAGCGCCATCAGGCCGAACGCTATCCGAAGGGTCGCGGTATCCAGAACCATGTTTGCCGAAATCCCCCTGATAACGAACAGTGCGCGGACCCTCAGTATCGCACCGGTGCGGGAGGCTGTCAGGATGGCGCTATCGGCCGGCCCAGGGCCTAAGGTTGTCAGATCAGCCAGCAGGACTGCCCCGAAAGGCTAAACCCATGTTCCTTCTCTTTGGTTTGAAGACGGTGCTGAAAGCGCTGCCCGGTAAACCGGCCACCTGCCAGTACTGCCGCTCCTTCGTCCACCACAGCCTTGAGGAGCGGGCCACCAAGTTCACGCTCTTCTTCATCCCGGTGTTCACCACGTCGCGGAAATACAACATCACCTGCACCAACTGCGGGTACGTTTCGAGCATCTCGGCGCGGCAGAAGCGGGCGCTGGAACTGCAGCGGTAGGCCAGGCCCCGGAAGGGGCCGCAGCCGGACTTTAGCCGCCGAACAGCGGCGAGAGGGACGTCCAGAACTGCCGGAGGCCCAGGACGATGAACAGCAGGGCACAGACCCCCAGTGCGATGTTGGAGTGGAGCTTGTTGGCCCACGCCTTGGGAATCCGCCGGCCGTTCAGCAGCCCCAGCAGGGTCAGTGCAAGGAACGGCATGAACAGCGAACCCAGCGCCCCGTACAGCAGGATCAGGCCGATCGGCTGGCCCAGCGCGAACAGGACCATGGGCGGGAACGTCAGCCACAGGATGTAGAACCTGAAGTATTTTCCGCCCACGCGGGTATCCGGGTGTCCGGATTCCTTGCCCCGCAATGTTGCCCCAGAAGTCGGCGAACATCAGGGAGACGCCGTTCCAGACGCCGATGATGGAGGAGAAGGACGCGGCCCAGAAACCCACCAGGAACCCGGTGCCCACAACGTCTCCGTATTCCGCCTTCAGCACACCGTAGAGGTCAAGCAGCCCTTCGTCACTGGCGGAGAGGGACACACCTGCGGAGCGCACAACCTCCGCGCCCACAATCAGCATGGCGATGACGAAGATGCCGGTCATGACGTAAGCCATGGAGTTGTCGATCCGCATGACCTTCATCCACTTGGGCGTGTACCAGCCCTTCTCGCGAAGCCAGTAGCCGTAGGCGGCGAGCGTAATGGTGCCGCCCACGCCGCCGGCCAGCGCGAGCGTGTAGAAGATGCCGCCGTCCGTCGAGGGGATCATCGGGATGAGCCCGGCGAGCATTTCCGGAATGTTCGGGGCGGCAATCACGGCCAGCCCCACCACGGTCACGAACATCATGCCCACCAGCACGGCGGTGATCTTCTCGAAGGTGGCGTATTTGCCCCACCACACCATCGCGAAGCCGGCGAGGCCCATCAGGATGGCCCACGCCCACAGCGGCAGGAAAGGGAACACGGCCGCCAGCGGCAGGGCCGCGGAGGACATGGCCGTGGCCCCGTACACGAATCCCCAGATCATGATGTACGGGCCGAAGTACCAGGTGGTCCATTTGCCCAGGGACCGCCAGCCCTCAAAGATCGTCTTTCCGGTTGCCAGCGTGTACCTGCCGGCCCCCTCGACGAGGATGATTTTCAGGACCACACCCACAATGACTGCCCAGAACAGGCCGTAGCCGTAGCGGGAGCCCGCCACCAGGGTAGCCACCATGTCAGCGGCACCAACGCCCGTGGCCGCCACCACCAGGCCGGGGCCGACGATGCGCCACTTCGCCGGACGGCCGCCGTCGTCATCAATCCTGTCCGCATGGCTGACGCCGGGCTGGCTCTCCTTGCCCGCGTTCACCACCGCGTCGTTCCGTGCAGCGGCCCTGTCCATGGCGTCATCGCCCATGGTTCCTCCTCGATTGTCCTGCAGCGTGGAAAACACAACTGCAGCCAACCTATGCCCGAACCGGTGCCCCATCAAAGGACTACGGGTTGGTCCGGGGCACTTTACGGGAATCGATGTCCGTTCCCGGACTCTGGTGGATTCCGCCAGCCGGGGCTAAAGTGGGATCCGCCGGATGACGCCGGCGGAACCGGGAGACCTGATACCGGTCACCCACGGCAGGAGAGGGAGGTGGTTTTGATGACTGTTGCAGCCCCGCGCACTGAGCGCTCCGCACCCCTCATCCAGACTCCTTCCCTGTACTGCACCGGCCCCGCCTGACCTCTCAGCGGAGCGCCACAACACCCGGGCCCACTGCGGCCGGTGCGCAGGGGCTTCCCCTGAGGTATCACAGTGAACACATCATCAGGCCGTGCCCTGGACAGCATCACCACCCCACACAAGGCTTCTCCAAGCGGACCGCTTGCCTACGGCTACACCCCGGCGGTCGCCCGGCACTTCGACAACCACCCCCTGCCAGGGGCAACGGAGCGCGGCCGCGTGGTCCGCGTGGACCGTTCCCTGCTCCTGGTGGCGGCGGGATCTGACCTGCTCCACCTTCCGTACCCGCTGACCGGTGACGCGGCAGTTACCGGTGACTGGGTGTGGATGGGGCCCAACAGGGCCGGCGACCGCCAGGTCCTCGGCGTCCTTCCACGGCTTTCGGAGCTCAGCCGGAAACGCGCCTTCGAGGACTCCTCCGAGGCGCAGGTCCTTGCCGCCAACATGGATATGGTGGGCGTGGTGGTGCCCGTGGACCGGCCGCTGACGCACAACCGGCTGGAACGGACCCTCGTGGCAGCCTGGGACTCCGGCGCCACTCCCCTGGTGATCGTCACCAAGGCGGACCTCGCCGGGGTGGCGGACGACGTCGTCGGGAAAGTCATCCTGCAGGCGGCGGGCGTGGAGGTGGTGACCACCTCAGCCGGAACCGGTGACGGCATCCCCGAGCTGCTGGCGCACATCCCTGCGGGCGGCACCATCGTCCTCCTGGGGCCGTCCGGCGCCGGGAAGTCCACGCTCATCAACGCCCTGGTGGGCCACGATGTCCAGCACACCGGGGAGGTGCGGTCCGGCGACTTCAGGGGTAAACACACCACCACATCCCGGGAACTCGTGCCCCTTCCCAACGGGACGGTCCTCATGGATACACCCGGCGTGCGGGGCTTCGGATTGTTCGACGCAGAGGACGGCATCGGCGGGATGTTCGGCGACATTGAAGCGCTGGCCGGCCAGTGCAGGTTCACGGACTGCGCCCACCAGAGCGAGCCGGGCTGTGCCGTGCAGGAGGCGATAGCGCACGGTGTGCTGGAGGAACGCCGCTGGCACAACTACCTGAAACTGCAGCGGGAGCTTGCCGCCCTGGCCCGCCGGAGCGACGCCGCAGCGCAGCGTGCCTACCAGCGGGAATGGCACCAGAAGGTGGTGATGGCAGGAAAGTCCCAGCGTTCCGCCGAACGCGACCTCTCCGAACAGCGTGGACGGAAGGACCGGCCGGGGCGCAAGCGGCGCTGAACCGCGGCGGTGCCCTGCAGCGGCGGGGCACCGCCGTCCCCTGCAACCGGTTGAGTCGATTCAACGTTGTAAAGTGGGCGGTACTGGCCTGCGGGCCGCGGTTGAAACTAAGGAACTGGGATGGCGGCAACTCTTCACGATGTGGCGCGTGTGGCGGGCGTGTCCTTCAAGACCGTCTCCAACGTGATCAACAACCACCCGCACGTCCGGGACACCACCCGCGCCAAGGTGGAAAAGGCCATTGCCGAGCTGGGTTACCGCCCCAACCTCACTGCCCGCAGCCTCCGCTCCGGGCACACCGGCGCCATCACCCTGGCCCTGCCGCAACTGAGCCTGCCGTACTTCGCGGAACTCGCGGACGCGGTCATCGAGGCTGCCGCCAAGCACGGGCTGGTGGTGCTGATCGAGCAGACCGGCGCTGACCGGAAGCGCGAGCTTGAGGTGATGGCCAGTCCGCGCCTCAAGATGTCCGACGGCCTGATTTTCAGCCCGCTGGCGCTCGGCCAGGAGGACGCAGACCTGATCAAGGCCGATGTCCCGGTAGTCCTGCTCGGCGAGCGCATCTTCGGCAGTTCCTCGGACCACGTCACCATGCAGAACGTGACGGCCGCCCGGGCCGCCACCGAACACCTGCTGGACCTCGGGAAGAAGCGCATCGCCGTCGTCGGCGCCCACGAGGGCGAGGTCATCGGCTCGGCCGGCCTGCGCCTGCGCGGATACAGGGAGGCGCTGGAAGGGCGCGGCATTGCGTACGACGACGGGATCGTCGCCTACGTGGTGGACTGGCACCGGTCCAACGGTGCGGCGGCCATGCACGACCTGCTGGACCGCGGCGCCTCCTTCGACGCCGTCTTTGGCCTGAACGACACCCTGGCCCAGGGCGCCGTGCGCGTCCTGCAGGAAGCCGGCTACCGGGTCCCGGACGACGTCGCGGTGATCGGCTTCGACGATCTGGATGAAACCCGGTACACCCTCCCCACCCTGAGCACGGTGGACCCCGGCCGGACCGAGATCGCCGAGACCGCCATCCACATGCTGATGGAACGGATCAAGAACCCGGACGGACTGCCGCCCCGGGAAGTTGAGACGGCGTTCCGGGTGGTCCCGCGGGAATCGACCGTGGGCGCCAACAGGGGTTGACGCACCGCCCGGCTGGGCACCCCGGGCTAGCTCACTCCGCTCTGCCGGGGTGATCTAGCCGCCGTGTCCCGCGGTGCTGCCGCGAACAACCAGCTCGGCCGGGTAAATGACCGGTTCCAGCTCCTCTTCCGGGTTTTCGATCGCGCGGATCAGGAGCTGCCCGGCTGTCACGGCCATGTCCACCATGGGCTGGGTCACCGTGGTGAGGCCCAGGCCGTTGGCGGCCAGGAGGGAATGGTTGTCGAACCCCACAACGGCAACATCCTCCGGAACCTTCCGGCCCCCGCCCCGTACCACGTCGATAACACCCAGTGCCATCAGGTCAGAGGCGGCGAAAACACCGTCCAGCTCCGGCGACCCGGAGAACAGGTCCCGTGCCGCTTCGGCGCCGCCCGCCGTCGTAAAGTCACCGTGGATGACGGGCCCGGGCGGCAGCCCGGCCTCCCGGACACCCTGCATCCATCCTTCCAGGCGGTCAACTGCCGCTGTCATGTCTGCGGGCCCAGCCACCGTTCCCAGCCGGGCGCGCCCGGTGGCGGCCAGGTGGCGGGCGGCAAGTCGGCCGCCCTCGAAGTTGTCCAGGTCCACATAAGGGACCCCGAAGCCCGTGGCCCAGGGCCGGCCGATGAAGACGGTGGGCAGGCCAGTTGTGCCAAGGGTCTCCGCCCAGTCGTCCGCCTCGTGGAACGAAACCACGATCGCGCCATCGACGTGCCCGCCCCGCAGGTACCGCATGGTCCGGGCGGAGTCATCCCCCGCCCGGGACATCAGCAGCACCAGCTGCATGTCGGTGCCCCGGAGTGCCTCGTTGACGCCGGTGATGACGGCTGCGAAGAACGGATCCATCATCACCCGTGCGTCCGGCTCCGGAATGACCAGCGCAACGGATCCGGTGCGCCTGGTCACCAGGCTCCGGGCCGCACGGTTCGGCGTGTACCCGAGGGCCACGATCGCGGCGTCGACGGCGGCCTGCGCCTCCGGACTGACCTTCAGCCCGCCGTTGATCGCCCTGGACGCGGTGGAGCGGGACACTCCGGCGGCCGTGGCAAGATCCTCGAGCGTGGGGCTGGGCCGCCCTGCTTGCAGGAGACCGGGCCGGCGGGACTTTTGGTTCATTACACAGACAATACGACACCCGGCTCCGAAGGCAGCACGGGGTTGGCGCCGGCCGGAACGGCGTTGGAAGCAGCGACTTCCGAATACCACCAGGCGCTGGCTTTCGGGATGCGTTTCTGGGTTGCATAGTCCACCCGCACCAGGCCAAAGCGCTGGTGGTAGCCGAAGGACCACTCGAAATTGTCCAGCAGGGACCAGGCCAGGTACCCGCGGACGTCCACGCCGTCTGCAATGGCGCCGTGCACTGCCTGGAGGTGGGCCGCGAAGAACCCCAGCCGGTCCTGGTCGTCCACGAAGCCCGCCTCGTCGGGGACGTCATCGTACGCTGCACCGTTTTCGGTGATGTAGATGGGGATCCCGGCCGGACCCGTGTACTCCCCCTGCAGCCTGTTGAGCAGGCGCCGCAGCCCCTCCGGCTGGACCTCCCAGCCCATTCCCGTCACCGGCAGGCCCCGTGGTGCCGAGCGGGCGCCGTCGGCTGCCACGAACGGGGAGGACACCGGGCGGGCTGCCTGCCCCGGAGCCGACGTCGTCTCCTGCCCCGCCTGTTCCCCGGGTCCCGCCGGGTCTTTCGTGAGGGATTCCCCGTGGTAGTAGTTGACGCCCAGCAGGTCCAGCGGCGTGGATATGATCTCGAGGTCCCCGTCCTGCACCAGGTCAGCCATTCCAAGGTGCGCCACGTCTGCCAGCAGGTCTGCCGGGTACTCGCCCCTGAACAGCGGATCCAGGAAGATCCTGTTGAACTGGCCGTCGATCCGCCTGGTCGCGTCCCGGTCGCCCTCGCTGCCGGGATCCCGCGGATCCGGGACCGTCAGGTTCAGGGTGATGCCCACAGACGCGTCCGGAGCCTCGCGGCGCAGCACGCGGGCTGCCAGTCCGTGGCCGAGCAGCAGGTGGTGGGCGGCGGCCAGTCCTGCCCGCGGGTCCTGCCGTCCCGGCGCATGGACACCCGCCGCATAGCCCAGGAACGCCGAGCACCACGGTTCGTTGAGGGTGGTCCAGATCCGGACCCGGTCGCCCAGGACACCGTGCATGAGTGCCGCGTACTCGGCGAAACGGTAGGCGGTGTCCCGGTTGGCCCAGCCGCCCTTGTCCTCAAGCGCCTGGGGCAGGTCCCAGTGGTAGAGGGTCAGCCACGGCGTGATTCCGGCAGCCAGCAGTTCATCCACCAGGCGGGAGTAGAAGGCGAGCCCTTCCGGATTGGGCGTCACGCCGTCGGGCATGCAGCGTGCCCAGGACGTGGAGAACCGGTAGGCCTTCATGTGCAGCCGGCCCATGAGCGCCACGTCCTGCTTGTAGCGCCGGTAGTGGTCGCACGCCACGTCACCGTTGTGGCCGTCTGCCACGGCGCCGGGCAGCCGGGCGAACACATCCCAGATGGAGTCCTGCCGGCCGCCGGTGTGTGCTGCGCCTTCGATCTGATAGGCAGCTGTTGCCGCGCCCCAGAGAAAGCCCTCCGGGAACGGAAGTTGGGTGGAACTCATCCTTTAACTGCTCCTTGCATAATTCCAGATACGAGTTGACGGCCTGCCGCGATAAACAGGAGCAGGAGCGGGACGGTGGCCAGGACGGCGCCGGCAAGGACCACGGAGTAGTCCACGAAGTGGGCGGCCTGCAGCAGCTGCAGCGCCACCGGGAGGGTGGGGTTTGACGGGTCAAGGACAATGAACGGCCAGAAGAAGTTCGTCCAGGTGGCCACGAAGGTGAACAGGGCGAGCATGGCGGCAGCGGGGCGCGCCGCCGGGAATCCGATGTACCAGAAGGCCTGGATCATGGAGGCCCCGTCCATCCGTACGGCCTCGATGAGCTCATCCGGGAGGGCGTCACGGAGGTATTGGGTCATCCAAAAGACGCCGAAGGCGGTAACCACACCCGGAATGATGACGGCCCACAGCGAGCCGGTCCACCCCAGCTTGGACATCACGATGAACAGCGGGACGACGCCGAGCTGGGTGGGAACGGCCATGGTTGCGATGACGAACACCAGCAGCCCCTTGCTGCCGCGGAAGCGGAGCTTGGCAAAGGCGAATCCGGCAAGGGTGGAGAACACGACGACGGACGCCGCGGTCACGCACGAGACGATGAGGCTGTTGCCCATTGCCTTCCAGAACGGGATGCTGTCAAAGACTTTCGCCGCGTTGGCCAGGAAGTTCCCCCCGGGCAGCAGCGGGATGCCGCGGCTCAGGACCGTGTTGTCATGGCTGCCCACCAGGAAGGACCAGTAGAGCGGAAAGAGGGACGCCAGCAGGACCGCACCCAGGAAGCCGTAGGTGAGGAAGCCGGGCCGGCGGTCACTTCCGTGGCCGGACCTTGGTTTCCGGGCACCTGGCCCGCGCCGCGCTGCTGCCTTGGCTGCCCCTTTCCCGGCGGTCTGTTCGATCATGGGGATGGAGCTCACTTGCGGCCTCCCTGGCTTGCGATGCGCTTGGTGATGAGGAAGTTGAGCAGGGCGATCAGCACAATGATCAGGAAGAGCAGCCAGGCCACGGCAGAGGCCCTGCCGAAGTTGCGCTGGCCCCAGCCGAGTTCCCAGATGTACATGGTCAGCGTCTGCCACTGCCGGTCCGCTCCGCCCAGGCCGGACTGGTCAAAGACCCGCGGCTCGTCGAAGATCTGCAGGCCGCCGATAGTGGAGGTGATCACCACGAAGATCACCGTTGGCCGCAGCATGGGGACAGTGACGGAGAAGAACTGCCGCAGCCGGCCGGCGCCGTCGATCGTTGCCGCCTCGAACACGTCGCGCGGGATGGCCTGCATGGCCGCGAGGAAGATCAGCGCGTTGTAGCCGGTCCAGCGGAAGTTCACCATGGTGGCGATGGCCAGGTGGCTCGCAACGGAGTCGGAATGCCACCGGACCGGGTCCAGCCCTGCCGCCTTCAGCATCTCGTTGATCAGCCCAAACTGGTCCGCGAAAAGGTTGTTGAAGATCAGGCCTACCGCTACCGGCGCCACCACGAACGGAACCAGGACCCCCATCCGCCAGAACGTCCTGGCCCTCAGGTTCGCGTCCAGCACCGCCGCTATCACCAGGGCGATAACAACCTGGGGAACGGAGGACAGGATGAAGATGCTGAAGGTGTTGCCCACCGCGTTCCAGAAGTAGGGCTGGGCTACGACGAAGGCATAGTTTTCCAGGCCCGTGAACTTCCCCTGCCCGCCAATGAGGTTCCAGTTGTGCAGGGAAACCCAAGCCGTATACACCAGCGGAAAGAGCCCGGTGACGGCAAACAGGAGAAAGAACGGCGAGATGTAGAGGTAGGGGGACAGCTTGACGTCCCATTTGGAGACCTGCTGCGAGAAGGCCAGGCGCCGGACACCCTTCGTGTCCTCAGGCGGGACCTGCCCCGCAGCGCTCCGTGGCCGGACCCGGTCGGTGACAGCCATGCCTAGAGGGACTTCACTGCGGTGACGAACTTCTCCCAGGAGGAGGCGGCGTCGTCCGACTTGTCAACGTCCACGCGGGTGAGGGCCTGCTGCATGGCGTCATTGATGGCGAAGTACTTGGTGCCCTTGAAAGGCGTCACGTCAACAGCCTTGGCGCGTTCGGCGAAGATCTCGCCGGTGGGCGCGCCGTTGAAGAACTCATTCGTCTGGCCCAGCAGTTCGCTGCTTTCCAGCGCCTCTTTCTGGCTGGGGAAGGTGCCCTTGGCGGTGAAGGCCTTGATCTGCTGCTCGGGAGCGGTCAGCCAGCCTGCCAGCTTCTTGGCCTCGGCCTGGTGTTCGCCCTGGGTGGGGACCGTCAGGTAGGACCCGCCCCAGTTTCCGCCGCCGCCGGGGAAGACGTTCGCCACATCCCAGCCGGTGACCCCGGCCGCGTTACCCTCGATAACCCCCAGCATCCAGCCCGGGCAGAGGGTTGTTGCGAAGGCGCCTGTCTGGAAGCCGGAGGCCCAGTCATCGCTCCACTGGCTGAGGTGGGCGGACAGCCCGTCCTCGGTGGAGGCCTTCAGGACCTGGTTGTAGGTCTCCTTGACCTTCTGGTTCTCCGTGGCGATGACAGTGCCGTCCTCCTCCTCGTAGACCTTCTCAAGCTGGTTGCTCATGCCCTGGTAGATTGCCCCTGCCGAGTCGAACCAGGCGGAATCAGGGTTTGCGGCCTTATAGGCCTTGCCGGCTTCGAAGTAGCTGTCCCAGGTGGTTCCCAGCATCGTGGCGACTTCCCCACGTTCGGTGGGCATGCCGGCCTTCTTCAGCAGTTCGGCGTTGTAGCAGACGGCCTCGGGGCCGGAGTCCGTCCCGTAGCCAAGCAGCTTGCCGTCGGCAGTGGTGGCGGCCTCGGCCTTCCAGTCCAGCCAGCGTCCTTCCACGGCGGGGTCGGCCAAGTCGGCAAAGCGGTCCGGGTACTGCAGGAGCTCCGGAAGCCAGTCCACCTCAACGGCCTCAATATCGGACAAACCGGAGCCGGCGGCCAGGCGGGTGGTCAGGTTGTCCCGTGCTTCGTTGGTGGTTGCCGCTTTTTTGTGCTCAATGGTCACGTTCGGGTTCAGCGTTTCGTACTCTTCGAAAAGCTCCTCGTAGCCGAACTCATTGAAGGTGCCCACCGTGAGCGTGACGGGATCGGAACCGGTGGCGTCGTTGACGCCGCCCTTTTCGGGCGCTGCTGATCCGCAGGCCGTCAGCGACAGGGCCAGGCAGGCGGCCGCAGCGGACAGCACGGTGAACTTGGTTGGGTTTTTCACGGGAAAGACTCCTTCGTCAGGAAAAATGCCCCGTCGACCGGCATGACGGTCGGAGGCGAAGAGGTGGTGAGCGGTGGAACCGCGCCCGGCGGCGACCGGGAGTGGGAGCGCTCTCACCACATGGTGTCCCACCTCACAGCAGCTTGTCAAGAATCGGTAGGAGCGCTTCCACGCAACCCTTGCCGGTGCTCCTTCGCGGTGTTACGCTTCCCCGACGAGAGCGCTCCCACCGCCGCAGCTTCAGCTGCCGCCCAGGCTCGACGAATCCCACCAACGAACAGGACCAGCAATGCCGCTAGCCCACGTCCCCCATCCTCCGCGTGCAAATAGTCCCCAGGAACCGCACCTGTGGCGCGGCCAAGGCCGGCGCCGGCACGTCGCCGGCACCGTCGCCCTCCTGGCCGGCCTGGTCGCCAGCGGAGGAAGCATGGCCACCGCTGCGCCGGCCGCTCCCGCCGTTCCGCAGGCCTTGGTGCAACAGGCTCCCGCACCGGCCGCTCCCCCCGCCCTTCCCCAGGCTGCAGAGCCGGACTTTGGCCCCAATGTCCGGATTTTCGATCCCAGCATGCCGGTGGCCGATATCCAGGCCGCGGTTGATTCCATCGCTGCTGAACAGGTGGACGATGAAATGGGGTCCAAACGCTACTCACTGCTGTTCAAGCCGGGAACCTACGGCAGCGCCGAGGAGCCGCTCATCGTCCAGGTGGGCTACTCCACCGAAGTGGCAGGGCTGGGGGCTTCCCCTACGGATGTCACCATCAACGGGCACGTGGACGTCTACAACCGGTGCCTCACCGCGGATAACTGCATCGCCCTGAACAACTTCTGGCGGTCCCTGTCCAATCTCACCATCAACGTCACCGGCCTCGAGGGCTGCCGCGGCTCCGCGAATTTCTGGGCGGCCTCGCAGGCGTCGCCCATGCGGCGGATCAACATCACCGGCGGCAACCTCTCCCTCATGGACTACTGCACCGCCGGGCCGCAGTACGCCAGCGGCGGCTTCATCTCCGATTCGAAGACGGGCGATGTCATCAACGGCTCGCAGCAGCAGTACTTCGTGCGAGACAGCAGCATTGGCAGCTGGTCCAACGGGGTCTGGAACCAGGTCTTCTCCGGAGTGGACGGGGCGCCGGCGCAGTCCTTCCCGAACCCGCCGTACACCACCCTGGCCAATACACCGATCAGCCGCGAGAAGCCCTACCTCACCCTGGATTCCGCGGGTGAGTACAGCGTGTTCGTTCCCGCCGTCCGCATGGACTCCTCCGGGACCACCTGGGAGAACGGCCCGACGGCGGGGCGCAGCATCCCGCTGTCCGATTTCTATGTGGCCCGCCCCTCCGATTCCGTCAAAACCATCAACTCCCAGCTGGCACGCGGGAAGAACCTGCTGCTCACCCCGGGGGTCTACGGCATCGATGAGAGCATCGAGGTCAAAAGGGCCAACACGGTCGTCCTGGGGCTGGGCATTGCCACCCTCACCGCCGTCAACGGCGCCGTCCCGCTGACCGTCGCGGACGTGCCCGGCGTGGACATTGCCGCCGTCACGATCGACGCCGGTGAAGTGAATTCACCGGCTCTGATGCGGATCGGAAAGGCGCAGCAGGGCGAGGGCAGCGGATCTGCGAACTCGGCTGTCCACACTGATCCTGCCAATCCCACCACGCTTCACGACGTGTTTTTCCGCATCGGCGGGCCGCACGTGGGCAAAGCCTCTGTCAGCCTGGAGGTCAACAGCGACAACGTCCTCCTGGACCACATCTGGGCCTGGCGCGCCGACCACGGTAACGGCGTGGGCTGGACCACCAACACCGGCAGGAACGGCGTGATCATCAACGGAGACAATGTCACTGCCACCGGCCTGTTCGTGGAGCACTACCAGGCGTACAACGTCATCTGGAACGGCGAAAACGGCCGGACCGTCTTCTTCCAGAATGAACTGCCCTACGACGCGCCCAACCAGGCCGCCTGGCAGCACGACGGGGTCCTGGGCTGGGCCGGCTACAAGATCGCAGACTCCGTCACAACCCACGAACTCTGGGGCGGAGGCAGCTACGTCTACAACAACGTGGACCCCACCATCCATGCCACCCGGGGCTTTGAGGTGCCGGTGACACCGGGCGTGAAGCTGCACAGCCTGCTGACGGTCAACCTGGGCGCCGGCACGCTGGACCACGTCATCAATGACACCGGCGCACCCGTATCAACGGACGCCGTCGGGGTGCCCAGCTACGTACCCAGCTTCCCCTAGGAAAGAGCCGTCAGATTTTGTCCGGATGCGGGGGTAACAACCAAGATCCCGTATCTGGACAAAACCTGGGCTCACTCCCACCGCGCAGCAGGCCAACCGTCCTTCCACTCCAGCTCGGCGAGGCCCAGCCGGAAGGCGCCATCGAGTTCTTCCGCGTAGTAGTGGAAGGCGAGGGTGTTCCCTGAAACGGACTGCCCGCCTGGCCCCACGCGCCCGCCGTCGGATGCCAGCAGCGGCGTGCCGCCGCCGTCGAGCAGTTCCCTGCCCTCGGCGTCAACGTACGGCCCGGTGATGGTGTCCGCGCGCCCCACCGCAATGTTGTAGGTGCTGTCCAGCCCCTGGCAGCAGAAGTCGCGGGAGAAAAACAGGTAGTACTTCCCGCCGTGCGGCAGGATGTACGGTGCTTCGATGGCGTTGGGCGGCGCCTTCCGGTCCGCGATGGCCAGCGGTTCAGCGGCGTCCGCGCGCAGGCCCGTGGGCCATTCGAGTTCCACGAGCCGCAGCCCTGTCCAGAACGATCCGAAGGACATCCACGGCGTGCCGTTGTGGTCCTCCGCGATGCCGGGATCGATGGCGTTGAAGCGTTCTCCCTTGGAGGAGACCACCTGCCCGCGGTCCACCCATTCGTACGCGGGGTCCCCGGGATCCAGGGTGCTGTTCGTCGCCAGCGCGATCACCGACAGGTTCTTCCCGAACGTGGACGCCGAGTAGTACAGGTACCAGATGCCGTCATGCTCATACAGCTCGGGCGCCCAGAGGTTGTCCACGCCCGGCACCGCTGCGCTGAGCCAGGCCGGCTTCTCCTGCCAGACTTCGCCGGCGTATTCCCAGTCCACACCGTCGTCGGAGCGGCGCACCTGGATGTTGCCGTCCGCCACCTGGCCGTTGCCGGTGGAGTAGATGAACCAGGGTTCCCCGGCCTCCCCTTTCACGAGCGCGGGGTCATGGGTGAAGAAGTCGCCGGTTAGTTCGGCGGCGCTTGCCTTCGGCGCCGGACCCGCTGCCGGGGCAGCGCAACCGGCCAGGACCAGCACGACGACGGCGGCCAGCACCGCTGCCAGCCGCATCCTCACGCGGCCGGCAGCGGATCCCTGTGTTTCCCGGGGCATGTCAGCCAAGCGCGACGGCGGACCAGGACACGGGCGGCAGGGTTACGGTGAGCGTGCCCTCGTCCAGGACGGCGCCGTGGAGCTGCTTGAGTCCCACCCGGTCCTGGTCCTGGAGGGTGTTCTTGGCGTACACGTCCTCGTCGTGGAGGGTGACGGCCTCGGCGATCACCTTCGCGTTGAGGTCGGAGACGTTGATGGTCACGTCAATCGCCTCGGTCTGGCTGCGGTTCACCAGGAAGAGGGCAGACTCTCCCGTGGCGGCGTCGGCGGTTGCCACCGCGTCCACCAGCGGTGCCTCGCCGTAAACCGCTGTCGTGTAGGTTCCGGCGTCGATGCGGGGGCGGAGTACCTCCCCCTTGGCGAGCCGTGAGGTGACGGAGAAAGGGAAAAACGTGGTCTGGCGCCAGGTGTCGCCCCCCGGTTCGGTCATGATGGGCGCGATCACGTTCACCAGCTGGGCGAGGGAAGCGGCAGCAACGCGGTCGTGGTTCTTCAGGAGCGTCATGAGCAGGTTGCCGAACACCACGGCGTCCGCCACGGAGTAGGTGTCCTCCAGCTGGCGCGGCGCGTGGGTCCATTCCTCGTTGACCTCGTCGGAGGCCTGGTGCTCGTCCAGGTACCAGATGTTCCATTCGTCAAAGGACAGCTGGATGGTCTTTTTGCTCTTCAACTTGTGCTTGACGTGGTCTGCGGTGGCCACCACGGTCTCGATGAAGTACTGCATGTCCAGCGAGGACGCCAGGTAGGAGCCCAGGTCGCCGTTGCGCTCCTGGTAGTAGGCGTGGCAGGAAATGTAGTCCACGTAGTTGTAGCTGTGTTCCAGGACCACCCGTTCCCACTCGCCGAAGGTGGGCATGGCGGACCCGGACGAGCCGCAGACCACCAGCTCCAGGTTCTTGTCCGCCGTCTTCATGGCCGAAGCGGTGCGGGCGGCGAGCTTTCCGTAGTCCTCGGCTGACATGTGGCCGATCTGCCAGGGACCGTCCATCTCGTTGCCCAGGCACCACATGCGGATGTTGTAGGGATCCGTGGCTCCGTTGGCGATGCGCTGCTCGCTGAGTGCGGTGCCGGAGGGGTGGTTGGTGTACTCCAGCAGGTCAAGGGCTGCCTCGATGCCCCGGGTGCCCAGGTTCACGGCCATCATCAGTTCGGAACCGGTGAGCTTGCACCAGCGGGCGAACTCGTCCAGGCCCACCTGGTTTGATTCAAGCGAGTGCCACGCGAGGTCCCGGCGTACGGGACGCTGGTCCCGCGGTCCCACGCCGTCCTCCCAGCGGTAGCCGGAAACGAAGTTGCCGCCGGGGTAGCGGATGGTGCTTGACCCGAGCTCCTTGACCAGTTCGATGACGTCCAGGCGGAAGCCGTCCTCGTTGGCGGTGGGATGGCCGGGTTCGTAGATGCCGTCATAGACGCAGCGGCCCAGGTGCTCCACGAAGGAGCCAAAGATGCGGCGGTTGACGGGCGCCACGACGGCGGAGCGGTCCACGGTGATGACGGTGGGTGCCACGACAGCCAGGTCGGCCTGTTCAGTGGCGGCGGAAGTGATGGTCACGGTGTGTATTCCTGTTCTATTCAACGTTGTAATAAGACGGTGGGTCTGGTGGAGATTTTTGATGGGTGGTTCTAGGCGTGGGCAGGACCTGTGGCTTCCAGCCCGGCGAGCCTGTGGCCCACCAGCCATCCGGAGATGAGCAGCGGGACCGACGCGCCAATGAGGGGCACCAGCACCGTCATTCCGGAGAAGACGACGGCGGCCGCTGCCAGGGTCGCCAGCAGGGAAAGGCTCATGGCGGGTGATACAAGCGGGAGCATCAAGGCAGTCCGCCACGTCCTGGCCACGGAATCCCGGTAGCGGCTGCACAGGCCCACAGCGGTGGCGGCAGCAGCCAGTGCGACTCCCGCGGCAGCTGTGGACAGCGCCAGGAGGACGGCGTGTACGGGCGCCGGCATGGCTGTCCCGGCAGGTCCCAGCAATGATGCGAAGTCCAGGACAAGGACGACGCCGGCAATCCAGAAGGCGCTTCCCACCCGGTTGGCGTGCCGGAACTGGAAGCGGTAGGAGGTGATGAAGTCCCGCACCAGGCTGTCCCCGGCCGAACCGTTCCGCAGCCTGCCCAGGACGGTGGTGGCAGCCACCGCGGCAGGAAAGACGCCCAGGACCACCAGCCCGGCCAGGGCTCCGGCCACAAAGAGCACGTTGACCAGGACCAGCCGGGTGGAAAAGCGGAGCCAGTCCATCAGCCGCCCGGCCCACCCCAGGGGAGCATCAGTCACAGCAGCCCCTCCCGGGTTCCGGACCAGGCCACTCCGCGCTGGTCGATGCCGCTGAAGGAAAGGGCCGGGCTGTTGCGGGACCAGTCCCACGAGCTGAAGACCACGGCGTCTATCTCCGTGCCCGGTTCGCAGCCAGGCCCCGTGGGACGCAGGCGGACAGCCAGTGGATGCCCCCGGAAGTGCGCGGGACGAAGGTCAACGCACTCCACGTTCATCCGGGCGGCCGGCACAACGTCCGTGGATTCAGGGTCGAAGCGCAGGACCTGCCACGTTCCGGCCACTTCGGCAGGAACGGGAACAGCCTCGCTCCGGAGCCCGGCGAACGGCTGGGGTGAGATGGCGGGCCAGCCGCCGGCAGTGAAGAAGAGCCGGCGCAGCTGGACCACGTGCTGGCTGGGATCCGCTCCAAACCGGACATGGTGGACCATAAAGTGCTCGGCGGCTCCGTCCGGCCCCTTCTGACTCAGGACTGAATTGTGGCCGGGCGCCAGCCAGGCCGTTCCGCCGTCGAACTGGTAGCTGCCCAGCACCTTGGTGCCTACCGCAGCAGGCGGTGCGTCCAGGTCGGTCATCTCCAGCCCCCGGAAATCCCAGTAGGGCCCGGTGATGTGGTCCGCGACAGCCACCCTCACGTTGTAGGTGCTGAACAGCGAATCATAGGACGTGAACAGGAGGTAGCGGCCATCGTGGGGGCTCCGGAGGATGAAGGCGCCTTCCACTGCCCCTTCCACAGACCGTGGGCGCCGGGCAATGACGGAGCCCAGGTCGCCTTCCACCCTGGGCAGCCCGGAGCTGGGGTCCAGGGGCAGGATGTAGATGCCCGAGAAGAAGGATCCGTAGGTCAGCCAGGGGTTGCCGCCGGCGTCGAAGGCAACCGCGGCATCTATGGCGTTTTGGGAATGTTCACCCTTCCGGGTTGCCACCACCAGGCCGCGGTCCTCCCACGGGCCCTTGGGCGATGCGGCGACGGCGAGGCCGATGGCAGAGGTGTTGGAGCCAAAGGTCGACGCCGAGTAATACATATGCCATTCCCCGGTGGGCCAGCGGACCACCTCCGGCGCCCACAACCCCTGGGCGCCGGACCACGCCGCTGCCGCCTCCGGCACTCCGCCGAGTGCGGTTCCGAGGTACGTCCACCGCACCAGGTCGGCGGATGTACGGATATGTACCCCGGAAGGAATGTCTTTCGTATTGGCCACGGCGTCGGTGGAGAACATGAAGTAGGTGCCGTCGTCGTCCCGGACAACGGTGGGGTCATGCGCATGCCGCGCGCCCCAGGAGGACGGCTCCTGGCCGGCGCCCGCGGGGAGCGGAAGCAGCTCCGCCGCGGTATCGGTGTTGGTATCCACTGGCACGGTTCAGCCCTTGGATCCGGAAAGCGCGATGGATTCGATGATCTGGCGCTGGAACACTACAAAGACAATGAGCACCGGCAGGAGCGCCACGAAGGATGCGGCCATGATCAGCGGGTAATCCGTCTGGATGGCGTACTGCGCATTGAAATTGGCGATGACCAGTTGAAGGGTCTGCGTGCCCGGGGAGTTCAGGTAGATGATCGGCGCCAGGTAGTCGTTCCACATGGCCATGAACCAGAGGATGAACTGGGCGGCGAGCGCCGGGCGGATGGCGGGCAGGATGAGCGTCCAAAAGATCTGCAGGTAGGAGGCGCCGTCGATCCGGGCCGCCTCCACGATGGAGTCCGGGATGCTGTTCAGGAACTGGCGCAGGAAGAAGATCATGATGATGTTGCCGAAAAGCCCCGGCACGATCAGCGGCAGCAGCGTATCCACCCAGCCGATGCTCGCGAAGATGGTGAACTGCGGAATCATCAGGGTGGGAAACGGGATCATGAGCCCGGACAGGAGCCCCAGGAACAGGACGTTCTTGAAGGGCATCCGCATCTTGGCAAAGGCAAAAGCGGCGAGCGCGGACGTCAGCGAGCCCACGATGGTCACCGAACAGGCCACGATCAGGCTGTTCTGGATGCCGCTCAGCAGCGGGCCCGCGGTCCAGATGCGTGCGTAGTTCTCCCACACAAAGGGGTCCGGAATCCACTGGGGCGGAAGTTCGAAGACGCCGTCCTTCGTCTTGAGCGAGGTGGAGAAGGTCCAGGCGAGCGGGGCGATCATCACGATTGCGCCGACGCTGAGGACCAGGGTGGTGAGGATGTTGCCCAGGCGGAGTGTTTCCTTCGCGGACCGGGAGCCCCTGCCCGCCCGCCGGGGACCGGCAGGTTTTCCGCTCCCGGCACTGCCGGGGATTTCGTGGGCGGGCTCCAGCGGGGGTGTGGTGATGACGTTCTGTGCGGACATGGCTGCCTGCCTCAATCGATCGAAAACTGGTTGCGGCGGTTGAGCCGGAACTGGATGAAGGTGATGACGAAGACCAGCAGCCCCAGGACCACGGACATGGCGGACGCATACCCCATCTGGAGGTTGTCGAACGCCTTTTGCCAGATGTACCAAACGATGGAGGCGGACTGGAACTCAGGGCCGCCGGTGGGGGTCATGATGTTGATTTCGACGAAGATCTGGGAGCCGCCGATGATGCTGGTGACAATCAGGAAGAAGGTGACCGGCCGGACCATGGGGATGGTGATATGCCGGAACTGCTGCCAGGCAGTTGCACCGTCCAGTGCTGCGGCCTCGTACAGGTAGCGGGGCACCGACTGGAGGGCCGCCAGGTACAGCAGCATGGAATATCCCAGGCCTTTCCAGATGGCCATGATGATGAGGGCGGGCTTCACGGTGGCGGTGTCCTGCAGCCAGTTGGGGCCGTCGATGCCCACCAGGGCCAGGCCCTGGTTGATGAGGCCGAAGTCGCCGTTGAAGGCCCACTGCCAGAGGATGGCGACGGCGGCGATGGAGGAGATCACGGGCAAGTAGTACACGGTGCGGAAGAACGTGGTGCCGCGCATCTTCCGGTTCATTGCCAGCGCCAGGCCCAGTGAGATGACCAGTCCGATGGGGATGCCGATCATCATGTACAGGGTGTTCCAGAGCGACTGCAGGAAGTAGCGGTCGCCGAACATCTTGATGTAGTTGTCCAGGCCCTTGAAGACCGGGGCGGAGATGCCGTTCCAGTTGGTGAAGGAGGCGTACACCGAGAAGAGGAGCGGGAAGAGCGTAAAGAGGAGGAACCCGATCACCGGTATGGCAACGAAAGCGAGGGCTGCCCGGTGTTCCTTCCGGTGAAGCCGCGAGCGGCGGGTGATGGTTGTTGTCATACCGGTGATCCCCCTAGTTGCCGGCCTGCTGGTTGGCGGCGTCCAGGAATTCCTGCATCCTGGGCTGGGCTTCCTTCAGGTAGTCGGCAGCGGTCTGCTTGCCGTCCAGCACGGGCTGGATGTTGGTGAACAGCTCGTCATACCACTCGGCGTTGAAGGTGTTGCCGCCGGGCAAAGCGCGGCCGTAGTCCTTGACGACCTGCAGGAACTCTTCCTTGTTGGCCGGCTTGGTGCTGGTGTCCGCTGCCCAGGTCTCGGCCATGTCCTTCAGGTTGGGGATCTGGATGCCCGCATCCACCAGGCTTTGCTGGGCTTCCTTGTTGGCAGTGAGGTACTCCACCAGCTTGACTGCCTCTTCGGGGTGCTTGGTGCTTTCGGAGACCGCGACGCCGAGCGTCCCGATCCAGCTGGCCGTCTCGCCGGTGTCGCCTGCAGGGTAGGGGATGACGTCCCACTCGAAGCCGAGCTTCTGGTAGGTGGAGAGGTCCCAGGGGGCGATGGGGAAGAAGCCGATTTCGCCCTTCATCCAGCGCTGGTACGTGTCCAGGGTCTGTGCCTCAGCGACAGAAGGGGTTACGCCGTGGACATTTTGCAGGTCTGCGAACCACTGCAGCGACTCGGCGAATTCGGGGGTGTCCACGGTGACCTTGGTGCGGTCCTCGTTGAGCCAGTCCCCGCCGTTGGACCAGACGAACGGCTGCAGGTTCCACTGGACATTCAGGCCTGTTCCCCACTGGTCCAGTGTGCCGTCGCCGTTGGTATCGGCTGTAAGCTTCTTGGCCGCAGCCACGAACTCGTCAAAGGTGTAGGGCTTGTCCTTGTCAGGAAGCGGAACCCCGGCCTTTTCCAGCATGGTCTTGTTGTAGCCGAAGGAGAAGGGGCCCACGTCCTTGGGGAGGGCATAAATGGAACCTTCACCCACGCGCTTGCCGTCGTAGCGGTAGCTGTCCACGCCGTATTCCCAGATATTATCCAGGTCAATCGTGTCCGAGCCTTCCACGTATTCGGTGATGTCCTTGACGATTCCGTTCTGCACGTACGCCTGCACGTCGCCTGGCCCGATATAAAACACGTCCGGGACCTGCTTGCCGGCAATTGCGGCCTTCAGCTTGGTGGCGTACTGGTCCGCTGTTGTGACGATGATGTCAACGTCAACACCGTTTGCGGCCTCGAACTGTTCAACGGCCTTCTCGTAGGCCTTCTTCTCGTCTTCACCCCCGCGGAACATAAAGGTGAGCTTCTTTTCGCCGCCGGCGTCCCCGCCAGAGGGGGCGGAGCAGCCGCCGAGCATAAGGCCGGCGGCGGTAAAAAGCGCCAGGGTCGCGGCCATGGGACGTGACTTCATCATCACGCAGTCCTTCCGGGTTGGGTGGAGCAAACAAGTTTATTGGGCTGGGCGGTACCGGGCTCCGCGGTCCGCGGTAGCGGACCGCCATCGGAGCAGCTGCTGCTTTGCAACGTTGTAAGAAACCATCACACACGACAAGAAGAATCGTCAAGGGCGCTCCGGCAATTACTTTCTCCTGCCCCAACGCCTCCTTGACGTGACCCACGCCGCATGCCATATTCTTCGTTACAACGTTGCAAAATGTTGCCTGTTCCCTGCGGTTGAAACCGCTCCACCTCCCGGAAGGACCACGTGATGATGAAGTCACGTCCATGGGCGCTCCGCGCTGCAGGATTGGCTGCAGCCCTGGGCCTCACGCTCACAGCGGCAGCGCTCCCGACGGCGGCCAGTCCCCACATAGCCGCAACCGCCCCGGCCCTGAAGGTTGCTGGGACGGTGTCAGCTCCGGCCGCAAAGAACGACCCCAGCCTGGCGGACCTGCCGGGCGGAAAGACGGTCGTTGGCCAGACCACCCCCATCCACGATCCTGCCCTGATCATCGACGATGATGGCACCTGGTACGTCTACTCCACAGGCCTGGTGAACCGGGAAAACGGCGGCACCATCCAGGCCTGGTCTTCCCATGACCAGGGAACCACGTGGGAGTACAGCGGCACCGTCTGGGACCGGATTCCCGCCTGGATCGATGAGCACTTCGCCGACGGCGAGCTCCCCGGCAACCTGTGGGCGCCGGAGATCACGGAGCATAACGGCACCTACTACCTGTACTACTCGGCGTCGCGCTTTGGCGGCAACAAGTCCCTGACTGCCCTGGCCACCAACACCACGCTGGATCCCACCCATCCGGATTACGAGTGGGTGGACCGGGGCCTGGTGGTCTCCTCCCCCGCTACCGGCTTGGACCCGGACAACCCCGGGAAGACCTTCAACGCGATCGACGCTGGAATCATCGAAGATGCCGACGGCACACCGTACATGGCCATCGGATCGTTCTGGTACGGGATCTTCCTGGTGCCCATCGAATGGCCCAGCGGCAAGCCGGTGGCTGGCTGGCAGTCACAAACCGTGAACATTGCGGACCGGTTCATGCCCGGCAACCCCATCGAGGCGCCGTACATCACCAGGCACGGCGGCTACTACTACCTGTTTGTCTCCTTCGACTCCTGCTGCCGCGGCGCCGACTCCACCTACAAGGTGGCCGTGGGGCGTTCCACCTCCGTCAAGGGCCCCTACCTGGACAAGGACCGCCGCGACATGTTCGGCGGCGGCGGGTCCGTGGTCCTGGATTCGCACGGTGCCGTCACCGGCCCGGGCGGCCAGTCCGTGTTTGGCGATTACCTGGCCTTCCACTACTACGACGGCTCCAACCAGGACATCCCCTACTTCCCTACCCTCGGCCTCCAGAAAATCGACTGGGTGGACGGCTGGCCCGCCTTCGACCAGACAGTGGAACTGCCGCAGGTTTCCAAGCAGCCAAAGGCCAGGGCGGCGGGCAGCACAGCCAGTGTGGCCGCTACGGCCACCGGCACCCCGGGCCCGGTGGCAGTGTGGGAAACCTCGTCCGACGGCGGGGCAAACTGGCAGAAGGCATGCCGCCAGCCCGTGACGAAACGGACGGATGAGGGCACCTACACCTCAACGCTTGGGCTGCCCGCCGCGGCGCCCGGCCAGCCGGCGGTCCTGGTGCGGGCGGTGTTCCAGAACGCCCATGGCAAGGCGGTGACTGACGCCGTCGTCCTGCCCGCCGCCAACCACGGCAGCACCGGCAAGGGACAGCCCAACCCGTAACCATGGCAGCCCCGGGCCCCGGCACCCGGGCCCTCGCCCGCAAAGGTGGGTCAGAGCTCGGGTGCGTACTCTTCGGGCAGGGCGCCCTCGTCCTCCGGGTGCCTCTTGAGGTTGACCAGCGCGAGCGCCAGCCCGCCCCAGACAGTGAGGATCGCAATGATCATCATGGTGATGGCGATGGGTGTCATGGTGCCGTCTCCTGTGCATCCTCTTTGACCACGTCGTCGTATTCGGGGTCATGGTGGGCTTTGGAGCTGCGGCTCCAGGGAATGGCCGTCAGGATGAGGGCCAGGACCACCAGCGCGCCGGCCATGCCCCAGCCAAACAGGCCCACGAACCACTCGGGGTACCCCTCGTAGGTGGTGGTGATCTTGCTGATGAATTCGTTGGCCACCATATAGATCAGGGCGAGGGGCACCACGCCGGCCACCAGAACTATCCACGCCCGCCCCATCTTGATGGTTGAGACACGGTTCAGGTGGGCCGAGAGCAGCGGCAGCTTGCGCAGGAACCACGCGAGCACCACCACGGTGACCAGCGCGCCGAGGGTGATCCCGAAGCTGTTGACGAAAGCATCCGAGGTGTCCAGCAGGTAAAGGCCCGTAGCAGTGGGGAACAGGCCCAGGGAGACAACTGCCACCAGCACGCTGACCACCACTGAAGCCTTGACCCGGCCCCAGCCCAGCTTGTCCTGCACCGCGGCCACGATCACCTCCAGCACGGAGATCAGGGAGGTGATCCCCGCGAACACCAGTGATCCGAAGAAGAGCACGCCCATGAGCCCGCCGAAGGGTGCCTGGGACACGATGGTGGGGAATGCGACGAAGGCAAGGCCGATGCCCTGGGTCACGACGTCGTTCACGCCTGTGCCTGCTGCCTGCGCCATGAACCCAAGAGCCGCGAAAACACCGATGCCGGCGAGGATTTCGAATCCGGAGTTGGAAAAGGCAACCACCATGCCGGAACCGGTGAGGTCCGTCCGGCGCTTGAGGTAGGAGGAATACGTGACCATGATGCCGTAGCCCACGGACAGCGAGAAGAAGATGTGTCCGTAGGCTGCAGCCCACACAGAGGGGTCTGCGAGTGCGGCCCAGTCCGGCGTGAAGAACGCGTTCAGGCCTTCCGCTGCGCCGGGAAGGAAGAGCGACTGGACCACCAGGAGAAGGAACATCACCATCAGCAAGGGCAGGAGGATGGAGTTGGCGCGGGAGATGCCCTTGCGGATTCCTGCCACCATGATGATGATGACCGCCACCCAGATCAGCAGGAGCGGGAAGAAGACGGACGGCACGTAGGTGAAGCCGATGCCCGGGGCCTCCGCGACGGCCAGGAAGTTCCCGAAGAAGTAGCCCTCGGCGTCGTCACCCCATGCCTCCGTGAAGGAAAAGATGGTGTACATCAGCGACCAGGCGATGATCACTGCGTAGTAGGCCGCGATGACGAAGCACACCAGCACCTGCCACCATCCCAGCGGCTCAGCTGCCCGGTGGAGCCGGCGGTAGGCCAGCGGCGCCGAGCCGCGGAACTTGTGGCCCACGGCGTAGTCGAGGAACAGCAGCGGGATGCCGGCCGTCAGCAGTGCCACCAGGTAGGGAATCAGGAAGGCGCCGCCGCCATTGTCATAGGCGATATAGGGAAAGCGCCAGATATTGCCCAGGCCGACTGCCGAGCCGATGGCCGAGAGGATAAAGAGCCGGCGCGAGGAGAACGTTTCACGCTTCGCCGGCGCGGCCTGGCCCTGCGATGGTGAGCCGCTCATGCCTCCACACCTCCGGCCCCGGCTGGGCCCGGCACGGTGCCGGCGGGTCCGCAAAAGCATTCTGGCCGTTTCATGAGGGCTCCCTCTCAGGTCACGTCGGAGAAACGCAGGCTACTCGGGGACTTTACTGCCCGTCGAGGCTGCGCGAAAGCCCTGCTGCTCCCGATGCCCCGCACTCCGCCCGGATGACCCGCGGCCGTCTCCGCCGGGAGTAGGGTTCCATCATGGACATCATCCTGGTTCCCGGTTTCTGGTTGGATGCTTCCTCGTGGGAGGAGGTGGCGCCGCCGCTTGAGGCCGCGGGCCACCGGACGCACCCGCTCACGCTTCCCGGGATGCAATCGGTGGACGCAGACCGCTCCGGCATCCGCCTCATGGACCACATCGATGCCGTGGTTGCCGCCATTGATGCCCTGGACAACAAGGTGGTGCTGGTGGGCCATTCCGGCGGCGGCGCCATCATCCACGGCGCCCTGGACTCCCGCCCGGACCGGGTGGAGCGGGCGGTCTACGTGGACAGCGGACCGCTGGGTGAGGGCGGCGTGATCAACGATGAACTGCCGGCCGACGGCGACGACGTCCCGCTGCCGCCGTGGGAAGCGTTCGAGGACGCCGACCTGGTGGACCTCGACGACGGCCTCCGCGAGGCGTTCCGGGCACGGGCCGTTCCGCAGCCCAAGGGTGTTGCCTACGACCAGCAGCATCTGCATGACGACCGGCGCTACGACGTGCCGGCCACCGTCATTGCATGCGAGTTCCCGTCGTCGCTGCTGCAGGAGTGGATCCAGGCCGGCCATCCCTTTGTGGCGGAGCTTTCCAGGATGCGCGACGTGGAGTACGTGGACCTGCCCACCGGCCACTGGCCCCAGTTCACCAAGCCAGCGGAACTGGCCCGGGCCATCCTGGCTGCCGTGGACAGGACACCCGCCAGGTAGCAGTAGCTTAATTTTCCCCGCATCCCTTGCCTGCGGGCATCCTCGAATCCATAATAAATGAATGTCATTCATTTATTCCTCCCCACTAGCCTCTCCGGGTGCCGCTGCCACCGACGACACGGCCACCCACATGCCTGCCGAATGGGACCTCCACCACCGCACCTGGATGGCCTTTCCGCCGCCCAACGAAACCTTTGGCCCCCTGGGAAGTCCTTCGCTGGACCGCGCCCGTGCCGCCTGGTCCACAGTTGCCCGCACCATCGCCCGCCACGAGCCCGTGACCGTCGTGGCAGACCCCCGGGACGCCACCGCCGCACGGGAATGGCTTGGCGGGGGCATCACCGTGGCTGAAGTTCCGCTCGACGACGCGTGGATCCGGGACAGCGGACCCACCTTCGTCCACCGTCCGGACGGCTCGCTGGCCGCCGTCGACTGGGTCTTCAACGGGTGGGGCGCGCAGGAGTGGGCCGCCTGGGACAGGGACGCAGACGTGGCCCGCGCGGTCGCCGGGAAGGCCGGGGCCCCGGCCACATCCAGTCCACTGGTCAATGAGGGCGGCGGATTCCATGTGGACGGCGAGGGAACGGTGCTGCTGACGGAGACGGTCCAGCTGGATCCGGGACGCAACCCCGGAGCCACCAAAGAATCTGTCGAGGCCGAAATCCACGCAGCCCTGGGCACCACCAAGGCCATCTGGCTCCCGCGTGGCCTCACCCGCGACTACGGCGAGTTCGGCACCCGCGGCCACGTGGATATCGTGGCGGCCTTCGCCGGCCCCGGAACCGTCCTCCTCCACCGCCAGGACAACGCAGTCCACCCGGATTACGAGGTGTACCGGGAGCTTTCCGCGGTCCTCGCCGGAGAAGTGGATGCCAAGGGCCGTCCGCTGCGCGTCATCGACGTCCCCGCCCCCACCGTGCTCGAGGACGGCGAAGGGTTTGTGGACTGGTCCTACATCAACCACTACGTGGCGAACAATGCAGTGGTACTGTGCGCTTTCGATGACCCCAATGACACCATTGCCGCCGGCATCCTGGAACGCGCCTACCCTGGCCGGACGGTGGAGCTGGTGGATGCCCGCGACATCTTCGCCTTCGGCGGGGGCATCCACTGCATCACGCAGCAGCAGCCGGCGCCCGCAGCCCAAGGAGGCGCAGAATGAAGCCCGCCCCAACGGCCGGCGCGCCGGGCACCCAGGCCAGCTTCGACGTCGTCGAGGCCTCCGTCCGCAAACTCCGTACGGCACTGGAGGCGGGAGAGGTCACCAGCGAGGACCTGGTCCGCCTCTATGTGGAACGGATCGAGAAGTATGACTCGTCGGGCATATGCCTGAACGCAGTCGTTGTGATGAACCCGGACGCCCTTGCTGAAGCCCGGGCGTCGGACATGCGGCGCGCCCAGGGGTCCACGCTCGGACCCCTGGACGGCATCCCCTATACAGCCAAGGACAGTTATAAGGTGCGCGGCCTGACCGTCGCTGCCGGATCGCCGGCTTTCAAGGATCTGGTGGCACAGCAGGACGCGTTCACCATCGAGCGGCTGCGGGCCGGCGGCGCTGTCCTTATCGGACTGACCAACATGCCCCCAATGGCCAACGGAGGTATGCAGCGCGGCGTATATGGACGTGCCGAAAGCCCGTACAACGCCGACTACCTCACGGCAGCCTTCGCCTCCGGATCCTCCAACGGGTCAGGAACGGCCACCGCGGCCAGCTTCGCCGCCTTCGGGCTCGCGGAGGAGACCTGGTCCTCCGGCCGGGCGCCGGCGTCGAACAACGCCCTCTGCGCCTACACCCCGTCTCGGGGCGTGATCTCTGTCCGCGGCAACTGGCCGCTGGTGCCCACCATGGACGTGGTGGTGCCGCATGCCCGCACCATGGCGGACCTCCTGGAGGTGCTGGATGTTGTGGTGGCTGATGATGCCGAAACCCGGGGCGACTTCTGGCGGATGCAGCCATGGGTCGGGCTGCCCAAAGCATCCGAAGTGCGCCCTGGTTCCTACGTGGAGCTGGCGGCACCGGACCGGGTTGCGGCTGAAAGCGTCCTGGCCGGCAAACGCTTTGGGGTCCCCCGGATGTACGTCAACGCGGATCCTGATGCCGGAACCGCCCCTACTCCGGTGATTGGCGGGCCTACGGGGCAGCGGATCAAGACCAGGGCTTCGATCATCGGGCTCTGGGAGGCTGCGCGGCGCGATCTCGTGGCCGCGGGAGCCGAGGTTATCGAGGTGGACTTCCCGGTGGTGTCCAACTATGAAGGCGACCGTCCCGGGGCCCCCAGCATTTCGACCAGGGGCCTGGTGTCCCCCGACTACCTGCGCAGGGAAATCGTAGACCTCTCGGCCTGGGCCTGGAACGACTTCCTGGACGCAAACGGGGACCCGGATCTCTGCCGGCTGTCCGACGTGGACGGCGCGGCCATCTTTCCCGCGCCGGACGGCTCACTCCCGGACCGGTACCACGGGTTCGACGACGACATCAGCGACTACCCCGCGTGGATCCGGGAGAACGGCGTGCCCGAACTGGCCGGGATACCGCACCTGGCCGAGGGACTGCGCGGGCTGGAGGAGACACGCCGGGTTGACCTGGAGCAGTGGATGGACGGCCTGGGCCTCGACGCCGTGGTGTTCCCGGCAGCTGCCGACATCGGCCCTTCCGACGCGGACCGCAACAAGCGCTCGGCTGACCTGGCCTGGCGCAACGGCGTTTGGGTGTCCAACGGGAACCTGGTTCCGCGGCATCTCGGCATTCCCACCGTGACGGTTCCCATGGGGCTTGCCGCGGACATCGCCATGCCCGTGGGCCTGACCTTCGCCGGCAAGGCTTACAGCGACACCGCCCTGCTGCGGGTCGCGGCCGCGTTTGAAGCCACCGGCAGGCGCAGGGTCCCGCCGCCCCGCACCGGCACACAGGACGGCGGGAGCTAAGACCGGGTGCGGGAGAACCGGTAGAACTGCACGCCGTGCGCAGGGGGATCCACCGCGAGGGCCGGGGCACCGTATAGCCGGGTGAGCCCGGCCCCGGCGCCGCTCCACGCCTCCCGGGCTGTCCAGCTCCCCGGACCCGGGAGGCCAAGGTCAGCGAGCGGCAGTGTCCGGGCCACGCCGGCCGTCCCGGTGTTGAAGACCGCCACGAACCTGTCCTCCGACGTCGTACTTTCCGCCGCCCACAGCACGAGGTGCCCGTCCCGCAGCAGTTCGCGGTTGTTGCGGCTCTCCGTGAGTACGTCAAGGACGTCCCGGTTGGTCAGCAGCCCAAGGGTTTCCGGGGGTGAGGAGGGAAGGTCGCAGCCGAGCATGAGCGGGGAACGGGCGATACACCAGAGTGACAGCATGGTCCGTTGTTCGTCGGGCGTCAGGCGCGTGAGCCGCGCATGTCCCCGCTCGGCGCGCAGCGCGATCCGTCCCACCGGGAGCATGTCCGCGTCCGCCCAGCTTCCGGGCCTTTGGTGGGGAGCCCACCGTGCCATCCGGCCAAACTGGGCCTCAATGTCCTCCCAGCTGTCCCAGAGATCGTCCGAAACCCGCCACATGTCTGCGTTCGCGCGCAGGTGGTCGAGGTGTGCCAGGGACAGGGCCCTGCCCGGCGACAGGCTAAGGACCATGTCCCTGCCGCTGCGGTCTATCGCGCGGCGGTAGGCCGCGATCTCCCCGGCGAAGTAGGGGCCCACCATGTCATCGGCTTTGATGAAGTCCACGCCCCACGAAGCGAAGAGCCGCAGCTGGGAATCGTAGTAGGCCTGTGCGCCGGGGTGGCTGTGGTCCAGGCCGTAATTATCCGTGTTCCATGCGCAGACGGAGGACGTGTCAGCGACCTGGTGTGCAGTGGCGTCCGTCCCTTCAACGGGGAGGGCATCCCGGACCGCCTGGCGGGGGATGCCGCGCATAATGTGAAGGCCGAACTTGAGGCCCAGGGCGTGGATCCGGTCGGCGAGCGGTTTGAAGCCGAGCCCGCCGGCGGCGGACGGGAACCTGTTGGTCGCCGGAAGCTGCCGGCCGTACCCGTCCAGGTCCAGTTCTGCGCCGTCGTTGTAGCCTCCGGCCCGGGCCGCGGGTTCGTACCACTGAATGTCCACCACCACGGTGTCCCACCCGAAAGGCAGCAGGTGCCCGGCCATGAAGGAGGCATTGGCCATGACCTCGTCCTCGGTCACGGAGGTGCCGTAACAGTCCCAGCTGTTCCATCCCATCGGAGGGGTGCCCACACGTGTCATCCGGCAAATTTACAACGATAGAAAGACAAGCGCCAGTGTGTCGCGGCGCACCGTGGCCCGCTGTGGGCGGGCAGCGTGAACGCGCCTTGACAGTGGGATTGTTAGCGCTGACAGTTGAGGGAGCCAATTTGCACCTCCAACCGGAAAGCCGACTCGATGAAGAACTGGGCAGGGAACCTTGAATACGCCTCCGCGGAGGTCCGGCGGCCAGCCTCGGTGGACGAACTTGCCGGAATCGTGGCCGCTGCCGGGCGGGTCAAGGCCTTGGGATCGCGGCACTCGTTCAATCGGGTGGGCGACACGGACGGCGTGCATGTTCTCCTGGATGCGCTGCCCCAGCGGATCGAACTCTCCCCGGACCGCACAACGGTGCGGGTCAGCGGCGGCGTCAGCTACGGGGAACTGTGCCGCGCCCTGGAGCAGTCCGGCGCCGCCATTCATAATCTCGCGTCACTCCCGCACATCTCCGTGGCGGGCGCAGTCCAGACCGGAACGCACGGCTCAGGCGTCAACAACCAGTCCCTGGCCGGAGCAGTCCAGTCCATCGACTTGGTGCGGCCCTCCGGCGAACAGGTTTCCCTCACACGCGCCGATGGCGACGAATTCCTGGCCAGCGTGGTGGGGCTCGGGGCCCTGGGGATTGTGACCGGCCTGGAACTCGCCGTCCAGCCGAGCTTCCGGATGCGCCAGCGCGTTCTGGAGGACCTGCCGTGGGACCATGCACTGGCCAGCTTCCGCGAACTCGTGTCCAGCGCCTACAGCGTCAGCCTTTTCACGGACTATGCCGGGGATTCCATCAGTCAGGTCTGGCTCAAGGCGCTGGACTCGGAGCCGCCCCTGGACGGACTGTTTGGTGCCACTGCGGCCGTGAGCCCGCGGCACCCGCTGCCGGACATGTCCGCGGAAAATTGCACCGTGCAGTTGGACGAACCCGGCCAGTGGCTGGACCGCCTTCCCCACTTCCGCCACGAGTTCACGCCGAGCAAGGGTGAGGAGCTGCAGAGCGAGTTCATCCTTCCGCTGGAGCATGCCCCGGCCGCCATTGAGGCAGTCCGCGGACTCGCGGACAAGCTCGCTCCGCTGCTCTTTGTGTCGGAGATCCGTACCGGTGCCGCGGACGAGTTCTGGCTCAGTCCTTTCTACCGGCAGCAGAGCGTTGCCCTGCACTTTACGTGGAGGCCGCTGCAGCCCGAAGTGGAGGCTGTCCTGCCGGAACTCGAGGATCTACTGAGGCCCTTCGGCGCCCGTCCGCACTGGGGCAAGCTCTTCTCCCCGGCAGAGCACGACTGGGAATCGCTGTACCCGCGCTTCGCCGACTTCCGTTCACTGGCATCGTCGCACGATCCGGACGGCAAATTCCGGAACGGGCTGCTGGACAGCATCCTGGGGGTGCCGGCGGCCAGCGCGCGGTAGCACCTTGTGCGCACCCGATAGGCTGGGCGCATGAACCGCCGCCTCGCAGTCCTGACCGCCGCACCCCTGCTCCTGCTCCTTTCCGGCTGTGGTGCCGTTGAGGAGGCCGCAGGCAATGCCGTCAGCGACGCCGCCTCGAAGGTGGCAACGGCCGGCGCCGCCGAACTGAACCGCCAGATCTGCGCCGTGGTCCAGGACGGGCTGGTCAGCGTCGAGGACAAGCAGCTGCTGGCGGGGCTCGTCTCTGCAGCATCCACTGCCGGGGTCCCGGCTGAAATTACGACGCCGTTGGGCCAGATCGCGGAAGCCGGAGACGAGGTGCCGGCAGAGTCCGTCCAGGCACTTAAGGATGCCTGCTCGGCCTAGCCGCCCGGCGTGGACCGGCGGACTACGGCATTAGGGCGTTGCACTGCCGACTTCAGCGTCCGTGCCAGCGCGCCTCAGTGGCCAGCCTGGTCCATGCCGCGAAGGCCTGTTCCGCGCGTCCCCTGGGGGCGCCTCCCGGTGCGGTGCTCAGGCGGAGCGAACGGGACCACCTCCTGGTTCCGGCTTGCCGGCAGCGCGTTCACGAACTTTGCGAGCTCCTCGCTGAGGACCTTCCAACCGATGTTCGGATCATCAGGGTAGGCATTGGTTTCTTCCCGGCGGGCAGCCTCAAGGATGGCTTCCCCTGATTCCGTAAGTTCCACCTTGAACTGCCTGCGGTCGGTGGACTGGCGCGTCCTGGTGATGTGGCCGGCGCCCTCCAGCCGGAGCAGGACCCGTCCCAACGTCTGGCTCTGGACGCGTATTGCTTCGGCGAGCTGTTCCTGGTTCAAGGGCCCGCCGGCCAGGCCTTCAAGGGCTATCACGGCCGCCCGGGTGAGGCCCAAGTGCGCCAGGGCGTCGTCCTGGCGCCGTTGAACCAGCCTGGCCGCCACAGAAATAAGGCGGTAGCTGGTGCGGGCATCTGGATCGAGATTGCTGGTCATCGGGCCGTGGCCTTCCTGTGGGTGGCGAAGTGCAGGGTGTGATCACCTCTTGTTGCGTCGCTACGTTCTCTACAATAAGCATGCTTAGCATCTAATTCGCAAGTAGGCTTACTATCCGCCGGGCCCAGAGCCGTTCCTGAAGGCCTTTATTAGGCGACCCTCTTGCGCTTCAAAAGGAAAGTGTGCTTAGTATCTAATTAGTAATCATGCTTACTACTAGCCAGCGTTGCTGGTTCTTGATCGCCAGCTGACCCTTCAGGAAAGAGAGCCCGATGACAGAGAACCAATGGCCCCAGACCCCCGGCACTGCAACCACCGATCCCTATGGTGTGACCGCAGCAGGTGCCGAAGAGAACTTTGGCACCACCCCCGTTGAGGGTTCTGCCGGAACCTCCAAGAGCCAGGCGGCGAAGGAAGAGGCATCAAACGTTGCCGGCCAGGCCGCGGCGTCAGCCCAGAACGTTGCGCAGACTGCCAAGGACGAAGCCGCGAACGTGGCGGCCGAGGCGAAGTCCAGTGCGCAGGATCTTCTGCACCAGGCGAAGTCGGGCCTGACAAGCCAGGCTGGGACCCAGCAGCAGAAGGCCGCCGAGGGCATCCGCACCATTTCCAGCCAGCTGCACAGCATGGCCGACGCGCCGGACCAGCAGGGCATGGCCAGCGACCTGATCCGCCAGGCCGCCGGCACTACCGACACCGTGGCCTCCTGGCTGGAGAACAAGCAGCCGGGCGACATTCTCGGCGAAGTCCAGCGGTTCGCCCGCAACAACCCCGGCACCTTCCTGCTGCTTGCAGCCGGAGCCGGCGTCCTTGCCGGCCGGCTCACCCGCGGCCTGACCGCAGGCGCACCGGATTCCCACGGTGCAGCGAATGGGTCACCGTCGCAGCGGTCCGTGCAGAACCAGCCGGTTGCACCCCTCCGCCAGGAGACCGTGTACGCAGCCGGAAATGACGACCTCTACAGCGAGCCTGTTGTAGGCGCCGGCGCTCCGGTATCCACCACTTCCCTGCCCTCCGGCACTGCTGAAGAGACTCCCCTCCGGTTCGAGGATGACCCCTACCGGGACGAGGACGGCTCCTACCGCAGCACTGACGGCGGTTACCGCTCTTCGGAAGGACGCCAGCTG